>NZ_JBWKPQ010000022.1:0-149794 GCF_059418345.1 Variovorax sp. GW821-FHT09B01 | reverse complement strand
AGCGGGGTCGCCTTTCTTTGCTTACTTTCTTTGGCGAGACAAAGAAAGTAAGTCGCCCGCCGGGGCGAGACCCGGCCAACTGTCCTTCGCAAGGCAAACAACTCAAATTCAAACCAACACCCACATCAACGTAGCCAGGGGAGGCAAGTCAACCACCACCGAGTCGACTTTCCCATGCCAAGCCAAAGCCTCACTGGCAACCACCCCATTCCCCACCCCACTCCCCCCATAAACAACCCCATCGGTATTGATGATCTCCCGATAGGACCCCGAACAAGGCACCCCCAACCGATACCCATGCCGAACCACAGGCGTGAAGTTGCAGACAGCCAATACAAACCCCCCATCCCGCCCCCGCCGAACGAACGCAAACACCGACTGCGCCGTATCGTCATGCACCAGCCACTCGAACCCCGCCCCTTCATGGTCGAGCTCGTGCAACGCCGGATAGTGCCGATACACGTTGTTGAGATCCCGCACCAGCCGCCGCACCCCTTGATGCGATGCGTGCTCGAGCAGATGCCAGTCCAGGCTGCGATCCGCATTCCACTCCGCCACCTGCGCGAACTCGCAGCCCATGAACAGCAGCTTCTTCCCCGGATAGGCCCAGAGATAGCCGTACAGGTTGCGCAGCCCCGCGAACTTCTGCCACTCGTCGCCCGGCATGCGCGCGATCATCGAGCCCTTGCCGTGCACCACCTCGTCGTGCGAGAACGGCAGCACGAAGTTCTCGCTGTGCGCGTACATCAGCCCGAAGGTGATCTCGCGGTGGTGATGCGGCCGGTACAGCGGGTCCTTGCCCGCGTAGGCCAGGGTGTCGTTCATCCAGCCCATGTTCCACTTGTAGTGGAAGCCCAGCCCGCCGTCCTCGGGCGGGCGCGTCACGCCGGGGAAGCTGGTCGACTCCTCGGCGATCGTCACCGCGCCGGGGCGCTCGGTGCCCACCACGCGGTTCATGCGGCGCAGGAACTCGATCGCCTCGAGGTTCTCGCGCCCGCCCTGCGCGTTCGGCACCCACTCGCCGGGCCCGCGGCTGTAGTCGCGGTAGAGCATCGAGGCCACGGCATCCACGCGCAGGCCGTCGATGCCGTAGCGCTCGAGCCAGTACAGCGCGTTGCCCACGAGGTAGTTGCGCACCTCCGTGCGCGACCAGTTGAAGATCAGCGTGTTCCAGTCGTTGTGGAAGCCCTCGCGCGGATCGGCGTACTCGTACAGCGCCGTGCCGTCGAAGCGGCCCAGGCCGTGCGCGTCGGTCGGGAAGTGCGCGGGCACCCAGTCGAGGATCACGCCGAGCCCGGCCGCATGGGCCGCGGCCACGAAGAAGCGGAAGTCGCTCGGGGTGCCGAAGCGCGAGGTCGGCGCATAGAGGCCGATCGGCTGGTAGCCCCAGGAGCCGTCGAACGGATGCTCGGTGATGGGCAGCAGCTCGATGTGCGTGAAGCCCAGGTCACGCACGTAGGGCACCAGGGTGTCGGCGAGCTCGATGTAGTCCAGCCATTCGTGGCCGTTCTTGCGCCGCCACGAGCCCAGGTGCACCTCGTAGATGCTGATCGGCGCGTCGCGCCCGTTGGCCCTGGCGCGGCCCGCGGGCATGGTCGCGACCGGCGGCAGCGGGCGCACCACGCAGGCGGTGTCGGGCCGCAGCCGCGACGAGAAGGCGAAGGGATCGGCCTTGCGCAGCAGCTCGCCCTGCGCCGACAGGATCTCGAACTCGTAGGCATCGCCCACCGCCACGTGCGGCGCGAAGACCTCCCACACGCCGCATTCGCGGCGCAGCCGCATCATGTGGCGCCGGCCGTCCCAGTTGTTGAAGTCGCCGACCACCGACACGCGCCGCGCATTCGGCGCCCAGACCGCGAAGGCCACGCCCTTGACACCGTCCATCTCGCGCAGGTGCGCGCCCAGGCGCTCCCAGGGGCGCAGGTGCGTGCCCTCGGCCAGCAGCCAGATGTCGGTGTCGCCGAGCACGAAGGGAAAGCGGTAGGGGTCGTCGATGCGCGAGACGTGTGAGCCCCAGTCGACCTGGAACGCATAGCCCATGCGCGCCTCGGCCGCGGGCACCAGGCCCGCGAAGATGTCGGAGCCCTCGTGCCGCTCGAGCGTGGCCAGCGGCCAGCCGGTGCGCGCATGCAGCACCGTCACGCCCTGCGCGCCGGGCAGCAGCGCACGCACCACCAGGCCGCGCGAGGTCTCGTGCGGGCCGAGCACGCCGAAGGGGTTGCCGTGCTCGGCGCGCATCAGCGCATGGACTTCGGCTTCGGGCAACTGCGTCGGGGCCATGGCGTGAGCGACCAATCAATCGGTGGTGGGATGGGCGGCGGGCTCGCCGAAGAAGGCGCCGAAAGGCGCCAGCGCGAGCGTGCGCCCTTCGGGGCCGCCGAGCGTCGCGCTCGAGGCCAGCGGTGCATCGACCAGCGGCCGCAGCTCGTCGCGCAGCACGATCGACACCGGTGCCGGGCCGAGGTTGAACACGACCTGCAGTGAACGCGCGCCCTCGCGCCGCTCGAACCACAGCACCGGCTCGGGCGCGTCGAAGAAGGCGATGGCGGCCGTGTGCAGCAATGGCTGCGCGCGGCGCCAATGCAGCATCGCGCGGCTGAAGGCCAGCATCGAGTCGGGATCGGCCTGCTGGCGGTCGACCGCCAGCGGCAGGTGCGCGGGCGACATCGGCAGCCACGGCGTGCCGGTGGTGAAGCCGCCCTGCGCATCGTCGCCGCGCCAGGGCATCGGCGTGCGGCAGCCGTCGCGGCCCTTGAACTCGGGCCAGAAGGCGCGGCCGTAGGGGTCCTGCAGCAGCTCGAACGGCACCTCGGCCTCGGGCAGGCCCAGTTCCTCGCCCTGGTAGATGCCGGCGCTGCCGCGCAGCGACAGCAGCAGCGCGAGCCACAAGCGGTTGCGTCGAACGTCGGGCACCGCGCCGTCGCTCCAGCGCGTGGCCACGCGCGGCACGTCGTGGTTCGACACCGCCCAGCAGCCCCAGCCGCCGGTGGCCGCGAGCGCGCGGTCGAGCGCCTCGACCTGCTGGCGCAGGTGCTTCGCCGTGTGGTCGGCGGTCAGCAGGCTGAACCTGTAGGCCAGGTGCAGGCGCCGGTCGCGCGCGGTGTACTGCGCCATCACGGGCGGCGCGTTCTCGTCGCCGACCTCGCCGAGCGCGACCGCGCCGTGGCGGTCGAGCAGGGCACGCAGCCGCTCGAGGAACAGCAGGTTCTCGCCCTGGCTCTTGTCGTACAGATGCTGCTGCATCGCATAGGGGTTGTCGGCGCGCACCGTGCTGACCTCGCCCACCGACTGCGCCGAGGCCGGCGGGTTGCTGCGTAGCAGGGCATCGTGGAACTGGTGATTGCAGGCGTCGAAGCGGAAGCCGTCGACGCCGCGTTCGCACCAGAAGCCGACCTCGCCGAGCAGCGCGTCCTGCACCGCGGGGCAATGGAAGTTGAGATCGGGCTGCTCGGCCAGGAAGCTGTGCAGGTAGTACTGGCGGCGGCGCGAATCCCATTGCCAGGCCGGCCCGCCGAAGACCGAGAGCCAGTTGTTGGGCGGCGTGCCGTCGGGCTTGGGGTCGGCCCACACGTACCAGTCGGCCTTGGGGTTGTCGCGGCTCGCGCGGCTCTCGGCGAACCAGGCATGCTGGTCGGAGGTGTGCGAGAGCACCTGGTCGATGATGAGCTTCAGGCCCAGTTCGTGCGCCCGCGCGAGCATGGCGTCGAAGTCGGCCAGGGTGCCGAACATCGGGTCGACCGCGCGGTAGTCGGCCACGTCATAACCGAAGTCCTTCATCGGCGAACGGAAGAAGGGCGAGACCCAGATCGCGTCGACCCCGAGCGAGGCCACGTGCGGCAGCCGCGCCGTGATGCCGGGCAGGTCGCCGATGCCATCGCCGTTGCTGTCCATGAAACTGCGCGGATAGATCTGGTAGATCACCGCGCCGCGCCACCAGTCATCGCTCTTGCTGCCGTTGCTGCTGCTGCCCATGCTGTCCCTTGGTCTGAAATCATTGTGGCATGCGAAATCCGGGCCAGCGGTACGCTCGTGCGCGCCCCGCGACTCTCTACACTGCACGCCCTCCATGACAGAGACGACTCCCCACGCCGCCGCGGGTTCCCCGCCCCACGCTTCCGATGCCGAAGGCCTGCCCGCGCTCGAGCGCCGGCTCGCGCGCGACCTCGACATCCTGGGCTGGCGCGCCCGCGCCTGGATGCCGCCCTGCGAACACGAGGGCGAGGCGGTGCTCGACGTGGCCATCGTCGGCGGCGGGCAGGCCGGGCTGGCCGCGGCGGCCGCGCTGGCCCACCAGGGCATCCACGCCGTGGTGTTCGACCGCGCGCCCGAAGGGTTCGAAGGACCCTGGGCCACCACCGCGCGCATGGAGACGCTGCGCTCGCCGAAGGAACTCACCGGCCCGGCGCTGGGGCTCGCGGCGCTGAGCTTCCGTGCCTGGTTCGAGGCCCAGCACGGGAGCGCCGCCTGGGCCGCGCTCGACAAGATCCCGCGGCTGCAATGGATGGACTACCTGCGCTGGTACCGGCGCGTGATGGCGCTCGAGGTGCGCAACGACTGCCCGGTCATGGCGATCGTGCCCGTGGCCGACGGGGCGCTGGTGCAGCTGGACCTGCGCCCGCCGGCCGGCGCGCAGCGCGTATTCGCGCGCCGCGTGGTGCTGGCCACCGGGCGCGACGGCCTCGGCGGCCCGGCGGTGCCGGATTTCGTGGCCGGCCTGCCGCGCGAGCGCTGGGCGCATTCGTCCGACGCCATGGACTACGGCCGGCTCGCCGGGCTGCGCGTGGGCGTGATCGGCGCGGGCTCCTCGGCCATGGACAGCGCCGCCACCGCGCTGGAGGCCGGCGCGCGCAGCGTCGAGCTGCTGATCCGCCGTCTCGACCTGCCGCGCATCAACAAGGGCAAGGGCGCCGGCGTGCCGGGCCTGACCCAGGGGCACTACGACCTGCCCGACGAGAACAAGTGGCGCGTGCGCCACTACATCAACCGGCTCAACGTGCCGCCGCCGCACGGCAGCACCCTGCGCGTGTCGCGCTTCGCCAACGCCTTCTTCAACTTCGGCTGCCCGGTCGAGTCGGTGGCGCTGGCCGGCGACGGCGCGATCCGCGTGGCGACGCCGCGCGCGACCTTCGAGTTCGACTTCCTGATCGTCTCGACCGGCTTCAAGGTCGACTGGGCCGCGCGCCCCGAGTTCGCCGCCATCGCGCCCCATGTGCGGACCTGGAAGGAACGCTACCTGCCCGCGCCCGGCGAAGAGGACCAGGAGCTGGCCGATTCGCCCGACCTGGGCCCGGTGTTCGAGTTCAAGGAACGGGTGGCGGACGCGTGCCCGGGGCTCGCGCGCATCCATTGCTTCTGCTATCCGGCCGCGCTCTCGCACGGCACGGTCTCGGGCGACATCCCGGCCATCAGCGACGGCGCCAAGCGGCTGGCCGCGGGCATCGCGGGGCTGTTCTACCGCGAGGACTTCGAGCGGCATTTCGCCAACATCGAGGCCTATGCCGAGCCCGAGCTGTACGGCGACGAATGGACGCCCGCGCCACCGCCCGACCGGCGGCCGGCACCCAAAGCCGGCTGAATGGCCCGGCCCGGCGGGAGCCCGGCGGCCGGGGCGCGATAATCCGCCTTCCCGGCCGCCCCGCGCCGGGCTCCTGCCGAAGCCCCGTCATGAACCCCAGCTACAAACCCAGCGACGTCGAGTCCGCTGCCCAGGCGCAATGGAGCGCCGCCGATGCCTACCGCGTGACCGAGGACGCGAGCCGCAAGAAGTACTACGCCTGCTCGATGCTGCCGTACCCCAGCGGCAAGCTGCACATGGGCCACGTGCGCAACTACACGATCAACGACATGCTCACGCGCTACCTGCGCATGAGCGGCTACAACGTGCTGATGCCCATGGGCTGGGACGCCTTCGGCCTGCCGGCCGAGAACGCGGCGCTCAAGAACGGCGTGCCGCCGGCCAAGTGGACCTACGAGAACATCGCCTACATGAAGGGCCAGCTCCAGGCCATGGGCCTGGCGATCGACTGGAGCCGCGAGATCGCCACCTGCGATCCGAGCTACTACAAGTGGAACCAGTGGCTGTTCCTCAAGATGCTCGAGAAGGGCATCGCCTACCGCAAGACCCAGGTCGTGAACTGGGACCCGGTCGACCAGACCGTGCTGGCCAACGAGCAGGTGATCGACGGCAAGGGCTGGCGCACCGGCGCCACGGTCGAGCGCCGCGAGATCCCGGGCTACTACCTGAAGATCAGCGACTACGCCGAGGAACTGCTCGAGCACACCCAGCACAAGCTGCCGGGCTGGCCCGAGCGCGTCAAGCTGATGCAGGAGAACTGGATCGGCAAGAGCGAGGGCGTGCGCTTCGCCTTCACCCATGACATCCAGGGCGCCGACGGCCAGCCGATCCAGGACGGCCGCATGTACGTGTTCACCACGCGCGCCGACACCATCATGGGCGTCACCTTCTGCGCCGTCGCGCCCGAGCATCCGCTGGCCGCGCATGCCGCCACGCTCGACCCGAAGGTCGCGGCCTTCATCGAGGAATGCAAGAGCGGCGGCACCACCGAGGCCGAGCTCGCCACGCAGGAGAAGAAGGGCGTGCCCACGGGCCTGACCGTGACGCATCCGATCACCGAGGAGCAGGTGCCGGTGTGGGTCGGCAACTACGTGCTGATCGGCTACGGCGACGGCGCCGTGATGGGCGTGCCCGCGCACGACGAGCGCGACTTCGCCTTCGCCAACAAGTACGGCATCGAGATCATCCAGGTGGTGCTGGTCGACGACGAGCCGCACTTCGACTATCACAAGTGGCAGGACTGGTACGGCGACAAGCAGCGCGGCGTGACCATCAACTCCGACAACTTCAGCGGCATGTCGTACAAGGAGGCCGTGGCGGCCGTGGCGCATGCGCTGGGCCAGAAGGGCCTGGGCGAGCTGCAGACCACTTGGCGCCTGCGCGACTGGGGCGTGAGCCGCCAGCGCTACTGGGGCACGCCGATCCCGATCATCCATTGCGAGGAGCACGGCGCGGTGCCGGTGCCCGAGAAGGACCTGCCGGTGGTGCTGCCCACCGACTGCGTGCCCGACGGTTCCGGCAATCCGCTGAACAAGCACGAAGGCTTCCATGCCGGCGTGGTGTGCCCGGTGTGCGGCAAGGCCGCGCGGCGCGAGACCGACACGATGGACACCTTCGTCGACTCGTCGTGGTACTTCATGCGCTACTGCGATCCGAAGAACGACCAGGCGATGGTGGCCGAGGGCGCCGACTACTGGATGCCGATGGACCAGTACATCGGCGGCATCGAGCACGCCATTCTTCACCTGCTGTACGCGCGCTTCTGGACCAAGGTGATGCGCGACCTCGGCCTGGTGAAGGCCGACGAGCCCTTCAGCAAGCTGCTGACCCAGGGCATGGTGCTCAACCAGATCTTCTACGCGCGCAACGAGAAGGGCGGCAAGGATTACTTCCCGCCCTCGGAAGTCACGCCGGAGCTCGACGCGCAGGGCCGCATCGTCGGCGGCACCGCGGCCGACGGCACCAAGGTCGAGTACGGCGGCGTCGGCAAGATGGGCAAGAGCGAGCGCAACGGCGTCGACCCGCAGGACCTGATCGAGAAGTACGGCGCCGACACCGCGCGCCTGTACACCATGTTCACGGCACCGCCCGAAGCCACGCTCGAGTGGAACGACGCGGCCGTCGAGGGCAGCTACCGCTTCCTGCGCCGCGTGTGGAATTTCGGCGCGGCGCAGTCGGGGCTCGCGGCCGCCGCGGGTGGCAAGCCGGCCTACGGCAAGCCGGCCCAGGCGCTGCGCCGCGAGGTGCACACCGTGCTGCGCCAGGTCGACTACGACTACCAGCGCATGCAATACAACACCGTGGTGTCGGGCGCGATGAAGCTGCTCAACGCGCTCGAGGGCTTCAAGTCCGACGGCAGCGCGGGCGACGCGGCCGCGCTGCACGAAGGCTTCGGCATCCTGCTGCGCTGCCTCTATCCCGCCACGCCGCACATCGCCCAACAGCTGTGGACCGAGCTCGGCTACGACCGGGCGCTCGGCGCCCTGCTCGACGCGCCGTGGCCCACGGTCGACGTCGAGGCGCTGGCGCAGGACGAGATCGAGCTGATGCTGCAGGTCAACGGCAAGCTGCGCGGCAAGCTGCTGGTGCCGGCCGGCGCCTCCAAGGACGAGATCGAGAAGCTCGCGCTGGCCTGCGAGGACTTCACCACCTTCGCGCCGGGCGCGAGCGCCAAGCGCGTGATCGTGGTGCCGGGCCGCCTGGTCAACGTGGTCATTTGAACAAGCCAAGCATGAACATCCGCACTGTCTCGCTGCCGCGCCGCGGCTTCCTCCTGGGCCTGGCGGCCGGCGGCGCCTCGCTGGGCCTGGCCGGTTGCGGCTTCGAGCTGCGCAAGCCGCCGGTCTTCGCCTTCAAGTCGATCGCGGTCTCGGGCAACTCGGCGCTGATCAATCAGGTCCGCCGCAACCTGCGCGCGGCGGGCACGGTGACCTTGCTGCCGGGCGACGACAAGAGTGCCGAGGCGGTGCTCGACATCCTCGGCGAGGACCGCGAGCGGCTGGTGGTGTCGACCAACTCGGCCGGCCTGCTGCGCGAGATCCAGCTCGTGCTCAAGGTGCGCTTCCGGCTGCACGCGCAGGGCGGCAAGGACCTGCTGGCGGCCACCGAACTCATGCAGACGCGCGACCTGACCTTCAACGAGACCAATGCGCTGGCCAAGGAAGGCGAGGCCGACCTGTTGTTCCGCGACATGCAGATCGACATCGCGCAGCAGCTGGTGCGCCGCCTCGGGGCGGTGAAGACGCTGTGACCGGCCGCTGACGCGATGCAGCTTGCCAGCGCCCAGCTTTCGGCCCACCTGCAGAAGGGGCTGAAGCCGCTCTATACGATCCACGGCGACGAGCCGCTGCTCGCGCAGGAGGCGGCCGACGCCATCCGCGCGGCGGCGCGCGCGCAGGGCTACACCGAGCGCAGCTCGTACACCGTGGCCGGCGCGCACTTCGACTGGAGCGCGGTGCTCGCGGCCGGCGGCTCGCTCTCGCTGTTCGCCGACAAGCAGATGGTCGAGATCCGCATCCCCTCGGGCAAGCCCGGCAAGGACGGCAGCGCCGCGCTGCAGCAGATCGCCGAGGGCGCGGCCGCGAACGACAGCACGCTCACGCTGGTGATGCTGCCGCGGCTGGACAAGGCCACGCGCACCGGCGCCTGGTTCTCGGCGCTCGAGAACAACGGCGCCAGCATCCAGGTCGACCCGATCGAGCGCGCCGCGCTGCCGCAATGGATCGCGCAGCGCCTCGCGCTGCAGGGCCAGCGCGTGAAGCCCGGCGACGAGGGCCAGCGCACGCTGCAGTTCTTCGCCGACCGCGTCGAGGGCAACCTGCTCGCGGCGCACCAGGAGATCCAGAAGCTCGCGCTGCTGCATCCGGGCGGCGAACTCGGCTGGGAAGAGGTCGAGGGCGCGGTCAACAACGTCGCGCGCTACGACGTCTTCAAGCTGTCGGAGGCCGTGCTCGGCGGCAACCCGCAGCGCGTGGCGCGCATGCTCGACGGCCTGCAGGCCGAGGGCGAGGCCGAGGTGCTGGTGCACTACACGCTGGCCGAGGACATCCGCGCGCTCAAGCGCGTGAAGGACGCCATGGCCGCGGGCCGGCCGCTGCCGATGGCGCTGCGCGAGAACCGCATCTGGGGCCCGCGCGAGCGCGCCTTCGAGCGCGTGCTGCCGCGACTCGACGACCGCATGCTGGCGCGGCTGCTGCGCGCGGCGCATTTGGTCGACGGCATCGTCAAGGGCCTCAAGCAGCCCGACTGGCCGGCCAGCGGCTGGCAGGCGCTGCAGCGGCTGGCGCTGATGCTGTGCCGGGCCTGCGGCAACGGTGGCGCCGCGGCACCGCGCCGCGCCTGAATTCCCGGCGTCAGCCGCCCGCAGGGTTGGCGTGGGAAAATGCCGGCCATGAACGCGTTCAATGTCAGCGAACACATGCAGACCCTGGGTCTGCAGGCAAAAACGGCCGCCGCCCTCATGGCGCGAGCGGATGCAGCTACCAAAAACGTAGCGTTGAAGGCGCTGGCCCGGCGCCTGCGCGAAGCCGGCGCGGTGCTCGCCACGGCCAACCAGAAGGACCTCGAGCGCGCCACGGCCGCCGGCCTGTCGGCCCCGATGGTCGATCGCCTGAAGCTCGGGCCCAAGGTGATCGAGACCGTCGCCCTCGGCTGCGAGCAGCTCGCGGGCATGGCCGACGTGATCGGCGAGATCATCGGCATGAAGCAGCAGCCCAGCGGCATCCGCGTCGGCCAGATGCGCGTGCCGATCGGCGTCTTCGGCATGATCTACGAGAGCCGTCCCAACGTGACCATCGAGGCCGCGAGCCTGGCGATCAAGTCGGGCAACGCCGCCATCCTGCGCGGCGGCTCGGAGGCCATCGAATCGAACAAGGCGCTGGCGCTGCTGGTGTCCGAGGCGCTGGCCGAGGCCGGCCTGCCGGTCGAGGCGGTGCAGCTGGTGCAGACCACCGACCGCGAGGCCGTCGGCCAGCTGATCGCGATGCCCCAGTTCGTCGACGTGATCATTCCGCGCGGCGGCAAGGGCCTGATCGAGCGCATCAGCCGCGACGCCAAGGTGCCGGTCATCAAGCACCTGGACGGCAATTGCCACGTCTACGTCGACGACACGGCCGAGTTCGGCATGGCGCTGCGCATCGTCGACAACGCCAAGACCCAGAAGTACAGCCCCTGCAACGCCGCCGAAGGCCTGCTGGTGGCGGCCTCGGTGGCCGAGGACTTCCTGCCGAAGATCGGCGCCATCTTCGCCGCCAAGGGCGTCGAGATGCGCTGCGATCCGGCCGCGGCCCAGATCCTGCGCGCCGATGGTGCTATCGATCCGGGAGCAAAGGTGGTGGATGCGGTCGAATCCGACTGGTCCGAGGAATACCTGGCCGCGGTGATCAGCATCAAGGTGGTGGCGGGCCTCGAGGAGGCCATCGCGCACATCAACCACTACTCGAGCCACCACACCGACGCGATCGTCACGCGCGACCACGTGAATGCCCAGCGTTTCCTGCGCGAGGTCGATTCGGCCAGCGTCATGGTCAATGCGAGCACACGCTTCGCCGATGGTTTCGAGTTCGGCCTGGGGGCCGAAATCGGCATCAGCACCGACAAGTTCCACGCCCGCGGACCGGTGGGCATCGAAGGGCTGACCTCGCTCAAGTACGTGGTGCTGGGGCAGGGCGAAGTCCGGACCTGAGGGGGCGCGACGGGCGCCGTCCGGTGCCCTTCGCGTCGGTGGTGCGTGTGGATTCCACGTAGGCCGTGGTGCTTGTCATCGGGGGGCGCGTCCCCAAATCCTAGAATCCCGCATACCTTTAAGTAGAAAACAAAGAAGGCCGCCGCATGGTTCCGCATCTCGTCACAGCCCTGACCGGCCCGATCAACGAACTGGAGCAGCGGGTGCTCGACTCGATGCCCGCCATCGAGCGCTGGTTCCGGCTCGAATGGATGGAGCACACGCCGCCGTTCTACAGCGCGGTCGACATCCGCAACGCGGGCTTCAAGCTGGCACCGGTCGACACCAACCTCTTTCCCGGCGGCTGGAACAACCTCACCAAGGAAATGCTGCCGCTGGCGGTGCAGGCCGCGCAGGCCGCGATCGAGAAGATCTGTCCCGAGGCGCGCAACCTGCTGGTGATTCCCGAGAACAACGCCAAGAACAGCACCTTCTACCTGGCCAACGTGGCGCAGATGGTGCGGATCTTCCACATGGCCGGGCTCAACGTGCGCGTGGGCTCGATCGATCCGGCGATCAAGTCGCCCAAGAAGATCGAGCTGCCGCACGGCGACACCGTCACGCTCGAGCCGGTGGTGCGCACCAAGCGCCGCCTGGGCCTGAAGAACTTCGACCCCTGCACCATCCTGCTGAACAACTCGCTCTCGGCGGGCACGCCGGGCATCCTCGAGGACCTGCACGAGCAGTACCTGTTACCGCCGCTGCACGCGGGCTGGTCGGTGCGCCGCAAGAGCAACCACCTGCACAGCTACGAGGAACTGTCCAAGCGCTTCGGCAAGCTGCTGGGCATCGATCCCTGGCTCATCAACCCGATCTACGCACGCGCCGACGGCGTCGATCTGGCCGAGGGCCGCGGCCTCGACGTGCTGACCAGCCACGTCGACGCGGTGCTGACCAAGGTGCGCCGCAAGTACAAGGAATACGGCATCAACGAGAAGCCCTTCGTGGTGGTCAAGGGCCAGAGCGGCGCCGAGGGCCCGCGCGTGCTGACGGTGCGCGACGCCAAGGAGGTCGAGGGCCTGGCGGGCAAGGTGCGCGCCGCGGCGGCCCGGCCGGCCGGTGCCCGCGAGCCCGGCGAGATCATCGTGCAGGAAGGCGTGCTGACCAACGAGCGTGTGCACAACGGCGTGGCCGAGCCCGTGGTCTACATGATGGACCGCTACGTGGTCGGCGGCTTCTACCGCGTGCATGCCGACAGTGCGCCCGACGAGAACCTCAAGCTGCCCGGCGCGAGCTTCGTGCCGCTGGCCTTCTCCGAGAGCGCGCACCTGCCGCAGCCCGGCGCCAAGCCCGGCGCCAGCGCGCCCAACCGCTTCTACATGTACGGCGTGGTCGGCCGGCTCGCGATGGTCGCCGCCAGCTACGAGATGGAAGCCACCGACCCGGACGCCGAAGTCTACGAATGACCCCCACCGCGCGCCGTGTTTGCGGCCCGCGCGGGTGACGGCAGAATAGCGGCCCCACAGCAACGGAAATCAAAGGGCGGCGAGGGCGAGGATCGAGGCGCGACGGATGCCACCGTCCGCCGATGCGCGCCCCCTGGCATACCTGATGCGTCGTCATCGCGAGCCGCCGGCCCTTTTCCCATCGACCTCGTGTCAGCCCCCAAATCCCTCTCCGCCGGCCTGATCGTCGGCGCCATCGGCGTCGTCTATGGCGACATCGGCACCAGCGTGCTGTATGCCGTCAAGGAAGTCTTCGGCCACGGCCACGTTCCCTTCACCGTCGAGAACGTCTACGGCATCCTCTCGATGTTCGTCTGGACGCTCACCACCATCGTCTCGCTCAAGTACGTGGTGCTCGTGCTGCGTGCCGACAACGAGGGCGAGGGCGGCCTGGTCGCGATGCTGGCGCTGGCCTCGCGCGCCGTGGCCGACAAGCCGCGGCTGCGCCACCTGCTGCTGGTGATCGGCATCTTCGGCACCTCGCTGTTCTACGGCGACGGGGTCATCACGCCGGCGATCTCGGTGCTGTCGGCGGTCGAGGGCCTGGAGGTGGTGTCGCCGCACTTCAAGCACTACGTGATCCCGATCACCCTGGTGGTGCTGTTCTGCCTGTTCGCGGTGCAGAAGCACGGCACCGCGGGCATCGGCCGCTTCTTCGGGCCGATCACGGTGGTGTGGTTCCTCGCGCTGGCGGTGCTCGGCGTGTGGCACATCGTCGACCACCCCGAGATCCTGAAGGCCCTGAGCCCGTTCTATGCGCTCAAGTTCATCTGGGACAACCCCGGCACCAGCTTCATCCTGCTGGGCGCCATCGTGCTGTGCGTGACCGGCGCCGAGGCGCTGTACGCCGACCTCGGCCACTTCGGCAAGGCGCCGATCCGCATCGCCTGGTTCACCGTGGTGATGCCGGCGCTGATCCTCAACTACTTCGGCCAGGGCGCGCTGCTCCTGGCCAACCCCGAGGCGGTGAAGAACCCGTTCTTCATGATGGCGCCCGAGTGGGCGCTGATCCCGCTGGTGCTGCTGGCCACCGCCTCCACGGTGATCGCCTCGCAGGCCCTCATCACCGGTGCCTTCAGCGTCACGCGCCAGGTGATCCAGCTCGGCTACCTGCCGCGCCTGAACATCGAGCACACCAGCGTGCGCACGGCCGGCCAGATCTACATCCCGCTGGTCAACTGGGGCCTGTTCGTGGCGATCGTGCTGGCGGTGGTCATGTTCCGCTCCTCGAGCAGCCTGGCCGCGGCCTACGGCATCGCCGTCACCACCGACATGCTGATCACCACGGTGCTGACCTTCTTCGTGATCCGCTACGCCTGGAAGCTGCCGCTGGCGCTGTGCATCGCCTCGACCGCGGCCTTCTTCTTCATCGACTTCATGTTCTTCGCGTCGAACCTGCTCAAGCTGCCCGAGGGCGGCTGGTTCCCGCTGGTGATCGGCGGCGCGGTGTTCGTGCTCATGATCACCTGGAAGGAAGGGCGCCGCCTCATGGGCGAGGTGCAGCGCTCCGATGCGATCGAGCTGAAGGCCTTCCTCGATTCGGTGTTCGAGAATCCGCCGGTGCGCGTGGACGGCACCGCCGTGTTCCTCACGGCCGAGCCCGGCGTGGTGCCCAATGCGCTGCTGCACAACCTCAAGCACAACAAGGTGCTGCACGAGCAGAACCTGTTCGTCACCGTGCGCAACCACGAGGTGCCGTGGATCCCGATGGACAAGCGCATCGAGATCGAGCCGCTGGGCCGCCATTGCTGGCAGGTGATCGTGCACTACGGCTTCAAGAACGACATCGACCTGCCGCGCGCGCTCGACAACGCGCGCCTGCGCGGTTGCCAGCTCGAGCCGATGCTGACCAGCTACTTTCTCTCGCGCGACGTCGTGATCCCCACGCTGGGCAGCGGCATGGCACCCTGGCGCGAGAAGCTGTTCGCGCAGATGCACCACAACGCGAGCGGCGCGGCGGCCTTCCTGGGGCTGCCGAACAACGCGGTGGTGGAGCTGGGGTCGAAGATCGAGATCTGAGCGAGGCCGGCCCGCGCGCCTCAGCGGAAGTCGTCCGACCGTTCCTGCGCGAGCCGCGCCATGTGCGCGGCGATCGCGCCGGGCGTGGTGAACCAGATATCGCCGCGATCGCGCGCGAGCGCCAGCTGCGTCAACACGCCGCGCAGATGGCGCAGCCGGTAGGGCTGGCCCACGATGTAGGGATGCAGCGCGAGGCCCATCACCAGCGGCTGGGTGCGCGATTGCAGCAGCATCTCCTCGAAGTTGTCGAGCACCATCGCGCAGAAGTCCTTCGCGTCCATCAGCCGGCCCACGATCATCGGGATGTCGTTGAGCTCCTGCGGATAGGGCACCGACCAGATCGCGCCGCCGCCGCGCGTGCGCATGCGCACCGGCTGGTCGTCGTGGCACCAGTTGAGCGTGTAGCCGTAGCCGGTCTCGGCCAGCAGGTCGGGCGTCAGCGGGCTCTCGGAGATCCACGGCGACAGCCAGCCCGCGGGCGCCTGCCCGCTCTCGCGCGCCATGCGTTCGCGGCAGCGCACCAGCAGCGCGCGCTCGTGGTCTTCGCCGAGCGCGCCCTGACGCTCGGCATTGCTGTGGCCATGGCCGATCAGCTCGTCGCCGCGCGCCACCACCGCCTGCACCAGTTCCGGGCAGTGGTCGTACAGGGCGGTGTTGACCAGCGCGCCCGTGGGCAGCCCGAGCGCGTCGAACAGCTCGAGGCAGCGCCAGGCGCCCACGCGGTTGCCGTACTCGCGCCAGCCGTGGTTGAGCACGTCGGGCTGCGGCGAGGCCGGGCCGAGGCAGGCGCCCAGCCCGTCGCCGAAGGCGAAGTGCTCGAGGTTGAAGCCGAGGTAGACCGCGAGCCGCGCGCCGTTGGGCCAGCGGTAGTCGGGCCGGCGCGTGATCGGCCGGTAGTCGAAGCGGTCGTGCGAGGGCAGCAGTTCGGGCCAGCGTGTCGTCATGCCCAGGCCGCCTGCAAGGTGCGTGCCCGATGGTCGACATATCGATCGAAAATTGTTGACCATCGTTCGGCCGAGGCGAGCCGGCGCGGGCGGCCCGGCACAATCGCGCGATGCGTTTCTTCAAGGACCTGAGCCTTTCCGCCTTCACCGCCGGCTTCGTCGCGGTGCTCGTCGGTTTCACGAGTTCGGTGGCCATCGTGTTCCAGGCCGCGCAGGCCTTCGGCGCCACGCCCGAGATGGTGGCCTCGTGGATGTGGGCGCTGGGCATCGGCATGGGGCTGGCCTCGGTGCTGCCCTCGCTGTGGTGGCGCAAGCCCGTGATGATCGCCTGGAGCACGCCCGGCGCCGCGGTGCTGGCGGTGGCCGGCGCGGGCCATGGCATGGGCGAGGCGGTCGGCGCCTTCGTCGTCTGCGCGCTGCTGATCGTGCTGGCCGGCGCCACCGGCTGGTTCGAGCGCGTGATGAACCGGATCCCGATGGCCATCGCCTCGGCGCTGCTGGCCGGCGTGCTCGCGCGCTTCGGACTCGCGGCCTTCACCGCGGCGCAGACCGCGCTGCCGCTGGTGCTGCTGATGCTGGCCACCTACCTCGTGGGCAAGCGCTGGCTGCCGCGCTATGCGGTGCCGCTCACGCTGCTGGTGGCGATCGCCTTCGCGGCCGCGCGCGGCGAGCTCGCCTGGTCGGCGGTGCATGTCTCGCTGACCTGGCCGGTGTTCGTCATGCCGGTGTTCCACTGGCAGGCGATCGTGAGCCTGGCGCTGCCGCTGTTCGTCGTCACCATGGCTTCGCAGAACCTGCCGGGCGTGGCGGCGATCCGCGCCGCCGGCTACGGCGAGCTGCCAGTCAGCAAGCTCATCACGATCAGCGGCCTGACCACGCTGGTGCTCGCGCCCTTCGGCGCCTTCGCGCTCAACCTCAGCGCCATCACCGCCGCGATCTGCATGGGCCGCGAAGCGCACGAGGACCCGGCGCGGCGCTACACCGCGGCCGTGAGCTGCGGCGCGATCTACGTCGTGATCGGCCTGTTCGGCGCGGCCGTGACCGGGCTGCTCACGGCCTTTCCGAAGGAGCTGGTGGCGGCCATCGCGGGGCTCGCGCTGCTCGGCACCATCGGCGGCGGACTGGCGGCCGCGGTGCGCGACGAGCCGCACCGCGAGGCCGCGCTGATCACCTTCCTGGTCACGCTCTCGGGCGTGACCATCGCCGGCATCGGCTCGGCCTTCTGGGGCGTGGTGGCGGGCGCGTTCGCGCTCGCGGTGCAGCGGCTGGGCAACCGGCCGGGCCCGCCAAAAGCCCCGGCCGGCCAGGGCCTCGCCGCTTCCGGCAACATCGCGACCGACAGCAGCAACATGGCGGCCCCGCCGGGCGCCGGAAAGACTTCCTGATGAAAAACATCCTCTTCGTGGCCGACCCGCTCGATCACTTCAAGATCTACAAGGACACCACCTTCTCGATGATGCGCGAGGCCCAGCGCCGCGGCCACCGCATCGCGGCCTGCCTGCCGCAGGACCTGCAGTGGGTGTCGGGCGGCAAGGTCACGGCCACGGTGCGCCAGGTCACGCTGACCGGCGACCCGAAGGACTGGTACGCCGTCGACATCGTCGAGAGCAAGGCGCTGGCCGATTTCGACGCCGTGCTGATGCGCAAGGACCCGCCCTTCGACGCCGAGTACATCTACGCCACCCACCTGCTCGAGCAGGCCGAGCGCGAGGGCGCGCGCGTGGTGAACAAGCCGCGCGCGCTGCGCGACCATCCCGAGAAGCTCGCGATCATGGAGTTTCCGCAGTTCACCGCGCCCACGCTGGTCACGCGCAGCGCGCAGGCGGTGCGCGACTTCCATGCGCAGCACGGCGACATCATCCTGAAGCCGCTCGACGGCATGGGCGGCATGGGCATCTTCCGCGTGAAGCAGGACGCGCTGAACCTCGGCTCCATCGTCGAGACGCTCAACAAGGACGGCGCCGAGACCATCATGGTGCAGCGCTTCGTGCCCGACGTGGTCGAGGGCGACAAGCGCATCCTGATCATCGCGGGCGAGCCCGCGCCCTTCGTGCTGGCGCGCATCCCGCAGGGCACCGAGGTGCGCGGCAACCTCGCGGCCGGCGGCAAGGGCGTGGCCCAGCCGCTCACGCCGCGCAACCGCGAGATCGCCGAGATCGTGGGCCGCGCGCTCGCGCCGCGCGGGCTGCTGCTGATCGGCCTCGACGTGATCGGCGACTCGGTGACCGAGATCAACGTGACCAGCCCGACCTGCTTCCAGGAGATCACGGAGCAGACCGGGTTCGACGTGCCGGCGATGTTCGTCGATGCGCTGGAGGCGCATCTGAAGCAGGCGGGCTGAGGCGAGCCCTCAACGACAACGGCCCCGGCGACGCGTCATGCGCCGCCGGGGCCGTTTGTCATACGGCGATCAGAAGTCGACGGTGCCGCTGACCGAGAAGGTGCGCGGGGCGCCGAGCACGAGGTAGTTCGAGCCCGGGTAGCCGCCGGTCGAGGCCCAGTACGACTTGTCGAACAGGTTGTCGATGCGTGCGCGCAGCGTCAGTGCGCGGCCGTTGCCGATGTCCATCAGGTAGCGCACGCCGGCGTCGACACGGGTCCAGGCGGGCAGGACCTGCGTGTTGGCGGCATTGGCGTACTGCTTCGTGGTGTGGATCACGCGCGCATTGAGCGCCAGGCCGCGCACGCCGGGAACGTCCCATTCGCCGCCGATGTTGAGCTGGGTCTTGGCCACGCCGATGGCGGTCTTGCCGTCGGTGGCGCCGTTGGCGGTGCGGCGCTGTTCGGCATCGAGCCAGGTCAGGCCACCCAGCACGCGCAGGCCCTTGACGGGTTCGCCGAAGAGGTTGAGTTCCACGCCCTGGTTGCGCTGCTCGCCGTTGGCGCCGAAGGTGCCGTTTTGCACGAAGTATTGTGGCTGGGTGGTCGAGAAGGCAGAGAGGCTGCCGCCCAGGCTGCCGCCGTCGTACTTCACGCCGATCTCCTTCTGCTTCGAGCGGTAGGGGGCGAACACCGTGCCTGCGTTGGTCACCGGCAGGCCCGACGAAGTCCGGGTCGGCGCGGTCTCTCCCGGCAGCAGCGCCTCGATGTAGTTGGCGTAGACCGAGACTTCCTTGGTGGCTTTGAACACCACGCCAGCCACCGGCGTCGTGCGCGCCGCCTCGTAGTCGCTCTGGGGCAGGCCGGTGCCGTAGTTGTAGGTGTCCTGGTCGATGTTCTGGCGCCGTGCGCCGAGCGTGACCAGCAGGCGGTCGTCGAGGAAGGACATGGTGTCGGCGATCGCGATGCTCTTCGAGCGGTAGCGCGCCTGGACCAGCGGATTGGACAGGAAGCCGCCGGCCGTGGGGCTGGTCGTGGTCAGCGGCATGTAGGAGTCGTAGTGCGCGTAGAGGTTGTCCGAGATCCCCCCGACGGTCGACAGCGCGTAGGCGTTGCGGCGCTTGTTGTCGTACATGGCTGCGGAGACGGTGACGTTGTGGCCGACCGGGCCGGTCTGGAACTTGCCGCGCAGGCCGATCTCGCCGGTGCTGACCTCGTCCTTGCGCACGTTGTCGAAGCGGTAGTTCGACAAGTTGCCGAAGGCATTGGTGATGGTGGGATTGGCCAGCACATTCGACTCCGTGCCGCGGCGCACGCCGGCGGCGGCCCAGGCCGTGATGTTGTCGGTGATGTCGACCTCGCCGCGCGCGGTGGCGAAGGTGTCGCGTTCCTTCGCGTAGGTCCAGGGCTGCGCGTAGTTGCTGCTGGCATCGGGTGCGCGCGGGATCGGCAGGTTGGAGGCCGGCGTCACGTTGGGACGGCCACCGCGGATTTCGTGGTCCTGGAAGCCGACGTCGGCCGAAATGCGCACGTTGCGGTTGCGCCAGTCGAAGCCCAGGCCCAGCGCGCTGAGTTCGCGCTTCTCGTCGTCGATGCCGGTGCCACCGTCGCGGCGCACGGCGTTCAGGCGGATGCCGGTGCTCTGGTCGGGGCCGAAGCGGCGCGCGATGTCGGCCGCCACGTAGCCCTGGCCGCCGCTCTGCACGCCGGCGCTCACGCGCGTGATCGGATCGCTGGGCGCGCGCTTGGGCAGCAGGTTGATCGCCCCGCCGATGCCGCTGCCGGCCGGTGCCGCACCGTTGAGGAAGGTGCTGGCGCCGAGGAAAACCTCGACGCGCTCGAACAGCTCGGACGCCACGTACTGGCGAGGCAGCATGCCGTACAGGCCGTTGTAGGAGATGTCGTCGGAGCCCAGCTGGAAGCCGCGCACCATGTAGAGCTCCTGGAAGTTGCCGAAGCCGCGTGCCTGCCGGATCGAGGGATTGTTGAGCAGCACGTCGGCCACGCTCTTGGCCTGCTGGTCCTGGATCAGGTCGGCGGTGTAGCTGGTGGCCGAGAACGGCGTCGACATCATGTCCTGGTTGCCCAGGATGCCGACCCGTCCGCCGCGCGCGACCTGGCCGCCCGCATAAGGCTTGGTCAGCCCTTCGGCCGAGGCATCGGCGCTGGCTTCGACGGTGATGGTGCCCAGCGCGGCGCCGGGGGCGGTGGGAGCGGTCGCGGCAGCCGGTGCCGGCGCGGCGCTCTGCGCCGAGGCCGTCAGGGCATGGAGGGCGAGCAGCGTCGCGGCGACGGTCGGGCGAAGGCTGGCGCGGAGAAGGGCGGAGGAGGCGGACATGGACGGTTCGTTTTTCACGCAAATGAGAACCGTTATTGTTAACGGACTCTGTCGGCCCGCCGATACTTTCTTGCAGTGTTGCAAAAATGTGTCAGAAAAAACGTTTCATCGGCAGGGCCATTGCCAGACCGAATTGGGCGTTGCCGCAGCGGCCGCGCCGGGCCGCCGCCCCCTCAGCGCTCCGAGCGCCGCCCGTCCACGAATACGTGCAGCTCGCCCGGCTGGAACGCGGTCCACTCCTCGTTGGTGGTCAGCGGCGCCGTCACCACCACCGCGACGCGGTCGTTGGGCGTGGTGTGCTGGGCGAAGTCGATCTCGAGGTCCTCGTCTGACAGCTGCGCGGTCACGAAGGGATGGCGCCGCTCCACGTACCAGAGGTGGGTGGAGGCATGGGCCCAGAGCGCCTGCCCGTTCGAGAGCATGAAGTTGAAGGTGCCGTGCCGCGCGAGCTGGGGCGCAAGTTCGCGCAAGGTCAGCGTGAGCTCCTCGACGCTCGGCACGCCCGCATGCGACTTCGCGAGCTCCTGCATCAGCCAGCAGAAGGCGTGCTCGCTGTCGGTGTTGCCCACCGGGTGGAAGTTGCCGTGCAGCCGCGGGCGGAAGTCCTTCAGGTCGCCGTTGTGCGCGAACACCCAATAGCGGCCCCACAGCTCGCGCACGAAGGGGTGGCAGTTCTGCAGATTGACCTCGCCCTGGGTGGCCTTGCGGATGTGGGCGATGACGTTGCGGCTCTGGATCGGGTAGCGCCGGATCAGCTCGGCCACCGGCGACTCGCAGGCCGGCTGGTGGTCGACGAAATGGCGCAGGCCGCGGTCCTCGAAGAAGGCGATGCCCCAGCCGTCGGCGTGGTGGTCGGTGCGGCCACCGCGCTGCGCGAACCCCGTGAAGCTGAAGGTCACGTCGGTCGGCGTGTTGCAGTTCATCCCTAGCAATTGACACATGGGGGCCATTAGACACCGCCCCCGCTTACCCGAGCGCCCGGGTTTGCTTCCGCGTCAGCGCAGGAAGCGGCCTTCCTTGGTCACGCGGACCATCTCGATGAAGCGCGAGCCGGTGTTGCTGGCGCCGGTGAAGTCGAGCTCCATGCCGGCGATGCGCAGCTTCATCGCCTTGAGCGCCGCATGCAGCCGCGCGCGCGTGAGGTCGCGGCCGGCGCGGCGCAGCGACTCGATCATCACCAGCGCGTTCACGTAGCCCTCGAAGCTCAGGTAGCCGATGTCGACCTTGGCGCGCTCGGCGAGCTGGCGGTAGTCGCGCGCCACCGGCTCGACCTCGCTCCAGGGATAGGGCACCACCTGCGAGATCGCCAGCCCGCTGGTCTTGTCGCCCACCAGCTTGGCCGTGACGTCGCCCGGCACGATCGACATGCCGTAGAACATCTGGCGCCCACCCGCGTCCCAGGCGCTTTTCATCACCTCGCCGCCGATGGCGCCGCCCAGGTACATGATCACCGCCTGCGCCTTGCTGTCGGCCAGCGCCTTGCCCATGGCGGCGTTGGTCGAGCCGTCGCCCTTGACCGCCACCGCCGCCACCGGCTTGAGCTGGTGCGCCGCGAGCGCGGCCTCGACCAGCTTCGTGACCTCGGCGCCGCCCGGGTTGTCGAGGCAGGCCGAGGCGATGCGCGTCACGCCGATGGTCGTGAGGTGCTGCACCAGCGCCTGCGCCTCGCGCGCGAAGGTGGCGCGCACGAAGTAGCCCGAGCCCATGACCTTCTCGCGCGCCGAATCCGACACCGCGTAGCCCGCGACCATCGGCGCGCCGCTTTGCGACAGCACCTTGGCCGCGGCCGCGGTGGTGGCCGAGCCGACGCAGCCGAAGAAGGCGAACGCGCGGTGCTCGCCGAGCAGCTTCTCGTAGTTGGCCACCGCCTTCTCGGGCGACAGCTCGTCGTCGAGCGACACCAGCCGGATCTTGCGGCCCGAGACGCCGCCCTGCGCGTTGACGGCGTCGAAGGCCAGCCCCGCGCCGGCCATCACCACCTTGATCGGCGCGCCCAGCGGGCCGCTCAGGATGCCGGTGTGGCCGAGCACCACCTCGGTGTCGGTGACACCGTTCTCGGCTGCGCGGGCCACGGAAAAAAGGCCAAGGCTGGCCGCGGCCGCCGAGGCGGCCATGAAGTTCCGACGATGCATGGGAGAAAACCGTCCAATCGATACAACTGATAACAATTGAAATCGATGGGCGGGTGTTTGCCCGCAGGGGTTTACCCCGGCTTGCGGGGCGCGTCGCCGGGATTCGCGCGGATGCGCAGTTGCCAGGCCGCGCAGATCGCGAGCGCGCACAGGCCGGCCAGCATCGCGAACACCTCGTCGAAGGCCGCCAGCCGCGCCGGGCTGGTCTGCGGGTTGGCGAGCGAGTCGCCGTGCGCCGCCAGCCGCCACTCGAGCACGATCGCGCACAGGCTCACGCCGGCCGCGCCGCCGAGCATGCGCACGAAGTTGATCGCGCTCGCGCCCTGCGGGATCAGCGGCTTGGCCAGCGGCCGCATCGAGCCCAGGTTCAGCGAGGGCAGGATGAAGCCCAGCCCGATGCGCCCGACGATCGCGAACGCCACCAGCAGCCACAGCGCGCTGTCGGCGCGCAGCATCATCATCAGCGCGAACGAGGCCGCCAGCAGCGCCAGCCCGATGCTCACCAGCGCCCAGGTCGGCTGCCGGTCGGCCAGCCGGCCCACGCCCGCGATGGTGGCCGCCAGCACGAAGCCGGCCGGCAGCAGGATCGTGCCCACGTGCGAGGCCGACAGGTGCAGCCCGACCTGCATGTAGACCGGCAGCAGGTAGGTGGAGCCGAACAGCGCGGTGCCGTAGATGAAGGCGACCACGCTGCCCATCGCGAACTGGCGGTAGCCGAACAGCGCGAGGTTCATCAGCGGCGTGCCGCCCGCGGCCGCCAGCCGCCGCTGCCACCAGATGAAGAGGCCGAACGAGAGCAGCGCGCCGCCCAGCAGCGCGGCCGCCTCGAGCGGCGAATCGCCGCGCAGCGCCACCAGCCCGTTGAGCAGGCACAGCGTGCCGACGGTGCCGAGCGCGAGGCCGCGCACGTCGAGCCCGCCGCTGCGCGCCGCGACCGCGCCGCCGGGTGCAGTGGTCGGCACGAACTTGTAGGCCAGCCACAGCGAAGCGAGGCAGAACGGCACCACCATGTAGAAGATCGAGCGCCAGCCGAACAGGTCGACCAGCACGCCGCCGATGCTCGGGCCGATGGCCGGCGCCAGCACCACGCCCATGCCGAAGATGCCGCTCGCGCGGCCCTGCTCGTGGGGCTCGAAGGCCCGCAGGATGATGATCGCGGGGATCGGCTGCACCACGCCCGCGGCCAGGCCCTCGGCCACGCGCGCCAGCAGCACCAGCGAGAAATCGTTGGCCATGCCGCCCGCGACGCCACCGGCCAGCAGCAGCAGCATGGTGCCCACGTAGGTGCGCCGGTAGCCGTAGCGCGCCAGCAGCCAGGGCGTGGTGAGCATCGAGACCGTCATCGCCACCATGAAGCCCGAGCTCACCCACTGGGCGCGCTCCTGGCCCAGCGAGAAGTGGTGGCTCATGCCGGGGATCGCCACGTTGACGATGGTCGAGGACATGATCGAGGCCATCGTGCCCACCATCACCGACAGCAGCAGGTACCAGCGGTAGCGTTCGCCGTAGCGCGCGCGCAGCGGGCCCATGGCGGGTGTCGGGGCCGGCGTGGCGGCTTCGGGCGTCTCGTGGTGGGTCATCGGCGGTGGGGGGAGCGGCGGGCGTGAAGGTCGGCGATGCCGGGCCCGTCGTCCTACAAGCATATCGGGCTTTGCGCGGCGGGCCGCATCGAAGGCGGCTCCACAATGCCCGGGCTGTCCCGCATCCGACCCTCCGCCGACATTACACAAAGACGACCATGGATCACTCTCCCCCCGCGACGACCGACGAAACGACGCCCGAGTTCGCCGAGGGCGCGACCACCCTGGCCGCCGAGCTCGCCGCGCCCACCGTCACGCGCGCCTACCGCTGCCAGTGCGGTCGGCCCGTGTTCCTGCGCAACAGCGAATGCCTGGCCTGCCACACGCCGCTGGGCTACGTGGAGGACAGCCTCGGCGTGGTGCCGCTCGCGCCCGCCGCGGCCGAGGACGCCAACGGCAATGCCGTCGCCGAGCCCGACAGCTACACGATCTTCGGTGATGCGCAGGGCCCGACCTACCGGCGCTGCGCCAACCTGATGACGCCCGCGGCCTGCAACTGGATGGTGCCGGTGGCGCGCCCGGGCCAGGCGCTCGCGCCCGACACGCACGGCCTCGCGCCCGGCTACTGCCTGGCCTGCAGCGTCACGCGCACCATTCCCGATCTCTCGGTGGCCGGCAACGACGAACTCTGGCGCAAGCTCGAGCAGGCCAAGCGGCGCCTGATCTCGCAACTGCTCGCGCTGCGGCTGCCGGTGGTGAGCCGCCATGCCGATCCGGTGCACGGCCTGGCCTTCGACTTCCTGAGCAACGTGCCGGGCGGCCCGCACGTGATGACCGGCCACGACACCGGCATCATCACTCTCAATGCCGAGGAGGCCGAGGACGCGGTGCGCGAGCGCATCCGCACCGAGATGCGCGAGCCCTATCGCACGCTGGTGGGCCACTTCCGCCACGAGATCGGCCACTACTACTGGGACCTGCTGGTGTTGCCCTCGGCCTGGCTCGAGGACTTCCGCACGCTGTTCGGCGACGAGCGCGCCGACTACGGCGCCGCGCTGCAGCAGCACTACAACCAGGGCCCGCCGCCCGACTGGGCGCAGCGCCTGGTGAGCAGCTACGCCAGCATGCATCCGTGGGAGGACTGGGCCGAGACCTGGGCCCACTACCTGCACATGGCCGACTCGGCCGACACCGCGATGAGCTTCGGCGTCGATGCCACCAACGTCGAACTCACGAGCGACCTGTTTACGCCCGAGGACCTGTGGCGGCCCGAGCATCCCGAGGCCGCGAAATTCCTCGACTTCATCAACAGCTGGGTGCGGCTGACCAACGTGCTCAACGAGCTGTCGCGCAGCATGGGCCAGCCCGACTTCTATCCCTTCGTGCTGCCGCGCACCGCCGTCGGCAAGCTGCAGTTCATCCACTGCGTGGTGACCGAACTGCGCGGCGATGGCGGGCCTTCGCTGGTGACGGCGCAGGACGTGGAGGCGGCGGCCGAGGCCGCGGCGGAAGCGCAGGAGCAGGGACAGGAGCAGACGCAGGTGCAGGGACAGCAGCAGTCGCAAGGGCAGACGGCCGAGGCGCCGGCCCAGCCCGCGGTTCAGTCGCCCTGAGCGCCCGCCGCGCAGCGCGCGCAGATGCAGGCCTGGCCGCGCAGCGCCTCGGGCAGGCGCTCGAGCGGTGCCAGCGAGAAATCCACCGCCATGCACCAGCACGGCGGCTGCGGCTGGCCGGTCTCGCGCTCGATCTCCATCGCGCAGCGGTTCGCCTCGCCGCACAGCGGGCAGCGCGTGGCGTCGACCGCCTGCACCATGTTCGCCATCACGCGAGCTCGAACGGCGGCAGCTTCTTCGGCACCGCCACGTTGTTCAGCGTGGCATAGACCGGCAGGCCGCCGCGGTAGGCCGGGTAGTCCTCCCCCTCGATCAGTGGCAGCAGGTAGCGCCGGCATTTCTCGGTGATGCCGTAGCCGTCGTCGGAGATGAAATCGCGCGGCATCGGCTTCTCGACGTTGGCCACCGAGGCCAGCGGCGCGCTGCCGATGGCGTAGGCATAGGGCACATCGCTGGTGCGTTCGATCGTCGGCATCACCGCGTTGTGGCCCTCGAGCGCGAGCTCGACCGCGCGCTGCCCGAGTTCGTAGGCCTGGCGCACGTCGGTGGCCGAGGCGATGTGACGCGCCGCGCGCTGCAGGTAGTCGGCCACCGCCCAGTGGAACTTGTGGCCCAGCGCGTCCTTCACCATCTGCGCCACCACGGGCGCCGCGCCGCCGAGCTGCGCATGGCCGAAGGCGTCGCGCGTGCCCTGCTCGGCGAGGAAGGTGCCGTCGGGATGGTGGCAGCCCTCGGACACCACCACCGAGCAGTAGCCGTGCTGCTTCACCAACGCATCGACGCGCGCGAGGAAGCGTGTCTTGTCGAACTCGATCTCGGGGAACAGCACCACCACCGGAATGCCCTGGTCGGCCACGAGGCCGCCGGCCGCCGCGATCCAGCCCGCGTGCCGGCCCATCACCTCGAGCACGAACACCTTGGTCGAGGTGGCGGCCATCGAGCGCACGTCGAACGAGGCCTCGAGCGTGGACACCGCCACGTACTTCGCGACCGAGCCGAAGCCCGGGCAGCAGTCGGTCAGCGGCAGGTCGTTGTCGATGGTCTTGGGCACGTGGATGGCCTGCAGCGCATAGCCCATCGACTGCGAGAGCTGGCTCACCTTGAAGCAGGTGTCGGCCGAATCGCCGCCGCCGTTGTAGAAGAAGTAGCCGATGCCGTGCGCCTTGAAGACCTCGATCAGCCGCTCGTACTCGCGCCGGTTCTTCTCGAGCGACTTGAGCTTGTAGCGGCAGGAGCCGAAGGCGCCCGCGGGCGTGCTGCGCAGCGCGGCGATGGCTTCGGCCGGCTCGGCGCCGGTGTCGATCAGGTCCTCGGTCAGCGCGCCGATGATGCCGTTGCGACCGGCGTAGACCCGGCCGATGCGCTCGGGATGCCGGCGCGCCGTCTCGATCACGCCGCAGGCCGAGGCATTGATGACCGAGGTGACACCGCCCGACTGGGCGTAGAAGGCGTTGGTGGGGTTCGTGGGCATGCGGGGTTCCTTCGCGCGGAGAGGAGAGAGCCATTCTGGCGCAGTCGCCGTCGGGCGGCCAACCGGCACGTGTCGTCACCGTCCGCGATTACAGTGCGTCGTGCAGCCTCGCACCCTACGCCGTGTGCATGAAAGCGTCGTGCATCGCCTCGCGTCGCTGCCCATCTTGTTGCACACCTGACCCTGCCTGGAGTTCATGCATGAGCATCTTTTCTCGCTTCTTCGGCCGCAAGAGCGAGTCCGCCGACGCCGACGCCGATGACGCCCATGACGTCGGCGCGCTGGCGGCGAATCCCGACATCGAGAACCCCATCGCGCTGACCGTGGTGTTCGCGCGGCCGCTGCAGCTCGACATCGCCGCGTTCGGCCAGGCACTGCGCGGCTTCCATGCCTCGACCGCCGATGCGCGCAGCGAGATCTCTCCCGATCCCGGTCCCTTCATCGCGTTGGCGGGCTGGAAGAAGCACGTGGTGCGCATGGTCGGCTTCGACGCGCCGATGCAGGCCGAGGCGCTCGAGAACTGCGTGGCGCCTGCGCACTATCCGCAAGCGCTGAAGGCGCAGGTGCGCGCGCACCGGGGCCATGTGATCCTCTACTACGGGGGGTACGAGGCCTCGGTGCTCGAGCAGTACGTGGCGCTCGCGACCGTGGCCGGCGCGCTGGCCCGGCTCGGCGCGCTCGCGGTGCTCAATGAAGCGGCACGCACCTCGTTGCCCGCGGCGGTGTTCGATGCCGAGGTCGAGGGCGATCGCATCGAGCTGCTGCGCTACCTGGATCTGACCGCGCTGTATTGCGGCTTCGTCAAGTACGAGGTCGAGGGCGTGCAGGGCGTGTGGATGCGCACCTATGGCGCCGATCGCTTCGGCCACGCCGACCTCGCCGTGCTGGCCGAAGGCCATCATGAGGGCGAGATCTACTTCCAGATGTTCAGCAACGTGCTGCGGTACCTGATCGACAGCGGCGCCGAGCTGGGTGCGGGCCATACCATGCAGGCCGACAAGAACAGCTTCCTGCGGCTGCGTGCGCCCTTGGCGACCGAGTACTTCCTCGACGGTCCCGGTCCGGTGCTGGTGGTCGAGGTGATCGGCGCGGACGAGATCAACCAGCGGCCGCACTGAGGCGCGCCGCTCAGCGCCCCGGAAATTCCGGCGCGCGCTTCTGCAGGAACGCGCTCACGCCCTCGCGGAAGGTCGACCGCTCGATCAGCTCGCGCTGGCGTTCGCTCTCGTAGTGCAGCTGCTCGGGCAGCGTGTGGCGCTCGGCCGCGGCGAAGGCGGCGCGCGCCTCGGTCACGGCATGCGCGGGCAGGCGCGCGAGGCGCTGCGCGGTCTCGCGCGCCTCGGCCATCAGGTTCTCGTCGTCCACGCAGCCCCAGATCAGGCCCCACTGCACCGCGCGCCCGGCGCCGAGCCGCTCGTCGAGCAGCGCCATGCCCATCGCGCGCGCCCGGCCGGCGCGGTGCGGAATGGCCCAGGTGCAGCCCAGGTCCGGCACGATGCCGAGCTTGGGCAGGAAGGGCAGGTAGAAGTAGGCGCTGCGCGCGGCCAGCGTGATGTCGGCCGCGAGCGCGAGGCCCACGCCGGCACCGGCGGCCGCGCCGTTGACGGCGGCCACGACGGGGGTGGGCATCGATTGCAGCGTCTCGATCAGCGGATTGCTCAGCGACTGCATCCATTCGGCGGTCTGGTCGCCGAGCGTCTTGCCGTCCTGCGGCGGGCGCATCGCGCTGAGGTCGGCGCCCACGCAGAAGGCCTTGCCGGCGCCCGTGAGGATCAGGGCGCGCACGGCGCGGTCGTCGCGGATGCGTTCGAGGTGGGCGCGCAATTCCTGCTGCAGTTCGATCGCCAGCGGGTTGAGCTTGGCCGGCAGGTTGAGCGTGAGGGTGGCGATGCCCTCGTCGAGCGCGTAGAGCACGCAGGGCTGCGCGCCCGGGTCCTGTGGTGGCTGCTGCGTCATCGGAATCTCTCCACGTGTTCGTCGGCTCGGATGTTCGGCGGGAATGGATGACCGTGCACGGCGCCCAAAGAAAAAGCCGCCCGTCGACGAGGCGGCTCTGGCTGGCGTGCTCCGATTCCCTGGCATCGATGGTTCGATGCCGGGGAGCCAGGGTCAAGCCGGGGACAACCCGTGGGGCAGCAGTCGCCAAGGCGACCGTCGGCGCGCGGGCACGGGCAGCGGGATCGCGGCCGGTTGCGCGTCCGACACCGTGATGCGCGCGGGCTCGAGCGCCGACACCAGGATGCGGCGGTGCTCGGTGCCCTCGAAGCGCTCGCCGGGCTCGAGCACGATGTCGCGCGGATCGCGGTCCAGGGTGACCCAGACCGAGCCGCTGCGGCATTCGATGCCGACGCCGGCGCCATCGGCCACGGCGAAGACCGCGCGCGCCGGCAGGCTGAGCTGGAAGCAGGAAGGGAAGGGGGTGCTCATGGCAAGCTCCATTGCATTCGTCATGCGAATGAATATATTGAGCGCCCAGTCCTTTACAAACGGTCTTTTGGAACTCATTGCATGCGTATCGAGAATGCAAAGAAGGCCTCGCCGGCCCAGCCCCAGAGCACGGTCGACCTGCCGCCGCTGGAACTCATGCGCAGCTTCGAGGCGGCGGCGCGCCGGCTCAGCTTCACGCTGGCCGCGACCGAGCTGCATCTCACGCAGTCGGCCGTGAGCCGGCAGATCCAGCAGCTCGAGGCCAGCCTGGGCGTGCTGCTGTTCGAGCGCCGCCATCGCGCGCTGGTGCTCACCGAGGCCGGCGGCGTGATGCAGCGCGCCGTCACCGACAGCCTGGAGCGGCTGCGCGATGCCACCGCGCGCGTGCGCGCCGGCTCGGCGCCGCGCCAGGTCGCGATCACCACCACGCCGGGCTTCGCCTCGCTGTGGCTGATTCCGCGGCTCGCGCGCTTCACCGGCAGCCATCCGCAGGTCGACGTGCGCGTGTCGGCCACGCTCGAGGTGCTCGACCTCGAACGCAGCCGCGTCGACGTGGCGGTGCGGCTGATGCCGGTCTCGCGCGGCAAGGGGCCGGCGCTGTTCGAGGAGAGCGTGGTGCCGCTGTGCTCGCCCGCGCTCGCCAAGTCGCTGCGCAAGCCGGCCGATCTCGCGAACCTCACCCTGCTCACGGTCGAGTACCCCGACCACAGCGAGGCGCCCACGATCGACTGGGAGCCCTGGCTCAAGGTGATGGGGCTGCACGACCTGCGCATGAAGAGCACGCTGCGCTTCACGCAGTACGCCGACGCGGTGGGCGCGGCGGTGGCGGGGCAGGGCGTGGTGATCGGGCGCCTGCCGCTGCTGCGCGAGCTGATGCGCGAGGGCCGGCTGGTGGCGCCGCTGGGCGAGGGCGCGGCCTCGCAGCGCGGCTACTTCGTCGAGACCTCGCGGCGTGCCGCGGGCAACCGCGACGCGCTCGAGTTCGCGCAGTGGCTGCGCGAGGAAGCCGAGGCGGCGCAGCGCGCCTGAGCACGCCGCGCCGGCGGGCGATCAGCCCGGCAGCAGCACCTTGTTCACGACGTGGATCACGCCGTTCGACTGGTAGACGTCGGCGATCGTCACCATCGCGGTGCCGCCCTTCGCGTCGGTCACGAGCACGTTGCTGCCGCTCATCATCGCGGTCAGCGTGCCGCCGCTCGCGGTCTTCAGCGTGGCCTTGCCGCCGCCGGCCTTGATCGCGTTCATCAGCGCGGCGCTGTCCATGCGGCCGGGCACCACGTGGTAGGTCAGCACCGTCGTCAGCGTGCCCTTGTTCTCGGGCTTGAGCAGCGTGTCGACCGTGCCGGGCGGCAGCGCGGCGAAGGCCGCGTTGGTCGGTGCGAACACGGTGAACGGACCGGGGCTCTTGAGCGTGTCGACCAGGCCCGCGGCCTTCACTGCCGCGACCAGCGTCGTGTGGTCTTTGGAATTCACGGCGTTGTCGACGATGTCCTTCGTGGGATACATCGGTGCGCCGCCGACCATGGGCGTGTTCGTGTTGCTGCTGCCACCCATGCCCATGCCGCCCGCGCAAGCGCCGAGCAGGACCGAGACACCGAGTGCGATGACGAGTTTCTTCATGAAGGTCTCCTTGAGGAGTGCGCCATGCGCGCACCGCCGTGTGTCTGTGGAACCGCCAACAGCGCGGAGGCGCGATGCGCTTGAGACCAATACGGGGCGCATGCGCGGCTGGATTCGCGCGGCGGTTTTTTTCTTCGATGCCGGCGCATGGGACACGTCGCCTTCACGCCACAGCGTTGCACAACGGTCTTGCGCGCCGCACGCGGCCTCGCCAGAATCCGGCCTTCATTTTTCAGCGACAGTTTTTCTTTCACGCGCGCACGGCGACGATCGACCTCCCGGGCGCCCCACCACTTCAATGAACCGTTCTCTGAACTCCTGACCGCACACCGACCGCCCCGGCCGGATGTGCATCCACGCATCCCGCCGCGGCCGTATCGACGAGGGCCCCGCGCGCAAACATTCGCCGGGGCCTTTTTGTTTTTGATCCGGAGTGTGTGCACATGAGTGCTCAGCGAAAGGCCCGCGACGACGAGAAGCGTCTGGGCCGGTTCTATTTCTCGGTGCCGGGCGAAGCCCCGCGCAATCCCGTCGTGGCCGCGATGGCACGCCGCGCATCCAGCCAGGGTGCGGGGCGCCACCTGCGCACGCATCGCGCCGAGCGGCGCGCGCAGAAGGTCGCGCTGCAGAAGGCGGCGCGCGGACTGAAGGAGGACTGACCATGCGTGAAGACATGGACAAGGTGATCGTCGAACGCCCGCGCGGCGGCTGGCGCGTGCAGGGCGACGGCCGCCCCTGGCGCAACAGCCCCGAGCGCGGCTCGCACCTGGGCATGCGGCGCGGCTACCAGCGCCCCAAGTGGCTCAGCGAGAACCTGCAGCCGCTCAAGCGCTGGCTGCACAAGCAGGTGCATCGGCCCTGGGACAAGGTGTGGAGCGAACTCTGCGAAGGCATCGACCGGCGCAACACGGTGCAGGCGCACATCTTCGTGCACATCGACCAGTTCGTCGAACGCCAGGCCGAGCTGCACGAGGGCGAGGTGTGGGTGCCGGGCCGCATGTGGCAGCAACGGATGGTGCCGCTGCGCGAGTCGGCGTCGGTGGAGCTGTTCGTGCATCCCGGCACGGGCATCCTGCTGCCCAACCGCCACCTGCAGCGCGCGAAGCAGCAGCGCAAGGCCGAGTGGGCCGAGCGCTATGGCAGCCGCGACACGGTGCGGCCCTATGCGCCCTATCACGTCATCGATGCCGTCACGCAGTGGCACCGCATCGATGGCGCCTGGTGGGAGGTGAGGCTCGCGCGCCTGCCCGAGGCGCGCGGCGGCGAGGCCGAGCCGCCGCACTACGACGTGCTGCGCCGCTGCTTCGTCACGCGCAAGGGTTGCGAGCCCCCGGCCTTCGGCAGCGCCGATGCGCAGGCCATGTACGGCCGGCCGCACGTGTACGCGCAAGGCATGCGCCGGCTGGGCCGGGTGGAGGTGCGCTCGCGGCTCGGCTGAGCCTCAGCGTCCCGCGGCGACCGCGCCCGCGCGTTCGTGCGCGCGCGGCAGCAGCAGGAAGGCCGTGGTGCCCGCGGCCAGCATCAGCGCGATGGTGAGGAACACCGCGCGGAACGGCTCGACACCGTTCGAGGCCGCCCATGAGGCGGCCACGCCGGTGGTCCACTGCATCAGCGAGACGCCGAGGAACATCGCCATGTTGAGCAGCGACAGCGCGCGCCCGGTCATCGCGGCCGGGTAGGCGGCGCGCGTGTACGAGTACTGCAGCACCGAGTAGCCCGAGAGCAGGCCGTAGAGGATCGGCAGGCCGATGTCGACCGCCAGCGACTGCGTGAACGCCATCAGCGCGAACATGATCGCGGCCACCGAGGCACAGCCCATGAGCCAGCGCCCGCGCCGCGCGCCGCCGGGATCGAGCCGGCCGAACAGGGCCGGGCTGATCATGCCCGCGACGGTCATCACCAGCGCGACGTTGCCGCTGCTCACGAGCGAGAGCCCGTGGCGGTCGTGCAGCACCGGGCCGAGCCACAGGCCGCGCAAGGTGATGAAGGCCGCATACGAAACGCAGGCGAAGCACAGCAGGCCCAGCGTGTGCGGCATCGCGAACAGCGGCAGCAGCTCGCGCACCGCCTTGCCCACCGTCTGGCGCTGCGTGGCCTGCGCATGCGGCGGCTCGTGCACGCGCCAGAACACGAAGCCCCACGACAGCACCGCGAAGCCCGCGAGGCAGGCATAGCCCGCGCGCCAGCTCGCGGCCTCGATCAAGAGCGCCAGCGGCGTGCCGGTGAACAGGATGCCCAGGCCCGCGAGGCTCATGACCAGGCCCGACATCGCGGTGAAGCGCGCGGCCTCGAAGTGGCGCGCGATGAACACGGTGCAGGCCAGGAAGGCCGGCGCGCAGCCGACGCCGATCATCGCCTGGCCGAGCAGCAGCGCGTGAAAGCTCGGCGCCAGCGCGCACAGCACCGCGCCCGCGATCGCGAGCGGAAAGGCCGTGAGCACCGTGCGGCGCACGCCGTACATGTCGATCGAGACGCCCATCGCGAGCTGCGTGGCGCCGAACATGAAGTGGAAGGTGCCGGCCCACAGGCCGAGCGCCTGCGCCGTGAGGCCGAAGTGCTGCGACAGCGGCGTGGCCATCATCGCGCCGACGGTGCGGAAGGCCTGGCTCAGCGCGAAGGCCGAGGCCAGCACGATCAGCATCGAGGTGGCCGAGCGTGCGCGGGCCGGGGAGAACGTCATGGGACAGCAGGAAACGGAGAGCGGCACGCATCCTAACCAGCCATGAAAAACGGCGCCCGAAGGCGCCGCGGTTCGCGAGTCGTTCGCTCGGCGATCAGGCTTCGCCCTTGACCTTCAGGCGCCAGGCGTGCAGCAGCGGCTCGGTGTAGCCGCTGGGCTGCTCGATGCCCTTGAACACCAGGTCCTGCGCGGCCTTGTAGGCGGCCGAGGTGTCGAAGTGGCCGGCCATCGGCTGGTACAGCGGGTCGCCGGCGTTCTGCTCGTCGACCACCTTGGCCATGCGCTGGAAGGTCTCGTCGACCTGCGCCTTCGTGACCACGCCGTGCAGCAGCCAGTTGGCGATGTGCTGGCTCGAGATGCGCAGCGTGGCGCGGTCTTCCATCAGGCCCACGTCGTGGATGTCGGGCACCTTCGAGCAGCCCACGCCCTGGTCGATCCAGCGCACCACGTAGCCCAGGATGCCCTGCACGTTGTTGTCGATCTCCTGCTGCTTCTCGGCCTCGGTCCATTTGGCCTCGGCGGCGATCGGCACCTGCAGCAGCGCGTTCAGGATGTTGTCGCGCTCGGCATCGGCGTCGATCTTCTCGAGCTCCTGCTGCACCGCGGTCACGCTGACCTGGTGGTAGTGCAGCGCATGCAGCGTGGCGGCGGTGGGCGAGGGCACCCAGGCGGTGTTGGCGCCGGCCTTCGGATGGCCGATCTTCTGCTCGAGCATGGCGGCCATCAGGTCGGGCATGGCCCACATGCCCTTGCCGATCTGCGCCTTGCCGCGCAGGCCGCACGACAGGCCGACCAGCACGTTGTTCTTCTCGTAGGCGCCGATCCAGGCGCTGGCCTTCATGTCGCCCTTGCGGATCATCGGGCCGCCCTGCATGGCGGTGTGCATCTCGTCGCCGGTGCGGTCGAGGAAGCCGGTGTTGATGAAGGCCACGCGCGCGGCGGCCTCGGCGATGCAGGCCTTGAGGTTCACGCTGGTGCGGCGCTCCTCGTCCATGATGCCGAGCTTCACGGTGTTGGCCGGCAGGCCCAGCAGCTGCTCGACGCGGCCGAACAGCTCGCTCGCGAAGGCCACTTCGGCCGGGCCGTGCATCTTGGGCTTGACGATGTAGATGCTGCCGGTGCGCGAGTTGCCCTTGCGCTTGAGGTCGATCATCGCGATGGTGGTGGTCACCACGGCATCGAGGATGCCTTCGGGGATTTCCTTGCCGCCGTCGTACAGCACGGCCGGGTTGGTCATCAGGTGGCCCACGTTGCGCAGGAACATCAGCGAGCGGCCGTGCAGCTTGATCGGCTGGCCGTTGGCGCCGGTGTATTCGCGGTCGGGGTTGAGGCCGCGCGTGAAGGTCTTGCCGCCCTTGGCGACTTCTTCCGTCAGCGTGCCCTGCACGATGCCGAGCCAGTTCGAGTAGGCGACCACCTTGTCGGCGGCATCGACCACGGCCACCGAGTCCTCGAGGTCGAGGATGGTCGACAGCGCGGCCTCGAGCACCAGGTCGCTGACGCCGGCGGCGTCGCTCTTGCCGATCGGCGTGGCGCGGTCGATGCGGATGTCGAGGTGGATGCCGTTGTGCTTGAGCAGCACCGACGACGGGGCGGCGGCATCGCCCTGGTAGCCGATGAACTGCGAGGGATCGGCCAGCGCGGTGCTGCTGCTCTGCAGCGCGACGACCAGCTGGCCGTCCTTCACGCTGTAGCCGGTGGCGTTCTTGTGCGAGCCGTTGACCAGCGGCGCGGCCTGGTCGAGCACGTTGCGCGCGAACTCGATGACCTTGGCGCCGCGCACGGGGTTGTAGCCCTTGCCCTTCTCGGCGCCGCCGGTTTCGGGAATCGCATCGGTGCCGTAGAGCGCGTCGTACAGCGAGCCCCAGCGCGCGTTGGCGGCGTTGAGCGCGTAGCGCGCGTTGAGGATCGGCACCACCAGCTGCGGGCCGGCCTGCTGCGCCAGTTCGGCGTCGACGTTGGCGGTGGTCGCCTTCGCGCCCTGGGGCTGCGGCAGCAGGTAGCCGATCTTCTCGAGGAAGGCGCGGTAGGCCGGCATGTCGGCGATCGGGCCGGGGTTCTTCTTGTGCCAGGCGTCGAGTTCGCTCTGCAGGCGGTCGCGCTCGGCGAGCAGCGCCACGTTCCTGGGCGCGAGGTCGGTGACGATGGCGTCGAAACCCTTCCAGAAGGTCTCGCTGGCCACGCCGCTGGCGGGCAGCACCTTCTCCTCGACGAAGCGGTGGAGTTCGGTCGCGACCTGGAGTCCGTGGGCGGTGGTGCGGGCGGTCATGTTTTCTCCTCGGGGACGAAATGCAAAGCGATGCGGTGGGGTGTATTCGGATTCGGGGCGCGCGCATGCGCGATCCATAACCTCCACTTTATTGCATACCGTAGTGAAGAGTAATAGCTCAAAGCGGGATTAATCGATGACAAAAATGAATGTAATCCGAGCCGCTCACCGTCATTGCGTTCACCCGCGGCCTGCAATGCGTTCACCCGCCCGCGGCTTCGGGAAGGGTAGGCCCCGATGGCCGCGCCGGGCCGGCCGGATAAATTTAACTTCTTAAATAAATCCGCCTTTTTGCACCGACGACATGACCGCCCCGAAGATCCTCCTGGCCTCCAACGAAAACCCGCTCGGCATGCCCGAGTCGGCGCGCCGCGCGGCCGCCGACGCGCTCGCGGGCGCCGGCACCTACCCCGACAGCAACGGCAGCGCGCTCAAGCAGGCGTTGTCGGCACGGCTGGACGTGCCGCCCGAATGGCTGGTGCTGGGCAGCGGCTCGAGCGAGATCCTCGAGCTGGCCGCGCAGGTCAGCCTGAAGCCGGGCGAGAGCGTGGTCTATTCGCAGTACGGCTTCGTGGTCTACGCCCAGGCCACGGCGCATGCCCATGCGCGCGCCGTCGTGGTGCCGGCGCGCGACTTCGGCCACGACCTCGACGCGATGCGCGCGGCGATCGGCGAGGACACGCAGCTGGTCTTCGTCGCCAACCCCAACAACCCCACCGGCAGCTTCATCGAGGCCGCGCCACTCGAGGCCTTCCTGCAGTCGGTGCCGGCGCACGTGACGGTGCTGCTCGACGAGGCCTACACCGAGTACCTCGCGCCCGCGCAGCGCTACGACAGCATCGGCTGGGTGCGGCGGCTGCCGAACCTGATCGTGGCGCGCACCTTCTCCAAGGCCTTCGGCCTCGCGGGCCTGCGCATCGGCTATGGCGTGGCGCAGCCGGCGCTGGCCGCGCGCATGAACGCGCAGCGCCCGCGCTTCAACGTCACGACGCCGGCGCTGGCCGCGGCCACGGCCGCGCTGGGCGACGCGGACTTCCTCGCGCGCAGCTACGAACTCAACACCGCCGGGCGCGCGCAGCTCGCGGCGGGCTTCGACGAGCTCGGCCTCGCGCACCTGCCCTCGTCGGGCAACTTCCTGATGGTGAAGGTGGGCGACAGCGCCGCGGTGCATGCGCGCCTGCTGGCCGCGGGCATCGAGGTCTCGCTGCTGGGCAACTACGGCCTGGGCGAATGGCTGCGCATCTCGGTCGGCCTGCCCGAGCAGAACCGCGCGCTGCTGGCCGCCTTGCGCTGAAGAACGAAGAGATCCAGGGACGACGACACGACAACAACGCGACAGACCATCCACCCCCGAGGAGACAGACCCCCATGAAACGCCGTCAGTTCGCAGTGCAGGCCGCTGCATTCGCCGCCGCCGCCGCCATCGCGCCGCGGTCCTTCGCGCAGGAGCGCACCCTGCGCATCCTGGTGGGCTTCCCGCCCGGCGGCTCGGCCGACGTGGTCGCGCGCCTGCTGGCCGACAAGATGCGCGTGACGCTCAACCAGAACGTCATCATCGACAACAAGCCCGGCGCGGCCGGCCGCCTCGCGCTCGCCGAGGTCAAGCGCTCGGCGCCCGACGGCAACACGCTGGTGTTCTCGCCGAGCGGCGCGCTGGTGATCCATCCGTGGCTCTACCCGAGCCTCGGCTACGACCCGGTCAAGGACTTCACGCCGGTCGCGCTCGCGGGCACCTTCGACTTCGCGGTCACGGCAGGCCCCGGCGCGCCGGCCGGCGACCTCAAGGCGGTGCTGGCCTGGATGAAGGCCAACCCCACCAAGGCCAACTACGCGACCTCGGGCGCGGGCACGGTGCCGCACTTCGCGGGCCAGCTGCTGGCGCAGGCCTCGGGCGTGCCGATGACGCACGTGGCCTACCGCGGCGGCGCGCCGGCCGCGCAGGACCTGATCGGCGGCCAGGTGCCGCTGATGGTCGACACCGCCTCGGAGACCATCGAGCACCACCGCGCGGGCAAGGTGCGCATCCTCGCGATGACCGGCGCGCAGCGCAATCGCTCGCTGCCCGAGGTGCCCACGCTCAAGGAGGCCGGCATCGACGTCACGGCCAATGCCTTCTTCGGCCTCTACGGCCCGGCCGGTCTCCCGGCCGAGACGGTGCAGCGCCTCGACCGCGCCGTGGCCGAGGCGCTGCGCGCGCCCGACGTGCAGGAGCGCATCTACGCGCTGGGCCTGGTGCCCACGCACGCCGGCCCGGCCGAACTCGCGGCCACGCAGGCGGCGCATCTGAAGATGTGGGAGCTGCCGATCAAGAACTCGGGCTTCAAGGCCGAGGGCTGAGCGAGGCGCTCAGACCAGCCCGGTCAGCTCGCGTGCCGCTGAACGCACCGCCTCGGCATGGCGCGCGTCGTAGCGATGCGCGGGCATGGTCAAGGTGACCGCCGCGGCCAGGCGGCCATCGCCATGGAACACCGGCGCCGAGATGCCCGCGAGCTCGGCGCTGCGGTCGCCCACCAGCGCGCAGAAGCCCTGCGCGCGGATCTCCTCGTAGCGTCGGCGTTCGGCCGCGGCGCGCGGCAGCTCGGCCTCGGGCCCCCAGGCGATCAGCACGCGCGCGCCCGCGCCGCGGTCGTTGGGCAGCAGGTCGCCGGCGCGCACGTGGTCGCGCACCACCTGCGGCGAATCGACACGGAACTGGCACAGCCGCACCCAGCCCGTGCCCTGCGGCTGCCGCACGTGGTAGGCCGCGCTCTCGCCGGTGGCCGCGACCAGCGCGCGCAGCACCGGCAGCACGATGCGGTCGAGCGACTGCGCGGCCGCGTAGAGCCCGTGCAGCCGCGCGATCTCCGAACCGAGCGCATAGCGGCCGTCGTCCTGGCGGCGGATCAGCCGTGCGTGCTCGAGCGAGGCCAGGAGGCGCAGCACCGTGCTCTTGTAGAGCTGCGTGCGCTCGGCGAACTGCGCGAGCGACAGCGCCTCGTCGCCGGGGCGGAAGGCACCGAGCAGGCTCAAGGCGCGGTCGACCGCGGCCGCGCCACCGGGCGCGGCATCGCGGTCGGACATCGATTCGGTCTGGGCTTTGCGGGGCATGGGGCAGGGTGGGTGGCTTGACAGCGATGCCGGGGCCGGCGTCTAATTCTGTTCTGCAAAATATAGTTCTGTTAGATAGAACTGTCAAATTCCCGATGACAACTCCCGATGTGCTCATCAGCGAGGTCGGTCCGCGCGACGGCCTGCAATCGGTCGCGGCCACCATGCCGACGGACTACAAACTGCGCTGGATCGATGCGCTGCACGCCGCCGGCGTGCGCGAGATCGAGGTCGCCTCCTTCGTGCCCGCGAAGCTGCTGCCCCAGATGGCCGACGCGGCCGAGGTGGTGCGCCATGCGATCACCTTGCCCGGCCTCACCGTGATGGCGCTGGTGCCCAACCGCAAGGGCGCGCAGGCCGCGCTCGAGGCCGGCGTGCACAAGCTCACCATGCCGGTGTCGGCCAGCGTGGCGCATTCGCTGGCCAACGTGCGCAAGACGCCCACCGAGATGGTCGAGGAGGTGCGCGCCATCGCCGAGCTGCGGCGCGCGATCGCGCCCCAGGTGAAGCTCGAGGCCGGCATCTCCACCGCCTTCGGCTGCACCCTGCAGGGCCTGGTGCCCGAGGACGACGTGATCCGCCTCGCCGCCCAGTGCATCGAGGCCGGCGCCGACGAATCGGGCCTGTCGGACACCGTGGGCTATGCCAATCCCGCGCAGGTGCGGCGACTGTTCAAGCGCCTGCGCGCCGAGCTCGGCCTCCACGCCGGCGCGGCCCACATGCACAACACGCGCGGCCTCGGCATTGCCAACTGCCTCGCGGCCTGGGACGAGGGCGTGCGCACCTTCGACGCCTCGCTCGGCGGCCTCGGCGGCTGCCCCTACGCGCCCGGCGCCTCGGGCAACGCGGTCACCGAGGACCTGGTCTTCATGTTCGAGGCCATGGGCGTGCGCACCGGCATCGACATCGCCAGACTCATCGCGGCGCGCGCGCCGCTCATGGCCGGCCTGCCCGGCGAACCGGTCTACGGCATGACGCCCGAGGCCGGCCTGCCCAAGGGCTTCGCCCAGGAGAACACCGCCCATGGCTGACACCAATCCGCTGCCCTACGCCGGCGTGCGCGTGGTCGAGTTCACCCACATGGTGATGGGCCCGACCTGCGGCCTGATCCTGGCCGACCTCGGCGCCGAGGTCATCAAGGTCGAGCCGGTCGAGGGCGACAACACGCGCCGCCTGCTCGGCTCGGGCGCGGGTTTCTTCCCGACCTTCAACCGCAACAAGAAGAGCATCGCGCTCGACCTCAAGCAGCCCGAGGGCATCGAGGCCGCGCTGCGGCTGATCGCCACGGCCGACATCGTGAGCGAGAACTTCAAGCCCGGCACGATGAAGAAGCTGGGCCTCGACTACGACACGCTCAAGACCCTGCACCCGGGCCTGATCTACGTGAGCCACAAGGGCTTCCTGCCCGGTCCCTACGACCACCGCACCGCGCTCGACGAGGTGGTGCAGATGATGGGCGGCCTGGCCTACATGACCGGCCGCTCGGGCGATCCGCTGCGCGCGGGCACCAGCGTCAACGACATCATGGGCGGCATGTTCGGCGCCATCGGCGCGATGGCCGCGCTGCGCCAGCGCGAGCTCACGGGCAAGGGCTGCGAGGTGCAGTCGGCGCTGTTCGAGAACAACGTGTTCCTGGTGGCGCAGCACATGATGCAGTTCGCCGCCACCGGCAAGCCGGCCGACCCGATGCCCAGCCGCATCTCGGCCTGGGCGGTGTACGACGTGTTCACCGTCAAGGACGGCGAGCAGATCTTCCTCGCGGCCGTCAGCGACAAGCAGTGGGCCGTGTTCTGCCAGGCCTTCGGCCTCGAGGAACTGGCGGCCGACCCGCGCCTGAAGACCAACAACGACCGCGTGCTGGCGCGCGAATGGATGATGCCGATCCTGCGCTCGCACCTCGCCGGGCGCAGCGCGGCCGAGCTCGCCGCGGTGTTCGAGAAGAACGAGCTGCCGTTCGCGCCCATCACCAAGCCGCAGGCGCTGTTCGACGACCCGCACCTCAACGCCACCGGCGGCCTCGCGCCGGTGCGCATGAACGACGGCCACATGGCCAAGGTGCCGCTGGCACCGTTCACCCTCGACGGCGTGCGGCCCGGCATCCGCCTGCAGCCGCCGCGCCTGGGCGAACACACCGTCGAGCTGCTGCGCGAAGCCGGCTACGACGACGCAGCGATCGAGGCGCTTCGGCGCCGCCACATCACCACAGGAGACTGATCCCATGACATCCATCCCACGGCGCGGCCTGCTGGCCGGCGCCGCGACCGCGTTCGCCTGCGCCCTGGCGCTCACCGCCTGGCCGGCCCATGCCGACACCGCTTGGCCCGACAAGCCGGTGCGCCTGGTCGTGCCCTACACACCCGGCGGCGCCACCGACATCGTTGCGCGGCTGGTCGCGCAGAAGCTCGCCGAGGACACGAAGTGGAGCTTCATCGTCGACAACCGCGCGGGCGGCAACGGCAACATCGGCATCGACGTGGTGGCCAAGGCCAAGCCCGACGGCTACACCATCGGCATGGGCCAGACCGCGAACCTCGCGATCAACCCGACGCTGTTCCCGAAGATGCCTTACGACGCGCTGAAGGACGTGGTGCCGGTCTCGGTCGTCGCCGCGCAGCCCGTGGTGCTGGTGGTGCGCGCCGATTCGCCGTACCGCTCGCTGGCCGACTTCGTCGCCGCGGCCAAGGCCAAACCCGGTGAGATCAAGCAGGCGCTGGCCGGCACCGGCACCCTGGGCCACATGGCCGGCGAGGTGCTCGCCAAGCGCGTGGGCTTCAAGGTGCTCAACGTGCCCTACAAGGGCGCGGCGCCGGCCATCACCGACCTGCTCGGCGGCCAGACCGACTGCATGTTCGCGACGCCGCAGGGCGCGCTGTCGATGGTCAAGGCCGGCAAGCTGCGCGCGCTGGCCGTGACCTCGGCGAAGCGGCTGCCGGTGATGCCCGACATCCCCACCGTGGCCGAGACCTACAAGGGCTTCGAGGCGGTGGACTGGAAGGCGGTGGTGGTGCCCGCGGGCACGCCGAGCGAGATCGTGAAGAAGCTCAACGCCGCGATCGACAAGGCGCTGGCCAAGCCCGCGACCATCGCGCAGCTGCAGGCCGAGGGCAGCATGCCGGTGGGCGGCAGCCCCGAGCAGGCGGCGCAGTACGTGCGCGCCGAGCATGCGCGCTGGGGCGCGGCGGTGCGCGAGGCCGGGGTGCAGCCCGAATAGCCGGTTCTCGTTCCGGCGCCGGGATGAGCCCGCGCGGCGCCGGGCTTCCCGCCGCCTCTATATAGTTCGGGCGCCATGGACCGCCTGAAGCAGCTCGAATCCTTCGTCTCGGTCGCCACGCGCGGCAGCCTCACCGCGGCCGCCAAGGCCGAGGGCGTGGCGCCCGCGATCATGGGGCGCCGGCTCGATGCGCTCGAGGAGCGCCTGGGCGTGAAGCTGCTGGTTCGCACCACGCGGCGCATCACGCTCACGCACGAGGGCAGCGCCTTCCTCGAGGACTGCCAGCGCCTGCTGGTGGAGTTCGCCAATGCCGAGGCCAGCGTGAGCGCGGGCGGCGTCAAGGCCAGCGGCCACCTGCGCGTGACCGCGCCCGCGGGCTTCGGCCGGCGCCACGTCGCGCCGCTGGTGCCGCGCTTCCATGCGCTGCATCCCGAGGTGACGATCTCGCTGAACCTCAGCGACCGCGTGGTCGACGTGGCCGGCGAGAGCTTCGATTGCGCGGTGCGCGTGGGCGACCTGCCCGATTCCTCGCTGGTCAGCGTGCGGCTGGCCGACAACCGGCGCCGCTGCGTGGCCACGCCCGAGTTCGTGCTGCGCCACGGCGCGCCGCGCCATCCGAACGAGCTCTCGCGCTTCGCCTGCCTGGCGCTCACCAGCGACGCCTCGCAGACGCGCGGCTGGGCCTTCCGCATTCCCGACGACCAGGGCGGCCACGAGCTGATCCATCTGCGGCCCAGCGGTCCGCTCGACTGCTCCGACGGCCAGGTGCTGCACGACTGGTGCCTGGCCGGCCACGGCATCGCCTGGCGCAGCACCTGGGAGGTCGAGGCCGAGATCGACGCCGGGCTGCTGGTGCCGCTGCTCGACGAGTTCGCGGCACCGCCCAACGGCATCTACGCGGTGTTCGCGGGCGCCAAGCACCTGCCGCTGCGCGTGCGACTGTGGCTTGATTTCCTCAAAGACCAATACGGGCGGCCCGAATTCTGGGGTGGACGGACCTGAGCCGGGCGCGCGGCTGCACAATCTGTTTGCATTTGCAAACCCCACGCGCCCCGACGAAGAGAACGCCACGATGACCCTCGAAGCCATCCTCGCCTACCTGCATCTGCTGGCCATCCTCACGATGGTCGTCTTCATCGCCAGCGAGGCGGCGCTGTGCCGCGTCGAGTGGCTCAATGCCGCGGTGGTCGAGCGGCTCGCGCGCGTCGACATGGTCTACGGCATCGCCGCCGTGTCCGTGCTGCTGACCGGCATCGCGCGCACCCTCTGGGGCGTGAAGGGCACGGCCTGGTACTGGACCAATCCGCTGCTGCACTTGAAGCTGGGGCTGTTCATCGTGGTCGGCGTGCTGTCGATCTTCCCGACCCTGAACTACCTGCGCTGGCGCAAGGCGCTTCGCGCCAGCGGCACGCTGCCTTCGGAGGCCGAGGTGAAGAAGACGCGCAAGCTGGTGATGATCCAGGCGCATCTGATCGCCGTGATCCCGCTGGCCGCGGTGTTCTTCGCGCGCGGCTTCGGCAGCAAGTAGCCGCATGGCGAACGCCGGCATCCAGTTCCTGTTTGCCGGCACGATCTTCGGCAGCGCCTTCCTTCTCTTCCTCGTCCAGCCGCTGATCGCCAAGCAGATCCTGCCGTGGTTCGGCGGCTCGGCCGCCGTGTGGTCGATCTGCATGGTGTTCTTCCAGGTCGCGCTGCTCGCGGGCTATGCCTATTCGGACTGGATCTCGCGCCACCTGCGCATGCGCGCGCAGGCGCTGCTGCATGTGGCGCTGCTGCTCGCGAGCCTGGCCTTCCTGCCGATCGTGGCCGGCGCGCAGTGGAAGCCGGCCGGCGCCGAGGACCCGGCCTGGCGCATCCTCGGGCTGCTGGTCGGCACCATCGGCCTGCCGTACTTCCTGCTCTCGACCACCGGGCCGCTGGTGCAGTCCTGGGTGTCGCGCACGCCCTGGGGCGCGCGCGTGTACCGCTACTTCTCGCTGTCGAACCTCGCATCGCTGCTCTCGCTGCTGAGCTACCCGGTGCTGATCGAGCCGCGCAGCACGCTGATGCAGCAGGCCATCGGCTGGTCGTGGGGCTACGCGGGCTTCGTCGTGCTCTGCGCGGGCACCACGCTGTACATGGCGCGCCGCTGGAACCACGACCTGCCGGCCGCCGCCGCGTCCACCGATGCGCCCGTCGCGGCACCGCGCCGCATCGACCAGCTGCTGTGGCTCGCGCTGCCCGCGCTCGGCTCCTGGCTGCTGCTGGCCGTCACCAACCACATCACGCAGAACATCGCGGCCGTGCCCTTCCTCTGGGTGCTGCCGCTGTCGCTCTACCTGCTGACCTTCGTGCTGTGCTTCGAGAGCGACCGCTGGTACCGGCGCGGCCTGTTCGTGCCGCTCGCGGCCGCGATGCTGGCGCTGTGCGCCTACCAGCTGCAGGACGGCGCCGGGCTCAAGATCCACACCGCGCTGACGATCCACGTGGCGGGCCTGTTCGTGCTGTGCATGTTCCTGCACGGCGAGACCGCGCGGCTGCGGCCCGGTCCCGCGCACCTCACGCGCTTCTACCTGATGCTGTCGCTGGGCGGTGCCATCGGCGGCGTGACGGTCGGGCTGGGCGCGCCCTACCTGCTGCCGGCCTACTACGAGCTCGGCATCGGGCTGGTGCTGGCGGCGCTGCTCGGTGCGCTGGTGCTGCGCGCGCGCTGGCTGCTGTGGGTGCCCGGCGTGGGGCTCGCGGCCTGCTGCGGCTGGCTGCTCTCGGAGCAGGTGCGCAGCGACCACGAGGGCCTGCGCACCCTGGGGCGCAATTTCTACGGCTCGATGCACACCTACGATGTGCGGCGCCAGGACCCGCCCGACTACGTGCGCCAGTTCGTCCACGGCTCGATCAAGCATGGCGAGCAGTTCCTCTCTCCCGAGCGCCGCCGCGAACCCACCACCTACTACGGCGCCACCTCGGGCATCGGCCGCGCCATCGAGGCGCTGCCGATCGGCGCGCGCCGCGTCGGCCTGATCGGGCTGGGCGCCGGCACGCTCGCGACCTACGGGCGCACGGGCGACGTCTACCGCTTCTACGAGATCAATCCCGAGGTGTTCGACATCGCGGACCGCGAATTCACCTTCCTGCGCGACAGCCGCGCGCGGATCGAGCGCGTGCTCGGCGACGCGCGGCTGGCGCTGGAGCGCGAGAGCGCGCAGGGCTTCGACGTGCTGGCGGTCGATGCCTTCTCGGGCGACTCGGTGCCGGTGCACCTGCTGACCGCGCAGGCCATGCAGGTCTATCTGCGGCACCTGCGGCCCGACGGCGTGGTGGCCTTCCACGTCACCAACCACTTCCTCGCGCTCGCGCCCGTGGTGGCCCGCATCGCGCAGTCGCAGGGGCTGCATGCGGTGCTGGTCAGCGACGACGCGGAGGATTCGGCCTGGCTGCACGCCACCGATTGGGTGCTGGTGGCGCGCGATCCGCAGGTGCTCGCGCGTGCGCCGATCGCCGCGGCGGCCCAGCCGATCGCGGTCGACCCCACCGCGCGGCCCTGGACCGACGACTACAACAACCTGTTGGGCGTGCTCAAGTAACAAAGCCCGCACGAGGCGGGCTTTGTTCACAAAGGTTGCGGAGAAAAGCGGTCTCAGCCCTTGGCGGCGTCCGCTTCGCACTTCTTGACGAAGCTGTTCTTGGCGGCACCGGCGAGCGCCTTGCCGTTCTTGTCGACCGCCTTGGCGGCGCAGGCGGGAGCGGCGGCGGCCTTGGCTTCCTTCTCGCACTTCTTGATCGAGCTGGCCTTGGCGGCGCCGGCCAGGGCCTTGCCGTTCTTGTCGACGGCCTTGGCTTCGCAGCCGCCGGCGGCTGCGGCGGGGGCCGCCGCGGCGGGAGCGGCCGGGGTGGCGGCCTTGTCCTGGGCCTGGGCGGCGCCGAAGGAAAGGCAGGCGCCGAGCGCGATGGTGGAGGCGACCAGGGAAAGGAGCTTCTTCATGGTGTGTGTCCTTGCAAATGGGTTGTGACAGTGGCTGCCCCGCCTCGGGGTTGACCATCGTAACGGGCGAAGGGGACGGTCGGATGACGATCGTCAACTGCGACCGAGTTTGCCCCCGGTAAAATTCGCCGATGCTATTGGTCAAACAGGAGCTGCTCGCGGCGCTCGCGAACACGCTCGAATCCCTCTCGCCCGGCGCCGGCCTCAAGGCCGCGTTCGAGTCCCCCAAGGTCGCGGCCCACGGCGACTTCGCCAGCAATGCCGCCATGCAGCTGGCCAAGCCGCTCGGCCGCAAGCCGCGCGAGCTCGCCGAGGAACTGAGCGCCGCGCTGCTCGCCACCCCCGCCTTCGCCCAATGGGTGCAGGCGGTCGAGATCGCCGGCCCCGGCTTCCTCAACATCCGCCTGAAGACCGCCGCCAAGCAGCAGGTGGTGCGCGAGGTGCTCGACGCCGGCGCCGCCTTCGGCCAGCGCCCGGCCACCGGCGAGAAGGTGCTGGTCGAGTTCGTCTCGGCCAACCCCACCGGCCCGCTGCACGTGGGCCACGGCCGCCAGGCCGCGCTCGGCGACGCCATCTGCAACCTGCGCGCCTCGCAGGGCGAGCAGGTCTGGCGCGAGTACTACTACAACGACGCCGGCGTGCAGATCCAGACCCTGGCCAACAGCACGCAGCTGCGCGCGCGCGGCTTCAAGCCCGGCGACGCCGAATGGCCGAGCGGCGAGAAGGCCGCGGCCTACAACGGCGACTACATCGCCGACATCGCGGCCGACTTCATCGCGAAGAAGACCGTGAAGTCGGAGGACCGCGAGGTCACGGCCAGCGGCGACATCGAGGACCTGGAGGCGATCCGCGAGTTCGCCGTCGCCTACCTGCGCCGCGAGCAGGACCTGGACCTGCAGGCCTTCCGCGTGCGCTTCGACCAGTACTACCTCGAGTCCAGCCTCTACACCAGTGGCCGCGTCGAGCGCGCGGTGGCGCAGCTGGTCGCCGCGGGCAAGACTTACGAGCAGGACGGCGCGCTGTGGCTCAAGTCGACCGACTACGGCGACGACAAGGACCGCGTGATGAAGAAGCAGGACGGCACGTACACCTACTTCGTGCCCGACGTCGCCTATCACATCGCCAAGTGGGAGCGCGGCTTCCACAAGGTCATCAACATCCAGGGCACCGACCACCACGGCACCATCGCGCGCGTGCGCGCCGGGCTGCAAGCTGCCGGCGAGGGCATTCCCGAGGGCTACCCCGACTACGTGCTGCACACCATGGTGCGCGTCACCAAGGGCGGCGAGGAGGTCAAGATCAGCAAGCGCGCCGGCAGCTACGTCACGCTGCGCGACCTGATCGAGTGGACCAGCACCGACGCCGTGCGCTTCTTCCTGCTGAGCCGCAAGCCCGACACCGAATACACCTTCGACGTCGACCTGGCCGTGGCGCAGAACAACGACAACCCGGTGTACTACGTGCAGTACGCGCATGCGCGCATCTGCTCGGTGCTCGCGGCCTGGGGCGGCGATGCGGCCGTGCTGCAGGGCGTCGACCTGTCGCCGCTCGAGAGCCCGGCGGCCCAGTCGCTGATGCTGCTCTTGGCCAAGTACCCCGAGATGCTGAGCGCCGCGGCCAAGGATTTCGCGCCGCACGACGTCACCTTCTACCTGCGCGAACTGGCGGCCACGTACCACAGCTACTACGACGCCGAGCGCATCCTGGTCGACGACGAGGCCGTGAAGCTGGCGCGCCTGGCGCTGGTCGCCGCGACCGCGCAGGTGCTGCACAATGGCCTCGCGATCCTCGGCGTCACCGCGCCGCGCAAGATGTGAACCCCCTCCCCATGAAGAAGACAACCAGACAACGCGGCAACATCGTCATCGGCCTGATCATCGGGCTGGTGCTCGGCCTGGGCGTCGCGCTGGGTATCGCGGTCTACGTGACCAAGGTGCCGATCCCCTTCGTCACCAAGACGCAGCGCGGCGGTGCCGAGCAGGACGAGGCCGAGGCGCGCAAGAACCGCGACTGGGACCCGAACGCCCCGCTGGCCGGCAAGCCGCAGCAGCCGCGCCCCGCGGCCGCCGGCCCGGTCGGCGCGCCGCCTTCGGGCGACGGCAGCAATCCCGCCACCGCCACGGTCTCGCCCGGCACCCCGCCGCCCACGGCGCCGGTGCCGGTGGTGGTCGCGCCCAAACCCGCGCGGCCCGCGCCGGTGCCGGCCGAGGCCAATGCGCTGCCGCCCTCGAACGATCCGCTCGGCGACCTGGCCCGGGCCCGCGCCGGCAGCGTCGGCGGCAGCACCACGGTGGCCGCCGCCCCGTCGTCGAGCAGCGGCAATGCCGCGGCAGCCACCGGCTCCGGCGGTGCCGATCCCTTCATGTACTTTGTGCAGGCCGGCGCCTTCCGCACCACCGAGGACGCCGAGGCGCAGCGCGCCAAGCTCTCGCTGATGGGCGTCGAGGCCCGCGTGACCGAGCGCGAGCAGGCCGGCCGCACCGTCTACCGCGTGCGTGCCGGTCCGTTCAACAAGAAGGACGACGCCGACCGCCTCAAGGAACGGATGGACGGCGCCGGCCTCGACTCGGCGCTGGTGCGCGTCCAGCGCTGAGCGCCGTCCGGCCGGGGAGCGCCGCCGCCGGGTGGCCTCTCCCGACAACGGTCATGGTTTTTCTTTAAGCTTCGCCGCGGTCCGCGCCGCCCCCGGTTTCCCGGAGCCCCGAGCACCGCGCGCGGGAACTCCGCTTCATCGGCCCGGCTCAGTCTGCCGTCTACCAACTGGAGAGCTCTTTCCCATGAAACGTCGTGATTTCTCGCTGGCCGTCGCCGCTGGCTCGCTCGGCCTGATGGCCCATCTGCCCGCGCAAGCCCAGGCCCGCGCACCGAAGGCCGGCACCGAATACCTCGTGCTCGACAAGCGCGTGCCGGTCGACGCACCGGCCGGCAAGATCGAGGTGATCGAGTTCTTCTCGTACAACTGCCCGCATTGCAACGACTTCGAGCCCGCGCTCGAGGCCTGGGCCAAGGGCCAGCCCAAGGACGTGGTGCTGCGCCGCGTGCCGGTGCCCTTCGTGGGCAACGACGTCGAAGCCAAGCAGCGCCTGTACTACGCGCTCGAGGCGCTGGGCAAGGTCGACGAGTACCAGCCCAAGGTCTTCAACGCGATCCACGCCCAGCGCCAAAACGTGAACGGCGACGCCAACATCGTGGCCTGGGCCGAGAAGAACGGCCTCGACGGCGCGAAGTTCAAGGAGCTGTTCACCTCCTTCGGCGTGGCGAGCAAGGCCAAGCGCGCCTCGCAGCTGACCGAGGCCTACAAGGTGGCCGGCGTGCCCGCGCTGGCCGTGGCCGGCCGCTGGTACGTGGACGGCGAACTCGCCGGCAACATGAACAAGGCGCTGGCCGTGACCAACTATCTGATCGGCGAAGCCCGCAAGGGTTGAGACCGGTCTCGCGGCCCTGGCCGCTCCGCCGCCGGGAGGCCGGAATCCCATCGAGGGTTCCGGGGCGGCCGGGCCGTCATCCGGCCGGTCGGCAGAACGCGGGGCGATCCCGCGGGGTGCCGTGCCCGGGTTCGCCGCCCCGGGGCTTTTTCATCCGCGCGCATGGGTCTGGCGCGATGGGCCGCATACAATGCAGAGCAAGTTTCGTGCCTCTATGACATCGCACTCTCACCCCACCTCCTCCCTTCGCCGCACCGGTCGCCTCGTGCTGGCCGCGCTGCTGCTGGCCGGCTCCGCCGCCTCCGCCCTGGCCGAAACGGCCGACCGGACCAAGCCGATGAACATCGAATCCGATTCGATGCGCTACGACGATCTCAAGCAGACCAGCGTCTTCACCGGCAACGTGGTGGTCACCAAGGGCACCATCATCATCCGCGGCGCGCGCATCGACGTGCGCCAGGACCCCGAGGGCTACCAGTACGGCGTGGTCACCGCGGCGCCCGGCAAGCTCGCCTACTACAAGCAGAAGCGCAACGGCAACGGCGACGAGTGGATCGAGGGCGAGTCCGAGGTCATCGAGTACGACAGCCGCGCCGACAACGTCAAGTTCATCCGCCGCGCCGTCATGCGCCGCCTGGTCGGCGCCACGCCCAACGACGAGAGCAGCGGCGCGCTGATCGTCTACGACCAGAGCAACGACACCTACACCGTCAACGGCTCGACCGTGCCGCCCAACGCCGGCGTGTCGGCGCCAGGTGGCGGTGGCCGCGTCAAGGCCATCCTCACGCCGAAGTCGGCCGCGCCCGCCGCACCGGGTGCGCCCGGCGCCTCGGCGCCGGCCACGCGCCGTCCCGCGGCCCCGGCGCCCACGCCGGCACCGGGCGCCGGACTGCGCTCCACCACCACGCTGAGCGGCGAAGGGGAAGAACGCAAGTGATCGAAGCCGCCGGAACCCAGGAAGCCAACGGCGTGCCGGGCAGCCGCCTCGTCGCGCGCGGCCTGCAAAAGAGCTATGGCAGCCGCAAGGTGGTCAAGGACGTCTCGCTCGACGTGCAGAAGGGCGAAGTGGTCGGACTGCTCGGGCCCAACGGCGCCGGCAAGACCACCTCGTTCTACATGATCGTCGGGCTGGTGCGCGCCGACGCGGGCGAGATCTCCATCGACGGCGAGCCGATCGCCCACATGCCGATCCACCGCCGCGCGCGCATGGGCCTGAGCTACCTGCCGCAGGAAGCCTCGATCTTCCGCAAGCTCACGGTCGAGGAGAACGTGCGCGCGGTGCTCGAGCTGCAGCGCGAGCCCGATGCCAACGGCCGGCCGCAGGCGCTGTCGAAGCAGCGCATGGAAGAGCGCCTGTCGGAGCTGCTGGCCGACCTGCGTGTCGACCACCTGCGCGATTCGCCCGCGCTCGCGCTGTCGGGCGGCGAACGCCGCCGCGTCGAGATCGCGCGCGCGCTGGCCACCCAGCCGCGCTTCATCCTGCTCGACGAACCCTTCGCCGGCATCGACCCGATCGCGGTGATCGAGATCCAGCGCATCATCAGCTTCCTGAAGGAACGCGGCATCGGCGTGCTCATCACCGACCACAACGTGCGCGAGACGCTGGGCATCTGCGACCACGCCTTCATCATCAGCGACGGCCATGTGCTGGCACAGGGCACGCCCTCGGAGATCGTCGACAACGCCGAAGTGCGCCGGGTCTACCTGGGCGAGCACTTCCGGATGTGATGACCCTCGTGCAAGTCATTTCCTGAGGGCATGAAACAAGGCTTGTCGCTGCGCGTTTCGCAGCATCTCGCGCTGACGCCTCAGCTGCAGCAGTCGATCCGGCTGCTGCAGCTCTCCACGCTCGAACTGAGCCAGGAGGTCGAGCAGATGCTCGACGAGAACCCCTTCCTCGAGCGCACCGCCGAGGAAGCCGCGCGCGAGGAGTTCGGCCTCGACGCCGCCGACACGCCCGCGCCGCGCGAGGACACCGAGCGCGAAGCCGAGAGCGACTACGCGAGCGCCGCGCCTTCGACTTCGACCACGTCCACCGAGACCACCTCGTCGTCCGAGGCCGAGCCGGCCCTCGACTCGCCCGAGCGCGAGCCCGACTGGGAAGGCGACGGCACCGTCGACATGGCGCCCGACGACAGCGAATGGGGCAGCGACGCGCCCGCGCGCAACAACAGCAGCACCGGCGACGACGAGCGCGCCGATGCCACCGAGCTCGCGCGCAGCCAGGAATCGCTGCAATCCTTCCTGCACCGCCAGGCGTTGAGCCTGCGGCTCAACGAGAACGACAGCGCCGCGCTGCGCTTCCTGATCGAGTCGCTCAACGACGACGGCTACCTCGAGGATTCGCTGCCGGCGCTGGCCTCGGGCCTCGCGGGCGACGACAACGACCAGTTCGACGAGCTGGTGCACCACTTCCAGGTCGCGCTGGGCCTGCTGCAGAGCCTGGAGCCCGCGGGCGTGGGCGCGCGCGACCTCGGCGAATGCCTCGCGATCCAGCTGCGCGCGCTGGCTGACGAGGACGAGACCGAGGAAGAAGAGCTGGTGCGCAAGACCGCGCTCGCCATCTGCAAGCAGCCGATGGAGCTGCTCGCGCGGCGCGACTTCAAGCGCCTGGCCACGCTCACGCGAACCAACGAGGAGCTGGTGCGCTCGGCGCTGCAGATCATCGCGCGGCTCGAACCCAAGCCGGGCCGCCGCTTCGTCGACGTCGAGCGCAACATCGTCATTCCCGACGTGATCGTCACCAAGACCGGCCGCGGCACCAACGTGAAGTTCCGCGTCATGCTCAACCCCGAGGTGATGCCGCGGCTGCGCGTGCACGACATCTATGCCGGCGCGCTCAAGTCGCACAAGGGCGAGGGCAGCCAGGCGCTGTCGCAACGGCTGCAGGAGGCGCGCTGGTTCATCAAGAACATCCAGCAGCGCTTCGACACCATCCTGCGCGTGAGCAACGCCATCGTCGAGCGGCAGAAGAGCTACTTCGTGCACGGCGAACTCGCGATGCGCCCGCTGGTGCTGCGCGAGATCGCCGACGAGCTCGGGTTGCACGAGTCCACCATCTCGCGCGTGACCACCGCGAAGTACATGTCGACGCCCTTCGGCACGGTCGAGCTCAAGTACTTCTTCGGCTCGGCGCTGGGCACCGAGACCGGCGGCAATGCCTCGAGCACCGCGGTGCGCGCGCTGATCAAGCAGTTCGTCGGTTCGGAGAGCGTGAAGAAGCCGCTGTCGGACAGCCAGATCTCCGAGATGCTCAAGGAGCAGGGCATCGAGTGCGCGCGCCGCACCGTCGCCAAGTACCGCGAGGCGCTGCGCATTGCGCCCGCCAACCTGCGCAAGGCCCTGTAGAAAGCCGCCGATGGCCCGACGCCTGCTGTCGCGCTGTGGGCTCCGGGTGTTCGCCATCGCGGCCGCGCTGCTGGCCGCCGGTTGCGCCACCTTGCCCGACGAGGCTCCGCGCGCCCCCACCAAGGCCATCGCCGTGTCGAAGGACACCGCGCTCGGGCGCATCGCGCTGGCCGCGCAGCCCGACCCCGACCTCAGCGGCTTTCGCCTCATGCCCGGCGGCGACTTCGCCTTCGACACCCGCATCCAGCTCGCGCGCCGGGCCCAGCGCACGCTCGACGTCCAGTACTACCAGATCGAGAACGACGAGACCGGCCGCTACCTGCTGCGCACCCTGCGCGATGCCGCGCAGCGCGGCGTGCGGGTGCGCGTGCTGATGGACGACCTCTACACCGCGGGCGAGGACGAGCTGCTGCGCGGCTTCGCGGCCACGCCCAATGTCGAGCTGCGCCTGTTCAACCCCTTCCCGGCCGGCCGCGGCAGCCTGCTCGCGCGCTTCACGGCCTCGCTGTTCGACTTCAGCCGCGTCAACCGGCGCATGCACAACAAGCTGTTCATCGCCGACGGCGCGATGGCCGTGGCGGGCGGGCGCAACATCGGCAACCAGTACTTCCGGCGCACCGCGGGCGAGAACTTCATCGACCTCGACACCTTCGTGACCGGCGCGCTGATCCCGCGCCTGGGCAGCCTGTTCGACCAGTACTGGAACAGCCCCTACGTGCGGCCCGTCGAGTCGGTGGTGGCGAGCACGCTGCCGAACGATGAACTGCGACGCCGCTTCGAGGCCGCCACCGGCCCCGACACCACGCCGCCGCCGCCGAAGCCCGCGCCCAACGACCTGCTGGGCTACGGCCCGATCGCCGAGGACCTCGACGCCGGCCGGCTAGGCCTGATCTGGACCACGGCCGAGGCCTATGCCGATTCGCCCGACCGCGTGATCGGCAAGACCGCCTCGTACGGCGGCGTGCCGCTGCTCGACGTCGACAGCGTGCGCTACAACGTGGTCGAGCAGATGCGCCGCGCGCGCAGCGAGGTCACCATCGTCTCGCCCTACCTGATCCCGGGCGCCGCGGGGCTCGAGGTGATGAACGAGATCCGCCGGCGCCAGGTGAAGATCAGCGTGGTGACCAACTCGCTCGCCGCCACCGACGAGCCGCTGGTGCACACCGCCTACCGCCGCTACCGGCCCGAGATGCTGCGCCTGGGCGCCGAGCTCTACGAACTCAGCACCAACCGCACCCGCCGCAGCGTGCGGCTGGGCCTGTTCGGCACCTCGGTCGGCCGGCTGCATGCCAAGTCGGCGGTGATCGACCAGCGCATCCTGTTCGTCGGCTCGATGAATTTCGACCCGCGCTCCGAGGTCCACAACACCGAGATCGGCCTGTTCATCCGCAGCCCCGAGATGGCGCAGCAGGCGCTGAAGCTGCTCGAGGTGCTCAAGCAGCAGGGCGCCTACAGGCTGCGCTTCGCCGAAGGCAGCGACTCGCGCCTGGAGTGGGTCAGCGAGGAGGCCGGCAAGACCACGGTGCTGAGCGAGGAGCCCGACTCGGGCTTCTGGGACCGCACCATGCTCGAACTGCTGGCGCCGCTGACGCCCGAGAGCCTGCTCTAGGCGGTTTGGGCGGCTTTCGCAAACCGTCGGTTTCCGTTCCGCAAACCTCGGCCTGTCATGCTGTGGTGCCTCTGCGAGCAGGGGGCCCGAACACCACCGACAGGAGCACGCGCATGAAATGGATCCACTACACCGCGCCCGGCGCGGCCGCCAGCAGCTACGGCGTGCTGGAGGACGACCGCGTCCGCGCGGTGAACGGCAGCCCCTTCGGCGGCCACGACTTCACGGGCGCCGTGCATCGCCTGGCCGACGTGCGGATCGAGGTGCCGCTGCTGCCGCGCACCTTCTATGCGGCGGGGCTCAACTACGTGCGCCACATCAAGGAATACGCCGAGCAAAGCGGCCAGACGCTCGCGATCCCCGAGAAGGCCGACATCGGCTACCGCGCGGTCAACGCGCTGGTTCCTCACGAGGCAGCCGTCGTCATTCCGTCCAACGCGAAGCAGGTGGAGTACGAGGGCGAGCTGGTCGTGGTGATCGGCCAGAAGGCCCGCCACCTGAGCGAGGCCGACGCGCTGTCGTGCGTGCTGGGCTACACCATCGGCAACGACGTGAGCGAGCGGCTCTGGCAGGCCTCGGACCGCACCTTCTGGCGCGCCAAGAACTGCGACACCTTCAAGCCGATGGGGCCGTGGATCGAAACCGATTTCGACCTGGAAGCGGCCCGCACCACGGTGCGCGTCAACGGCGAGGTGAAGACGCAGTTCCGCACCGGCGAGATGCTGTTCGGCATCGCGACCTTCATCAGCGCGATGACGCGGCATCTCACGCTGTACCCGGGCGACGTGATCTGGATGGGCACCGACGGCAAGTCGCCGCACCTGAAGGCCGGCGATGTCGTCGAGGTGGAGATCTCGGGCCTCGGCTGCCTGCGCAATCCCTTCGTCGCCGAAGAGGCCTGAGGGCGACCGTTCAACGACCCGCGGTGCCGCGCGCCGCGGTGGTGGCCGGCAAGGCCCAGTCGGGCGGATGGCGCGACCATTCGCGCAGGAACTCCAGCAGGTGGCGCACGCGGCTGGGCATGTTGCGCCGGGTCGAGAACACCACGTGGATGTCGAGCTCCTCGGGCACCGCGCCGGGCAGCAGGGCCTCGAGCGTGCCGGCCTTCAGTTCCTCCGACACCATGTAGTGTGGGTGCAGCGAGATGCCGATGCCCAGCAGCGCGCACTGCTTGATCGCATCGCCCATGTTGGCGCGCACGGTGCCGCGCACGCGCACCTCCTGCGGCGGGTTGCCGGCGAACTTCCACACGCCCGAGCCCGACTTGATGATGTGCACCAGGCAGTTGTGGCGCGCCAGGTCGGCCGGCGTGGCGGGCCGGCCGTAGGCCTTCAGGTAGGCCGGCGACGCCACCACCACCTGCGGCGCCTTCAGCAGCGACTGCGCGACGTAGCTCGCGTCCTCGAGCGAGGGCGCGATGCGGATCGAGAGATCGAGCGCCTCGGCCACCAGGTCGGAGCGGCCGTCGTCATGGACCACCGTCACCTCGATGTCCGGGTAGCGGTGGGTGAACTGCGCCACCACGCGCATCAGGTGGTAGGCGCCGAACGAGGGCGGCGTGCCCACGCGGATCGCACCGCGCGGCAGCTGCACGGCATCGCGCACCTCGCCCTCGATCGCCTCGTAGCGCTCCAGCAGGTCGCGCCCCGAGTCGAGCACGCGCGCGCCGGCCTCGGTCAATGCCACCTGCTTGGAGGTGCGCTTGAGCAACTGCGCGCCCATCGAGGCTTCGAGCCAGGCCACGTGCTTGGTGATGGTGGCGCGCGACACCGAGAGCTGCATGGCTGCGCGCGCGAAGCTTCCGCAGCGCGCGACCTCGGTGAATATCTGAAGGCAGCGAAGGCGATCCACGTCGTTCGACCCGGTTCAAGGTTTCCAAATCGCAAACCTTGGATTGTCGAACAGGGTGTGTCAGCGGGCAAGCCGACTCCTAGACTCGTCCGCCACATGACCGCCGATGTTTCCATTCCCGACGCCGCGCGCCTGCTGCCCGAGCTGACGCAGGCGCTGCACCGCTTCTTCCATGCGCTCGACCGGCGCGACTACGACGCGATGCTCGCGCTGTTCGCCGACGACTGCCGCTGGCTGCGCCAGGGCCGGTGGCTCGAGGGCAAGCCGGCCGTGCGCGCCGCGCTCGAAGCGCGCGCCGCCGATGTCGAGACGCGCCATGTGCTCACCAATGCCCATGTGAGCGCGCAGGACGGCACATCGGCTGAGGTCGAGGCCTACATGACGGCCTACCGCCATCCCGCCGCAGCGCAGCCCGACGGCGCGCCGCCGCGCATCGCCGGGCCGCTGCGCTTCAACCTGACGACCACCGTCTTCCGCCGCGATCCGGGCCAGGGCTGGCGCATCGCCGAGCAGCGCATGGTGACGGCCTTCGACTTCGCCTCAGCTTCCGCCGAATGAACGCCTTGCCCGCCTCCTTCGTCCACCGCGGCGTCGCCACGCGGCTGGTGATGCGCGAAGGCGCCATCGACGGCCTGCGCGCCGAGCTCGATGCGCTGGGCATCGCGCGGCCGCTGGTGCTGGGCGGCGCGCGCACGCAGCGCTCGGCCCTGTTCGCGCGCAGCCTCGCGGCGCTGGGCGACCTGCCGCATCTGCTGGCCGACCCGGTGCCCGCGCATTCGAGCGTGGCGCTGGTCGAGCAACTGGCCGCGCGCGCGCTGGCCGAGGGTGTCGACGGCTTCGTCGCCGTCGGCGGCGGCAGCGCCTCCGACACGGCCAAGGCGATCGCGCTGCTGATGGCGGAGGGCGGTGCGCTCGCCGACCACGCGGTGCGCTTCACGCCGCCCGATTCGCTGGTGGCGCCGCGCCTCCTCGCGCCGAAGCTGCCGATCGTGGCCATTCCGCAGACCGCCTCCGGCGCCGAAGTCACGGCGTCGCTCGGGGTGCGCGGCGACGACGGCGCCAAGCTGTTGTTCACCGATGTGCAGCTCGCCGCGCGGCTGGTGCTGATCGACCCGCGCGCCAACCTCGAGATCCCCGCGGCGCTGATGTGCGCCACCGGCATGAACGGACTCGCGCATTGCCTCGAGGGCCTCTATTCGATGGAGCGTTCGCCGCTGGCCGAGACGCTGGCGCTCGATGCGATGGCGCGCTTCGCGCAGGCGCTGCCCGCCGTCCACCGCGATCCACAGGACGTCGCGGCGCGCGCCGCGCTGCTCTATGCCGCGCACCTTTCGGGCCAGGTGCTGGTCAACGCGCGCACCTGCCTGCATCACGCCGTGTGCCATGCGATCGGTTCGGTGACCGGCGTCGGCCACGGCGATGCCAATGCCGTGATGCTGCCGCACGCCATCGCCTTCAATGCCGAAGCCGCGGCCGGGCCGCTGATGCGGGCCGCCGCGGCGTGGGGCGCGCCCGACGTGCCTGCGCTGGTGGATGCCCTGCGCGCGCTGCAGGCGGCCATCGGCGTGCCCACGCGGTTGCGCGACATCGGCGTGCCGCGCGATGCGCTCGACCGCATCGGCGCCAAGACGATGCGCGAACGTGGCCTCTACTACAACCCGCGGCGCGTCGCGGGCGCGCACGAGATCCGCGCGCTGCTCGACGTCGCGTACTGACGGCCTTCCCCGAACACGCCCCCCTTCATTCGCCAGAGGACTCCATCCATGACCATCCGCATCGTTCCCGGCGGCGCCACCCTCGGTGCCCGCGTCGAGGGACTCGACCTGTCGCGCCCGCTGTCCGCCGAGGTCTTCGAACAGCTGCTGCAGGCGCTCGGCCGCCACGGCGTGCTGAGCTACCCCCGGCAGGAACTGTCCGCGACCCAGCTGCGCGACTTCTCGGCGAACTTCGGCCGGCTCGAGGTCAACGTGGCGGGCGCCTACCAGGAGCCGGGACTGCCCGAGGTCATGGTGCTGTCGAACATCGTCGAGAACGGCAAGCCGCTCGGACTCTCCGACGCGGGGCAGGACTGGCACACCGACATGTCCTACAACCGGATGATCGCGTTCACCAACGTGCTCTACGGCATCCGGATTCCGCACCGCGACGGCCAGCCCCTCGGCAACACCGAGTTCTGCAACATGCATGCGGCCCACGAGGCCCTGCCCGATGCGTGGAAGCGGCGCCTCGAGGGCATGACCGTGCTGCACGACTTCGACAAGTTCTGGGAAATGATGCGCCGCGAGCGCGGCAGCACGCGTCCGCCGCTCACGCCCGCGCAGCGCGCGGCGCGGCCGCCGGTCTCGCATCCGCTGTTCCTCGTGCACCCGATCACGGGCCGGCGCGTGCTCTACGCCAACCCGGGCTATGCGATCCGCATCAACGAGATGAACGAGAAGGAAAGCGCCGAGGCGCTCGAATTCCTCTTCGCGCACCAGACCCGCCCCGAGTTCCGCTACGCGCATCGCTGGGAGGTCGGCGACGTGCTCATGTGGGACAACATGGGCACCATCCACAACGCGATTCCCGACTACCGGCCCGACGAGCCGCGCTACATCAAGCGCTGCCAGGTGATGGCGACGCGCTTCTTCCATGACGACGGCACGCCGCGCGCGGTGGCCGACACGGCGCTGGCCGGCGCATGACGCACAGCGCGGCCGCCTGCTATTCGATCGCCGACCTGCGCACGCTCGCGCGCCGGCGGCTGCCGCGCGCCGTGTTCGACTTCTTCGACGGCGGTGCCGAGGACGAGCGCACGCTCGCCGGCAACGGCCGCGCCTTCGAGCGCTGGCAGTTCGCGCCACGCGTGCTGGTCGACGTGGCGGATGCCTCGTCCGCCTGCAGCCTGCTGGGCGCGCCCGCGGGCATGCCGGCCGCCATCGCGCCGACCGGCGCGGCGGGCTTCGGCTGGCGCGGCGCGGACCTGGCGCTCGCGCGCGCGGCGGCCAGGATGGGTCTGCCCTACACCCTGTCGAGCAGCGCCACCGCCGCCATCGAGACCATCGCCGAGCAGGCGCCCGGGCGCCTGTGGTTCCAGGCCTATGTGCTGCGCAACCGGGACTTCTTCTGGCAACTGGTCGACCGTGCCCGCGAGGCCGGGTACGAGGCGCTGGTGATCACCGTCGACCTGCCCGTCGGCGGCAAGCGCGAGCGCGATTTCCGCAACCACTTCTCGATCCCGTTCCGCTTCACCTCGCGCAACGTGCTCGACTTCGCCTCGCGGCCGCGCTGGGCCCTCGACATGCTGCTGCGCGGCCTGCCCGCGATGGAGAACCTGCGCGGGCTCGAGACGGCGGCGACCAGCGCGGGCGCCATCGCCTCGTCCGTCGGCCGCAGCTACGACCCCGCCTTCGACTGGGCGCGGCTGGCCGAGGTGCGCGAGCGCTGGCCGCGCAAGCTGATCGTCAAGGGCGTGAGCCGCGCCGACGATGCCACGCGCCTGGCCGCGATGGGCGTGGACGCCATCGTCGTCTCCAACCATGGCGGCCGGCAGCTCGACGGCGCCGTTCCCAGCCTGCAGGCACTGCCCGAGGTGCTGCAGGGCGTGGCCGGGCGCTGCCCGGTGCTGGTCGACGGCGGCATCCGCCGCGGCGCGGACATCGCGAAGGCGCTGGCCCTGGGCGCGCACGGCGTGCTGCTGGGCCGCGCGACGCTGTTCGGCGCGGTGGCCGCGGGCGACGCCGGTGCACAGCGCGCCCTCGACATCCTGCACGACGAACTGCTGCGCACGATGCGCCTGTGCGGCGCCCCGGGCGTGGCGCAGCTTTCGGCCGACCTGCTGCGGCCGGCCCCGTGAATCCCCGAACCGAAAGGAAAAACAAGATGACGAGACATCTCCCCACCCGCCGCCTGCTGCTGATCGCTGCCGCATTGCTCGGCAGCGCCGGCCTCCATGGCCGCGCACAGGCCCAGAACGACTATCCCGACAAGCCGATCAAGCTCGTGGTCGGCTACAGCGCCGGCGGCCCGACCGACATCCTGGCGCGCGTGTTCGCGCAGGACATCGGCACCGCGCTCGGGCAGTCGGTCATCGTGGAGAACAAGCCGGGTGCCAACGGCAACATCGCCACCGAGTACGTGCAGCGCGCCGCGCCCGACGGCTACACGTTGGTCGTCAACACCATCTCGCACAACGTGAATCCGCTGCTGCAGCCCGAGCGCGTCAAGTACGACCCGGTCAAGGACTTCACGCCCGTGAGCATGGTCGCGGTGCTGCCGCAGCTCATCGTCGTGGCCGGCGACTCGCCGTACCGGACGCTCGGCGACCTGGTGAAGAAGGCGCAGAGCGGGCCGAGCGCGGTCAGCTACGGCACGGCCGGCGTGGGCGGCTCGGCGCACCTGGCGGCCGCGCTGCTCGAGCAGCGCACGAAGACGAAGATGAACCACATCCCGTTCAAGGGCAACGCGCCGGCGTTGACCGAGGTGATGGCGGGCCGGGTCGACTTCATGTTCTTCCCGATGGTCGGCGTGTCCGACTTCGTCGCGAGCGGCCGCATCCGCATCCTGGCCACCACCACCGCCCAGCGGCATCCCGACTATCCGCAGGTGCCCACCACCGCCGAGCTCGGCTTCAAGGGCTTCGAGGACTATGCGCAGCCGATCGGCTTCATCGCGCCCGCGGGCCTGCCCGCGCCCATCGCGGCCAAGCTCGACACCGCCATCGCCGCGGCGCTCGCCAAGCCGGCCATGCAGGCCAAGCTCAAGTCGCTGGGCGCCGAGGTCAAGCACCTCGGGCCGGCCGCGTACCGCCAGTGGCTCGGCGAGGACCGGGCCCGCTGGGCCCAGCTGATCCAGAGCGCCGGCATCAAGGGCGAGTGAGCGTCCCGCCTCAGGTCCCGCGCACCGCCGACCACACCAGCCGCAGCCCCAGCAGCCCCATCACGCCGCCGGCCGCGCGGTCGATCCAGGTCTTGTAGCGCAGGTAGGCCGAGCGCGGCGCCGCCGACGACAGCGCGAGCGCGACGATGGCGTACCAGCCGGTCTCGATGCAGAAGATCACGGCCGGCACCGCGAGCGCCAGCACCAGCGGCACCTCGCGCGGCAGGAAGGCCGCGAAGATGCTCGCGTAGACCACGGCCGTCTTCGGGTTGCTGACCTGCGTGGCCAGCCCGAGCAGGAAGGTGCGCTTGCCGCGGCCGCCCGATGCGGCGGGCGTGCCCGCCTCCGGCGCCATCGCGAGCGGCTGCCGCGCGCCGCGCCAGATGCGGATGCCCAGGTAGACCAGGTAGGCGCCGCCGAAGCCCTTGATCGTGAGGTAGAGCGCCGGCACCGCGAGGAACGCGGCCTGCAGCCCCGCGAGCGCCGCGATCGCGAACACCAGCCCGCCCGCGCCCATGCCGAGCGCGGCCGCGAGGCCGTCGGCGCGCGAGGCCACGGCCGTGCGCGCCACCATCACGAAGCTCGGGCCCGGGCTCATCGCGCCCACGGCCATGGCGCCGGCGATGCCGAGCAGGGAAAGGGTGGTGTCCATCATCGGAAGTGCTCTCTTTCGGAATTCATTGCTGCACGTTCACCGCCTCGACCTGCACCAGCAGCTTCACCTTGTTCTCGAAGCCGAAGTTCAGCCCCCAGGTGATGCCCCAGTCGCTGCGCTCGACGGTGGTCTCGAAGTCGCCGCCGCAGACCTGGCGGTTGATCAGCGGGCTCAGGTAGCAGTTGAAGCGCACGGCCTTGAGGGTGACCGGCTTGGTCTGGCCCATCAGCGTGAGCGTGCCGGGCACCTCGGCCACCTTGTCGCCGCTGAAGGCGATGCGCTCGGCGACGAAGCGGCCGGTGGGGAATTCGGCGACGTTGAAGAAGTCCTTGCTCTGCACGTGCCGGTTCAGCAGGTCGACGCCGGTGTTGATCGAGCTGATGTCCATCGTGATGTCGACCTTGCCGCTGGTGCCGGCGGCATCGATCTGCACGCTGCCGTCCTTGGTGCTGAAGCGGCCGCGGTTGGTGGTGGTGCCGTAGTGGCCCATCTCGTACATGACGAAGGTATGGGTCGGGTCGACCACGTAGCTGGCGCCCTTGACCGGGCCGCCCGCGGGCTTGGCCGCGACGGCCGGGGCGGTGTATTCCTGCGCGGCGACGAGGCCGGACGCGGCGAGCGCGAAGCCCAGCAGGGCGGCGGAAAGCAGTGTCTTGTTCTTCATGGCGGGTGCTGCGTGCGGGGGAGTGTGGTGGGGTCAGGGCGTGCCGAGGCCGTCGACGACGAGCTTGAAGCGCACCTGCACGTCGTTGGCGATCACCGAGGTGTCGGTCCATTCGCCGTCGCCGACCTTGTAGTCGATGCGCTGCAGCACGAAGCTGCCGCTGACCACCGACTGGCCGTTGGCGGCCGGCGCGATCGTCACGGGCACGGTCAGCGGCCTGGCGATGCCCTTGAGCGTGAGCTTGCCGGCCATCTCGAAGCGGCCGTCGCCGAGCGCCTTGATGGCCGTGGTCTGGAAGCCGGCCTGCGGGAAATGCGCGGCATCGAACCACGGCGCCTTGGGCAGCTCGGCATCGGTCATCGGGATGCCGAAGGCCGCGCTCGCGGTGTCGATCTGCAGCGCCACGCTGCCGCCCTCGGGCTTCCTCGGGTCGAAGGCGATGCGCGCGTCGAACTTCTTGAACGAACCCTCGACCGGCACGCCCATCTGCTTGCTCACGAACACGATCTGGCTTTTCTCGGGCACCAGCCGCGCGGGCGGTGGCTCGGCATGGGCCGCCGGAAGGAGGAAGGTGGCGAGCGCCAGCGCGCCGTGCCAGCGGCGAAGAAGGGAGGTCATGCGTTGGGTTTCCTGGAAGTCGACGACGGCCCGGGCCACATGCGCCGCAGCAGGCCGTCGCGCGCGATCCACTGGTGCTTGACGACGGCCGCGACGTGCAGCATCGAGACGGCGGCCAGCAGGTAGGCACCGGCCCGGTGCAGCGGCTGCAGCCACTGCTCGGCGAGGGCGCGGTCCACGGGCACGAAATCGGGCAGCGGCAGCACGCCGAACCACACCACCGGCACGCCGAGCGCCGAGCTCTGGGCCCAGCCCAGCAGCGGCACGGCGAAGAAAAGCAGGTACATCAGGCGGTGGCTGATCGTGCGGCCCGTGCGCTGCCAGCGCGGCATGGCGGTCAGCACGAAGTCGGGCACGCCGGGCGGCGGATGGCCGAGCCGCCACAGCAGGCGCACGGCGGACAGCAGCAGGATCGCGATGCCGGTCCACTTGTGCCAGCTGTAGAAGCGCACGCGCTGCGGCGAGAACGGCAGCCCGGTCATGTACAGGCCCAGCCCGAGCGCGCCGAGGATCAGCAGCGCCAGCAGCCAGTGCAGCCCGATCGCGACCGGCGTGTAGCGGGCCGCCTTCAGTTCGGCGAGGGTCGGGGCGGAGGGGGCGCTGGGCATCGGCGGGCGGGCCGGCATCGGGGATGGCGCGCAGCATAGCTCGGAACGCCGCGCCCGGTGGCGCCGCGCCCAGGAGGCTGCTAACGCGGCGGCGCCTGCTGCGCGCGCCGCAGCAGCGCATGCAGCTCGGCCGGCTGCACCGGTTTGCGCAGCGCATGCCAGCCGCGCTCGTTGGCCAGCCGCTGCGTGGCCTCGTCGATGTCGGCCGACACCAGCGAGATGGCCAGCGCGGGCTTGAGCTGCTGCAGCCGGGTGGCCAGCGCGATGCCGTCGAGCGCGCCCGGCAGCCGGATGTCGCACAGCGCGAGGTCGAGCGCCTGCAGGTCGGCCAGCGCCAGCGCCTCGGCGGCGCTGCCGTAGACGCGCGGCTGGGCGCCCCACTGGCGCAGCAGCGACTGCAGGCTGTCGGCGACCACGGCGTTGTCCTCGACCACCAGCACCGCGAGGCCGGGGCGCAGCGCGGGCGCGGCCTCGGGCGGCGGCTTGAGGGCGGCCGGTGCCAGCGGCGCCGCGTCGGCGGGCGCGGCCGCGAGCTCGAAGGCGAACACCGAGCCGCGCCCGGGCGCCGAGCGCAGCACCACCTCGATGCCGAGCTGGGTCGCGAGCCGCCGCACGATCGCCAGCCCCAGACCGTGGCCGCGCTGCAGGTTGCGCTCGACGTTGCCGATCTGCTCGAAGTCGCCGAACACGCGCTCGTGCGCCTCGGGCGCGATGCCGATGCCGCTGTCGCGCACCTCGACGCGCCAGGCGGCCTCACCCTCGCGCCGGCGCGCGCGCACCGCCAGCAGCACGCGGCCCGCGGGCGTGAACTTGACGGCGTTGTCGACCAGGTTGGCGAGCACGCGGCGCAGCGAGACCGCGTCGCTCCAGGCCACCGCGTCGCTCGGGCAGCGCACCAGCACGCGGCGCTCGCCGGCCTGGCGCGCGAGTTCGTGCAGCAGCGGCGCCAGCGCGACCGCGGCCGGGCGCAGCGGGTCGGCCGCGGCCTCGATGCGACCGATCTCCAGCAACTGGTTGGTGAGTCCTTCCAGCGCCTGCTGGGCGCGTGCCAGCGAGCCCACCGTGTGCTGCACCGCCATCGTGTCGGCGCCTTCGCGCAGCTGCTGGCGCAGCACCTCGGCCTGCAGGCCGATGGCCATCACGGGCTGGCGCAGGTCGTGGTTGGCGGCCGAGAAGAAGCGCAGCCGCTCGGCCTGGGCCTGCTCGGAGGCGCGCAGGCCGGCCAGCGCCTGCTCGCGCAGGGTGCGCTCGTTGAGGCGCAGGCCGATGTTCTCCTCGAGCTGGCGCGAGCGTTCGGCCACCAGCTTCCACATCATGGCGGTGAGGCCGGCGCCGATGACGGCGACCGCGATCATCATCGGCGGCCCGAGCCAGATGCCCATCACGATGATCGGCGCCAGCAGCAGGGTGATCGCGAGCTGCGTGGCCGGCGTGTAGAACGAGACCGAGAAGGCGGCCGACAGCGTCATGCCCATCACGATCACGCCCAGCAGCAGCTGCAGCTCGATGCGCGAGGGGTCGAACAGCAGCACGCCGGCCGCGCCGTGCGCCAGCTCCCAGATGCCGGTGCGCAGCACGTGCACGCGCTGGGCGCGGCGCAGGCTGTCGGGCGTGAAGGGCTCGGGCAGGCGCTGCGGCACGAAGGCGCGCATCACCGTCACCAGCGTGATCAGGCCCAGCCAGGCCAGCGACAGCGGCAGCGAGAACTGCCAGGCGAACAGCGCCGCGATGCCGCAGTTCAGCAGGTACTGCACCGCCAGGATCGGGCCGATCGGCTGCACCGAGATGCGCAGCACCTCGCACTGGATGGCGAAGCCGTCGTCCCGCGCGGCCCCTGGCGCTTCGGGGTTTCCGCCGGCGCTGGCGGGGCGGGCGGCGGGCGCCGCGGAGTCGTGCAGGGGCTTCATGGACCGGACCACTATAGGCAAGCAGGGCGACACAGCGACAATGGCAATCCCGTAGCCGGCCGTCGACCAAGCGAACTTCCGTGAATGATCTCTCCCTTTTCCTGCCTTGCGCCGCCGGCGTCGAGGAGTTTCTCGCGCAGGAGGTGCATGCGCTCACCGGCCGTGCCGGCGACGACCTGCTGATGCTGCGCGGCGGCGTGCGGGTGCGCGCCGACTGGCGCGAGGTGCTGCAGCTCAACCTGCACTGCCGCCTCGCGCAGCGCGTGCTGGTCGAGCTGGCCCAGGGCCTGTACCGCAACGAGAACGACCTCTACGGGCTGGCCAGCGGCGTGGCCTGGGAGATCTGGTTCACGCCCAAGCAGACCTTCAAGATCGAGACCACGGCCCAGCACAGCCCGCTGCAGAGCCTGAACTTCGCCACCCTGCGCATCAAGGACGCGATCGCCGACCGCTTCCGCGCCCGCGCCGGCGGCGTGCGCCCGAGCATCGAGACCCAGTGGCCCGACTGCCGCGTGTTCGCGCACCTGACCACCGACACCTGCACCCTCTACATCGACACCTCGGGCGAGCCGCTGTTCAAGCGCGGCTGGCGCCAGGACAAGGGCGACGCGCCGCTGAAGGAAACCCTGGCCGCCGCCATGCTGGCCGCCAGCGGCTGGTGGAACCCCGAGACCGGCGAGGTCGCCGACAAGCCGCTGTACGACCCCTGCTGCGGCAGCGGCACCATCGCCATCGAGGCGGCCCAGATCGCGCTCGGCATCCCGGCCGGCTGGCTGCGCCGCTTCGGCTTCGAGAAGCTGCTGCCGTTCCAGCCCCACGTGTGGGCCGCGGTGCGCGCCGCCTCCGAGCCGCCGGCGGCCGAAGCGGGCGCCGCGCCGCGCATCTTCGGTTCCGACGTCTCGCACCGCATGGTCGATTTCGCGCAGCGCAACGCCGAGCGCGCGGGCGTGGACCAGGCGGTCGAGTTCCGCGGCGGCGACGCGCTGCAGCGCATGCCGCCCGCCGAGGCCGGCCTGATCGTGCTGAACCCGCCCTACGGCGAGCGCATCGGCATCGGCGGCGTGGCGCGCAGCGGCGCGCGCGAGACCGCGCAGGTGGCGGCGCCGGCCGAGGGCGATGGGGAAGGCGACGGCGGCGAATTCTTCCCGCAGCTCGCGAGCCACTGGAAGAAGAACTACCCGGGCTGGACCGCCTGGGTGCTCACGCCCGACCTCAAGCTGCCCAAGCGCATGCGGCTGAAGGAATCGCGCCGCGTGCCGATGTGGAACGGTCCGATCGAGTGCCGGCTGTTCCGCTTCGACATGGTCGCGGGTTCGGCGCGGGGCTAGCGGCTTCATGCGCGTATCCGCAGACAGCTCGGCGCTGCCCGCGCCGCCGTCGATCGTCATCGACACCAACATCGCGCTCGACCTGCTGGTGTTCGAGGACCCGGCCTGGGCCCCGCTGGCCGCCGTGCTCGCGGCCGGCGAACTGCGCTGGGTCGCCACCGAGCCCATGCGCGGCGAACTCGCGCGCGTGCTGCGCTATCCGCTGATCGCGCGCCGCATGGCGCAGCGCGCGCTCGAACTGCCGGCCGTGCTGGCCGATTTCGATGCCCGCGCGCGGCTGGTGGAGGGCGTGCCCAAGCGCGCGCCCTACGTCTGCAGCGACCCCGACGACCAGATGTTCGTCGACCTCGCGGTGGCGCACCGCGCGCGGCTGCTCAGCAAGGACAAGGCGGTGCTCTCGATGCGCAAGCGGCTGGGCACGCTCGGGGTGGCGGTGCAGGCGGCCTTCGAGCCGCTGCCGTAGCCGGCCGGCGCTCAGGCGCCGTGCCAGCGTCCGAGCAGCCGTGCCACGGCGCGCACGCGCTGCGTGTCGCGGCCCCAGCGCCGGCTCGCGGGCAGCTTCTGCGCCCACTTCATGCGCCGCGCCGCGTTCGCGATGCGCTCGCGCACGTCGGCGTTCACGTCGGCCAGCGCCGCATGCCAGTGCTGGCCGGCGGCGTCGGGCGCGGCGGCCTCGAGCATCATGGCCGTGGAATGCAGGTAGCTGAGCCAGTCGCGCGCCTGGCACTCGGCCAGCGTCATCACCTCGGAAGGGTCGTCCTCGAAGTCGATGTAGCCGATCACGCCGTCGGGGCACTGCACCAGGTTGCGGTCGAAGGCCTGGCTCAGGTGCTGGCCGTGCGCATGCACGGTGGCGATCGCCGCCAGCCCTTCGCGCCAGACCGCGAGCAGCGCGGCCGGGCCGGCGGTGGCGGCCTGGTCGAGCCGCTCCTGCAGCACCACGGTGCCGCGGCCGCTGGCGCCCAGGTCGGAGATCAAGAGGCCGTCGGCCTGCTCGGCCAGCACCCGGGGCACGCGCAGGCCGGCCGCGGCCAGCTGGCGCAGCCGGCGCGCCTCGGTCGCGATGGCGGCCTCGCCGCCGGGGTTGGGCACCGGCTTGATGATGTCCAGCCGCGCCATGCGCGCCACCGCGGCCATCACCCGGTAGCCCCACTTGCCGTGGCGCGGGCCGGCCTTCTTGAGCCACACGCGCTCGTCGCCGAAGCGGTGGCTGGCCACGTTCTTGGCCTGGCGCGGCAGGGTGGTGCGCAGGAAGGCCGCGTAGTCGCCCGGCGCGGGCGGGGAGGGGATCGCATCCAGCGGGGCCGGGCCCGAGGCCACGCCCTTGCGCATCGAAAGGCGCGCGCCGGCGCCGCCACGTCGCAGCGGATTCATGCGGCCAGCGCGAGCCCCTGGGATGCGGCGGGAGCGCTCTGCATGCCCTGCATTCCCTGTGTCAGGGGTTGGAAACTGTCGGCACTGGCCAGCGGCCAGTAGGTGCGGAACACGTTGTGCTGCTCGTCGAGCGGGCCCAGCAGCGCGCCCGGCTGCACCTGCATCACCAGGTTGCTCAGCAGGCGCACCTCGGTGTCGGAGATGCGGCGCACGATGTGGTGGGCGGTGATCTGCTGCGGATGATCGAGGCCGGCGGCCTGCACCAGCTCCTGCAGCGCATGCAGCGTGCTGCGGTGGAAGTTGCGCACGCGCTCGGCCTTGGTCGGCACCACCAGCGCCTGCTGGCGCACCGGGTCCTGCGTGGTCACGCCGGTCGGGCAGTGGCCGGTGTGGCAGCTCTGCGCCTGGATGCAGCCCAGCGCCATCATGAAGCCGCGCCCCGCGTTGCACCAGTCGGCGCCCAGCGCCATCATGCGCGCCAAGTCGAAGGCGGTGATGACCTTGCCGGCGCAGCCCAGCTTGATGCGGTGGCGCAGGTTCACGCCCAGCAGCGTGTTGTGCACCAGCAGCAGGCCTTCCTGCAGCGGCGCGCCCACGTGGTCGCTGAACTCGACCGGTGCCGCGCCGGTGCCGCCCTCGGCGCCGTCGACCACGATGAAGTCGGGCGTGATGCCGGTGGCCTGCATCGCCTTGACGATGCCGAACCATTCCCAGGGATGGCCGAGGCAGAACTTGAAGCCGGTGGGTTTGCCGCCCGAGAGCTCGCGCAGCCGGGCCACGAAATGCATCATCTCGGTCGGCGTGGAGAAGGCGCTGTGCGAGGAGGGCGAGATGCAGTCCACGCCGATCGGCACGCCGCGCGCGGCCGCGATCTCGGGCGTGACCTTGGGCGCCGGCAGCACGCCGCCGTGGCCGGGCTTGGCGCCCTGGCTCAGCTTGATCTCGATCATCTTCACCTGCGGGTCGCGCGCATTGGCGATGAAGCGTTCCTCGCTGAACGTGCCGTCCTCGTTGCGGCAGCCGAAGTAGCCCGAGCCGATCTCCCAGATCAGGTCGCCGCCATGCACCCGGTGGTGCTGCGAGATCGAGCCCTCGCCGGTGTCGTGCGCGAAGCCGCCGCTCTTGGCGCCCTGGTTGAGCGCGAGGATGGCATTGGCCGAGAGCGCGCCGAAGCTCATGGCCGAGATGTTGAACACGCTGGCGCTATAGGGCTGCGTGCAGACCTGGGCCGGATTGGCATCGGCCGGCTGCGGCGTGCCGCCGATCACGATGCGGAAGTCGTGGTTGGCCAGTTTCGTCGGCTGCATCGAGTGGTTGATCCACTCGTAGCCCGCGATGGTCACGTTGAGCTGGGTACCGAAGGGACGGTTGTCGGGCTCGCCCTTGGCGCGCTGGTAGACCAGCGAGCGCTGGGCGCGCGAGAAGGGCGCGGCCTCGGCGTCGCTCTCGATGAAGTACTGGCGGATCTCGGGCCGGATGAATTCCAGCAGGAAACGCAGGTGCCCGATCACCGGGTAGTTGCGCAGGATCGCGTGCCGGGTCTGCCGCAGGTCGTGCACGCCGGTGCCCGCGAGCACCGCGAACACCACCAGCGCGAGCCAGGCGAACCAGAGATGGGGGGAGGCCAGGACGAAGGCCAGGCTGGCCGCGAAACCGGCCACGCACAGGGCGAAGGCGGTGTAGCGGACCGGAAACGGAGTGATCGTGGGCATGGTTGTGAGGGGCTGCCGGAGCCTGCTGCATCATAGAGGGCTGCTTCGAACTTGCCATGACGACCACCCCACCCGACTCCGCCGGCACGAATCCGGCCCCCACCCCCGACCTGCAACCCCTCGGTCCCGACGACTTCGACGCCCTCGACCGGGCGCTCGACGCGATGCGCGAGCACGACGAGGAAATCCCCCAGTGGGAGTTCTGCGAGGGCTTCCTGGCAGCGCTGGTTTGTACCCGCCGCGTCATCGAGCCCGCGGAGTACTGGCCCGTGCTACTGGGCGACGGCTTCGTGCCGGCCCAGCAGATGGAATTCGTCTGGCACTGGAAGCGCCGCTGGCGCGAGATCGAGGTCGGCCTCGATGCCGACGTCGAGACGCTCGAGGACGAGCGCAGCTGGCAGCCCGAGGTGCTCGACACCCGCGGCGCCGTCGCCGCGCTGCCGCCCGAGGAGCGCGCCGAGATGGAGGGCGAGGCGCTGCCCTCGTTCGCCCAGGTCTGGGCGCTGGGCTTCATGTACGCGGTCGAGAACTGGCCCGAGGACTGGACCCCGCCGCGCGACAAGGAGGCGGCCCAGATGCTCGACGACGCGCTCGAGAACATCGTCGTGCTGACGGAGGACGACAAGGCCAAGCCGGTGCTCTCGATGTACGACGAGAACGGCCCGCCCAGCGTGAGCCAGCAGCGGCTGGACGATTTCGGCGCCGCCATCTGGGCCGTGTACGACCTGCGCCAGCTCTGGAAGAGCCTGGGCCCCAAGGTCGAGACCCTCCGCAAGGAGGCCACGCCGGGCCGCAACGACCCCTGCCCCTGCGGCAGCGGCAAGAAGTACAAGAAGTGCCACGGTGCCGGCTGAGGGCGCCAGTACCGCTTCACCACCGGCCGCGGCACTGAGCGCGCGCGCGGCCTGGGCCATGGTGCTCGCGCTGTGCGCGGGCGTGGCGCTGAGCCAGGCCTTCCGCACCGTCGGCGCCATCATGGCCAGCCCGCTGCAGGCCGAGTTCGGCCTGTCGCCGCAGGCGCTGGGCATCTTTTCGGGCGCCTTCCATTTCGCCTTCGGCGCGATGCAGCTGTTCATGGGCATCGGCATCGACCTGCACGGCGTGCGGCGCACCGTGCTGGTGGCCTTCCCGGTCGCGATCGCGGGCGCGCTGCTGTCGGCCCTGTCCTCGAACTACCTGGTGCTGGTGCTGGCGCAGGCGCTGATCGGCGTGGGCTGCGCGCCGGCCTTCCTGGTCTGCACCGTCTTCATCGCGCGCCACTTCCCGGCCGAGCGCTTCGCCACCGTCTCGGGCCTGGTGCTGGCGATCGGCGGCCTGGGCATGCTGGTCACGGGCACGCCGCTGGCCTGGCTGGTGCAGGCGCATTCCTGGCGCGCCGGCTTCGTGCTGCTGGCGCTGGCGGCCGCGCTGGCCTGGCTCGCGATCTGGCACTGGGTGCGCGAGCCCGCGGCGGCCGTGCCGGCACGGCGCGAGTCGGTGCCCGAGGCGATCCGCCAGTTCGGCGCGTTGCTGATGCTGCGCCATACGCTGGGCATCGTGGTGCTGGGCGGCGTGACCTACGCCGCCTTCATCTCGCTGCGCGGGCTCTGGCTCGGGCCGCTGATGATCGAGCGGCACGGCTTCTCGCTGGTGCAGAGCGGCAATGTCGCGCTCGCGGTGTCGGTGATCTCGCTGGTCGGCGCGCCGCTGTTCGGCCGGCTCGACAGCACCGACCCCGCCGCGCGGCGCCGCCGCATCGTGCTCTGGGCGCTGGCCTACACGGGCCTGTTCGCGCTGATCGCCTTCGTGCACTCGGCCTGGCTCGACATCGCCGGCATGCTGCTGATCGGCGTGCTCTCGGGCTTCATCGTCTGGCAGTACGCCGACGTGCGCGGCGCCTATCCGGCGGCGCTCACGGGCCGCGCGATGGCGGTCTTCACCATGGCGATGTTCATGGGCGTGGCGCTGATGCAGTGGGGCACGGGCGTCGCCGCCTCGGTGGCGGCCGCGCACGGCGGCGATCCGCTCACGGCCGTGCTGGCGACCATCGCCGTGCTGCTGCTGGCGGGCATCGCGGCCTTCGCCTGGCTGCCGGCGCCGACCGCGAAGCCGCGTTCCTAGATCTTGAACGCGCGCTGGATGTCCGGTCGCACCAGGTCGGCGTACTCGCGGTGCTTGCGGATGTAGCCCGCGATGAACTGGCACACCGGGATCACGTGCAGGTTGCGCGCGCGGGCCTCGTCGAGCACGTGCTTCGCGATCTTCGAGCCCAGGCCCTTGCCCTCGTGCGCGGGCATCACCTCGGTGTGGGTGAACATGATCGCGTCGGTCAGCAGGTTGTATTCGGCCAGCGCGGCGAGCTCGCCGCCGATGCGGGCCTCGTAGCGGTGCTCGGCCTCGTTGTTCGAGAGGATCGGGGCGTTGTCGTCGGTGCTCATGGTTGTCCTTGCAATGGTCGTGTTCAGGCGGGCCGGCTCGCGAGGTACCTGGCGAGGTTGGCGGCGGCGGTGGCGCGCACCTTGTTGCGCAGCATCGGCGACCAGCCCAGCAGCAGCCCCGGCGTGCCCAGCGCCTGGCGCGACCAGGTCCAGAACGGGAAGCTGTCGCGGTGGGTGGCGATCAGGCCCTCGGGCGTGAAGCCGAAGCGCGCGTCGATGCTGTTGTCGACCAGGCGGCCGGTGGCGCTGAAGCGATAGTGGGCGTCCCAGTGGGCGCTGCCGCCGCGCTCGTCGGCGCGCACGTCGCGATGGCTCAGGCGCCAGACGTCGGCGCCCTTGGCCTTCGTGGCCTCGCACAGCATGCGCCACATGCCGCCGACCTCGCGCCGCCCGCGCAGCGAGAAGGCCTCGTCGTCGAACACCGCGTCGGGTGCGTAGCAGGCTTCCATGGTGGCGGCGTCGAGCTGGGCGAACGCGCCGTAGAAGCGCTCGATGGTCTGCGCGTTGGTGGTGGCTGTCATGGGGCCTCGGGCGCCGGGAGCGCGGTGGTTGTGGAGCGGGTCAGAGCGCGGCCGGAAGGGTGCGCACCAGGAAATCATAGACCGCGCGGATGCGCCGGTCGGTGCGGACCTCGCGGTGCACCGCCAGCCACACCGGCAGCGCGGGCAGCTTGAGCGCGGGCAGCACGCGCACCACCTCGGGGTCGCTGCGCGCCAGCGATTCGGCCACGAAGCCGATGCCCATGCCGTGGCGCAGCGCCTCCCAGTAGACGCTGACGTCGTCGGTGCGGAAGCAGAAGTCCTCGCGCTGCAGCGGCGCGCCGAGCTCGGCCGAGCTGCGCAGGATGCTCTCGTCGCGGTCGTAGCCCAGCAGGTCGTGCCGCAGCAGGTCGGTCCAGTGGCGCGGCGTGCCGCGCCGGCGCAGGTAGTCGCGCTGCGCGAAGGCGCCGAGCGCGAAGCGGCCCACGCGCCGCGCCACCAGGCTCGCGGTCTCGGGCCGGGTCATGCGCAGCGCGATGTCGGCCTCGCGCCGCAGCAGGTTGCTGACCTCGTTGCTGGCCACCAGCTCGATCTGGATCTCGGGCAGCTCCAGCCGCATGCGCGCCAGGATCGCCGGCAGCAGGTGGCGCGCCGCCGCCTGGCTGGCCGACAGCCGCACCGTGCCCGCGGTGGCGGCATTGGCGCCGGCCACGCCGCGCGACAGCGCCAGCGCGCCGTTCTCCATCACGCGCGCCGACTCGGCCAGCTGCGTGGCCATGGCGGTGGGAAGCAGGCCCTGGCCGGTGCGCTCGAACAGCACCACGCCGAGCTGCGACTCGAGCTCGGCGATGTGCCGCCCCAGCGTCGGCTGGCTCGCGTTGAGCAGGCGCGAGGCGGCCAGCAGGCTGCCGCTGTCGAGCGCCGCGAGGAAGGAGCGGATCAATCGCCAGTCGAAATCGAGGTCGGTGCCGCGCCGCATGGGGTATTCAATTCTGAATATCTGTTGTCAATGGTTGTCTAATTGTGAAGTCAATCTTGACTTCCGATAATCCCCGGCATGGACGAGCGAAGAAACTTTGTCCGGCTGCTGGGAGGCGGTGTGGTGTTGGCCGCGGGCGCCGCGGCACTGGCCACCTGGTGGCTGCACGACGACATGCCGGCCGCGGCCCTCGAGATCTGGAACGGTCCGGGCGACGAGCCCGACGTGCGCCGGCGCGCGATCGCCTATGCGGTGACCGCGCCCTCGGCCTACAACCACCAGCCCTGGCGCGTCGACCTGCGCGAGCCCGATGCGATCGTCCTGTACTGCGACCGCGAGCGCCTGCTGCCCGAGACCGACCCCTTCGGCCGCCAGGTGGTGATCGGCCAGGGCGCCTTCCTCGAGCTGCTGGTGATGGCGCTGGCCCAGCAGGGCGTGGCGGCCAGCGTGCAGCTGTGGCCGCAGGGCGAACTGCCCGCCGACCCGCGGCAGTGGGGCCACCTGCCGGTGGCGCGGCTGCGGCTCGCGGGCGGCGGCACGCCCGATCCGCTGTTCTCCCAGGTGCTGCGCCGGCGCACGCCCAAGCAGCGCTTCGACACCGCGCGCCCGGTCTCGGCCGAGCTGCTGCAGGGCGTGAGCGCGGCGGTGCCCAACGGCGGTTCGCTGCGCGCCGACGGCACGGTAGAGATGGCCCGCGTGCTGCCGCTGCGCCGACTCTGCCTGGCCGCGGCGCGGGTGGAGATCACCACGCCCAACACCGCGCGCGAGAACCTGCGGCTGCTGCGCGTGGGGCCCGAGGAGATCCTCGCGCACCGCGACGGCTTCTCGCTCAACGACCCGGCGCTGCGCGTGGCCGTGGCGCTGGGCCGCTTCGACCGCGAGGTGCCGGCGCGCGAGGGCAGCCGTGCCTTCGAGCGCACGCTGGCGCTGTATGCCGACCAGGCCAGCACGGCCATGGGCTTCACCTGGATCAGCACCGCGGGCAACAGCCGCACCGACCAGCTCAACGCCGGCCGCGCCTACCTGCGCCAGCAGCTGCGCGCCACCGACCTCGGGCTGGGCATGCACCCGATGAGCCAGCCGCTCGAGGAGTTCGCGGAGATGGCTGCGCACCACGCGGCGGCGCACGAGATGCTGCTGGGCCTGCCGCCGCCGCGCGACGCGCGCAGCCGCACGCTGCAGCTGCTGTGCCGGATCGGCTATCCGATGGCGCTGGTGCCGCCCGCGCCGCGCCGGCCGCTGGGCGAGTTCGCGCTGGCCTGATCAGGCCGCGTTCGGGGCTTCGAGCAGCTGCACCAGCGTGTGCAGCGCATGCCGCACCGTGGCCGCGCGCACCGTGGCGCGGTCGCCGTCGAAGCGGCGCCGCTCGGTGCGCACCTGGCCGTCGACCGACCAGCCGAACCACACGGTGCCGACCGGCTTGTCCGGCGTGCCGCCGGTGGGGCCGGCGATGCCGGTGACCGCCACCGCGACGCGCGCCGGCGCCGAATGCGCGATCGCGCCCTGCGCCATCGCGCGTGCCACCGGCTCGCTGACCGCGCCATGCGCCTCGACCAGCGCGGCGTCCACGCCCAGCAGCTCGGTCTTGGCCGCGTTGGAGTAGGTCACGAAGCCGCGCTCGAACCAGGCGCTGGAGCCCGCGAGCTCGGTGCAGGCGGCGCCGATCAGGCCGCCGGTGCAGCTCTCGGCGGTGGCCAGCAGCCAGCCCTTCTTCAGCAGCAGGCCGGCCAGGGCCTCCACCAGCTCGGGCGTGTCGAGGTCCTGCGATGAAGGGGGCGGGAAGGAGGATTCCATGGGTCGGGGTCTCACCAGGCGCGCCAGAGCGCGATCACCAGCAGCGAGCAGAAGGCCGCCACCAGGTCGTCGAGCATGATGCCGAAGCCGGCGTGCCACCAGCGCACCTGCGCGGCATCGCGCTGCTTGAACAGGCCGTCGGCCCAGGCCACGGGGCCCGGCTTGGCGGCATCGAAGAAGCGGAACAGGGCGAAGGCGACGATCTGCGCCCACAGGCCGGCCGGCGTCACCAGCCACAGCACGATCCAGAACGCGACCACCTCGTCCCACACCACCGCGCCGGGGTCGGCCAGGTTCATGTCGCGCGCCGTCAGCGTGCAGGCCCACCAGCCCAGCGGCAGCGAGACCCCGATGATCCAGCCGATCGCGGCCGGCGACAGCCAGTGCTGCATCACCGAGAACGCGGCCCAGGCCCACAGCGTGCCCACGGTGCCGGGCGCGAAGCGCGACAGGCCGGAACCCAGGCCCAGCCCGATGAAGTGCGCCGGATGCGAGAACAGGAAGCGCGCGCTCGGGCGGCGGATGGAGGGCGGGGGCATGGCGCCGGAAGTGGGCATTGGACGGGCGGGATCGGAGACGGGAACGGCGGCGTGCATCAGCCGGGAGTGTCGCGCATCTTGCCGCAGCGGGTGCCGGCGGGGCGCGCGGCCCGCCGTCTTCGATTTTATTTATCAAAGCGATTGCTTGTTTAATTCGGGATGGCGGCCTAGTATCCAGGCACCTTTCCAGATCCGGGCCCGGGCGCTTTCGCCGCCGGGGCCGACGCTTTCACCATGGCCTCTTCCTCCTCTCCCGCCCTCGACCGCTCCCGCGCCGACCCGCCGGCCACCGCCGGCTGGGGCGAACTCTTCAGCGGCCGCAACGGCTGGCGCGCGCTCGCGCTGACCGGCGGCGTCGCGCTGCATGCGGTCAACGTCCACATCGTCACCACCGTGCTGCCCTCGGTGGTGCGCGAGATCGGCGGGCTCGACTGGTACGCCTGGAGCACCACGCTGTTCGTGCTCGGCTCGATCCTCGGCGCGGCGCTGTCGGTGCGCCTGCTCGCGGTGCTGGGCCCGCGCGGCGCCTGCCTCTCGGCGCTGGCGGTGTTCAGCGCCGGCTCCATCGGCTGCGCGCTCGCGCCGGCCATGCCGTGGATGCTGGCCGGCCGCACGGTGCAGGGGCTGGGCGGCGGGCTGCTGGCGGCGCTGAGCTACGGCCTGATCCAGCTGGTGTTCGCGCCGCGGCTGTGGCCGCGCGCGGTGGCGCTGGTGTCGGGCATGTGGGGCGTGGCCACGCTGTGCGGGCCGGCGGTGGGCGGGCTGTTCGCGCAGGGCGGCCACTGGCGCTGGGCCTTCTGGACCCTGCTGCCGGTGGCGGCCGCGCAGGCGCTGCTGGTGACGCTGCAGCTGCGCCCCGCGGCCGGCGTGCGCCACGAGCGCCCCGCCACCGCGCCGCGCATCGCGCTGCCGCAGATCGCGCTGCTGCTGGCCTCGGTGCTGGTGATCGCGGCCAGCGAGTTCGGCGCCTCGCTGCCGGCGCAGGCCGCGGGCGTCGCGCTGGGGCTGGCGCTCGGCATCGCCGCCACGCGCGTCGACCGCGCCTCGGCCGTGCGGCTGCTGCCCACGGGCGCCTATTCGATCGCCGCGCCGCTGGGCGCGATCTACGCCAGCGTGGCGCTGCTGCTGATCGGCACCACCACCGAAATCTTCGTGCCCTATTTCCTGCAGCTGCTGCACGGCCACACGCCGCTCGCGGCCGGCTACCTCACGGCCGCGATGGCCGGCGGCTGGAGCGTGGGCTCGCTGCTCTCGTCGGGGCGTAGCGGCGCCGGTGCCGACCGCATGCTGCGCGCCGGCCCGGTGGTCTGCACGCTGGGCCTGGCGGCGCTGGCCGTGCTGCTGCCCGCGCCGGGGCATCTGCCCGCCGCGCTCGAGACGTTGGCCGTCGCGCTCGCGCTGGCGGCCGTGGGGCTCGGCGTGGGCATCGGCTGGCCGCACCTGCTGACGCGCGTGATGTCGCGTGCGCCGGCCGGCGAGGAAGGCCTGGCCTCGGCCTCGATCACCACGGTGCAGCTCTACGGCATGGCGGTCGGCGCCGCGGTGGCCGGGCTGGTGGCGAACGCGGCCGGGCTCACGCAGCCGGGCGGCGTCGAGGGCGCGCGCTCGGCGGCCGTGTGGCTGTTCGCGAGCTTCGCGATCGCGCCGGCGCTGGTGGTGCTGCTGGCGCGGCGCGTGGTGTCGGCCACGCGCGAGTCTTAAGCCAGCACCCCTTCCCACGGCAGCGCGCGCTTGGTCGCGCGCTCGCGCTGCGGTTCGCCGCGCAGCCGCGCCACCAGCTCGTACACGTCGGCCGGGATGTAGGCGCCGCGCCAGGCCACGTGCTGGTCGGCGCGGCACAGCACCAGCCGGTGCGCGTAGGCCGGCGGCACCACGGCGGCGTCGATGTCGAGCACCGTGAGCGGCATGCGGTAGGTGTCGGCCGCGCGTTCCAGCGCGCGCACGTCGGCGCTGCGGTCGAAGCGCAGCAGCGTGTAGCCCGGGCCGAAGGCGTCGTACAGCGAGCGGCCGTCGGCCAGCCAGAAGTGCGGCGCGCGGCAGCCCGGCACGGTCGAGGCCGTGAAGGCGCCCATCGAATAGACCGGCGGCACGTGCTCGCCGTCGGGCACGATGATCGGCGAGCCGGTGTAGAAGTAGCCGAAGTTCAGGCCCGCGCAGCAGAACTGCTGCACGTTGAGCTCATAGGCCTCCTGCCCGATGTCGGCGCGCAGCGCGTCGCCCTCGGGGCCCGGTGCCTCGATGTTCGAAGGCACCGCGCGGCGCGCGCGGATCATCTTCTGCGCATGGTCCATCGCGAACTGCGAGACCTGCTCGGTGATCGGCAGCCGCTCGGCCTCGTAGGCGTCGAGGATGCCCTCGTCGGCCCAGCCCTGCACGCAGGCCGCGAGCAGCCACGAGAGGTTGAGCGCGTCGGCGATGCCGGCGTTCATGCCGTAGCCCGCATAGGGCACCCACAGGTGGGCGGCGTCGCCCGCGAGGAACACGCGGCCGTCGCGGAAGCGGTCGGCCACCAGGCGGCGGCCCACCCAGTCCTCCTTGCTGAGGATCTCGTACTCGAAGTCGGGACCGACGCCGAGGATCTCGCGCAGCGAGCGGTCGCGGTCCACCGAATCGAACTCGGGCTCCTCGGCGTTGAGGTGGTTGTGCACCAGCCAGGTCTCGTGGCCGTCGATGGCGAACATGGTGCCGCAGCGGCGCGGGTTCATCGCGTAGTAGGACCACGCGGGCTTGCCCGGGATCAGCGCGCGCAGGCCGGGCGCGCGGATGCAGGTCGACTGCACGCGCTGGATCACCGCCGTGCCCTCGAGCTTCGCGCCCATCTGCTTGCGCACCGCCGAGCTGCCGCCGTCGCAGCCGACCATGTAGCGCCCGCGCAGGCTGCGCGTCACGCCGCTGTCGAGGTCGGTGGCGATCGCCGTCACGCCCTCGGCGTCCTGCGTGAAGCCGCCGACCTGCGTGCGGTTGAGCAGGGTCACGCCCGGCAGCGCGGCCGTGTGGCGCAGCAGGATCGGCTCGAGGTAGATCTGGTTGATGCGGTGCGGCGGCTCGGGCGTGGGCCACCAGGCATCGGGGCCCTCGGTCTCGGTGTAGCGGTCGCGCCGGCAGGGGATCGGGATGCGCGCGAGCTCGGTGCCGGTCACGCTGGTGCGGAACACCACGTCGTTCGGATGGTCGGCCGGCAGGCCCGCGTCGCGCAGCTTCTGCGCCACGCCCAGGCGGCGGAACTGCTCCATGGTGCGCGACGCCACATGGTTGCATTTCACGTTCGGCGGCTCGGCGAAGGCACGCGTCTCGCAGACGATCGTGCTGACGCCGCGCGAGGCCAGGTCCATCGCGAGCGAGAGGCCCACCGGGCCGGCGCCGACGATCAGCACGTCGGCCTGGAGATCGAGGTCGTTCTTCATGCGCACGGGGTCTATTCGAGCTTGATGTTGGCGGTGCGGATCACCTGCGCCCACTTGCGGGTCTCCGCGCGGATGTAGGCATCGAAGGCCTCGCTCGACCCCGGCGCGGGTTCCACGCCGAGGTTGCGCATCGCGGCCTTGATCTGTTCGTCGCCGAGTGCCGCGTTGATCTCGGCATTGAGCCGCGCGACCACCGGCGCCGGCGTGGCCGCGGGCGCCACCACGCCGAACCAGCCGGTCGAGTCGTAGCCGGGCAGGCCGGCCTCGGCCACCGTTGGCACCTCGGGCAGCATCGGCAGCCGCGCGGGGCTGGTGACGGCGAAGGCGAGCAGCTTGCCGGCCTTGATCTGCTGCAGCGCCGAGGGCAGGTCGACCACCGCGAGCGGCACCTGTCCCGCGAGCGCGTCGAGCGCGGCCGGACCCGAGCCGCGGTAGGGCACCTCGACCAGCTTGACCTCGGCCATCTGCGCGAACAGCGCGGCCGACAGGTGCATCGCCGTGCCGTTGCCGCCATGGCCGATCGACAGCCCGCCGGGCTGCGTCTTCGCGAGCGCGATCAGCTCGCGCTGGTTGCGCGCCGCGATCGAGGGATGGCCCACGATCACGAACGGGATCGCGGCCAGCATGCCCACGGGCTTGAAGTCCTTCAGCGGATCGAAGGGCATCTGCGCATAGAGGCTCGCGTTGGCCGCGAGCGCGCCCGCCGCGCCCACGCCCAGCGTGTAGCCGTCGCCCGGTGCCTTGGCCACCAGCGTGAGTCCGACGTTGCCGCCTGCGCCGGGCCGGTTGTCGACCACCACCGGCTGGCCCAGCTTCTCGTTGAGCCGCGGCACCAGCATGCGCACCACCGCGTCGGCGCTGCCGCCGGGCGGGAAGGTCACGACCACGCGGATCGGCTTGTCGGGAAAGGCGCCCGCGGCGGGTGCCTGCGCGAAGGTGGGTCCGCCGGACAGCGCGGCGGCCGCGGCCAGCAGCAATTGCCTGCGCAGCGGTTGTGTCGCGCCGCGGGCGATCGTTGCGGTCATCGGTACTCCTTGAATGTTCATGTCTGTTCTGCGTCCGATTGAACGATGGGCGGATTCATTCGTAAATCAAGAAATTCAGAACCAAATATCATGTTTCCTGATGAAAGCGAACTTCAGTCCTACGATCCGCCAGCTGCGCGCCTTCCTCGCCGTCTACCAGCTGCGGCAGCTCAGCGCCGCGGCGCAACGGCTGTTCGTCACGCAGTCGGCCGTGAGCATGCTGCTGCGCCAGCTCGAGGACGGATTGGGCACGCGGCTGTTCGACCGCACCACGCGCTCGCTCAAGCCGACGGCCGCCGCGCAGGAGATGCTGCCCGCGGCCGAGCGCATCCTGCGCGACGTCGATGCGCTCGCGGCCGGCTTTCGCGACCTCGCCACGCTCGAGCGCGGCCGCGTCTCGATCGCGATCACGCCGACGCTGGCCTCGTTCCTGCTGCCCGAGGCGATCGGACTGTTCCAGCAGCAGCATCCCAAGGTGCGCGTGGTGGTCAGCGATTGCGCGCCCGACCAGTTCATCGCGCGCATCCTCGGCGAGCACGTGGACTTCGGCATCGGCACGCCCGAGCGGCCCGGCGCCGAGGTCGAGACGCAGCGCCTCTTGCGCGACCATCTCGCGCTGGTGTGCCGCAGCGACCATCCGCTGGCGCAGGCACGCGTGGTGCGCTGGACCGACCTCGGCCGCCATCCGGTGATCACGGTGCGGCCCGGCTATGGCGTGCGCCCGTTGATCGACGGCACCGCCAGCGATGCGGGCGTGGCGCTCGAGGTCGCGCACGAGGTGTCCTTTCTCTCGACCGCGCTGTGGATGACCGCCTGCGGCATGGGCCCGTCGATCATGCCCTCGGCCTTCGCGCGCGCGGCGGGCGATCCCGCGCTGGTCATCAAGCTGCTGAGCGCGCCGCGCGTCTCGCGCGACATCTCGGTGGTCACCAAGCGCGGCCACACGTTGTCGGAGGCGGCGCGCCAGTTCATCGACGTGCTCAAGCGCACGCTGTGAGGAGGACTGGCGTTCAGGCGAAGTGATCGAAGGAGCCGAAGCGCTGCGCCACCGGCGCGCCCGCGGCATCGACAAAGCGCAGCCCGCTCTCGGCATCGATGCGCCCGATGCGCGTGACCGGCGTCGCGCTGTCGCGGCCGGCCTGTTCCACCGCCGCGCGCGCCGAGGCCGGCGCGGTGAACACCAGCTCGTAGTCGTCGCCGCCCGAGATCGCCATCGCGCGCAGCGTGGCGCGTTCCAGGCCCGCGGCGGCGGCCGAGCCGTCGGCCACGGCCGCGATGCAGTGCATCGCCGCGTCGACGTCGAGCGTCGCGCCCACGCGGCTCGCGCGCAGGATGTGGCCGAGGTCGCCCGCGAGGCCGTCGCTCACGTCGGCCGCCGCGCTCGCGATGCCGCGCAGCGCCTGGCCCAGCGCCACGCGCGGCGCGGGCTGCTCCATGCGGGCGCGCGTGCGCTCGAACAGCGGGCCCGGCAGCGACAGCGTGCCGCGGAAGTTCTCGAGCGCCAGCCGCGCATCGCCGAGCGTGCCGCTGGTCCACAGCTCGTCGCCCGCGCGCGCGCCCGAGCGCAGCAGCGCCGCGCCGGCCGGCACTTCGCCGAACACGGTGATGCAGATGTTGAGCGGGCCGCGCGTGGTGTCGCCACCCACCAGCTCGCAGCCGTGCTCGTCGGCCAGCGCGAACAGGCCGCGCGAGAAGCCCTCGAGCCAGTTCTCGTCGACGCCCGGCAGCGCCAGCGCGAGCGTGAAGGCCAGCGGCTTCGCGCCGCAGGCCGCGAGATCGCTGAGGTTGACCGCCAGCGCCTTGTGGCCGAGCCGCGCCGGATCGACGGTCGAGAGGAAGTGCCGGCCCTCGACCAGCATGTCCGAGGAGACCGCGAGCTGCATGCCCGGCGCGGGCGCGAGCAGCGCGCAGTCGTCGCCCACGCCCAGCGGCGAGCGTGTGGCGGGGCGCTGGAAGTAGCGCTGGATCAGGTCGAATTCACCCATGCGCCGAGCATAAGCGGGGAAAGGCATGCGCCGATGGCCGACACGCGGCGCCGCCGCGATGCATTAGATTGGGGGACTGTCCGAGGAGATCCGCCGAATGCCCGATACCCTGACCCTGTCCGCGACCGAACGCGTCGGCGAAGCCATGCGCCGCTCGCTCCCGCTGCTGCCCGGCGAGGCGCGCGGCACGGTCGAGGCGATGCTGCAGCCCGAGGCGCTGGCGATCGTCGCCGGCACGCTGGTGGTGTGGGCCGGCTCGCATTTCTTCGGCGTGGGCGAGGTGGTCGACATCATCCTGCTGGTGGTCGGCTTCGCGGCGCTCGGCATGTCGGTGTTCTCGGGCGCGGGCGAGCTGTCGGAATTCACCACCAAGGCCGTCAACGGCCGCACCAGCGCCGACCTCGACGAGGCGGCCGGCCACTTCGCGAAGGCCGTGATGCTGCTGGGGATCTCCGCGATCCAGGCGATGCTGTTGCGCGGCGCCGCCAAGCCCGTGGTCCAGCGCGGCATGCCGCGCGTCGAACCGTTGCCCGACGTGGGCACGCCGCCGCCGGCCGGCAACGGGCTGTCGCTGAGCCGGCCGCGCTCGCTGCCGGGCGGCGAGCTCGGCGGCACCACCATGTACGGCGAGATCGCGGTCTCGCGCGCCCAGAGCCTCAGCGAGCAGAAGGTCACGCTGTTCCACGAGCTCGTGCACCGCTACTTCTCGCCGCGCACCGGCCCGCTGCGGCAGCTGCGCGCGCAGTTCCGCTGGAACGCCTATTCGAAGTCCTCGCTGCTGCGCTACCTCGAGGAAGCGATGGCCGAGGGCTATGGCCAGCTGCGGGTGCACGGCCTGTCGCAGGCGCTCGGCGCCTACCGTTTCCCGATCCAGTTCGGCTACGTCACGGTGTCGCAGATGCGCGCCGAGGGCATGGCCATCGGCACCATCTCGCTGGGCGGCACCCTGTTCTGGGTCGGCGTGAGCGACGGGCCGATGCCCACGCATCCCCGCATGCCGCAGGCGCTGCCGCCGTTGCCCGCTCAGCCTCCGGCCCAACCGTCCTCTCCGCGGCTGCAGCCCGCGCCCGCGCGATGATCGACGAAGCCACCGCCATCGGCGTCGCGCGCCGCATCGCGCTGCAGCAGGGCTGGGCCTTCGTGGAGCCGGTGCAGGCGCGGCTGCGCAAGCCCTGGTTCTTCTCGAAGCAGTCCGCGCGCTGGGAGATCGAGAGCAATGCCGTCGCCTTCGGCGCGCGCGCGCGCTTCGTGATCGATGCCGAGGACGGCACGGTGCTCGAGAAGGGCTACGTGCCGCGCTGAGGCGCCTCTGCTACGTCGCCCCGCGAAAGCGCAGCGACGCCTGCCGCACCACCTCGGCCAGCAGCCGCTCGCGCCCCTGCCGCTCGCGCAGCCAGCGCGCGTCGTTGCGGTTGGTCTCGACGCTGGTGCGCAGCTCGCCCAGCGCCTGGGTGGCGTTGAGCGCCTCGCTGTGCCATTCGAGCTGGGTCATGGTCATCAGGATGTGGTCGCGCAGCGGCATGTGCTGGCCGCTGGCCGGGTCGACGTAGACCGCGTCGAGGCCGAAGCGACAGGCCTGGAAGCGGTTGTAGGTATAGACCAGGTAGTCGTCCTCGCTGGGCTCGAAGGGCTGCTCCTGCAGGAACCAGGCGGCCAGCGACTGCACGTAGCCCGCGAGCGCGGCGGCACGCGCCACGGTCAGCGGGGTGTCGAAGACGCGGATCTCGATGGTGCCGAACTCGGGCTTGGGCCGGATGTCCCAGTAGAAGTCCTTCATGCTGCGCACGACGCCGGTGCGGGTCATGCGCTCGAAGTAGGCCTCGAATTCCTTCCAGCTCGTGGTGAACGGCGCGCGGCCCGACAGCGGGAACGCGAACACCGAGTTCAGCCGCGCCGAGTCGAACTGCGTGTCCTGCCCCTGCACGAAGGGCGAGGAGGCCGACAGCGCGATGAAGTGCGGGATGTAGCGCGACATGCGGTGCAGCATCAGCAGCGCCGAGTCGGCATCGGGGCAGCCGATGTGCACGTGCTGGCCGAAGATGGTGAACTGCTTGCTCAGGTAGCCGTAGAGCTCCGACAGCTCGCGAAAGCGCGGCTTGTCGTAGATGCGCCGCTCGTGCCATTGCTGGAAGGCATGCGTGCCGCCGCCCACCACCGCGATGTTGAGCTTGTCGGCGTTCTTGATCAGCGCGTCGCGGATCGGCGTGAGCTGCGCGATCACGTCCTGCGCCGAATGGCAGATGCCGGTCGAGATCTCGATCATGCTCGAGGTCATTTCGGGCACCACGCTGCCGGGCAGCGGCGTCTGCGCCATCAGCCGCAGCATGTCTTCCGCATACGGCGCGAGGTCGTAGTCGTGCGTGTTCACGAGCTGCAGCTCGAGTTCGACGCCGAGCGACAGCGCCTCCGACTTGTTGAAGGGCTCGAGCTTGACGGCGCGGCTCGCGGGATCGGCCGGCAGCGGTGCCGAGCGCACGTCGTCGCTGTCCGGGTCGATCGCGGGGCTCGGGGGAGTGGTCGTGTGGCTGCTCATCGCTGCGTGTCCTCGGCGGTGCTGCTGAAGGCCTCGGGCGCCCAACGCACCGAGCTCTCGCCGACCGCATGGATCGCGACCGTGGCGAGCACGGCGCCCAGCAGTTCCATCAGCAGGATCGAGGGCAGCGCGACCTGGGTGATCATGGTGCCGAGCAGCGGCGAGGCGGTGGCGAAATTGGAGGCGATCAGGAGCGCGATCGAGGACAGCGGCGACATCGCGCAGCCGACCCAGAAGGCCTGCTTCCAGCTCGCGCCGCTGCCGGGGTTGGCGATCGCCACGCCGGCGATCTTGGCCACCATGCGCACGGCGATCAGCGCCAGCACCACGCTGGCCACGGGCAGCGTCCAGTCGGCCTGCGCCGCGACGATCGACACCAGCACGAACATCAGCATGGTGAGCAGCGAGGACGCGGTGCCGAGCTGGCGCTGCCAGGCCCAGGGCTTGGGATTCAGGGTCTTGAGCAGCACGCCGCCGATCAGCGCGGCCAGCGGCGCGGAGCCGCCGATGTGCGCGGTGACGGCGGCGCCGGCCGCGATCAGCGCCAGCAGCAGCAGCGAGGTGTTCTCGCTGGTCGGGCTCATCACGCGCAGCGCGGTGCGCAGCGCCAGCGCCATCAGCGCGCCCACCACGAAGGACAGGCCCAGCACCACCGCGATCGGGTAGAGCTTCTGCAGCACGGTCTGCGGCGCGCGCTCGATCAGGCCGGCCTGCGCATAGCCGAGCGCGAGCGCGTAGAAGGTGTTGAGCGTGGCCAGCGTCATCGCGCGCTCGGTCACCGGGCCGGCGGCGCGGGTGTCGATGATCACGCGGCTCAGCACCGCGGGCGAGGCGACGATCGCCATCAGCGCGAGCGGGTTGGCCACCGGGTCGGGCAGGCCCAGCAGGCGCAGCACCCAGAACACGCCGAAGTAGGTCAGCGTGGCTTCGAGCAGGCTCTGCACCAGCACCATCGGGTTGTGGCGGAACCAGCGCAGCGGCAGACGGCCGCCGGCCTCGAACAGCACCACGGCCACGCCGAGCTCGAGCAGGAACAGGCTGATGCCGCGCAGCGGCCAGATCGCGCCCTCGAAGCCGGCGAAGCCGACGATGGTGCCCACGATCGAATAGCCGACCACCTTGGGCATGCCCATGTAGCGGCGCACCAGGTGGCCGGAGGCCGCGGCCGCGGCCAGCAGCAGCGACCACAGCACGGTGGGAAGGCCGGCCGACGGGCGGGCCCATTCGGACCAGAAGCCCATCAGGTCGGCGGTGAGACTCGTCAGATTCATGCGGGTAGGAAGAAGCTCATGGGCCGGCTGCGCCAGCGCGCCCGCAGCGCGCCGCGGATGCGGGCGCGGTCGGCGAGGCTCACGCTGTGCGCGCGCAGCGCCAGGCGGAATGCGAAATAGAAGCTCACGCTCACATTGAGCGCACCGATCACCGGGATCGCCGCCACCGCCCACCACAGCAGCGGTTGCTGCAGCACCGGCAGGCCGAGCGACACCACCGCCGCGCCGATCTGGCCGGCCGACAGCGTCACGTGCCGCACGTCGAGGCCGAGCCCGAAGAAGCCCGCGACCGCTGGCAGCAGTCCGAGCATCAGGCCCAGCGAAATGTTGGCGGCGAAACCGGAGATGTGGGTGCGCATGAAGTCGGCCCATCGACGGGCCCGGGCGGCGCCCAGGACGGCGCCGATGCGGGGGTTGTACCGCATGGCGGAGTCCAGCCGATGCAGGACAAAGGCGTTTTCTGCCCAGCCCGCGATCAGGCTGGAGGCGAACAGCAGCACGCCGGTGAAGGCCGCGAACAGCGCCGTGGGGCCCGCGAGCGACAGCGACTGCAGCACGGTGGCCGCATGCGCGGCATCGAGCAGCGGCTGGTGCAGCGCGAGCCGCCAGGCGATGGCGAGCGCGGCCACCGCCGGCACCACCACCAGCACGTTGCCCAGCACCGCCGCCACCTGCGAGCGCACCAGGTTGGCGACCTCGTCGACGAATTCGTCGAGGCCGCTGTCGGCGCGGATCTCGCGCAGCCGCGCGGCCAGCGCCGGCGCCGTCATGGCCGGCTGCTTGGTGGCGAGCGTGAGGTGCAGCAGCTGGATCGCGACGAAGCTGGCGGCGTACATCACGCCCGAGCCCAGGCCGCTCCAGAAGGCCGACAGGCCCAGCGCGTAGATGCCGAACTTCGCGAGCACCGTGAGCGAGGTCAGCGCGCCGCCGCCCGCGGCCTTGCGCACCATCTGCCGGTAGCTCGCGCGGTCGCGCGTGATGTAGTGCTCGCCGGTCTCGGCGCTGCGCTCGGTGACCTTGGCCGCGAGCATCGACGAGTTCGAGGCGATCAGCGCGCGGATGCTGTTGCGCTCGCTGCCGGCCTGCACCAGCCGGCCGACCAGCCGCGCGATGCTGACCGCGGGCGTGGGCGACATCAGGCCGTCGAGCAGCTCGCGGATGCGCAGCACCCGCTCGCGCATCTGCCGTACGCGGAACACCAGACCGACCGAGATGCCGTTGTCTTCCAGGTGCGCATAGACCGAGGCGGCGCTCGCGCGGCAGGCATCGAGCCGGTCGCGGAACGCGACGAAGGCCGCCTGCACCGCGGCCTCGTCGCGCGGGCGGTCCTCGAACAGGCGCTCGCGCAGTTCGTCGAGCTCGGCCATCAGCGCATGGAAGGGCCGGCTCTCCTCGGTGCTGCGCATGCGCAGCCGCAGCTCGGACGAGAAGCCCGCGGCCACCAGCTGGCTCGCGCAGTAGGTGATGGCATCCATCAGCGTGGCGCGCCAGCGCGGCACGGTGGTGCCGTCGTCGGCCGCTTCATCGGCCAGCAGCGCGCCGATGCGCACCAGCTGCGGCGCTTCGAGCAGTGCGATCCAGCGCGCATCGAAGTCGCCCGGCAGCACCATGCGGAACAGCTCCGAGGCATCGGTGGTCTCGGGCGTGCCCGGCAGGATCTTGCGGCGCAGCCGCTCGTTGAACTCGCTGAGGAAGGCGGTGCGCGGCGCGAAGCCGTAGTCGGCCAGCAGCGTCGACAGGTCGACGTCGCGCGTGAAGGCACGCCACCAGGCGCGCACGCGCTCGCGCAGCTCGGGCCGTGCCTCGATGGCGTCGAGCAGCAGCTGCACGCGGCCCATGGCCGCCTGCGGCGAGGCACGGTCGCCGCGCAGCCAGTCGAACAGGTCGATGAGCCAGATGTGGCGCCGAGCCACGTCGGCGGAAGGATCGAGGCCGGCGAGCAGCCCCTGCAGGTCGCGCGAAGCGGCAGCCATGGGAGGAGGGAATCGAGAAGGGAAGAGGAGGGCGATGCCGCAGCGGGAGAAATTCCGTGCGGGTGCCCGAGCGGGAAAGGCTAGTGCAGCACGCGCGAGACCGGCGCGCCGCCGATGTCGGCCTCGAGCACGAACATCGGGATCGGCACGTCGAAGCGTTCGCCGTCCTCGGTCACCACGAGGTAGCTGCCGTGCATGGTGCCGCTGGCGGCCTGCAGCCGGCAGCCGCTGGTGTAGCGGAAGCTCTCGCCCGGCGCCAGCAGCGGCTGCTGGCCGATCACGCCCAGGCCCTTGACCTCCTGCGCATGCCCCGAGGCGTCGTTGATCAGCCAGTGCCGCGCGATCACCTGGGCACCGGTCGAGCCGGTGTTGGTGATCGTGATGGTGTAGGCGAAGGTGTAGATGCCTTCCTTCGGCGAGGACTGGTCGGCGAGGTAGCGCGGCTCGACCTCGATGGAAAGGGGGCTGTGTGACATGCGCGCGATGGTAACTGCTGGGTTTTGGCGCGGGGAGAGCTTCCCGGTACCGGGCCGGCTTTCTTGCAGGATTGGGGAAGATCAGATAATCTGGTCGGTATGACCAGAATTTCACTTCCAGGCCATTGGCCGCTGCAGGACGCCAAGGCGCGCTTCAGCGAACTGGTGCGCCGCGTCCACAGCGAGGGGCCGCAGCACGTCACGGTCCACGGGCGCGACGAGGTCGTGGTGATCGCGGCCGAGGACTTCCAGCGCCTGCAGGGCGCGCGCACGGGCCAGGCGCTGGTCGACGTGCTGCAGGCCTCGCCCCATCGGGACATCGAGCTGTCGGTCGGCGCCTCCGAAGCCTCGCCGGTGCGCAGCGTCGAGCTGTGAATGCCGTGAGCGCCATGAGCGCGATGAGCGGCTTCCTGCTCGACACCAACGTGCTGTCCGAGCTGCGGCGCCCGCGTCCCGAGCCCCGGGTGGTCGCCTTCGTCGGCGCGCAGCCGCTCGAAAGCCTGTTCGTCAGCACCGTCACCTTCGCGGAGATCCGCTTCGGCATCGAGCTGGTGGCCGACATCCACAAGCGCGCCCAGCTCAACGACTGGCTGCAGCTGCAACTGCGGCCGATGTTCGGCTACCGCGTGCTGCCGGTCAGCGAGGACGTGATGTTCAAGTGGCGGCTGATGGTCGAACAGGGCCGCAAGGCCGGGCGCACCTTCTCGCAGCCCGACCTGATCATCGCCGCCACCGCCGCGCAGCACGGCCTCGCGGTGGTCTCGCGCGACGCGGGCGGCTATGCCGGCACGGGCGTGGCGCTGGTCGATCCCTGGCAGGCATAGAAGAAGTCCGGAAGCTCCGCTGCGCCTTTGGCCGGCTGCGACAATCGCCGCCCATGACCTTCCGCATCGCCCCCTCCATCCTTTCCGCCGACTTCGCCCAGCTCGGCCAAGAGCTCTCGGACGTGATCGCCGCGGGCGCGGACTGGATCCATTTCGACGTGATGGACAACCACTATGTGCCGAACCTGACCTTCGGTCCGATGATCTGCCAGGCGCTCAAGCCGCATGCCAAGACGGCCGACGGCACGCCGGTGCCGATCGACGTGCACCTGATGGTGCAGCCGGTCGACGCGCTCGCGGCCTCGTTCGCGCAGGCCGGGGCCGACTACATCAGCTTCCATCCCGACGCCACGCCCCACGTGCACCGCAGCATCCAGGCGATCCGCGCGGCCGGCTGCAAGCCGGGGCTGGTGTTCAACCCGGCGCGCGGGCTCGAGGTGCTCGACTGGGTGATCGACGACATCGACCTGATCCTGATCATGAGCGTCAACCCCGGCTTCGGCGGCCAGAGCTTCATCGACTCGGCGCTGCGCAAGATCGAGCAGGCGCGCAAGCGCATCGAGCAGAGCGGGCGCGACATCCGCCTCGAGGTCGACGGCGGCATCAAGGCCGACAACATCGCGCGCGTGGCTTCGGCCGGCGCCGACACCTTCGTGGCCGGCAGCGCGATCTTCAACGCCAAGGACTACGGCGCGGTGATCTCGCAGATGCGCACGCAGCTCGCGGGCGTGGCCGCCGCCTGAGCGGCAACCGGGCTTCGAATCAGCGCTTGGCCTGCTCGCCGACCTTGTCGGCGCGCAGCCCCTGGTCGGTGTCGACCAGGCCGCGTTCCACGTCGTCATGCGCGCGGCGGCCGCGCTCGGTCGGCTTGCCGTCGCGGGTCTGCTGGCTGTCCGAGGACTGGTCGCGTTCGTGCGGCAGCCGCGGCGACGACTCGCCGCCCTGTTCGATCTTGGTCTTGCCGCCGCCCGCGTCCTTCTGCGGATCGGCGGGCTTGCGGGTCGTGGTGTTGTCCTTGGCCATGGGGCCTCCTTCGGTCGTTGGTGGGCACCAGCTTGCGCGGCGGCCCTCGCAGGGCCGGTAGGACAGCCCAGGGCACGGCTGTAGGCTGCGTGTCGATCGCGGGCGTGGCCTCGTGGCCGCGAGGATCGGTGCTATGAAAAGCGAAGCATCTTTGCACCTGTCAAGAGGCCTCCTCATAATCCCCGCATGGCTTCCTCTCCCTTCGACGCCGTCGCGCACGACAGCATCCGCCTCCACGCCTTCGCCTCCCTGAATCCCGGCCCCCGGCTGCTCGTGATGGGCGGCGTGCATGGCGACGAGACCAGCGGCACCGCCGGCATCGAGCGGGTGCTGGCCGAGTTCGCGGCGGGCGAGCTCGCGCTGCTGCGCGGCGAGCTCACGCTGGTGCCGGTGGCCAATCCGCTGGCGCGCCGGCGCCTGCAGCGCGAGGGCGAGCGCAACCTCAACCGGCTGTTCAAGCCCGCGGCCGAGCCGGCCGACTACGAGGCCCGCGTGACCAACGTGCTGGCGCCCGTGATCGCGCGCCACGAGGTGCTGCTCGACCTGCATTCGTTCCAGAGCGCGGGCGAGGCCTTCGCGATGATCGGCCCGCGCGACAACACCGGCACGCTCGAGCCCTTCGCGCGCGCCGCCGAGGAAGGCCAGCTCGCGCTGCACCTGGGCACGCCGATCGTGGTCGAGGGCTGGCTCGACATCTATGCTGCCGGCCTCGCGCAGCGCGGCGCCGCGGTCGACGAGGCCGCCATCGACTTCGGCCGCGGCACCAACGAATACATCCGCAGCTGCGGCGGCTACGGCGTCACGCTCGAATGCGGCCAGCACCAGGATCCGCAGGCGCCCGAGGTGGCCTGGCGCGCGATCCGCCGCACGCTGGCGCTGCTGGGCATGGCGGCGCTGCCGCCGGGCCTCGCGGCCGGGCCGGAACAACCGCCGCGGCTGCTGCGCCTGGCCAGCGTGACCGACCGGCTGCATGCCGACGACCGCTTCGCGCGCGACTGGGCCACCTTCGATCCGGTGCGCCGCGGCGAACTCATCGGCACGCGGCACGACGGCACGCCCGTGACCGCGCCCGACGACGGCTGCATCGTGTTCCCCAACGCGCTCGCGCTGCCGGACACCGAGTGGTTCTATTTCGCGCGGCCCAGCGAACGGCGACTCGACGGCACGGCCTGAGCGCCAGGAATACACGGCGCGCCGTCGCGTTCCTACATCCGCCGCCGCGGGCGCCGGTGACCATGGCAGGCCAAGGAAACGAACCATGGCCGCCGACCGCAAGCAATCCACGCCGCGCATCACCCATGCCGACCGCCTCGTCGAAGCGAAGAGCGGCATCACCAAGGGCGAGCTCGCCGCCTACTACGCGCGCGTCGCGCCGCTGATGCTGCAGCACCTGCGCGGCCGGCCGGTGGCGCTGGTGCGCGCGCCCGACGGCATCGCGGGCGAGCTGTTCTTCCAGAAGCATGCGCAGCACGGCGAGATGGCCGGGGTGGGCCTGCTCGACCCGGCGCTCGATCCCGGCCACGAGCCGCTGCTGCAGATCGACACGGCCGAGGGCCTGCTCGGCGCGGCGCAGTTCAACGTGGTGGAGTTCCACACCTGGAATGCGCTGTCGCGCGCCTTCGGCCAGCCCGACCGCATGACCTTCGACCTCGACCCCGGCGAGGGCGTCGAGTGGCCGCGCATGCAGGAGGCCGCGCTGCTGGTGCGCACGCTGCTCGACGAGCTCGGGCTGCCGTCCTTCCTCAAGACCAGCGGCGGCAAGGGCCTGCACGTGGTGGTGCCGATCCGGCGCGCGCATGGGTGGGACGAGGTCAAGGGCTTCTCGCAGGCCATCGTGCAGCAGCTCGCGCGCAGCGTGCCCGAGCGCATCGTCGCCAAGAGCGGGCCGCGCAACCGCGTCGGCAAGATCTTTGCCGACTACCTGCGCAACGGCTTCGGCGCCACCACCATCAGTGCCTGGTCGGCACGCGCGCGGCCGGGCCTGGGCGTGTCGGTGCCGCTGGACTGGGACGAGCTGTTCGAGGTCGACGGCTCCGACCACTGGACCGTGGCGACCATCGTCGAGCGGCTCGAGATCGGCAACGCGCCCTGGGCCGCGATGGAGCGCAGCCGCAAGGGGCTCGGCGACGCGATGCGCAGGCTCGGCTACCTGGTGAACTGAAAGCTCCCGTCCTCCGCGGACGGCTGGTCGCGATCGCGCGACATCGCATCGAATTCATCGATGTGTAACTCCCATTCCATCGATTGGGTAAATGAACGGGTACTCCTAAAGTCCCCGTCCACGAGCCAACCACGATGAAATGCGGCGCTTCCCGCGGCGCCGGCCGGAGACAAAGAACACCATGGAGCGATCCTTCGCCGAAGAAGTCAAGCGCCTCTCGCTGGGCGCGAACGAGGAATTCCACGGCGAGGGCATCCTGGCCGTCACCAAGGCCCTGCTGCAATCGGGCGTGAGCTACATCGGCGGCTACCAGGGCGCGCCGGTCTCGCACCTGATCGACGTGCTCGGCGATGCGCGCGAGCTGCTCGACGAGCTCGGCATCTATTTCGAGAACAGCGCCTCCGAGGCCGGCGCGGCCGCGATGCTCGGCGCCTCCATCAACTACCCGGTGCGCGGCGCCGTCACGTGGAAGTCCACGGTCGGCACCAACGTCGCGTCCGACGCGCTGTCCAACCTCGCCTCGGCCGGCGTGCAGGGCGGCGCGCTGGTGATCCTCGGCGAGGACTACGGCGAGGGCTCGAGCATCATCCAGGAGCGCACCCACGCCTTCGCGATGAAGTCGCAGATGTGGCTGCTCGATCCGCGGCCCAACCTGGGCTCGATCGTCGACGCGGTGGAGCACGGCTTCGAACTGTCCGAGGCGAGCCAGACGCCCGTCATGCTGCAGCTGCGCATCCGCGCCTGCCACGTGCACGGCAGCTTCGTCTGCAAGGACAACCGCGCGCCGGCCATCTCCACGCGCGAGGCCATTTCGCAGCCGCGCTTCGACTTCGCCAACATCAACCTGCCGCCCTCGATCTACGCGCAGGAGCGCATGAAGATCGAGTCGCGCTGGCCGGCCGCGCTGGCCTACATCCGCGACGCGCGGCTCAACGAGCGCTTCGACGGCGACTGCGCCGATGTCGGCCTGGTGCTGCCGGGCGGCCTCTACAACGGCACCCTGCGCGCGCTGCAGCAGCTGGGCCTGGCCGATGCCTTCGGCAACAGCCGCATTCCGCTGCAGGTGCTCAACGTGGTCTACCCGATGGTGCCCGACGAGCTCATCGATTTCTGCCGCGGCAAGCGCGCGGTGCTGATGGTGGAAGAGGGCCAGCCCAACTACATGGAGGACGCGCTGCACGCGATGCTGCGCAAGGCCGGCTGCGACACGCGGCTGCACGGCAAGGACATCTTCCCGATGGCCGGCGAATACACCGGCGAGGTGCTGGTGCGCGGCCTGGCCGAGTTCATCCGCCAGGCGCGGCCCGAAGCACTCGGCGACCAGGGCGCCGTGCGGGTGGCCGACAGCGCCGCGCCGCTGGCCGCGCTCAAGCCGCGCGCGGTCGAGGCGCTGGGCGTGCCCGTGCCGAGCCGGCCGCCGGGCTTCTGCATCGGCTGTCCCGAGCGCCCGGTGTTCGCCGCCATCAAGCTGATGCAGAAGGAACTCGGCAGCGTGCACGTCAGCGCCGACATCGGCTGCCACACCTTCGGCACCCTGCCGCCGTTCAACACCGGCAGCACGGTGCTCGGCTACGGCCTGGGCCTCGCGAGCTCCTCGGGCATCGCGCCGCTGATGGGCAACCGGGTCGTCAGCATCATGGGCGACGGCGGCTTCTGGCACAACGGCTTCACCAGCGGCGTGGTCAACGCGGTCTACAACGGCCAGGACTCGGTGCTCGTGATCCTGAAGAACGGCTACACCTCGGCCACCGGCACGCAGGCCATTCCCTCCTCGCCCACGCAGCCCGCGGCCAAGCCGCTGACCTTGGACATCGAGGCCGCGCTCAAGGGCGTGGGCGTGGGCTGGGTGCGCAAGGTGCGCAGCTACAGCGTGGCCGAGATGCGCGACACGCTGCAGGAGGCGATGACCACCGAGGAGGGCGGCCTCAAGGTCATCATCGCCGACGGCGAATGCCAGCTCGAGCGCCAGCGCCGCATCAAGCCCGTCACGGCCGCGAAGCTCAAGCGCGGCGAGCGCGCGGTGCGCACGCGCTTCGGCATCGACGACGACGTCTGCACCGGCGACCACTCGTGCATCCGGCTGTCGGGCTGCCCGTCGCTCACCATCAAGCCCAACCCGAGCGCGCTGCGCACCGATCCCGTGGCCACCGTCAACCAGGGCTGCGTGGGCTGCGGCCTGTGCGGCGAGAACGCGCACGCCGCGATCCTCTGCCCCTCGTTCTACAAGGCCGAGATCGTGCAGAACGCCGGCACCTGGGAGCGCCTGCTGCACCGGCTGCGCAGCGGCGTCATCGGCCTCATGGCCGGCAAGGCGCGCGACCGCGCGGAGGCGCTGGCGGCATGAACGACATTGCCTTCGAAGACGCACCGCGCATCGTGACCGTGCTGGTCGCCGCCATGGGCGGCGAGGGCGGCGGCGTGCTGGCCGACTGGCTGATCGCCGCGGCCACGGCCCAGGGCTTCCCGGTGCAGAGCACCTCGGTGCCCGGCGTGGCGCAGCGCACCGGCGCCACCAACTACTACATCGAGATCTACCCGGTCGAGGCCGCGCGGCTCGGCGGCGCGCGCCCAGTGTTCTCGCTCACGCCGAGCCCGGGCGACGTCGACATCGTCGCCGCTTCCGAGCTGATGGAGGCGGGGCGCGTGCTGCAGGGTGGCTTCGTGCATCCGCGGCGCACCACGCTCGTGGCCTCGACGCACCGCGAGTTCGCGGTGGCCGAGAAGTCCGCCATGGGCGATGGTCGCTACGACGGCCGGCGCGTGAGCGAGGCCGCGCGCGAACTCGCGCGGCACAGCTTCCTGTTCGACATGCGCGCGCTGGCCTGGCGCCACGGCACGGTGATCAACACCGTGATGTTCGGCGCCATGGCCGGCAGCGGCGCGCTGCCGTTCTCGCGCGAGGCCTGCGAGCAGGCGATCCGAGCTTCGGGCAAGGCGGTGGAGGCCAGCCTCAAGGGTTTCGCGGCGGGCTTCGAGCAGGTGGCGCATCCCGCGCCGGAGGCCACCGCCAGTGCCGCTGCGGCGTCGCCGCGCACGCCCATCGACCCGCGCATCGCCGCCATGCCCGAGCCGCTGCATGAACTGCTGGGCCATGGCCTGCAGCAGGTGCTCGACTACCAGGACGCGCGCTACGGCGCGCTCTACCTGCGGCGCGTCGACGCGGTGCTCGCGCTCGAGCGGCCCTTCGGCGGCGAACTGCCCGTGACGCGCGAGACCGCGCGCCATCTCGCGCTGTGGATGAGCTACGAGGACGTGATCCGCGTGGCCGACCTCAAGACGCGCGGCGAGCGGCTGCAACGCGTGCGCGAGGAAGTGGGCGCGCGCCAGGGCGAGCCGCTGCGCCTGACCGAATACCTGAAGCCCGGCCTCGACGAGGTCTGTTCGCTGCTGCCGCCGCGCGCCTCGGCATGGCTGCGCCGGCGCCTGGCCCACAAGGCGCACCGGCTCAACGTGGGCCTGCACATGCGCACCGACACCGTGCTGGGCTTCGCCATGCTGTGCGGCCTGCGCTCGCTGCGCGTGCTGCGCCGCGCCGGCGCGCGCTACGCGATCGAGCAGGCCATGATCGAGCGCTGGCTCGACACCGTGCGCGCCGCGCTCGCGCTGAGCCCGCGCCTGGCCTACGAGATCGCGCTGTGCGGCAACCTGGTCAAGGGCTACGGCGAGACCAGCGAGCGCGGCCACCGCAACCTCGGCGCGGTGCTCGACGACATGCAGGCCCAGTTCGCCGCGCCCCCCGGCGATGCTGCCGCGCTCGCGCAGGCGGCCGAGCGCGTGCGCGCCGCGCGCGAAGCCGCGCTGGCCGACCCCGAGGGCCGCACCCTGGCGCGCGCGCTGGGCCTGCCGCCACCCGCGCCGCGCGTCCACCCCATCCACATCGTGCGGCGAAAGCCGGCGCGCTGAGGGACCGCATCCCTTCCCCAGAGAACGACGACAGGAGACAAGACGATGAGAAACAGCAAGACTTCCACCTTCCTCGGCCGCCGCGCCGTCAACGCGCTGCTGGCCGGCGCCCTGCTGCTGCCGCTGGCCGCGCAGGTCCATGCGGCCGGGCCGATCAAGATCGGCGCCGTGGTCTCGGCCACCGGCCCGGCCTCCTTCCTCGGCGATCCGCAGCAGAAGACGCTCGAGATGTACGTGCGCAAGATCAACGCGGCCGGCGGCGTGCTCGGCCGCAAGCTCGAGCTGGTGCTCTACGACGACGCCAGCGACGCGAACAAGGCCAACGCCTTCACGCGCCGCCTCATCATGCAGGACGAGGTCGACGCGATCCTCGGCGCTTCGACCACCGGCTCGACCATGGCGATGGTGCCGCAGGCCGAGGCCGCGAAGATGCCGCTGATCTCGCTGGCCGCCGCCTCGGTCATCGTCGAGCCGGTCAAGCCCTACGTGTTCAAGATGCCGCACTCCGACCGCATGGCGGCCGAGAAGGTGCTCGGCGAGATGAAGAAGCGCGGCTTCACGCAGTTCGCGCTGCTGTCGGACACCGGCGGCTTCGGCAAGTCGGGCCGCACCGAGACGCTCAAGCTCGCCGAGTCGCTGGGCCTGAAGGTGGTGGAGGACCAGACCTACGGCGAGAAGGACACCGACGTCACGCCGCAGCTCACGCGCATCAAGTCCTCGGGCGCGCAGGCCGTGTTCGTGTTCGGCACCGGCCAGGCGCCGGCCATCATCGCGCGCAACCATCAGCAGCTCGCGATGAAGCAGCCGCTGTACACCTCGCATGGCCAGGCCTCGACCGAGTTCATCCGCATCGCGGGCAAGTCCTCCGAGGGCATCCGCATGCCTTCGCCCGCGCTGCTGATCGCCCAGGCGCTGCCCGATGCCGATCCGCAGAAGAAGGTCAGCGTGTCGTACGCGAAGGACTACGAATCGACCGCGAAGATGGACGTGTCGACCTTCGGCGGCTACGCGCACGACGCGCTGTACCTGCTGATCGATGCGATCCAGCGCGCTGGCGGCACCGACAAGCAGAAGCTGCGCGATGCCATCGAGGCGACCAAGGACTTCGTCGGCGTGAGCGGCATCTACCGCATGTCGGCCACCGACCACATGGGCCTGGACGTCTCCGCGTTCCGCATGGTCGAGATCAAGGACGGCAAGTTCGTGGAAGTCCGCTGAGTTCGCGCGCGTCACCGGAGAGCGCATGAAGCTCAATGCGAACGATCACCGCCGGCATGCCCGCAGGCGGCTGCCGCGCTTCGTTTTCGACTATGTCGACGGCGGCGCGGAGACCGAGGACTGCCTGCGGCGCAACGAGGCCGACCTGGCCGCGCTGCACCTGGTGCCGACCGCGCTGCGCGACACCCGCCATGCCGACCCCGGCATCACGGTGTTCGGCCGGCGCTGGGCCGCACCGCTGGGCGTGGCGCCCGTGGGCTTCTCGGGCCTGGTGCGCCCGCATGGCGACACCCTGCTGGCCTGCGCGGCCGCCGCCACCGGCGTGCCGCACGTGCTGTCGACGCCGTCGAACGACCGGCTCGAGGCGGTGCGCGAGGCCGCGCTGCGGCGCGACCCCGAGGCGCTGCAATGGATGCAGCTCTACGTGATGGGCGATCGCGCCATCGCCGAGCAGCTCGTGCGCCGCGCGCGCGCGGCCGGCTATTCGGCGCTGGTGCTGACGGTCGACGCGGCCGTGAGCGGCCTGCGCGAGCGCGATGTGCGCAACGGCTTTCGGCTGCCGTTCCGCTTCACGCCCTCGACCCTGCTCGACCTCGCGTTGCATCCGCGCTGGTCGCTCGCGATGGCGATGCAGGGCCGCTCGCCCTCGTTCGTCAACCTGGCCGAGGCCGACGACGGCGCCACCTCGGCCCAGCTGCAGGCCGCGCTGCTGTCGCGCACCATGGACCGCACGCTGGCCTGGGAGCACCTGGCCTGGCTGCGCCGGCTGTGGGACGGCCCGCTGCTGGTCAAGGGCCTGCTGCATCCGGGCGATGCCGCGCTGGCCGTGCGCCACGGCGCCGACGGCATCGTGGTGTCGAACCACGGCGGGCGCCAGCTCGACGCGGCGCCCTCGACCATCTCGGTGCTGCCGCGCATGGTCGATGCCGTGGCCGGACGCATCCCGGTGTTCGTCGACGGCGGTTTCCGCCGCGGCAGCGACGTGGTCAAGGCGCTGGCCGCCGGCGCCACCGCGGCCTTCGTCGGCCGCGCCGCGGTCTGGGGCATGGCCTGCGACGGCGAGGCGGGCGCGCGCGGCGTGCTGGCCGGCCTGGTCGACGACATCGCCCGCACCCTGGTGCTGCTGGGCGCCGACCGCGTGGACGAGGTCGCGCCCCACCACCTGCTCGCCAACCTTCCCTTCCCCGGCAGCGCCGGGCTTTCCCACGCCGGAGCACGCCATGGCTGACTTCATGCAATTCGTCTTCTCGGGACTCACCACCGGCGCGATCTACGCGCTGGCCGCGCTGGGCTTCTCGCTGATCTACAACGCCAGCGGCGTCATCAACTTCGCGCAGGGCGACTTCCTCATGCTCGGCGCCATGATCACGGCCGCGCTGCTCGGCGCCAGCCTGCCCTATGGCGTGGCGGTGGCCGGCGGCGTGCTGGCCACGGTGGTGGCGGGACTGCTGCTGTACCGGCTCGCGATCAAGCCCGCGGGCGAGGCCAGCGTGGTGTCGCTGATCATCATCACCATCGGCGCCTCGATCTTCATCCAGGGCGTGGTGCAGATCGTGCTCGGCAAGAACCAGCAGACCCTGCCGGCCTTCAGCGGCGACGCGGCGCTGTCGATCCTCGGTGCCTACGTGCTGCCGCAGAGCCTGTGGGTGCTGGGCACGGCCGCGCTGCTGGTGGCGCTGTGCTTCGCCTTCTTCCGCTTCACCATGGTAGGCAAGGCCATGCTCGCGGTGGCGGCCAACGCGCTGGCCGCGCGCGCGGTCGGCATCCCGACCTCGCGCGTGCTGCAGCTCTCGTTCGGCCTGTCGGCGCTGCTGGGCGCCGTGGCCGGCGTGGTGGCCGCGCCGATCACCACCACGGTCTACGACATCGGCCTGATGCTGGGCATGAAGGGCTTCGTCGCGGCCACGCTGGGCGGGCTCGGCAGCGCGGGCGGCGCGGTGGTCGGCGGCCTCATCGTCGGCCTGCTCGAGGCGCTGATGGCGGGCTACGTCTCCTCGGCCTACAAGGACGCCGTGCCCTTCGTGCTGATCGTGTTCATCCTGCTGGTCATGCCGCACGGCCTGTTCGGCAGCAAGGGAGCGGAGCGGGTATGAAGGCGTCCTCGCGGGCGCTGCTGCGTCCCTCCCTGCTGCTGCTGGCCCTGGTGCTGGCGCTGCTGCCGCTGGCCATGCCCAACAACTACGTGATCGACGTCGCGGTGCGCATCGCGCTGGCGGCCATCGCCGCCATCGGGCTCAACCTGCTGATGGGCTTCGCGGGCCAGATCAGCATCGGCCACGCGGCCTTCGTCGCCATCGGCGCCTACGGCAGCGGCATCGTGACGGCGCGCTTCGGCTGGCCCGCGCTGCCGGCCATCTGCGCCGCGGCCGTGGGCGCCGCGCTGGTGGCCTGGCTGATCGCCAAGCCGATCCTGCGCCTCAAGGGCCATTCGCTGACCATGGCCACGCTCGGGCTTGGCGTGATCGTCAACATCGTGCTGATCAACGAGGTCGACTGGACCGGCGGCCCCGACGGCATGCCGGTGCCGCCGCTGGCGGTGGCCGGCTTCGCCTTCGCCAAGGTGCTGCACTGGTATGCGCTGGCGGCGGTGCTGCTGTGGCTCGCGGTGCTGCTGTCGCTCAACCTCTACGAATCGCCGGCCGGGCGCGCGCTGCGCGGGCTCAATGGCTCCGAGGTGGCGGCGCGCGTGATGGGCGTGGACGTGGCGCGCTTCAAGGTGCGCGCCTTCGTGGTGTCGGCCGTGTTCGCCGCGGTCTCGGGCAGCCTCACGGCGCACTACCTGGGCTTCATCAGCCCCTCGCTGGCGGCCTTCACGCATTCGGTGGAGCTCGCGACCATGGTGGTGCTCGGCGGCATGGCCTCGACCTTCGGCGCGCTGCTCGGCGCCGCGCTGCTGACCGCGCTGCCGCAACTGCTGGGCGGTCTGCACGGCTACGAGATGGTGTTCTTCGGCCTGGTGCTGATGCTCACCATGATGTTCCTGCCCAAGGGGCTGGTGCCCACGCTCGCGCTGCGGCTGCGCAGGAAGGGCTGAGCCATGCTCGAAGTGAAGAACCTCAGCAAGTCCTTCGGCGGCGTGCACGCCATGCAGGACGTGAGCTTCAGCGTGCGCGCCGGCTCGGTGCATTCGGTGATCGGGCCCAACGGCGCGGGCAAGACCACGCTGTTCAACCTGATCAGCGGCGTCTACGAGCCCACGCGCGGCGAGATCCTGCTCGACGGCGAGAACGTGGCGGGCATGGCGCCCGACCGGCTCGCGCGGCGCGGCATGAGCCGCACCTTCCAGAACCTGCAGGTGTGCATGAACATGACGGCCTGCGAGAACGTGATGCTCGGCGCGCACCTGCACACGCGCAGCTCGCTGCTGGGCGGCATGACCGGCGCCACGCGCCGTGCCGACGCCGCGCTGCGCGAGGAGGCGCTGCGGCTGATCGACTACGTGGGCGTGGGCCGCCATGCGCATGCCCATGCCACGCAGCTCTCGTTCGGCCTGCTCAAGCGGCTCGAGATCGCGCGCGCCCTCGCGAGCCGGCCGCGCATCCTGCTGCTCGACGAGCCGGCCGCGGGCCTCAACGACACCGAGACCCACGAGATCACCGAACTGATCCGCAGCATCGCCGCCTCGGGCGTGACGGTGCTGCTGGTGGAGCACGACATGAAGCTGGTGATGAACATCTCCGACCACCTGCTGGTGCTCGACTACGGCCGCAAGCTCGCCGAGGGCACCGCCGCCGAGGTGCGTGCCAACCCGCAGGTGATCGCGGCCTACCTCGGCACCGAGGCGGAGGCGTCCGCATGAGCGGCATCGCACTGGAAGTCGGCGGCCTGCGCGCCGGCTACGGCCGCATCGAGGCGCTGCACGGCATCGACCTGCAGGTCGGCGCGGGCGAGCTGGTGGCGCTGGTCGGCGCCAACGGCGCGGGCAAGACCACCTTGCTGCGCGCGGTCTCGGGCCTGATCCGCGGTAGCGCCGGCAGCGTGCGCCTGTTCGGCCGCGAGATCGCGCGCGACAGCGCCGACGCGCGCGTGCGCGCCGGCCTGGCGCAGGTGCTCGAGGGCCGGCAGGTGTTCGGCCCGCTGTCGGTGCAGGACAACCTGCTGCTGGGCGGCTACACGCGCGCCGAGCGCCGCGCGCAGCGGCTGGACGAGATGTACGCGCTGTTCCCGGTGCTCGGCGAGAAGCGCCTGCTGGCGGCCGGCACGCTCTCGGGCGGCCAGCAGCAGATGCTGGCGATCGCGCGCGCGCTGATGTGCGAGCCGCGCATGCTGCTGCTCGACGAGCCCTCGATGGGGCTGGCGCCGCTGCTGGTGAAGGAGATCTTCGGCGTCATCGCGCGGCTGAAGTCGCGCGGCATCCCGATCCTGCTGGTGGAGCAGAACGCGCATGCCGCGCTCTCGGTGGCCGATCGCGGCTACGTGCTCGAGACCGGCGCCATCGCGCTGGGCGGACCGGCCGCGCAGCTGCTCGGCGACGAGCGCGTGAAGGCCGCCTACCTGGGCCTGTGAGGAACGACGCACGCATGAACTCCCTTCCCGACACCGGCCTGCGCGTGGCCGACGTGCAGGCGCGCTGCGTCAACGTGCCGCTCGAGCATCCGGTGCGCACCAGCGTGGGCGTGGTGGCGACCGCGCCGCTGGTGCTGGTCGACCTGCACGCCGACGACGGCACCGTCGGCCATGCCTACCTGTTCACCTACACGCCGCTCGCGCTGCGCGCCACGCGGCGCATGGTGCTGACCCTGGGCAGCGTGCTCAAGGACCAGCCGCTCGCGCCCTTCGACCTCGACCGGCTGCTGGCGCAGCGGCTGCGCCTGCTGGGCCGCACCGGCATCGCGCTGATGGCCGGCGCCGGGCTCGACATGGCGGCCTGGGACGCGCTGGCCAGGGCGCGCGGCGTGCCGCTGGTCGAACTGCTGGGCGGCACGCGCCGCGCCATCGCGGCCTACGACAGCCACAGCATGGACGGCCTCGCGCTCGGCACGAAGCGCGCCGCGCTCGCGGCGGCGCAGGGCTTTCGCGCCATCAAGACCAAGATCGGCCATGCCACGCTGGCCGAGGACCTCGAGGTGGTGCGCGCGCTGCGCGCCGTCGTCGGCGAGCGCGTCGAGCTGCTGGTGGACTACAACCAGGGCCTGAGCGTGCCGGAGGCGGTGCGCCGCATCCGCGCGCTCGAGGACGAGGGCATCGGCTGGGTCGAGGAGCCCACCTTGCAGGAGGACTACGCGGGCCATGCGCGCATCCGCGAGCGCGTGCGCCTGCCGCTGCAGATGGGCGAGAACTGGTGCGGTCCCGAGGAGATGGCCAAGGCGCTGCAGGCCGGCGCCTGCGACCTCGCGATGCCCGATGCGATGAAGATCGGCGGCGTGACCGGCTGGCTGCGCGCCGCCGCGCTGGCGCAGGCGCACGGCGTGCCGATGTCGAGCCACATCTTCCAGGAGGTCAGCGTGCACCTGATGGCGGTGACGCCGACGGCCCACCTGCTCGAGCGCATGGACCTGGCGGCGCCGGTGCTGGCGCGGCCGCTGGCCTTCGAGGACGGCATGGCGACCGCGCCGGCCGAGCCCGGCACCGGCATCGCGTGGGACGAGGAGGCCGTGCGGCGCTATCTGGTCTAGAGCTTGCCGAGCGTGCGCACGATCTCGTCGACCAGCCAGCGGTGCGCCGCGCTGTACTCGTGGCGCGCATGCCAGTGCGCCTGCACCTGGAAGTCGGGCAGCGGCACGGGCAGCGGCAGCGCCTTGAGCCCGCCCTGGCGCACGTAGAGGTCGGCCACGCGCGAGGGCAGCAGCACCAGCAGGTCGCTCTGCGACAGCAGCTGCGGCAGCACGGTGAACTGCGGCACGCGCGCCACGATGTTGCGGTTGATGCCGCGCTCGGCCAGCATGTCCTCGATCAGGAAGTGGCCCGAGCGCGGCGACGACACCATCACGTGGCGCGCCGCCGAGAAGGCTGCCAGGCTCATGCGCTCGCCGATGCTCGGATGGCTGGCCGACATGAGGCACACGTAGTGCTCGCGGAACAGCAGCGCGCCGTGCATCGGCGAACCCAGCGAGGGGATGTTGCCGACCGCCATGTCCAGGCGCCCGGTCGACAGCTCCTCGCCCAGCGTGTCGGAGATCTGCGCGATCTCGATCTCGATGCGCGGCGCCACCTCCTGGAAGCGGCGCAGCAGCGGCGGCACGAAGTACAGCACGCCGATGTCCGACATCGCGAGCCGGAAGCGCCGCGTCGAGCGCAGCGGATCGAAGCTGGCGTTCTGCTCGAGCGTGCCCTCGACCATGGTCAGCGCCTCGCGGAAGCGCTGGAACAGCTGCTCGGCCATGCCCGTGGGCACCAGGCCGTCGCTGCCGCGCGAGAACAGCCGGTCGAGGTAGACCTTGCGCAGCTTGGCCAGCGCGTAGCTCACGGTCGACTGCGTGACGTCGAGCCGCTCGGCCGCATGGGTCACGCTGCGGGTTTCGTAGATCGCGACGAACACGCGAACGAGGTTCAGGTCGAGGTGGCTCATGCGCGGCTGGCGGTTCGTGGGGCGGCGCCTGAATGTGCCACAAGGCCGGCCCCGCGGGCCGCCCGGCGCTAGCGCTCTTCTTCGGTCGTCACGTCGAAGCGCGCCAGCGTGTGCGCGCCGAACATCATCGTGATCGGCACGTCGGCCGCGTCGCGCCCGCGCGCCACCGTCACGCGGCCGATACGGCGCTGGTTGTGGCGCGCGTCGAAGGTGTGCCAGCGGTCGCCGAGGTAGACCTCGAACCAGGCGCTGAAGTCCATCGGCGAGCGCACCGGCGGCACGCCGATGTCGCCGAGGTAGCCGGTCACGTAGCGCGCCGGGATGTTCATGCAGCGGCACAGCGTGATCGCCAGGTGCGCGAAGTCGCGGCACACGCCGGTGCCCTCGCGCAGGCCCTGCGCGGCGGTGCGCGTGGAGCGCGCATTGGCGTAGTCGAAGCGCAGGTGGCCGTGCACGAAATCCGAGATCGCCTGCACGCGCGACCAGCCCGGCGCCACGGTGCCGAAGCGGTCCCAGGCGAACTGCAGCAGCTCGCTGTCGACTTCGCAGTAGCGGCTGGGCAGCAGGAAGGCCAGCGTTTCCACCGGCAGCGCGGCGGGGTCGTGCTCGACGGCGCCGCGGTCCACCGGGTCGGGCGTGCCCGGGTCTGCGATCACGGCCTGGTTGCGCAGCCGCACGTTGGTCACGCCCGCGGGGATCTGCACGCGGGCGCAGGCATTGCCGAAGGCGTCGAAGTAGTGGTCGGTGAACAGCGGCGGCTCGATCGTGAGCTGCTCGCCGCCACCGCGCAGGTCCGCCACGCGCGACGGATGGACCTGCAGCATGTAGACCAGCGCGGTGGGCGCGATGGGGGCCGTGGCGAGCGCGAGCTCGATGTCGTAGCCGATCCGGATGAGCATGGGTTCTTTCGCGGGGGAGATTCCCCAACGCCGATCTTGGGGCCTGCGACCCCCGCGCGCGCGGGGTCAACGCGCGCATCGGTCGTAGGCCGTCGCGCTGTCGGTGCCTTCCTACCGCAGGGGCGCCCGCTCTCCCACAGACGGGGGCGGGGCGCCACTACGGGTTTTGCGCGGTGCCGACCCTACGCTTCGTTTCCGCTCGTATCCGAAGCCAGGCGGGGAGATGTCGCAAGTCCTGGCCAGCGATCTTTCGACAGGTCGTACGGGCGCGTTCAACCGGTCTGCTGGAGGGAATCATGGAGTTTTCGTCGCTGTTCGACTCGTTCGCCACCAACTGGGGCGACGAGATCCTGATCTGGTCCGTTGCCGCCGTCGCCGGCTGCATCTGCCTGGTCGCCGTGGTGAATGTGCTGGACATGCTTCTCGACAACGGCGGCGCCGGATGAGCCTGAGCTCCCTTCACGACACCTTGAAAGCCCCTCGATGACGCCACAGAACAAGGCCGCCGCCCGGCGCGCCAAGCCCGCCAAGACTTCCAAAGCGGGGGACGCCAGCGATGCCAAGCAGCAGCAGCTCGAGGGCTTCACGCTCGACCACGGGGCCGAGCTGACGACCAACCAGGGCCTGCGGATCCCCGACAACCACAACTCGCTGAAGGCCGGGCGGCGCGGACCCACGCTGCTCGAGGACTTCATCCTGCGCGAGAAGATCACGCACTTCGACCACGAGCGCATCCCCGAGCGCGTGGTGCATGCGCGTGGCGAGGCGGCGCACGGCTACTTCCAGGTCTACAAGTCGATGTCGCAGTTCACCAGCGCCGACTTCCTGCAGGACCCCGAGGCGAAGACGCCGGTGTTCGTGCGCTTCTCCACCGTGGCCGGCTCGCGCGGCTCGGCCGACACCGTGCGCGACGTGCGCGGCTTCGCCGTCAAGTTCTACACCCGCGAAGGCAACTACGACCTGGTGGGCAACAACGTGCCGGTGTTCTTCATCCAGGACGCGATGAAGTTCCCCGACCTGATCCACGCCGTGAAGCCCGAGCCGCACCACGAGATGCCGCAGGCCGCGAGCGCGCACGACACCTTCTGGGACTTCGCCTCGCTGATGCCCGAGACCACCCACATGCTGATGTGGGCCATGAGCGACCGCGCGATCCCGCGCAGCCTGCGCATGATGGAAGGCTTCGGCGTCCACACCTTCCGCCTGGTCAACGCGCGCGGCGAGAGCCACTTCGTCAAGTTCCACTGGAAGCCCAAGCTAGGCATCCACGGCCTGGCCTGGGACGAGGCGCAGAAGATCGCGGGCAAGGACCCCGACTTCCATCGCCGCGACCTCTGGGAGGCGATCGAGAACGGCGACTTCCCCGAATGGGAACTCGGCGTGCAGATGATCCCCGAGGGCAAGGAAGGCACGCTGGGCTTCGACCTGCTCGACCCCACCAAGCTGATCCCCGAGGAGATGGTGCCGGTGCAGAAGATCGGCCGCATGGTGCTCAACCGCAACCCCGACAACTTCTTCGCCGAGACCGAGCAGGTGGCGTTCCACCCGGGCCACCTGGTGCCGGGCATCGACTTCACCAACGATCCGCTGCTGCAGGGCCGGCTGTTCTCGTACACCGACACGCAGATCTCGCGGCTGGGCGGCGCCAACTTCCACGAGCTGCCGATCAACAAGGGCGTGTGCCCGTTCCACAACTTCCAGCGCGACGGCATGCACCGCCAGACCATCGCGCGCGGCCAGGTCGCCTACGAGCCCAACACGCTGGGCACGGGCGCCGAGTTCCGCGTCGACGGCGACAGCGCCGGCTTCCAAAGCTATCCCGACACCGACTACGAGGCGCCCAAGCTGCGCCGCCGCAGCCACACCTTCGACGACCACTTCACGCAGGCACGCCTGTTCTTCGAGAGCCAGAGCGCGCCCGAGAAGGAGCACATCGTCGCGGCCTTCCGCTTCGAGCTGTCGAAGGTGGAGGTGCCGGCGATCCGCCAGCGCATGGTCGACAACCTCGCGCACGTCGACGAGAAGCTGGCGCGCCGCGTGGCCGAGCCGCTGGGCATCGGCGAGCCCGATGCGCGCGCCGCCGCCGGGCGCGCGGGCTTCCGCGAGCACCGCATCCACCTGCCGATCGAGGAATCGCCCGCGCTCAGCATGGCGGGCACCGGCGACGGCTCGATCCGCACGCGCAAGATCGCGATCCTGGTGGCCGACGGCATCGACTCGGCCTCGCTCAAGCCGATCCGCGAGGCGCTCGAGCAGGCCGGCGCCCAATGCAAGGTCGTGGGCCCGCGCCTGGGTTCGGTGGTCAGCGGCTCCAAGCGCCAGGTCGACACCGACGCCACCTTCGCCAACATGCCCTCGGTGATGTTCGACGCGGTGCTGGTGCCCGCGGGTGCCGAGGGCGCGCGCGCGCTCGCCGCCAGCGGCGACGCGGTGCACTTCGTGCTCGAGGCCTTCAAGCACTGCAAGGCCGTGTGCACGGTGGGCGAGGGCGTGCAACTGCTTTCCACCCTGGGCATCGCCGCCGACACGCCGGCCGACAGCCTGCCGCCGGGCGTGGTGGTGGCGGCCACGCCGGTCACTAACCTCGGCGATGCCAGCGCCGCGCAGCAGATCGCGCAGGACTTCGTGGCCGCGATCGCGAAGCACCGGCACTGGGACCGGCCGAACATCGACGCCGTGCCGGCCTGAGTCCGCTCAGAACGTGTTTGTGATCTATTCATGGTGCCCGCAAGGCAGCAAAGCGTCGCAATCTAGGCGCGCGCCGCAGTCCAGGCTGATGCCTGGACAAGGTGCGCAACGACGAGTGCGGCGTTTTGCTGCCTTGCCCTTCGGGTTGCCCCGCAAAGCTGGCATCTGCGGCGTTGCAAATGCTCGCCGGGCCACCAGCCCGGCTGCGCTTTGCGCCTTGCACCTGCCAGCTTTGCGGGGCAACGGGCACCATGAATAGATCACAAACACGTTCTCAGACCCGTGCCGAACGCCGCAGCTGCTTGAGCAGCAGGCCCAGGTACGGGTTCGGGTCGGCCTCGCGGTAGCCCAGGTGCAGCGCCGACACGGCGCTCTTCTCGCGCAGCCGCTGATAGACCACGCCCTCGAGCCGGATCGACTCGGTGCCGCTGGGCACGATCGCGAGGCCCACGCCGGCCGACACCAGGCCGACGATGGTCGAGGCGTCGCGCGCCTCCTGCACCATGCGCGGGCGAAAGCCCGCCTTCGAGCACAGCTCCTGCACCTTCCAGTACAGCCCGATGCCCGAATGGCGCGGGTAGAGGATCAACGGCTCGTCGCGCAGGTCGGCGATGCGCACCGGGGCCTGGCTCAGCGGATGGGTGGCCGGCACCGCCACCATCAGCGGCGCCTGGTACCAGGCCTCGATCGCGATGCCCGCGGGGATCGGCACGTTGGGATGGCGCAGGATGCCGAGGTCGAGCCGGTGGCCGTGCACCGCGTCGAGCTGGTCGAGCGAGGTCATCTCGTGCAGCGCCAGCGCGATGCGCGGATGCGCGGCCTGGAACTCGCGGATCGCGGCCGGCAGCGTGGCCGAGAGCATCGACGAGGCGGTGTAGCCCAGCGCGATCTTGCCGATGCCGCCGGTGGCCGCGTCGCGCGCCTCGCCCTTGGCCGATTCCACCGAGGCGAGGATCGCCTGCGCGCGCTCGAGGAAGTGGCGCCCGGCCTGCGTGAGGTGCACGCGGCGCTTGTCGCGGTCGAGCAGGCGCACCTGCAGCTCCTCCTCGAGCAGGCGGATCTGCGTGCTCAGCGGCGGCTGCGCCATGTGCAGCCGCTGCGCCGCGCGCGTGAAGTTCAGCTCCTCCGCCACCGCCACGAAATAGCGCAGATGCCGTAGTTCCATCGATATCTCCTGCGTATGGAAATCTGTGACCAATCAGTATTTCCAAATATAAGGCCGACTGCCTACAGTCGCCGCCATGGAGACAAGAGACACCCCTTCGCCGGCCTCCGCCGGCAGCACCAGCCCCGTGATGCAGCGGCTCGCCCGTCGCCAGTGGGTGGCCGCGCTCGGCGTGCGCCATGCCCGCGGCGCCGAGATCGCGCGGCTGGCCAAGGCCAGCGGCCACCATGCGATCTGGGTCGACCTCGAGCACAGCGCGATGCCGATCGACGCGGCCGGCGCCATCTGCGCCACCGCGCTCGACATCGGCCTGGTGCCCTTCGTGCGCGTGCCCGAACGCGAATACGGCGTGATCGGCCGGCTGCTCGACGCGGGCGCGGCCGGCATCATCGTGCCGCGCGTGGAAACGGCCGAACAGGCGGCCGACGTGGTCGCGGCCTGCCGCTTCCCGCCCGAGGGCCATCGCTCGGCCATCGCCGCGCTGCCCGCCTTCGGCTACCGCCGGCTGCCGGCCGCCGAACTGCGCGAACGCGCCAACCGTTCGACCGTGGTCAAGCTGCTGATCGAGAGCCCGCGCGGCATCGAGAACATCGAGGCCATCGCGCGGGTGCCGGGCGTGGATCTGCTGGCGATCGGCAGCAACGACCTCGGCGCCGAGATGAACCTTGCGGGTGGCTCCGCCGTGCATCCGCTGCTGCGCGAGGCGCACGACGCCGCGCTCGCGGCCTGCGCGCGCGTCGGCAAGCCGCTGGCCATCGGCGGCGTGGCCGACATTGCCTACGTGGCCGACTGCATCCGCCGCGGCGCCGCGCCCTTCCTCATGACCGGCATCGACACCGACCTGCTGCTCGCCGTGCTGCACGAGCGCGTGGCGCAGGCGCTCGATTCGGTGCGGCCGTTCGACGGCGCCGTGCTGCTGGACTGAGCTTCTTCGAATTTCCGATCCGACCTTTTCCATGACCGACCAGATCCTCGTTTCCAAGCCGATGCGCGACGCGCAGACCCTGACCCGCGCCGCCTTCGAGGTGCCCGCAGGAGCCTGCGACGCGCACGTGCACGTGTTCGGCCCCGAGGCGCGCTACCCGCGCGTGCCCGCGCCGCACTACACGCTGCCCGACGGCGACCTGCCGCAACTGCGCGCCGCGCTCGGCGTGCTCGGCCTCGAGCGCTTCGTGATCGTGCAGCCCAGCTTCTACGGCACCGACAACCGCTGCATGCTCGATGCGCTCGACCTCGCGGGCGATGCCGCGCGCGGCGTGGCGATGGTCGAGGACGGCACCTCGGCGGAAGAACTCGCCGCGATGCATGCGCGCGGCGTGCGCGCGCTGCGGCTCGACCTGTTCCTGCGCTCGGGCCTGCCCACGGCCGAGCTGCAGCGCTTCATCGCGCGCAGCGTGGAGCGCACGCGCGCGCTCGGCTGGCATGTCCAGTTCTACACGCCGGGCTGGGTGGTGCGCGACCTGATCCCGTTCCTGCCCGAGATCGAGAGCGACTTCGTGATCGACCACATGGGCTACATGCTCGAGAGCGACGGCCTCACGCGCGCCGACTTCGACCGCCTGCTGCGCGCGGTGCACGACGGCCGCGGCTGGTTCAAGCTCTCGGGCCCGTACCGGCTCGCCAAGGACGGCAACTACGAGCGGCTGCGCCCGCTCGCGCAGGCCATCGTCGAGGCCGTGCCCGAGCGCGTGATCTGGGGCAGCGACTGGCCGCACATTCCCGAGGGCGGGCGCGACACCGGCGAGCTGCTGAACCTGCTGGGCGACTGGATCCCCGACGCCGCCGCGCGCCGGCGCATCCTGGCCGACAACCCGGCGCGGCTGTTCGGGTTCTGAGACCATGGATGCCTCCACGATCGAAAGCCCGGCCATGCAACTGAACTGCATCCAGGAACTCGCCACCACCGGCGCGCGCGCGGTGGCCGGCTTCGTCCACGGCGGCACGCGCTACCTCGCGGTGCCGCAGCTGGCGCGCGATGTCGAGGGCCAGCCCGCGAAGATGACGCTGGGCGACAGCGACCTCGAGATGCCCGTGTACCGCTGGGACGGCGGGCGCTTCGTGCCGCATGCCAGCCTGCCGGTGCCCGGCGGCGAGGACGCCGAGTTCTTCCGCATCGGTGAACGCGCCTTCCTCGCCACCGCGAGCCTGCGCAGCGGGCGCGATCCCTACACGCTGGCCGTGCCGTCGACGATCTTCGAGCTGGTCGACGGCCGCTTCGAGCCCTTCCAGCGCATCGACGGCTTCGCGGCCAAGCAGTGGCACCACTTCGCGATCGGCGAGCGCCACTTCCTCGCGCTCGCACAGGGCGTGACCCTGCCGGGGGAGCAGCCCGCGCGGCCGGTGTCGTCGTGCCTCCTCGAATGGGACGGCACGCGCTTCGTGCCGTTCCAGGACGTGCCCTCGGCCTGGGGCTACAACTGGGCCTTCTTCGAGCTCGGCGGCGAGCGGCTGCTGGCCCATGCCGACCATGCCGTGCCCTCGCTGCTGCTGCGCTGGAACGGCGAGCGCTTCGAGCTGTTCCAGCAGCTCGATGGCCAGAGCGGACGCGCCTTCTGCTTCTTCGAGACCCAGGGCCAGGCCTGGCTGGCCTTCGCCAACCTGCATGGCGACACGCTGCTGTACCGCTGGCAGGACGGTGGCTTCGCGGTGCACCAGGTGCTCGCGGGCCCGGGCGGGCGCGAGTTCGCCTGGCGCGGCGACGCCGAGGGCGGGCACCTGGTGCTCGTCAACTTTCTGCACGGCACGCGCGAGGCGCCGATCCCCGAGCTCGAGTCGGTCGTGTTCCGCATGGACGACGGCCGGCTGGTCGAGGCCGCGCGCTTCGCCACCTCGGGCGGCACCGACGCCGCCTTCTTCGAGGCCGACGGCGCGCTGCATCTGGCGGTGGCCAACAGCCTGAGCGCCGCGGTGCGCTTCGCGACGCCCAGCCGCATCTACCGCGTCGACGGCCTCGGCGCCTCCATCACGGGCTGATCCGCCATGGCCACCTACGCACCTCACGAAAGCCCCGAGCTGGTCCGCCTGTTCGAGACCTACACGGCCGGGCCCACGAGCATCGGCGCCACGCTGAGCGCGCGCACCGCCGCGGCCAGCGCGCACGATCCGCTGATCGTCGCGACCAGCACCGACATCGTGCTGTTCCCCGGCGGCGGCAGGCCGCCCGAGATCGAGGGCTTCCGCATGTCGACGCGCGGCTTCAAGGAGCTCGCGGGCATCTCGCACCACGGGCCCGCGGTGGCCTCGCTGCTGCGGCTGCGCGAGCTCGATCCCGAGGGCGAGCTCTGGCGCACCGAGACCCGGCGCCTGATCGACAGCACGCGCGCCGCGCGCGCCGCCAACTCCGAGGCGCTGTGGCGCGACACCGTCGCGGTGCCGGCCTACCGCGGCCGCGAGGCGCGCATCGCGCAGCTGGTCGACTACTCGTGCGCGCTGACCGAGCGCTACCTCGAGCGCGCGCTGCGCGAGCCCGAGACCTTCACCGCCGCCGACATGCGCGAGCACTACATCGAGGCGCGCGGCGATGCCGTGGGTGCCACGGTGCCGATGAACGCCGTGATGATCGCCACCTTCTTCCTGGTCGGCATGGACACCGGCCACCGCGTGATCGGCTGGTTCGACCGCCATGCGATCGACTGGTCGCGCGCCATGGTGCTGATCGTCGGCCGCCAGGGCCGGCCCACGGCCGGCGTGACCTGGACCACCAACTCGGTCGCCGCGATGATCCTCGCGGCCTCGGGCCAGCGGCTCGCGCTCGACCGGCTCTACATCGCGCCGCACGGCCCGAGCTTCAAGGTGGCCGAGCTGCCCGACCTCGCGGCGGTGCGCGCCTTTGAGGAGCCGCTGCGCCAGATCTGGGCCCACACCCGCACGGTGAGCGAACTCGGGCCGCTGATGTACGAGGGCTATCCGCGCTTCGAGCCCGGCGCCGCGGGGCGGCCTCGCATCGACGCGCGGACGGAATCGGTCGGCGAGATGCCCGCGATCGCGAGTCCCGACGACTGGTTCGCGCTCAACACGCGGCTGCGCGTGGTGCTCGAGGACCCGCGGCAGCTGCTCTCGGGCTGCGTGGTCGACTACGCGGTCGACCAGTTGCGCGCCAACGGCAACCAGCCCGCGCGGCTGGTGGTGCCGGGGCTGGACAACGTGAGCTATCCACCGCTGGCGCCGCACGCCGGCGGTTGAGCGGACGTGGCGGCCGGTGACGGCACGCCGGAGGCGGGACGACAAAAGAAGAAGCGCCAGACAGCAGGCATGCCGGCGGCCGCGCCGCGTGCATTCGATCCATAGAAAAGAGAACGGAGACAAGACACCATGAGAAAGCTCGCAACCCTGTGGGGCGCCGCCCTCGCACTGACGCTGGCCAGCGCCGGCGCGCAGGCGCAGTCCGGCGCCTGGCCCCAGCGCCCCATCAGGATCATCACGCCCACGCCGGCCGGCGTGGGCTCGGACGTGTTCGCGCGCGCCTACGCCGAGCGGCTCGGCCAGATGCTCAAGACACCGGTGGTGGTCGAGAACCGCCCCGGCGCGCTCGCGGCCATCGGCACCGACGCGGTCGCCAAGGCCGCGCCCGACGGCTACACCATCCTGTTCTCGACCAGCAACCCGTTCACCATGACGCCGTTCCTGCTGTCGAAGCTGCCCTACAACCCACAGACCGACCTGGTGCCGGTCACGCAGGCGCTCAAGGGCGGCTCGTTCATCGTCGCCAACCCCTCGGTGCCGGCGAAGAACCTGGTGGAGCTGGTGGCGCTCGCGAAGAAGGACCCGGGCCGCGTGAGCTTCGCCTCCTACGGTTCGGGCAGCACCGCGCACCTGGGCTTCGAGCTGTTGCAGGACGCCGCGGGCATCGAGCTGCTGCACGTGCCCTACAAGCAGAGCGCCATGCCCGACGTGATCGCGGGCCAGGTGATGCTGGGCTTCGAGCCGCCGATCTCGGCGCTGCCCAACATCCGCGCGGGCCGCGTCAAGCCCATCGCCTACACCGGCAGCCAGCGCAGCGCCGCGCTGCCCGACGTGCCCACCCTGGCCGAGCGCTATCCGGGGCTGGAGGTGTTCACCTGGCTGGGCTTCTGGCTGCCCGCGAAGACGCCGCCCGAGATCGTCGACCGCTTCAACCGCGAGATCCGCGCGGCCACGCAGTCGCCCGAGCTGCAGCGGCTGATCGCCGAGGCCGGGCTCGAGCCGATGGGCACCACGCCCGAGGAGACGCGCGCCATCGTGCGGCGCGAGGCCGAGGCGATGGGCAAGCTCATCAAGGCCAAGAACATCCGCATCGACTGAGCGCCGGGGCCGGGCTTCGCCCCGCGCCACCTCGCACCCTTTTCCATTTCGACCGCGCCGCGCCGGCCCGAGGGCCGCAGCGCCGGCTTTCGCTCGCCCATTTTTTCGGAGACACCCATGCGCAACATCCTCTTCGCGTTCCGCGCCGTCCTGGCCGCCCTGTTTCTTTCGTCCCTGCCGCTGCTCTCGCAGGCCCAGTCGAGCGTGCAGGTCTTCGGCACCGTCGACCTCAACTTCACCTACAGCAAGGCCGGCGGCAAGAGCGTGCGCGCCATGGACCAGGGCGGCAACATCTTCCCGAGCCGGCTGGGCTTTCGCGGCAGCGAGGACCTGGGCGGAGGGCTGGTCGCGAGCTTCTGGCTCGAGTCGGCGCTGCTGCCCGACACCGGCGAGTACCAGGGCGTCTACTGGCACCGGCGTTCCACGCTGAGCCTGTCGAGCCGCACCTGGGGCGAGCTGCGGCTGGGCCGCGACTACGTGCCCACCTTCTGGAACGTCTCGCAGTTCTCGCCCTTCGGCACGGTGGGCGTGGGTGGCTCGGCCGCGATGGTCGAGGGCTGGCCCATGGGCCTGGGCGGCGCGCGCACGCTGGTGCGGGTCGACAACTCGGTCGGTTACTTCCTGCCGCGCGACCTCGGCGGCTTCTACGGCCAGGCGATGTACGCGATGCCAGAGGGCGCGGAAGGCATGCGCTATGCGGGCGCTCGCCTGGGCTATGCCGGCGGCCCGCTCGACATCGCGGCCGCCTACGGCCGCACGCCGGTGGCCAACGGGCAGGTCTACCGCACCGCGACCGTGGGCGGCACCTACGACTTCGGGCCGGTGAAGCTCTACGCCAACTACCACCGCCACCAGGCCTTCAACGACCGCCAGGTGCACGTGATGGTGGGCGCGAGCATGCCGGTGGGCCCGGGTGTCATCAAGCTGTCGGCCGCGCGTGCCAACCGCAGCGGCCCCGGCCTCGATGCCGACGACGCGACCCAGTTCGCGGTCGGCTACGTGCACTGGCTCAGCAAGCGCACGGCGGTCTACACGGCCTATTCGCGCATCCGCAACCGCGGCAACGCGGCCTACGTGGTGGCCGATTCCTCGCCGGCCGGCTCGCCGGGCATGCCCTCGAGCGGGCTGCAGTTCGGCATCTCGCACAATTTCTGAGACCCTTGCGTGACGCCTCCCATAGTCCATTTGCGCTAGACCGTATTGCGAATAGGCGGGGGTAGGGGGCGTCCCTAGACTTTCCCCACGAGGCCAGAACGGCGCGCACTTCCGCGGCGTCGATGCCCGCCAAGGCGGGCATGCCGGCCGCGCGCGGGGGTCCAATGGCGAGGTTTTCGAGAATGGGATGGGCGCTGGGATGGGCCGGCGTGGTGCTGCTGACGCAGCTGTCGCCGGCGCAGGCGCAGGAAGGCCCGAGCGCCGAGGCCGCGGCCAGCAAGATGGAGCAGGCCCGGCTCGCCGACACCGACACGCTGCTGGCGCTGACCAGCGAAGGCGCGGTGCTCTATGGCCAGGACAACGTCAAGCTCTCGGGCTACCAGTACTGCAGCCAGGCGGTGGCGCTGGCCGAGTCGGGCGAGTTCCGCCAGAGCGTGCGCGCCGCGAGCAAGGCGCTGCACCTGGCCAACACCACCAACGACCCGAACCTGCGCGCGATGGCCAACCGCGACCTGGCCATCGTCTACAGCTACTCGGGCCAGCTCGAGAAGGCCGAGCAGTTCGCCCGCGAGGCGCTCAAGAGCGAGGCGCGCGATCCCAAGCTGGTGGTGGGGCCGGTGCAGAAGGTGATCGGCGACGTGCGCACGCGCCGCGGCGACTACGAGGGCGCGATCCTCAGCTACGACGAGGCGCTGGCCAACAGTTCGCCGCGCTATGCGCCGCTGGTGCAGGCCTCGCTGGTCAATGCGCTGATCGAATCGGGCACGCCGGCCAACACGCAGCGCGCCCGCGAGCTGTTTGGCACGCTGCCGCAACCGAAGGACGCACCGCTGGCCGCGCAGCTCGACCGCACGCGCGCCCGGCTGCTGCTGGCCGAGAACAAGCCCGCCGAGGCGCGCGACCTCTACCGCGCGCTGGCCGCGCGCCAGGTCGGCGCCGACAGCGGCTACTACCAGCTCTGGGCCTGGGACGGCGTGGCGCGCAGCGAGGTGGCGCTGGGCCAGAAGCAGGCCGCGGCCGAGGCCGTGGGCCGCGCGCTCGAGGGCGTGGACAAGGTGCGCGCGAAGTTCCGCAGCGAAGAATTCAAGATGGGCCTGTTCTCCGACCTGCAGTCGGTGTTCGAGCGCGGCGTGTCCATCTACAGCGACGCGGGCGACAGCGCCCGCGCCTTCGAGGTCAGCGAGCACAGCCGCTCGCGCGCGCTGCTCGACGCGGTGCGCGGGCGCGCCAAGCTCAGCGAGCAGGCCTCGGCCACGGTGGACCTCGCGACGCTGCAGCGCACGCTGGCGCCCGACGAGCGCGTGGTGCAGTTCCATTCGCTGCCCGACCGGCTGATGGTGTGGGTGGTGAGCCCCGCGGGCATCGAGAGCAAGACGATCCCGGTCAAGCGCGAGGAGCTGACCGAGCTGGTCGAGACCTTCCGCAACACCATCGTGCGCGGCCGCCGCACCGCGATCACCAACGCCGACAAGCTCGGCGCCGCGCTGCTCGGCCCGCTGAACCTGCAGGCCGGCCAGCGGCTGGTGATCGTGCCGCACGGCCCGCTGCACTACCTGCCGTTCCAGGCATTGCGGCTGAACGGCCGCTACGTGATCGAAACGCACCCGGTGGCGGTGGCGCCCTCGATCAGCATCGCGGTGCAGCTCGCGCAGCGCACGCCGCGCGTGAACGCCACGCTCACGGCCTTCGGCAATCCGCGCATCGAGGACAAGTACGACCTGCCGGGTGCCGAGAGCGAGGTCAAGCAGCTCGCGCAGTACTTCCCGAGCAACAGCGTCTACATGGGCGCGGCCGCGACCAAGACGCAGTTCCGCGACGTGGCGGCGCGCTCGCCGCTGATGCACGTGGCGGCGCATGCGGAGGCCGACGAGGTCGATCCGCTGTACTCGCGCATCCTGCTGGCCAACGAGGGCGGCAAGCAGAATTTCCTCGAGGCGCACGAGATCCTCGAGATGCCGATGCAGGGCACGGCCCTGGTGACGCTGTCGGCCTGCGAGTCGGGCCTGGGCCGCATCGCGCAGGGCGACGAGGTGCTGGGTTTCACGCGCTCCTTCCTCTCGGCCGGCAGCTCGAGCCTGATCGCCTCGCTGTGGCCGGTGTCGGATGACGCGACGGCGGTGCTGATGAGCACGCTCTACGGCGAACTCGCCAAGGGCCGCGACCTGCAGAAAGCGATGCAGGCGGGGCAGCTCGCGGTGCTCAAGGATCCCAAGATGTCGCATCCCTTCTTCTGGGCGCCGTTCAATCTGATCGGCAACTGGCGTCTGACCGTTGGGAGTTGAGATGTCTCGTGTTGTTCTCTTGCATTGCTGTTCGGGGCGGGCTCACGCCGACGGGGTACTCCCCTCCGCGAATGTCCCCCGGCCTGCGGCCTCCTCCTTTATTTCGCTGCGGGGAGTACCCCATCGACGTGAGCCTGGACGCGGCCGTAGAACCGGCTGCACAACCACTGCGCCCACGTGCACAGGGCAGTGGGTGCTTCCCGCAGCGAAATCAAGGAGGAGCCCGAAGGGCGGGGGACATTCGCGGAGGGAAGTACCCGCTGTCCTGTGCACGCGCCCCGAACGAACCGACCCCCAAAAACACCAGCAACCCGCAAGAAACAACGCGGTGGAGCCCTGAAATGCGCGCCCTTCAACGCTCTACACCGATCGCCCTCGCCGTCTCCGCCCTGTTCGGCGCCGCCTTGCTCATGGCCGCCCAGCGTGCCCATGCCAACGAGGCCGAGGAGACCGCGCTGCTGCCCACGCAGGACCCTTGCGGCAGTTGCAACCGACCCATGGCCCAGGCCACCGGCGGTGTCGCGCCGCAGACTTTGCCCGCGCCGTCGCGCAACACCTCCGCCACCGGTGCCTTCAAGCTCAACGACCTGCGCCTCAATGGCGTGAAGGCGCTGAGCAACGAGGAACTGCAGTCGATCACCACGCCCTACATCGGCCGCGACGTCACGCTGGCCGACCTCGAGGAACTCGCGAAGGCGATCACCGCGCGCTACAAGGAGCGCGGCTACTTTCTCGCGCAGGCCGTGGTGCCCGTGCAGACCGTGCGCGACGGCATCGTCGAGATCAGCGTGATCGAGGGCCGGCTGGGCCGCGTCGACGTGCTGGTGGCGCCCGAGGCCCCGATCGCCGAAGCGCGCGTGCGCGGCTTCCTCGCGCCGCTGCAGCCGGGCGAGGCCGTCAACGCGCCCGCCTACGAGCGCGCCATGCTGCTGCTGTCGGACCAGCCCGGCGTGAAGGTCTCGTCGGCCTTGCAGGAAGGCACGCAGCCCGGCACCACCGATCTGTCGGTCGAGGTCGCGGCCGCGCCGCGCTGGGCCTTCACCGCCGAGGGCGACAACCACGGCACCAAGGAATCGGGCCGCTACCGGCTCGGCGGCACCGTGCGCTGGCTCAGCCCCTTCGGCATCGGCGACAACCTCGATGCGCGCGTCATGGTGTCCGACAGCAATGCGCTGCAGTATGGCCGCATCGCCTACGAGGCGCCGATCGGCACCAGCGGCCTGCGCGCCGGCATGGGCCTGGCGCGCGTGAGCTACGACCTCGGCGGCCAGTTCTCCGACCTCGACGCGCAGGGCCGCGCCGACGTGCTCGATTTTTCGCTCAACTATCCGCTGATCCGCCAGCGCCAGCAGAACCTGTTCCTGCGGCTGACCGCCGACCTCAAGGACCTCAAGGACGAGATCCGCGTCGTCGACTACGACGTCAAGAAGCGCGTGCGCGGCATCGGCCTGGGCTGGGCCTGGGAGCGGCGCGACGACGTCTTCGGCGGCGGCTACTGGGCCAGCACCGGCACGCTCTACCACGGCTCGCTGTCGATCCGCGATCCGCAGACCCTCGCGGCCGACCAGGCCTTCGGCGGCCGCCACACCGAGGGCGGCTTCACCAAGATGAGCTTCCAGCTCTCGCGGCTGCAGTCGATCGTACCGCGCCATTCGCTCTACCTCGCGATCGGCGGCCAATGGGCCAGCAAGAACCTCGATGCCTCCGAGAAGCTCGCGCTCGGCGGCGCGCGCGCCGTGCGTGCCTACCCCTCGGGCGAACTGCTGGCCGACCAGGGCGTGATCGGCACCGTCGAATGGCGCTGGTCGGTCAACGAGGAGTTCACGCCCTTCGTGTTCTACGACGCGGCGCGCGGCAAGCTCGCACGCCATCCCTCGCCCTTCGACGGCGAGAACTCGCACAGCCTGCGCGGCTACGGCATCGGCATGAGCTGGTCGCGCCCCGGCAATTTCTCGATCAATGCGACGCTGGCCTGGCGTGACGGCACACCTCGGGCACAGACCGACGGCGGCGGCCACAACCCGCGGCTGTACGTCCAGGTTCAAAAGGCGTTCTGACCATGAAGCAACGCACGTCTCCTCTTCTTCGCGCCACCGCGCGCCGCCTGCGGCTGCGGCCGGTCGCGTTCTCGCTGATCTGCGCGGGCGCCGTGCCCGCGATGGCGCAGGTGCTGCCCACGGGCTTCCTGCCCTCGGCGCTGCCGGGCAACATGGTCTCGATGACCCAGGCCGGCAACATCATGAGCATCGTGCAGGGCAGCCAGCGCGGCATCGTCAACTGGACCACGTTCTCGATCGGCGCCAAGAACATCGTCAACATCCAGCAGCCGAACGCCTCGGCGATCCTGCTCAACCGCGTCACCGGCAACGAGCTCTCGACCATCGCGGGCCAGCTCAACGCCAACGGCCGCGTGTTCCTGATCAACCCCAACGGCGTGATGTTCGGTTCCGGTGCCAGCGTCAACGTGGGCGGGCTCGTGGCCTCGACACTGGGCCTGACCACCAGCGACGCGAACTTCCTCGGTGGCACGACCAACTTCAGCTTCGAGCGGCTGAACGCCAACGCCAAGACGGTGGTGAACGAAGGCGGCATCACGGCCACCGGCGGCCCCGTGGTGCTGATGGGCGCGGGCGTGAGCAACTCCGGCACCATCACGGCCGACAGCCAGACCGTGGCGCTGGTCTCGGGCCGCAAGATCACCTTCGACCTCGCGGGCGACGGCCTCACCAACATCGCGATCGCGTCCGACTCGATGGCGACCAATGCCTCGGTCGGCAACACGGGCACCGTGCAGGCCGACGGCGGCAAGGTCGTGATGGTGGGCCAGTCGACCACCCTCGGCGAGCTGGTGGTGAACCAGGCCGGCGTGGTGCGCGCGCGTTCGCTCGGCACGAAGAACGGCGAGATCGTGCTCGGCGGCGGTGCCGACAACGAGGTGCGCGTGGGCGGCACGCTCGACGCGACCTCCACCGGCACGGCGGTCGGCGGCCGCATCTCGGTGGCCGCGGGCAATGTGCGCGTGATGGATGGCGCGCTGGTCGACGCGAGCGGCGATGCAGGCGGGGGTTCGGTGCAGCTCAAGGCGCTGAGCGGGCTGTCGATCGCATCGGCACCGCCCGCCGCGCTGCTGGGATCGGGTGCCGTGGTGCGTGCCGATGGCCGCACCGGCAATGCCGCGGGTGGCGAGATCCGCATCGAGCAAGTCAGCTACGCCTCGCTGCCGGGCACCGGCAGCGAGGCACCGCCGGCTACCCGGCTCGGCCTGCACCTGTCGGGCACGCTGTCGGCCAAGGGAGCGGGCTCGGGCGCGGGCGGCAACATCAGCACCAGCGCCGATGCGGTCCAGGTCGGCAACGACCTCGCGCTGTCGGCCGCGGGCGGCGCGAACGGTGGCGCCAACGGCAAGTGGACGCTGAATTCCAACAAACAGATCGTGGTGACGCCCGAGGCGCCGAACTACGACCCCGGCAGCTTTCCCAGCGCCGGCGGCATGGCCTCGAGCCCGATCAGCTCGCAGGCGCTGGGCCGCGCGCTCGGCCAGGGCACCGACGTCACGCTCGCGAGCAACGCGGCCAATGCCGAGGGCGGGCAGGAGCGCTTCGGCGTGCTGTTCGACACCGCGGCCCAGGTGGTCAAGAGCGAGGGCGGCACCGCCTCGCTGCGCGTGGATTCGGCCACCGGCATCGCGATGCTCGACCGTTCCACCCTCCAGTCGACGAGCGGCGCGTTGAACGTGGACTTCAATGTCGATGCCAACGGCACGGTGCCGGGCGCCGGCAACACCCCGATCGTGACCTCCGAAGGCGAGGGGGCGGCCCAGATCCAGATGACGAACGCGCGCATCGAGACCAACGGCGGCAACGTGCGCTTCTACGGGCAGGGCGATGCTGCCAACGGCCGCGCCATCGGCTATGCCTCCGAGTTCGGCGATTCGGGCGTGGGCGCCGGCATCGAGTTGCGCAACAGCCGCATCTCGACCTGCGGCGTCGATGCCGCGAGTTGCGCCCAGGGTGGCGTCATCAACCTGCGCGGCGAGGGCCGCACGCTGTTTTCGAGCTCCACGCTCAACGGCAGCTCGGGCGTGCTGATCTCCAGCTCCGAGCTCATCACCGGCAGCGGCGCCATCACCGTCGACGGCGTCGGCGGGCTGGCCGCCAAGGGCGTGGAGATCGGGCGCGAGGCCGGCAGCGTCCCGGGCCCTCGCAGCCGCATCGCCTCCACCGGCGGGGACATCGTGCTGCGCGGCAGCACGCGCGGATGGACCACCGGCGATGCCGTGGGGCGGCTGCGCTTCAACGTCGCGGGCGCGGGCGTGCAGGCCAATGGCGTCGACATCGCCACCGGCGGCAACGTGCGCGTGGAAGGCCAGGGCGCCGACCTCGGAACGCTGCTGGGCACCGACGAATTCGCCAAGCTCTCGGCCTCGGCCACCATCAATGCCTCGCACGGCGTGCTGATCGGCGATACCGGCATCACGGCCGGCCAGGGGCGGCGCATCGACATCGTCGGCACCGCCGGCAGCGCGGGCGTGACCTACGACTTCAACGGCGTGCCGACCCCGCCACCGGCCGGCATCGACGAAGGCGTCACGCCCGCGGCGGTGTGGATCCGTGCCAGCGGCGCCGGCCAGGGCCTGCGTGCCGAGGGCGGCCAGATCAACATCGTCGGCGGCAACGGCGACGTGCTGCTGCAGCGCGGCGCCCAGCCCGATGCGCTGCTGAGCACCGCGAGCGGCACGGTGGCCGGCGGCTCCATTGCCGTCACCGGCCGCAACATCTACGGCGGTGGCCTCGCGGGCGCCACCGGCACGCTGGCAGACGCGAGCGGCGCGGGCACCGGCGGCGACATCCGCTTCGAATCGACGGTGAGCGACAAGACCGGCGGCATGCTCGCGCTGGCCACGGGCATGGGCTTGCGCGCGGACAGCGCCTCGGCCAGCGGCAACGGCGGCAACATCCGGCTGCTCGCGGGCAACGGCCTGCGCGCCCACGGCACGCTGTCGGCGCGCGGCGGCAGCACGGGCGGCAACGGCGGCTTCATCGAGACCTCGGGCACGCAGCTCGACCTGACCGGCATCCGCGTCAACGCGGGCGCGCCGGCGGGCACCGCGGGGCAGTGGCTGATCGATCCCTATGCGGTCTCGATCGTCAATGGCGCGGCGGCCGGCACGCTGCCGACCAATCCCTTCGACGCGGTCGCCACCTCGACCATCCAGGATGGCGACATCAATGCCGCGCTCAACGGCGGCGCGAGCGTGAAGATCACCACCGGCACCGGCGGGCCGGGCGCCGGCAGCATCTCGCTCGCGAACAACGTGCTGATCGACTACACCGCCGCCTTCGGTCCGCTGAGCTTCGAGCTGGCCTCGGGCAACAGCATCCAGGGCGGCCTGGGCACGGTGATCCGTTCGTCGGGCAAGGGCGGTCCGCTCACCGTGCTGTTCAACGCGGGCGTCAATCCCGACGGCACGCCTTCCGGCAGCAACGGCTCGATCAACTACAACGGCACCATCGCCACGCGCGGCGGCAGCGTCACGATGAACGCGCGCGGCGACGGCAGCCCCACCAGCGGCTTCATCCAGATGAATGGCGCCTCGGTGCAGACCGATGGCGGCGCGGTCACGCTCTACAGCGGCCAGCCCGGCGCGCCCACCGGCTACGTCACGCTGGTCGACAGCCAGATCGACACCCGCGTGGGCCAGGCCGATGCCGGCGCAGGCGGCGCGGTGCAGATCGCCGGCGGCAACGTGACGCTGGCGGGCGCGCAGATCGCGACGTCGACCGGCAACGTCGACATCCGCGGCAGCTCGGCCGACTGGAACAGCGGCGTGGTCATCACCGACGGCCGCACGCCCTCGACCATCTCGACCACCAGCGGCAACGTGACGGTGCAGGGCGTGGCGCGGCGCCAGGCCTCGTCGACCTTCGCGGCGGCGCACGGCGTGCTGGTCAACGGCGGCAGCAGCATCACCACCGGCAGCGGCAGCATCGCGCTGCGCGGCTACAACTTCAACAACGACACCACGGTGCCCGCGGCCACGCCCGATTCGGGCGTGCGGCTGGAGAACGGCGCGCGCATCGTCACCACCGGCGGCGGCGACATCGAGATCACGGGCCGTTCGCAGAACGGCGGCACCGGCGTCTCGATCGAGGCCGGCGGCTCGCCGAGCCTGCCCGGCACGGCGCCCGTGGTGCAGGGCAGCCGCAACGTAGTGCTGCGCGCGGTCAACGACGGCAGCGCCGACGCGATCGTGATCGGCACGCCGGTCAGCGCGGCCAACGCCATCAACCTGCGGCCCGGCGGCATGGACGCCAACTTCGCGGTGTCGGACAGCACCAATGCGCCGATCGTGCTCGGCGGCGCGGGCACCGGCGGCTACTCGGTCTCGAGCGCCGAGTTCGCGCGCCTGAGCGCGCCCACCATCGTGGCGGGCAGCGCCACCCATGCGGCCGACATCACGGTGGCCGGCGCCATCGCCACGCCGGGCGCGCTCACCCTGCAGAACGATGCGGGCGGCAACATCGCGGTCAACGGCACGGTCAGCGCCTCGCAGCTGGGCCTGCTGTCCGACGGCCGCATCACGCAGTCGGCCGCGGGCGCGATCACCGCCACCGGGCTGCTCGCGCGCTCGAGCGGCGCGAGCGTCGACCTGCAGAACCCCGCGAACAACGTCGCCACCGTGAGCGGCGGCGCCGAGGGCGGCTTCGCCTACGTCGATGCGAATGCCGTGACCATCGGGACGCTGAGCGTCAACGGCTTCAACGCGGCGACCAACCAGCTCGCGCCCGCGGCGACCCCATCGATGTCGGCCGGCACCGTGTTCGTGCGCACGCTCGCGGGCGACCTCACGCTGGGCACCAACGTCAATGCGAGCACCAGCGCCGACCTGGTGGCGGCGGCGCGCTTCCAGAACCCCGGCGCCTTCACCATCGGCGCCGGCACCTGGCGCGTCTGGGCCGACACCTGGATCGGCGAGACGCGCGGCGGCCTCGCGGGCTCGGGCCCGCTGCCCAACCTCTACCACTGCGCCTACCTGGGCCTGTGCACGGTGACGGTGCCGGCCACCGACAACCACTTCATCTACGCGCAGCAGCCGACCGCGATCGTGACCGTGGGCAATGCCGCGCGCCAGGAGGGCGCGCCCAACCCGACCTTCACCTACAGCGTCAGCGGGCTGATCCTCGGCGACAACGCCTCGAGCTTCAGCGGCACGCCGGGCACCAGCGCGAACACCGCGAGCCCGCCGGGCAACTACCCGATCGATGGCGCCTTCGCCTCGGCGGCCGGCTATGCGGTGCAGGTGGTGCCGGGCAACCTGCGCGTCGATCCGGGACCGCCGCCGCCGCCCGCGCCCCCACCGCCGCCGGTGGCGCCGCCGCCACCGCCGCCCTTCGTGTTCTTCGAGCGGCCCGAGCTGCCCTCGGTGGACGTGGTGCGCGACCAGCCCTCGACCTACCTCTACGACCGCAACATCGGCCAGGCGCCGATCTGCGTGGCGACCGGGCCGCTGGACGGCGACCGCGCGGCGCAGGGCGGCGACGTGCTGGCGCGCGAATGGTCGCGCGTGCGTTCGCGGCCGAACCTGCTGAGCTGCGTGAACACCGAGCGGCGCAACGGCTGCGCCGACTTCTAGGGTCAGCGCGTCGGGCGCGCCGTGATGACGAACAGCTGCGCCATCAGGTCGGCCAGCAGCCGCAGCTGCGGATCGTCAGTCAGCGCCGCGTGGCGGTAGCCGGCCACATGGGCCTCGAGGCCCTCGATCGGGCCGGCGAAGAACAGCCGCCGCAGCGCGCCGCCGAGCGCGTCGTTCTCCGCCGCGCGCGGCCGGTCGTCGATGGTGCTGTGCGCATGGCTCTCGAGCCGCGGCGTGGCGAGGAAGGGCGCGAGCACCGCGGCGCGCAGGCGGCCCTCGGCCACCCAGCGGTTCAAGGCCATGTCGAAGGCCTGCACCGGTCCCTCGGCCAGCGCCTCGCGCAGCAGCGGCGACAAGGCGCGCAAGCCCTTCGGCGTGGCGAGGTAGGCGACCGCGCCCCAGTTGTAGAGGCCACGCGCATCGAGCACCTCGATGCCGGCGATCGCATCGCGTGGCGCGGCGGGATCGGCGGGCAGCTGCTTCTTCAGCGCCTGCCACAGCGCGAGCAGGCCGGGGGCCGAGGTGTAGGGCAGGCATTCGAGGAACACCAGGTCCCAGTCGGCCAGTTGCGCGAGCGCCTCGGGCCGCAGCAGCGGCGGCAGCGCGCGGCTCAGCAATGCGTCATCTTCCAGCACCAGGAAGAAGCCGTCGGGCGGCGCGCCCTCGAGCGCGCGTGCGTGCGAGAGAAAGCAGGCGCGCTCGCCGGCGCTGGTGGCGGCATCGGCGGGCGCCGCGGGCAGGGTGGCCGCGTCGATCGCCTCGAAGCGCGCCACGCCCTCGATGCCGAGCGCGCGCAGCTGCGCTTCCATGGCCGTGCGGCGATCGCCACTGCGTTGCAGATTGATGAAGCAACCGTTCATGATGCGGGGATGAAGCAGGTCCTGCCATTGTCTCCCTTGTCTTTCGCCATCGCGCCGATCGCCGGAGGGCGGACCGCATGATGCTCAGCGTGGTGCTGCCGTTCTACCGCAAGCGCGCGGAGTTCGAGCGCGTGGCCGCGCTCAACGCGCCGTACTGGTCGCGCCCCGGCATCGAGGTGGTGATCGCGCTCGACGAACCGGCCGAGGAACAGGACCTGCTGCAACTGCTCGCGCGCTTCGACACGGTGTGCTGGCGCGTGGTCGTCAACGACCGGCCGCACGGCTGGCGCCCGCCCTGCCGCGCCATCAACGTCGGCGTGCGCCATGCGCGCGGCCGCTTCGTGCTCGTGCATTCGCCCGAGTCGGCCTATGTGGACGACGGGCCCGCGCTGGCCTTGCAGGCGGCGCTGTCGGTCGAGCGCGGCGTGGTGCTGGGCCGCGTGGGCTTCGCGCGCTTCGACGCGATCGACGGGCCGCTGGCTGCGCTGTTCGCGCGCCAGGTGCCCGAGGCGCTGTTCCTGCGCACCTTCTACGGCTCGCTGTGCGGCCCGCGCGAGGCCTTCGAGGCGGTCGGCGGTTATGACGAATCCTTCACCGGCTGGGGTGGCGACGACGACGATTTCCGCGTGCGGCTCGAGATGGCGGGCTGGCGGCTTTCGGCCTGTGCCGAACTGAAGCTGCTGCACCTGTCGTTCGAGACGCGCGACGGCGCCGAGCAGTTCGATCCCGACAACGACTGGCGCAAGTGCACGCCCGCGAAGGCGCGCGCGAACGGCGAGGACTGGGGGCGCGACTTCGCGCGCATCGCCCGCGACGATCCGGCACCGGCCGATGCCGGGGCCGTGCCCGCGTGGGGGCAAGCCGCGCCCGTGTTCGCGATGGGCTCGCGCCGCCAGTGCGAGCTCTGCGCGCGCATGCTTCATCACGAGCCGGCGCCGCACTACTTCTGTCCGCGTTGCAGCGCCGCGCCGCCGCAGCCGCTGGCCTCGAGGCTGCGCATCGTCTGCCTGCTGCAGCTGCGCAACGAGGCGCGGCTGCTCGAGGGCTGCCTCGACCACCTGCGTGACCATGTCGACGGCTTCATCGCGCTCGACGACGGCTCGACCGACGACACCGCGCGGATCCTGCGGCGCGAGCCCAAGCTGCTCGAGCTGCTGTCGAACCCGCCGGGCGGCGACTGGAACGAAACCCAGAACAGGCGCCGGCTGCTCGAATGCGCGCAGTGCCATGGCGCGGGCTGGGTGCTGGTCTGCGATGCCGACGAGCGCTACGAGAGCCTGTTCCTCCGGCACCTCGGCGCCATCGTCGATTCGCTGTCCGACACGCCACTGAGCTGCCTCTCGCTCGCCGTGCGCGAACTCTGGGACGCGCCCGACCGCTTCCGCGACGACGGCCCCTGGGGCGCCAAGTCGCGCGTGTGCCTGTTCCGGCTGCCGCGCGAGATCGCCTTCGACGCGGCGCCCGCGCTGCACGGGCCCTGGTATCCCGATGCGGTCGCGCAGCATGGCCGGATGTTCCGCAGCTACTTCCGGCTCTACCACCTGCGCATGATCCGGCGCGAGGACCGCATCGCGCGGCGCGACCGCTACCGGCGCCTCGATCCCGGGCATCGCTGGCAGGCCATCGGCTACGACTACCTGGCCGAGGAAGGGCCGGGACTGCGGCTCGAGAAGATCGCGCCCGATCGCGGCTACGACCTGGGGACCTTGCCGGCCGATCTGCGTCAGGCCGACGGCCCGGCGCTGGCCGCGAGCGAGCGCGCGTAGTCGCCGCGGTAGGTGCGCGTGCCGGTGTGCGTGAGGCGCGAGCGCGTGTCGACGAAGACCTGGCCGCCGATCGATTGCCAGCGGCGGCAGAAGGCGAAGTCCTCGCTGAGGTAGCGGCCGTTGCCGGGCTCGGCCCAGACATCGAAGAAGCGGTGGTGCGGCCAGGCCGCGGCCGTCTCGTCCTCCATGCGGTCGGGCGTGTAGCGCAGCTCGGGCAGGGCCTGCGCGAGCCGCTCGAACACGGCGCGCTCGATCAGCATGAAGCCGGTGGGCGCATCGAGCACCTCGACGAAGCCGTCGGCATCGATGCGGCCGGCGACCTCGGGCCCCGTGAGGTTGACCGGGAACACCGCGTGCTTCGCCTCGAAGTCCTCGCGCGTGCTGCCCGCGGGCAGCGGCTGCGCGAGGCCGGCGCGCGGCCAGCCGTCGTTCTTCTGCGGATAGGCGCCGGCCACCACCGCGCGGCCGGCCAGCAGCAGGCGCAGCGCGGCCTCGGGCTCGAAGCCGATGTCGGCATCGATCCAGAACAGGTGGGTCCAGCGGCTGTCGGCCATGAACTCGGCCACCAGCCGGTTGCGCGCGCGCGGGATCAGGCTGTCGCCGTCGAGGAAGCGCGTCTGCATCGGGAAGCCGTGGCGCCACGCGAGATTGACCAGCCCGAGCAGGCTGCGCACGTAGTCGCTGGTCATCGCGCCGCTGTAGCTGGGCGTGGCGATGAAGGGGCGGATGTCTTTCAGGGCGTCGATGGGCAGCATCGTGGTGGAGCAATGGGCGTGTTCATGCGGGCTGCGCATGCCGCCGCGTCGACAGCAGCGCCCGAAGCTTCGCCGGTGCCACCGGCTTCGTCAACAGCGTCGCGCCGCTGTGGCGCAGCCGTTGCAGCGCATCGGGCCCGGTGGCGCCCGAGACCAGCACCGCGAGCGCCTCGGGCTGCAACCGCTTGGCGGCGTCGATCACGTCCATGCCGTCGGTGTCGCCGGGCAGCTGCAGGTCGCACAGCACGGCGTCGTAGGGGATGTCGCCGGTGCCCAGCCGCGCGATCGCCTCGGCGCCGGTGGCCACGCATTCGACCTGGCAGCCCCACTGCTCGAGCAGCGCGCGGCTGCCGTCGAGGATGGCCGGGTCGTCGTCCACCACCAGGCAGCGCAGGCCCGCGAGCGGCGCGGGCGCGGGCGGTGCCGGTTGCGGCGGCGCGATGTCGGCCGCATTGGCCGCGGGCAGGGTCAGCGCGAAGGTGCTGCCGGCGCCGAGCGCCGAGCGCAGCGCGATGCGCGTGCCCAGCAGGGTGGCGATGCGCGCGCAGATCGCGAGGCCAAGGCCGAAGCCGCGGCGCCGGTCGCGCTCGGTGTTCGCCACCTGGTAGAACTCCTCGAAGATGCGCTGCTGGTGGATCGGCGCGATGCCCACGCCGTCGTCGCGCACCTCGATGCGCACGCCGCGCCCGCCGTCGGGGCCGTTGCGCGCGCGGCGCGCGGCCACCAGCACGGTGCCGCCCGCGGGCGCGTGGCGCAGCGCATTGGTCACGAGGTTGCCGACGATGCGCTTGAGCAGCGCCGCGTCGCTGCGCACCGCGAGGCCGCGGTCGCTCCAGCGCAGCCGCACGCGCAGCTCGGTGGCGGTGGCCGCGTGCTGGGCATCGAGCTGGTCGAACAGCGCGGCCAGCGAGACCTTGGCGATGGCCGGCGTGAGCACCTGCGCATCGAGCCGCGAGATCTCGAGCAGGTCGTCGAGCAGCACGCCCATGAACTCGGTGCTCTCCTGCAGCCGCAGCACCGCCGGGCGCTGCGCCTCGCTCGCGCCGGGCAGCAGGCCGTCGATGAACAGGCCCATGGCATGCAGCGGCTGGCGCAGGTCGTGGCTGGCCGCGGCCAGGAAGCGCGCGCGCGACAGCGCGGCCTGCTCGGCCTCGGCCATGCGCTGCAGCGCGACCGCGGTGGCCTCGCGCACGCGCTCCTCGCTGACCTGGCGGTTGTGCTGCAGCCGCTCGGCCAGGCGGTCGATGTCGTGCGCGAGCATGGCCAGTTCGTGCGTGCCGCGCGAGCCGCCCTCGACCACGCCGCAGCGCATCTCGAAATGGCCGGCCTCGAGCGCCGCCACGGTGCGCGACACGCGGCGCAGCGGCCGCGCCACCGTGCGCGCCATGTGGCGCACCGAGGCCCAGGCCGCGAGCAGCGCCACCATCGCGATGCCGATGCCCGCGAGCAGCGAGCGCGTGCGTTCGCGCGAATAGGCGGTGGTGTCGCGGAAGGTCTGGACCAGGCCGACCGGCGTCTCGCCCGCGGCGGTCGAGCCCGCGGGCGCGAAGGCGCTGGCGCGCGAGGCCTCGCGCAGCGTGACCGGCGCGGTGAACATGCGCAGCTGCGCGAGCGAGCCGGCCTTGGGCCCGGCCGTCACGTAGACGCCGGCGCTGTTGCTGATCTCCACGCGCATCACCTGGCCGCCGCGCAGCGCGGCGTTGGCCACGTTCTGCAGCGCGGGCAGGTCGCCGGCATAGAGGCTCAGGTCGGACATCGCCGCCACCTGGCGCGCCACCGCCTGGCCTTCGGCGTCGAAGGCGGCCTCCAGCGTCTGCAGCCGGTTGTGGGTGAACCAGGCGGTGAGCGCGAGCGCCACCGCCACGCAGGGCACCACGCCGAGGCGGAACAGGTCGCGCTGCAGGTTGCCGCGCACCACCAGCGCGCCGGCGGCCAGGCCCGGCGTGGGTGCTTCGGCCGGCGCCGTGGCCGGGCTGGGGTCCGCGCCCTCGGGCGGCCGGGTGGCGCTCATCGCGTGACGGTGAGGCGCTCCGTCAGTTCGCGTTCCTCGGGCAGCCGCAGCCCGAGCCCGCGCGCGACGGTGGGGTTGATGCGCACGGTGGCGGGCGTCGCGGCCTCCACCAGCGGATTGCCTCCGCCGCCCGCGCTGCCGCTGCTCGCGACCTTCTGCGCCAGCAGCCGCGCCTGCTGCGCGAGCTGCGCGGGCGTGGAGACCGCGGCCGCGAGGCCGCCCGAACGCACCAGGCCTTCGCTGGCGCCGAACACCGGCAGGCCGGCGCCGGCACCGGCGCGCAGCACCGACAGCGTGGCGGCCTGGTTGTCGCCGATCAGGTCGGGCAGCACCATCAGCGCATCGCTGCGCGGCACCACGGCACGCAATGCGGTGGCGAGCGAGCGCGCGTCGGGCGCGTATTCCACCTGCAGGTCCCAGCCGCCGCCGGGCTGGACCTGCGCGGCGCGCTGCAGGTCGCGCACCAGCGGTTCGGACTCGGGCGTGGCGACCACGCCGATGCGGTGGCGCTGCGCCGGCAGCACCGCGCCCACCAGCGCGAGCTGGTCGGCCATGGCCGGGTCGCGCAGCAGCACGCCGACGCGGCGGTCGGTGCGGCGCAGCGCGGGGCTGGTGCGCAGGCCTTCGTAGTCGAGCCGGCTCAGCATCGCGAGCACCAGCGGTTCCTGGCCCGGGCGCTCGATGGCGGCGCGCGCGGCCACCGCGCCCACCGCCATGGTCAGCGAGCCGCCCTCGGCGCTCGAGATCGAGGACCGCATGCTGCGCGTGCGCACGCCGACGTTGACGTCGCCGGGCTCGGCCGCTGCGTTGTCGGGCACGCCGGACGAACCGGGCGCGAGCCGCACCAGCTCGAAGCGGCTCGCGGGGTCCAGCCCCTGGCGCAGCTGCTGCACGAACTCGGCATGCGCGGCGAGGTCGTCGCCCATCAGCACCGTGAAACCGGCGGCCGGGCACAGCGCGGCGCCCAGCAGCGCGGCGCAGGCCAGCCACGCGCGGGCGGCACCGCGCAGCAACCGGGTCGTGCAGTGGATCGGGGGAGAGGTTTTCGCGGCGACGGACATGAAGGCTTCTGCCACAAGGGGCGATGGCTCAATGTACGGAAGGGCCCTGCTTCGCGCGATAAGGCAGAGGGCTTATGCCCGCGGCGCGCACCCTGCGGGGCTGTGAGGAAGTTCACGCGCCGACGGCCGCTTGGCCTATCTCCGATGGCGTATCGCCACCGAAGACCGTTGCCAGGAACGCGTTCTCAGGCCTGCACGGCCTGCATCGCGGCCGTGCGTTGCGCCAGGATCGCCTGGCGCAGCACGCGCGGCGACACCGGCTTGTAGAGCACGGTGATGCCCGCGCTCTGCACCTCGCGCAGGCGGTCGGGCTTGGTCTCGCCGGTGACCAGCAGGCGCGCGGTGCCGGTGCCGATGCCGCGCGGATGGTGCTCGAGCGCGGCGATCACGTCGAGGCCGTTGTCGCCGCCCTGCAGCAGCAGGTCGCTGACCACCACGTCGGGCGGCACGGGCCAGGTGTCGGCCATGGCGAGTGCCTCGGCGCGGGTCTGCGCGGCCAGCACCGAGGCACCCCAGTTCGACAGCACCACGGTCAGGCCTTCGAGGATGGTGCGCTCGTCGTCGATCACCAGGATGCGCAGGCCCTCGAGGCAGCGCTCGTCGTTCTCGGGCACGTGCGGCGCGGTCACGGCCGGCGCGGGCAAGGCGGCCGGCGCCGAGCGCACCAGCACCCGCACGCAGGTGCCCTTGTTGAGGCGCGAACTCAGTTCCACGCGCGTGTTGAGCAGCTCGGCCAGCCGCTGCACCGTGGCCAGGCCCAGGCCCATGCCGCGCGTGCCGCGCGAGGCCTGGCGGCCCGAGGGCTCGACCTGGTAGAACTCCTCGAACACCCGCGCCTGGTGCTGCTGCGCGATGCCCACGCCGGTGTCGACCACGTCGATGCGCACGCCGCGGCCGCGCTTGCGCGCGCCGATCAGCACGCCGCCCTCGAGCGTGTGGCGCAGCGAGTTCGACACCAGGTTGTTGAGGATGCGCGACAGCATCACGTAGTCGCAGCGCACCCACAGGTCGGTCTTGCGCGCCACCAGCCGCAGGCCCTGCTGCTCGGCCACCGGGCGGAAGTTGCGGCTGATCTCGTCGAACAGCCGGTCGAGCGGGAAGTCGACCCACTGCGGCTGCAGCACGCCGGCGTCGAGCTGCGAGAGGTTCAGCAGCTCGGAGAACAGCCGGTCGAGCGAGTCCACGCATTCGCGGATGTGGCCGATGCGCTGCAGCCGCAGCGGATCGGTCTCGCCGTTGGCCAGGCCGTCGGAGAACAGCGTGAGCGCATGCAGCGGCTGGCGCAGGTCGTGGCTGGCGGCGGCGAGCAGGCGGGTCTTGGCCTGGCTCGCGACCTCGAGCTGCTGGTTCTTGCGCGCCAGCTCGGCCGTGGCCTCGGTGATGCGGCTCTGCAGCAGCCGGTGGCTCTCGGCGAGCGCGCGCGCGGCCTCGTTGAAGCCGCGCTGCAGATGCTGCACTTCGGAGGTGCCCTCGATCGTCACGCTCGCGGCCTCGCCGGCGCCGAGCCGGTCGACCGCCTTGCCGAGCGCGCGGATCGGCTCGCTGATGCGGCGTGCCGCCCACCAGCCGGCCAGGCCCACGCCCACCAGGCTGGCGCCGAGCACCAGCACCACGTTGAGCCAGACCGAGCGGCGCGCGTTCTGCACCGCGCCGAGGCTGATCTCGACCATCACCTTGCCGCTGGTGCGGCCGTCGTCGCCCACGATCGGCACCACCACCTGCAGGCCCTCGCCGCGCGCGCGGTCCATGGTCTCGGAGTTGGCCACGATCTCGCCGTCGTCCGACCAGATCTGCACCTGCTGCACGTGCGGCTGGTAGGTGCCCGACTGCGCGGTGCGCTGCAGCGCGCGCCGGTCCATGCGCACGATCGGCGCCTGCGCCACCGTGGCCACCTGCAGCGCCACCGTCTGCGCATTGGCACGCATCAGCTCGGTGAGGTTGTCCAGGTGCTGGCGCGTGAGCACCGTGATCGCCACCAGCGTCGCCGCCATGGCCGGCAGCATCGCCAGCAGGATCAGCTGCTGCGCGAAGGTGAGCCGCGCCAGGCCGCGGACGACGGCGAAGTTCCAGTTCATGGACGCGGGAAATGCATGGCGGCCGAGCCTACGGAGGCCTTGCAGGGCAGGGAAGACGGGAAAAACATCACGAAAACTGCTTCTGGTTGATATCTAATGGCGTCCGCTTCGCCATGTTAGACCGGCCGGTTCGTCACGGCCTCTCTCGTCCGTCCAAATATGCCGGCTTTCCTGCGCTGTTCCCAAGGCCTCTGCGAGCCCACCGGTATCCGTCGGCCCACTTGGTCGCGCTGGCTGGCGGCGGCGCTGTTCGGTGCGTTGCTGCCGCTGACGGCCGCGGCCCAGGTGCAGGCCCCGCCTTCGCTGCCCTCGGTCTCGACCATTCCCCCCTCGACCCAGTCCACGCCGGCCCAGACCGTCAAGGGCGGCTTCACGGCCGCCGGCGGCCATGGCGCCGAGGCCGCGCCGATGCGCTTCGGCATCCTGCCGCTGGGCGGCGCCTTCGAATCGCGCAGCGACTGGGATCCGCTTTTGGCCGAACTCAGCCGCGCGCTCGGCCGGCCGGTGGCGGTGCTCTCGGTCAATTCGTACGAGGCGCTCGAGCAGGCGATCCAGCGCGACGACGTCGACATGGCCTTCCTGTCGGGCAAGATGGCGCTCGACGCCGTGAGCCAGCGCCGCATGAAGGTGGTGGCGCAGGTGGTGCGGCACGACGGCCTGCCCGGCTACCGCGCGCTGCTGCTGGCGCGCAAGGCGCCGCCGTTCAATACGCTGGCGGGCCTCTTGGCCGACCCCGAGCGCTGGCGCCTCGCGCGCGGCGAGAAGCAGTCGGTGTCGGGCTTCATCGTGCCGCAGCTGCAATTCTTCCTGCCCAACCACATCGCCATGGAGACCCGCTTCGCGAGCGAGGTGGTGGGCACGCACCAGGTCACGGCGCTGGCGGTGGCCAACAACGAGGCCGACATCGCCACCAACAACACGGCCGACTTCGAGCGCTTCAAGCTGCGCTTCCCGGCCGAGGCCGGCCGGCTGCAGGTGCTGTGGGAGTCGGAGCTGATCCCGCATGCGCAGATCGTGATGCGGCGCGACTATCCACCCGAGCTGCGCCAGCGCGTGCAGGCCTTCCTTGTGGCCTACGGTCGCGCCAAGGGGCCGCGCGGCGATGCCGAGCGCGTGGTGCTGAAGTCGCTGCACGACCTCGCGGGCTTCGTGCCGGCCGACAACAGCTCGCTGCTGCCCGCGGCCAAGCTGGCCTACCAGCTCGCGACGCAGAACGCCAAGACCGCGCAATGGGTCAACGACGCCGCGCGCCAGGCCCGCCTGCAGCGGCTGGACAGCGGCTATGCCGAGCAGGTCGGCGTGCTGAAGGACGTCTCGCCTTGATCGCCTGGCTGCGCGCCGCGTGGCTGGCGGTGCTGGCCGTGGCGGCCTGCGCCGCGGTGCCGGCCGCGCAGGCCACGCAGCCGGAGCCCGTCAAGGCGATCCGCTTCGGCGTGCTGCCGCTGGGCGGCGCGGTTGAGTCGCGCGCGCTGTGGACGCCGCTGCTGGCCGACCTCGGCCGCGCCATCGGCGTGCCGGTGAGCGCCTACTCGGTCTCGTCGTACGAGGAGCTCGACCGCGCCATCGGCCGCGACGAGATCGACATGGCCTTCCTGTCGGCCAAGATGGCGCTCGATGCCGTGACCCAGGGCCGCATGAAGGTGATCGCGCAGATCGCGCGCCGCCCTGGCATGCCCGAGCACCGTGCCGTGCTGCTGATGCGCAAGGCGCCGCCCTTCAACAGCCTCGAGGCGCTGCTCGCCCGGCCCGAGTCATGGCGGCTCGCGCGCGGCGACAGCCGCTCGGTGACCGGCTTCCAGGTGCCGCAGAGCGAGCTGTTCCTGCCCCACCACATCGCGATGGAGACGCGCTTTCGCAGCGAGATCGTCGACACCCACCAGGCCACCGCGCTGGCCGTGGCCAATGGCGATGCCGACGTCGCCACCAACAACAGCACCGACTTCGAGCGCTTCCGCGAGCAGTTCCCGGTCGAGGCCGAACGGCTGCAGGTGGTGTGGGAATCGCAGCCGCCGCCGGGCGCGCCGATGGTGGTGCGGCGCGGCTGGCCGCCCGAGTTCCAGGCCCGGCTGCAGTCCTTCCTGACCAACTACGGCCAGGGCAAGGGGCCGCGCGCCGATGCCGAGCGCGAGGTGCTCAAGACCTTGCGCGCCGGCTTCGGCTACGCGGCGGCCGACGACAGCGCGCTGCTGCCGCAGGCCCGGCTCGACCGCCAGCTCGGCCGCCAGCGCGCGATGGCCGCGCAGTGGGTCAACGATGCCGCGCGCGAGCAGCGGCTGCAGCGCATCGAGAAGGTCTACGCCGACCAGGTGCGCATGCTCGGCGGCACGCCCGCGCGCTGACGCGCCGAGGCCGCGCGTCCGTTTCGCGGCGCCGTCCCCATCGCTTTCGAGCCCGCATCGGGCCCGCGTCTACTCCCTTCGCCGTACGTCCTCGCGCGCCGCCTATGCCGTTAGCTAGGCCTTAAGGCGGATTTGCCCACGACTTCGCGCGCCGGAAACTCACCGCTTCTTACAGGCAGCCCTTGCCGTTGACGGAGTGCGAGCGGATGAGTTGGCGAACAAAAGTGGTCTGGAGCGAGGGGATGCTGCTGCAGCCCCAGCACCTGCAGCAGAGCGAACGACATGCCGATCACGCGCGGCACGTGCTGCTGCGCTCCACCACGCCCTATGCCTGGGGCTTCGCCGAACTGGAGATCGACCAGGCCGCGCTGACGCTGGGCAAGCTGGCGCTGGTGCGCGCGGTGGGCGTGTTCGGCGACGGCACGGTGTTCGACATGCCGGCGGTCGATCCGCTGCCCGAACCGATCGATATCCCCCCGACCATGCGCGACGAGGTCGTGGTGCTCGCGCTGCCGCTGCGCCGCGCCGGGGCGCGCGAGGCCGATGCCGAGGAGTACGAGGAACTGGTGCGCCACCGCGTGCTCGAGTCCGACGTGCCCGATTCCAACACCGCGGGCGAGCGCACCGCGATGCTGCAGCTGGGCCAGCTCCACACGCGGCTGATGCGCGCCAGCGAGGCCACCGATGCCTGGACCACGCTGGGCGTGGCGCGCGTGGTCGAGCGCCGCGTCGACAACCAGGTGCAGCTCGAGCGCGCGATGCTGCCGCCGCTGCTCGACGTGGCGGGCCACGCGGTGATCCGTGCCTGGCTCGACGAGCTGCTCGGCCTGCTGCGCCAGCGCGGCGAGGCGCTGGCCGGGCGCATGACGCAGGGCGGCACCGGCGGCGTGGCCGAGATCGCCGACTTCATGCTGCTGCAGACCGTGAACCGCAACGAGGCGGTGTTCGCCCACCTCGCCAAGAGCGCGATGCTGCATCCGCAGCGCTTCTTCGAGCAGGCGCTGGGCCTGGCCGGCGACCTCGCGAGCTTCCGCGACTCGCGCCGCGTGGCGCGCTTCGGCCCCTACATCCACGACGACCTCGCGCTGAGCTTCCGGCCGCTCATGGACGACCTGCGCCGCAGCCTGTCGATGGTGCTCGAGCAGTCGGCGATCCGCATCGACCTGCACGACCGCAAGCATGGCGTGCGCGTGGCGGTGATCAGCGACGTCGAGCTGCAGCGCAACGCGGTCTTCGTGCTCGCGGTCAACGCCCACATGCCCAGTGAGGCGCTGCGCGCGCGCTTCCCGACGCAGGTCAAGATCGGCCCGGTCGAGCGCATCCGCGACCTCGTCAACCTCGCGCTGCCGGGCGTCACGCTGACGCCGATGCCGGTGGCGCCGCGCCAGATCCCGTTCCATGCGGGCGCGAACTACTTCGAGCTCGAGACCCGCAACAGCGACCTCTGGCGCCAGCTCGAGCAGTCGGGCGGCGTCGCGATGCATATCGCGGGCGACTTCCCGGGCCTCGACCTCGCGTTCTGGGCGATCCGTGGCTAGCCATCGGCACAGGACGGAAAAACCATGACCACACCCGACCCCTTCGCCGCCTTCGAGTCCGAGCGCACGGTCATCAAGCCCAAGCCGCGCACGCCGGCCAATGCGCCGGCGGCCTCGGCCGCGCCCGCGCCTTTCTTTCCCGCCACCGATCCCACGCCGGTGGCCGACCTCGGCGAACTCGGCCTGCTCAATCCGCTGGTGTCGGCGGCCGGCAAGCTGCTGGTGCTGATCGGCAAGCTGCGCAACCTGGTGCAGCCGCCCAACGTGCCGGCGCTGCGCGCCTCGACCGCCGAGGCCGTCAACCAGTTCGACCAGAACGCGCGCCGCGCGGGCGTGAGCAACGAATCGGTGCTGGCCGCGCGCTACGTGCTGTGCACCGCGCTCGACGAGGCGGTGGCCAACACGCCCTGGGGCGTGCAGGCCGGCTGGAACAAGCAGAGCCTGCTGGTGCAGTTCCACAACGAAACCTGGGGCGGCGAGAAAGTGTTCCAGCTGCTGGCCAAGCTCGCGCAGGACGTGCCCACGCACCGCCAGCTGCTCGAGCTGATCTACAGCGTGCTGGCGCTCGGCTTCGAGGGCCGCTACCGCGTGGTCGACAACGGCCGCGCGCAGCTCGACTCGGTGCGCCAGCGGCTGGCCGACCTGATCGCCAAGGACCGCCCCGCGGTCGAGCCCGAGCTCTCGCCGCACTGGCGCGGGCAGGGCGCGGGCACGGTGCGGCTGCGCGAGTCGCTGCCGCTGTGGGTGTTCGCGGCCGGCTTCGCGCTGCTGCTCGCGCTGGCCTGGTTCGGCCTGCGGCTCACGCTCAACTACCGCTCCGACACCACCTACTCGGCGCTGTCGAGCCTGCGCGTGCCCAACATCCAGATCGCGCCGCCGGCCGCGCCGGCCAAGACGCCGCGGCTCGCGCGCTTCCTCGAGCCCGAGATCAAGCAGGGCCTGGTCACCGTGACCGACGAGGCCGACCGCAGCGTGGTGCGGCTGCGCGGCGACTCCTTCTTCAGCTCGGGCAGCGCCGACCCGATGGCGCAGTCGCTGCCGGTGCTGCGCCGCATCGGCCAGGCGCTGGCCGAGGTCAAGGGCGAGGTGCTGATCACCGGCCACTCCGACAACCAGCCGATCCGCTCGCTGCGCTATCCGTCGAACTGGCACCTGTCGGCCGCGCGCGCCGACGCCGTCAAGGGCGCGCTGTCGACGCTGGTCGATCCGGCGCGCATGCGTTCCGACGGCAAGGCCGATGCCGAGCCGGTCGCGCCCAACGACTCGCCCGCCAACCGCGCGCGCAACCGCCGCGTCGAGGTGGTGCTGCTGACCGAGCCCGAGCGCCTGGCGTCGTCGGCGCCCGCCGCCGCCGCGCCGCCTGCGCCGTCGCCCGCCACGGGAGCGACCAAATGATCAAGAAAATCTTCGGCTTCCTGTTCAGCCCGCTGCTGCTGACGCTGCTCGCGCTGATCGTCGTCGCGCTGCTGATCTGGTGGATCGGCCCGCTGGTGAAGATCGGCGCGCTGGCGCCGCTCGAGAGCGAGACCACCCGCGCCATCGTCATCGGCGTGATCGTGCTGCTGGTGCTGCTGCGCGCCATCTACCGCCGCTGGCGCGCGCGCCGCGCCAGCCAGCACCTGACCGACGGCCTGATGAAGGCGCCCGCGGCCAAGGCCGGCACGCCGGTGGCCGGCGAGCAGCAGATCCTCGACACGCGCTTCAACGAGGCCGTGGCCACGCTCAAGCAGATGAAGCTGCACGCGGCCGGCAAGAAGCCCGGCTGGCGCGACTGGCTCTCGATCTCGGGCGGCAGCTACCTCTACGACCTGCCCTGGTACGTGTTCATCGGCGCGCCGGGCGCGGGCAAGACCACCGCGCTGGTCAACTCGGGCCTGTCGTTCCCGCTGGCCGAGAAGTTCGGCCCCGGCGCCATCCGCGGCGTGGGCGGCACGCGCAACTGCGACTGGTGGTTCACCGACGAGGCGGTGCTGATCGACACCGCGGGCCGCTACACCACGCAGGACAGCCACCAGTCGGAGGACAAGAACGCCTGGGAAGGCTTCCTCGGCCTGCTCAAGAAGGTGCGCCCGCGCCGGCCGCTCAACGGCGTGTTCCTCACCGTCAGCGTCGGCGACCTGCTGAGCCAGGGCCCCGAGGCGCGCTCGCAGCTCGCGGCCTCGATCCGCGCGCGCCTGCTCGAGCTCGACGGCAAGCTCACGACGCGGCTGCCGGTCTACGTGCTGGTCACCAAGAGCGACCTGCTGTACGGCTTCACCGACTACTTCGACGACCTCGGCAAGGAGCAGCGCGCGCAGGTGTTCGGCTTCACGCTGCCGCCCGAGGAGAACCAGCAGGTCGACGAGAAGGGCCTGTCGACCGCGTTCCAGCGCGAGTTCGCGCTGCTGCACCACCGCGTCAACGACGGCCTGATCGCGCGCATGCAGCGCGAGACCGATGGCACGCGGCGTGCCGCGATCTTCGGCTTCCCGGCGCAGTTTGGCTCCATCGGCCCGCTGCTGTCGGACCTGCTCGACCAGGTCTTCACCGGCTCGCGCTTCACCCAGCCGCCGTGGGTGCGCGGCGTGTACTTCACCAGCGGCACGCAGGAGGGCAGCCCGATCGACCGCGTGATGGGCAGCCTGTCGCGCAGCTTCGGCATCGAGCGCGCGATGCTCGCGCCGCAGAAGTCGAGCGGGCGCAGCTACTTCCTCACCACGCTGCTGCGCGAGGTGGTGTTCCCCGAGCAGCGCCTGGCCGGCGCCGACGTCAAGCTCGAGCGCCGCCGCCACACGCTGCGCTTCGCGGCCGTGGCCGCGATGACGCTGCTCACGGTGGGCCTGCTCGCGGCCTGGGGCTACAGCACGCTGCGCAACATGGACTACCTGAAGTCGGTCGAGGCGCGCGTCGAGCCGGCCAAGCAGAACCTGGCTGCGCTGCCGGCGCGGGTGCAGAACCTGGTCGAGGTGGCGCCGGTGCTGCAGAACCTGCGCGACATCTGGCGCACGCCCGAGAACCGCCTGGGCGACGAGCCGCTGGCCATGACCCTGGGCCTCTACCAGGGCGACAAGCTCGATGCCGCCGCCATGCTGGTGCACCAGCGCGCGCTCAACGAGGCCTTCCTGCCGCAGATCGCCAAGCGGCTCGAGGACCAGCTGCGCACCGCGCAGAAGGACAACCTCGAGTACACCTACGAGGCGCTCAAGAGCTACCTGATGCTCTACCAGCCCGAGCACTTCGATCCCGAGGCGCTCAAGGCCTGGATCACGCTCGACTGGTCGCGCAGCCTCGACCGCGGCATTCCCGAGGACCAACGCAAGCAACTCGAGGACCAACTCGACGTGCTGATCGCGCAGGGCCCGCCGCGCTCGCCGCTCAAGGTGGACGAGAACCTGGTGCGCAGCGTGCGCGCCGTGCTCGCGAGCTATCCGCTCGAGCAGCGCGTGTTCAGCCGCCTGAAGCGCCAGCGCGCCTCGCGCGACATCCCGGCCTTCAGCGTCGCGCAGGCCACCGGTCCCTCGGGCCCGCTGGTGTTCGAGCGCATCAGCGGCAAGCCGCTGACCGAGGGCGTGCCCGGCATGTTCACCTACGACGGCTACCACAAGCGCTTCCAGAACGAGGTGGTGGTGCTGACCGGCCTGCTCGCGCAGGAGGACCCGTGGGTGCTGGGCCAGGACCGCAGCACCGCCGACCGGCTGCGCGACGCGGCCGCGCTCGGCGAGCTCACCGACCGCGTGCGCCGGCTCTACCTGGCCGAGTACGTCAAGCAGTGGGAAGCGCTGCTGGCCGACGTGCGGCTGATCCGCGTCACCGGCCTCGACAAGAACATCGAGACCGCGCGCATCCTCTCGGGCGTGGATTCGCCGCTCGCGAACTTCCTGCGCGCCGTGGTCAAGCAGACCACGCTGATTCCCGCCGCCGACGCCAACAAGGACGTGGTGAGCAAGGCCTCGGAGACCGTGCGCAACACGCGCAAGGGCCTGGAGGACCTGTTCGGCGGCGACCCCGGCCGCCAGGTCGCGCCCGGCAAGCGCATCGAGAGCATCGTCGACGACCGCTTCGAATCGCTGCGCCGCCTCGTCACCGCCGGCGGCCCGAACCAGCCGGCGCCGATCGACGACGCGCTCAAGCTGTTCAACGAGGTCTACGTCTACCTCAACGCCGTCGACACCGCGGTCAAGGGCCGCACCTCGCCGCCGCCCGGCGACGTGGCCGGCAAGCTCAAGTCCGACGCCGGCCGCCTGCCCGAGCCGGTGCGCAGCATGATCGAGAACCTGAGCCAGACCGGCGCCACGCAGGCCCAGGTGGCCGAGCGCGGCAACCTGAGCCAGGACCTGCGCCCCGTGGCCGAGTTCTGCGCGCGCGCCATCGCGGGCCGCTATCCCTTCGTGCAGAGCAGCAAGCGCGACGTGCTGCCCGAGGACTTCGGCCAGATGTTCGGCGCCGGCGGCCTGATGGACGACTTCTTCCAGAAGCGGCTGGCCGCCCTGGTCGACACCAGCACGCGGCCGTGGCGCTACAAGCCCGTGGCCGAGCGCGGCGCCATCACCACGCAGGCGCTGGCGCAGTTCGAACGCGCGGCGCGCATCAAGGAGATCTTCTTCCGCGGCGGCGGGCGCGGTCCGTCGATGCGGCTCGACTTCAAGCCGGTGGAGATGGACGCGAGCATCACGCAGTTCATCCTCGACGTCGACGGCCAGCTCGTGAAGTACGCGCATGGCCCCGTGGTGCCGATGGCCGTGCAGTGGCCCGGCCCGAAGGGCAGCAACCAGGTGCGCGTGCAGGTGAGCCCGCCCTCGGCCACGGGCAGCTCGGGCTCGGCGGTCGATGGGCCGTGGGCACTGTTCCGCACGCTCGACGACGGCCAGCTCGAGGCCGGCGACGCACCCGAGAAGTTCTTCATCACCTTCCAGGTCGGCAACCGGCGCACCCGCTTCGAGGTGACGACCAACAGCGTGCAGCACCCGATCCGGTTGAAGGAACTGCGCGAGTTCTCGTGCCCGGAGGGCTTGTGAACCTCGCCTCGTCCCCGTTGTTCGCTTCCACGCAATTGCCGGGATGGTTCGGCAAGTTGCCGGGGATGGGGGACTTCGCGCATCGCCGCTTGCCCGAATCGTTTCGGGAGGTGTGGGATGCGTGGCTGCAGCGCGGGCTCGCCCGGTTGCGGGATCGGCATGCGGACTGGACTTCGCACTACCTCGAGGCGCCGGTGTGGTGCTTCGTGCTCGGGCCTCGGGTGGCGGGGGAGCGGGGGTGGATCGGGGTGTTGATGCCATCGGTCGATGGGGTGGGGCGGTACTTTCCTTTCACCGTGGCGGTGGAGTTGGAAGACCCGCTGCTCTCTGAGCTCGAGGGGGCTGCGTTGGTGGCTGCCTTGCGGTGGTGGGGGGTGGCTACGCAGGCTGCTCTGGAAGGGTTGGAGCTGGATCTGGATGCGGCGCGGTTTGATGCTGCTTTGGCTCGGTTGTTTGTTGGTACTGCTGGTTCGGATGCTTCGTCTTCTGGAGGTGCGTTGGCTTTGCCGTTGGAAGGGGCCTCTTTGTGGATTGGGGATCCTTCCGTTGAAAGCGGGCTGCGGATGGTTTGCGTGGGGTTGCCTCTGGATCTGCAGTTCGAGGCGCTGTTTCTTGGGGGAGGGGAGTGAGCTTTGTCTTCCTCTGATTGTTTTTTTGAGGGTGTCGGCCGGGATTTCGCCCCGGCGGGCGAGTCACTTTCTTTTGCTTCGCCAAAAGAAAGTAACCAAAGAAAAGGCGACCCCACTGTCTGTGTCCCTCCGCTTCGCTACGGGCAACCTGCGGTGCTCGGGGAAAGCGGGGGTCCGCAGAACTCGCTGCGCTGCGCTCCGCTCAGACAGCTGCGGCCCTTATCCCGCTTTCCCCTGCGCTCCTCGGCACAGCCAGAGGGGAGCGATCCGGGCCATCGCTGCGCTCGGCCGCAGATACCCAACGGGCCTTCGCTTCGCTCGGCCTCGGCTATCGGGCGTAACGGTCGTGCTCGCCCCCCCCACACAAGGACGCGCCATGGCGCGTTGACCCTGATCCCCTCTGGCTGCGCCGAGGAGCGCAGCGTTTCGCGGACAAGGGCTCGCAGCTGTTTGAGCGAAGCGAGTTCTGCGAGACCCCGCGAAACGCGAGCACCGCAGGTTGCCCGTAGCGAAGCGGAGGGTCGCAGACAGTGGGGTCGCCTTTTCTTTGCCTACTTTCTTTTGGCGAAGCAAAAGAAAGTAGGTCGCCCGCCGGGGCGAGACCCGGCCAACAGCCTCCCGCAGGGAGCAGGTCTTCTAGAGGCCCGGAGGACCCGATGACCGAAGAAATCAAGCCCGAAGGCAACGACGACCGCACAAGAGTCGTCCCCCGAACCACCCCCCTGGACGACAGCGCCACAGTCATCACGTCCGGCCAGCCCACGCGCACCAGCAGCCCGCTGTTCGCCCCAACGAACCCACCGACGAACCCCACCACAGGCCCGTCACAAGCTGGAACGCACGAAGCCGGCCTCCTCCCCGTAGGCAGCCGCCTCGCAGAATTCGAAATCACCCGAGTCATAGGCCAAGGCGGCTTCGGCGTCGTCTACGAAGCCTGGGACCACACCCTCGAACGCGTCGTAGCGATCAAGGAATACCTCCCGTCCTCCCTCTCCACCCGCCAGGGCGACGGCAGCGTAGTCCCCTTGTCGGAACGGCATCGCGAAACCTTCGACCTCGGCATGCGCAGCTTCATCAACGAAGCCCGCCTGCTCGCCCAGTTCGACCACCCCTCGCTGCTCAAGGTCTACCGCTTCTGGCAGGAGCGCGGCACCACCTACATGGTGATGCCCTTCTACCGCGGCGACACCCTGCGCCAGGCGCTGGTGTCGATCCCCGCGGGCGTCGACGAGGCCTGGCTGGTGCGCATCATGGACGGCGTCACGCAGGCGCTCGGCGTGATGCATGGCGCCAACTGCTACCACCGCGACATCGCGCCCGACAACATCATCCTGCTCGAAGGCTCGGGCCGGCCGGTGGTGCTCGACTTCGGCGCGGCGCGGCGCGTGATCACCGACAAGACGCAGGCGATCACGGTGATCCTCAAGCCGGGCTATGCGCCGATCGAGCAGTACGCCGAGATGCCCGACATGTCGCAGGGCGCATGGACCGACGTCTATGCGCTCGCGGCCGTGATGCACGTGGCCGTGTGCGGCCGCGCACCGCCGCCGTCGGTGGCGCGCCTCCTGTCCGACAGCTACGTGCCGCTCGCGGGCAACGAGATCCTGCGCCAGCGCTACAGCCCGCAGCTGCTCGCGGCGATCGACGCCGGGCTCGGCGTGCGGCCCGAGGCGCGGCCGCAGTCGATGGCCGAGCTGCGCGCGGCGCTCGGGCTCGAGACCAGCCAGAGCATCGCGCCGCCCGCGCATTCCTCGCAGCATTCGCGCGGCACATCGGCGGCACCGGGGCCGAACAGCCGCAGCGGCGGTGGCGGCAAGACCGTGGTGCTGCCGCCCGCGCCGGCACCGTCGGCCGGTGCGCGCCCGGGCGGCAACAAGACGGCCGCGGCGCTGGTCTCGGTGGCGCTGCTCGCGGCCGCGGCCGGCGGTGGCTGGTGGTGGTTCCAGGGCCGCGGCCATGGCGACACGCCGCCGCCGATCGCAAGCGCGCCGCCGCCGCCCGGCGGCGACACGCAGCAGGTCGCGCAGACACCGCCGCCCCCGCCACCGCCGCCGCCCGCGCCGGCGCCATCGCCGCGCACGCCGCTCGAATCGCTGCAGTCGCTGGCCGGCGGTGCCGCGGCCGGCTTCGAGGTCACGGCCTCGGCCAAGAAGCCCGAGGTGGCGATCGGCAAGGACAAGCTGGCCTTCGAGGTGCGCAGCAAGCGCGACGGCTTCGTCTACGTGTTCCTGCTGTCCAGCGGCGGCGAGATGTTCCTGCTGTTCCCGAACCTGCTCGACAAGTACAACAAGATCACCGCCGGCAGCCCCCTCGCGCTGCCGCGTGCCTCGTGGCCGATGGAGGCCGGTGGGCCCGCCGGGACCAACCAGTTCGCGGTGCTCGTCAGCGAGCACGAGCGCGACTTCGGTGCCTCCGGCGTGCAGAACGAGGGCGTGTTCCCGCAGTTTCCGCTGCCGGTGCTCGCGGCCCTCGAGACCACCCGCGGCAGCGGACCTTCCCCCCTGCTGGGCAAGCCGGTATGCGCGCCCAACACCCCCTGCAACGACGTCTATGGCGTCGCCAATTTCAAAATCGTCGAGAAGTAATCGTCTGTAGAGCGTGACCCGACGGGCCACCTTTCCACGAAGGAGATCTTCACCATGAACAAGCACCTGCCGGCCCTCGCGCCGACGCCCGCGCCGGCCCTGCACCGGGCCGCCGTGGCAGCCGCGACCGCCGCCGCCGCCTTCCTCGCGGGCTGCGCCGTGCCGCCGCCCGCCGCGACCGAGACGCCCGCCGCCAGCACCGACACGGCCGCGGCGGCGCCCGCGCCCGCCCCGGCGCCGCGCCCGCCCTCGAGCGGCAGCGTGGCCGGCCAGGCGCGCACCTTCTCGACCCAGCTCGCGACCTACACCGCGGTCGGCTTCGATGCCGTGCCGGGCTGGACGCGCGACGACTTCGCCGAGAGCTGGCCCGCCTTCCTCGGCAGCTGCAAGGTGCTCAACGGCCGCGGCACCGAATGGAAGTCGGTCTGCGATCGCGCGGTCAAGGTCGACGGCAAGAGCAATCCCTCGATCCGCAACTTCTTCGAGACCGAGTTCTCGGTCTACCAGATCCGCGACGACGACCGCCGCCCCGACGGCGTGGTCACGGGCTACTTCGAGCCCGAGATCCAGGGCAGCCGCAGCTACGCGCCGCCGTTCATCTACCCGGTGTACGGCCAGCCCGAGGACATGCTGTTCGCCGACGCGCGCAAGCTGCCCGCGGGCGACGGCACCGTGGCCGCGCGCGTGCAGGGCCGCAACGTGGTGGTGCAGACCGGCCTGAGCACGCGCGACATGGGCGCGCCGGGCCTCTATGCGCTCGACCTCTCGGGCATCGTGCGCGACACGCTCGACCGCAAGGTGCGCCTGCGCGTCGAGGGCAAGCAGCTCTTGCCGTACTACACGCGCGAGGAGATCGAGACCAAGGGCGCGCCCAACGCCAAGGTGCTGGCCTTCGTCTCGAGCGCCACCGCGCTCTACGAGATGCAGATCCAGGGCTCGGGCCGCATCCGCCTGGCCAGCGGCGAGATGATCCGCGTCGCCTACGCCGAGCAGAACGGCCAGCCGTTCCGGCCCACGCTGGCGCAGGCCGCCAACGGCAAGCCGCGCAGCCCGGTCAAGGTGCGCGGCTCGTCGATCGAGCTCGACCTCGACGACGGCGACGACGACGATGCCGGCAACGTCTCGACCACCATCCGCACGCGCGGCTTCACGCTGGCGCGGCCCGCCACCAGCGGCGCGGTGATGGTGCCCGGCCGGCGCGCGGCCGGCCCGGTGGCCGGCACCGGCATCAAGGACCCGAGCTACGTGTTCTTCAAGGAGGCGACCACGCCCGGCGGCCCGGTGGGCGCCTTCGGCGTGCCGCTGTCGGCCGGCCGCTCGATCGCGGTCGATCCGCGCAGCACGCCGCTCGGCTACCCGGTGTTCGTCTCGACGCGCACGCCCGGCAGCGGCGCGCCGATGCAGCGCCTGACCATCGCGCAGGACACCGGCGGCGCGATCCGCGGCGCGGTGCGGGCCGACTATTTCTTCGGCAACGGCCAGCAGGCCGCGACCAACGCGCGCCGCATGAAGGAACGCGGCCAGCTCTGGATCCTGCTGCCGCGCGGCCTGGCCGTGGCGAGCGCCGCCGTGTCCTCGGCGATCCGCACGCGCGGCGCGCCGGTCGGCGCCGGCCTCGCGCAATGCCTGGTGCCCACCGAGGGCGTCTGCGAGGACGATTGAGGAGATGACAGCGTGAATGCCGCCACGAGGCCCGGCCCCGGCCGTTGAATCCATGCAGGAAACGCTGTCGTCCGAGGAAAGCGGAGAACTCGTGCGCCTGTGGCGCCGGCGCCAGACGCTGACGTCGAACGACATGGGCCGCATGTACCGCATCGTGGGCGACGCGCTGGTGGCCTGCAATCCGCCCGAGCTGCAGGTGCTCGGCGAAGGGCGCCAGGAGCTGGTGGCGCAGTTCATCTACGTCAAGGTGCTGCGGCTCGATGCCGATCCCGACGAGGCCGAGGAGCGCGCGGGCCACAGCGCGCCCTCGACCGCCTTCGCGCTGTGCGCGTACTTCCGCCGCTACCTGATCGACTGCACGCGCTCGGCCGCCTTCAAGCGCAAGCTGTCGATCGGCGACCAGATCACCGAGGCCCAGCTCGAGGACGAACTGGGCGCCGATGAGGACCTCGAGGGCTGCCTGGCCGAGCACGGCCTCAGCAGCCTCGCGGTGCAGCAGGCGGCGCGCGCCTTCATCGCCGAGCTGCCCGAGCCCGAGCGCATCCTGCTGTGCGAGGGCTTCGGCAGGGAGGCCGAGGGCGGCCTGTCGGGCATCGCCTCGCGCCATGCCATCGCCTCCTACCACTACCGCGCGGGCCGGCTCGGCCTGGTGCACAAGCGCGAGGGCCTGACCGCCGACTACGCCAAGACCCGGCTCGGCGGCTGGCTCCAGGGCACCCTGGGCATCGCCATCGAGGCCGACAACATGGCGGCGATCCTGCAGGTTTTCAAAATCCTGGGCGCTGAAGCGTCTTATGCCTGAAGACATAGCCATTCAGGAACAGACGCCATGACCACCCATCTCTGGCCACCGCTCAGCGCGATCCGCAGCGCCTTCGAAACCGGACCGGGCGCCGCTTCGGCGTTCGCGCCCGAGACGCCCGGGCTCGCGACCGTCGCCATGCCCGGCGCGCGCGGCGAAGCGCCCGGAGCGCCCGAGGCGGCCGCGCCGCCGCCGGTCGACCTGCTGCTGCCGCTGGCCGAGCTCGCGCGCCGCCGCGAGGCCGTGGCGCAGCGCAGCTTCGGCGCGCGCTGGGCGCCGGGCCGGCTGGTCAGCGTGGTGCACGAGGGCCGGCTGCTCGGCGTGCTGCTCGACCGCTGCATCCACGGCGAACTCTGGCAGGGCTGGATGGCGGCCGGCGAGGCCGACTGGGCCTCGGCCTTCGACGTGCTGCTCGAGCCCGACGACGAACCCTTCGAGCCGGCCTTCGGACTGATCCAGGCCTGGAACGTGTTGACGCTCGAGCCGAGCCCGCAATTGGCGGCGCGCGTGCTCGGCGAGGTCTCGGCCACGCGGCTCGCCGCGATCCGCGCGGTGCACGACGAGTGGGCCGCGCAGGCCGCGCCCGCCATCGCGCCCGAGCCCGGCCGCATCGCGCTGCGCACCGTGGGCGGCGTGTTCGCCGTGCTGTCGGGCACGCCGCTGGGCCCGCGCGATCCGCGCGTCGAATACCAGTCGCTGTACCGCGACGCGGCGTCGCAGCTCGGCGCGGCCTGGCTGCCGGCCGCGCGCAGCGCGCCCGGCCCGGCCGCCGCGCCGCGCGCGCGGCCCCAGCC
>NZ_JBWKPQ010000021.1:0-151955 GCF_059418345.1 Variovorax sp. GW821-FHT09B01 | reverse complement strand
GTCATCGGCGGCGTGCTCGCCGCCCTGCTGCTGCTCGCGGCCCTGGTCTCCTACCTCTGGACGCCCTACTCGCCCTACGCCATGGACATGGCCAACAAGATGCAGGCGCCTTCGGCCAGCCACTGGCTGGGCACCGACGCCTTCGGACGCGACGTGGCCTCGCTGCTGCTGGTGGGCGCCCGCGCCTCCATCCTGGTGGGCGTCATCGCGGTCGGCATCGGCCTGGTGGTCGGCACCGCCCTGGGCCTGCTGGCCGCCGCGCGCCGGGGCTGGGTCGAAGAAGCCATCATGCGTTTCTCCGACTTCTCGCTGGCCTTCCCCGCCATCCTCTCGGCCATCATGATGACGGCCGTCTTCGGCGCGGGCATCGTCAACGCCATCATCGCCATCGGCATCTACAACATCCCCACCTTCGCGCGCATCACGCGCGCCTCGGCCAACGCCATCTGGTCGCGCGAGTACGTGGCCGCCGCGCGCGCCTGCGGCAAGGGAAGCTTCGCCATCACCATGCAGCACGTGCTGCCCAACATCTCGGCGGTGCTGATCGTGCAGATCACCATCCGCTTCGCCATCGCGATCCTGGCCGAGGCCGCCCTCTCCTACCTCGGCCTGGGCACGCAGCCGCCGCAACCGTCCTGGGGCCGCATGCTCAGCGAGGCGCAGACCTTGATGTTCCAGCAGCCGCTGCTGGCCGTCTTCCCCGGCATGGCCATCGCGCTGGCGGTGCTGGGCCTGAACCTGCTGGGCGACGGCCTGCGCGACCTGCTCGATCCGCGCCTGGCGCGCGCGAGGTGAGCGACATGGCAACCACCAGCACCGTGGCCAACCCCATGCCCCTCCTCGAAGTCGACAACCTCCACATCGGCCTGCAGACCCAGCGCGGCCCCGCCCAGGCCGTGCGCGGCGTCTCCTTCTCGCTCGAGCGCGGCCAGACCCTCGGCATCGTGGGCGAGTCGGGCTGCGGCAAGTCCATCACGGTCATGTCCCTCATGGGCCTGCTGCCGGCCACCGCCAAGGTCACGGGCAGCATCCGCCTGGACGGCCAGGAGCTCATCGGGCAGCCCGAGTCGGCCATGTGCCAGATCCGCGGCAACCGCATCGGCATGATCTTCCAGGAGCCGATGACGGCCCTGAACCCGGTGCACACCATCGCGCGCCAGGTCGGCGAGCCGCTGCGGCTGCACCGAGGCCTCACCGCCAAGCAGGCCCGCGCCGAGGCGCTGAACCTGCTGCAGCGCGTGGGCATCCCCGACGCGGCCTCGCGCCTGGATGCCTATCCGCACCAGTTCTCCGGCGGCCAGCGCCAGCGCATCGGCATCGCCATGGCGCTGGCCTGCGGGCCCGACCTGTTGATCGCCGACGAACCCACCACGGCCCTGGACGTGACGATCCAGAAGCAGGTGCTCGACCTGATCCAGAACCTGGTGGCCGAGATGGGCATGGCGCTGATCCTGATCTCGCACGACCTGGGCGTGATCGCCAACAGCGTGCAGCGCATGCTCGTGATGTATGGCGGCAGCGTGGTGGAGAGCGGGCCGACGCGGGCTCTCTTCGCGGACCGGGCGCATCCGTATACCAAGGGGCTGTTCGCGGCGCGGCCGGTGATCGGCGCGCCCAAGGGGCAGCGGCTGGCAACGATTCGCGGCAGCGTGCCCGAACTGGTGGACCTGCCTCCGGGCTGTCCCTTCGCGGGGCGCTGCAGCTACACGGTCGATGCCTGCCAGTCGACGCGCCCGCCGGCGGTGATGCTGCCTGACGACCATGCGGTGCGATGCATCCGGCTTGGAGAGATTGCAGAGATCGAAGCGGAGGCCGTGGCATGAGCACGACCACCAACAACACCCCGCTGCTGCAAGTGACCGACCTCGTACGCCACTACGCGCTGCCGCGCGAGAAGCTGCTGGGCCCGCCGCCCACGGTCAAGGCCCTCAACGGCGTGAGCTTCGAGGTGCAGGCCGGGCGCAGCGTGGGGATCGTCGGCGAGTCCGGTTCGGGCAAGTCGACCATCGCACGACTCGTGATGGCGCTGGACAAGCCCACCTCGGGCAGCGTGAAGCTCGAAGGGCGCGAACTGCACTCCTTGAGCAGGGACGAGCTGCGCACCGCCCGGCGCGACTTCCAGATGGTGTTCCAGGACCCCTACGGCTCCCTCGACCCGCGCCAGACGGTCGCGCGCATCGTGGCCGAGCCGCTCGAGGCACTGGCGCAGATCTCGAAGAAGGAGCAGCGCGAGCGCGCCGCCGAGTCCCTCGCCGCCGTGGGCCTGCGCCCCACCGACCTCGACAAGTACCCGCACGAGTTCTCGGGCGGCCAGCGCCAGCGCATCGCCATCGCACGGGCGCTGATCACCCGCCCCAAGCTCATCGTCGCCGACGAGCCCGTGAGCGCCCTGGACGTCTCCGTGCAGGCCCAGGTGCTCAACCTCATGCAGGACCTGCAGCAGCAGTTCGGCATCAGCTACCTGCTCATCAGCCATGACCTGGCCGTCGTCAACCACCTGTGCGACGAAGTGTGCGTGGTCTTCAAGGGGCAGATCGTCGAGCGAGGCACGCCGCAGGAGCTGTTCGCCAACGCGCAGCACCCGTACACGCGCACGCTGCTCGGCGCGGTGCTGCAGGCGCCGGGGCACTGAGCGCGCCTGTCATGCAACCAGGGCATAAGCATCTGGTTGCGCACCGGGCCTCTCCTCGCGGATGATGCGGCGCGCCCGGAGGGCGCATGCCCCCGCCACCGCTCAAAGGACCGCCCGCCCATGCTTCACAGACGCACCCTCCTCGCCACCGGCGCCGCCGCGCTCGCGCCCCTCGTGCTGCCGGCCGGTGCCCTCGCGCAGGCACGCCGCAAGGACACGCTGGTGCTCGGTCTCACGCTCGAACCCACGGGCCTCGATCCCACGGCCAAGGCCGGTGCCGAAATCGCCGAGGTGGTGCTCTACAACGTGTTCGAGACGCTGACCAAGATCAACTCCGACGGCAGCGTCACGCCGCTTCTGGCCGAGAGCTGGGAGGTCTCGCCCGACCTGCGCACCTACACCTTCAGGCTCAAGCGCGGCGTCAAGTTCCAGAACGGCGAGGCCTTCGACGCGAACACGGTCAAGTTCTCGTTCGACCGCGCCTCGGCCGCCAACAGCACCAACAAGGACAAGCGCTTCTTCGCCAACTTCACGACCCAGGCGCTCGACGCGAACACGGTGGTGCTGATCGCCAAGGAGATCGAGCCCGACCTGCTGTTCCAGCTCGGCCAGGCCTCGGCGATCGTGGTCGAGCCCAAGTCGGCCGAGGGCAATGCCACCAAGCCCGTGGGCACCGGCCCCTACCGGCTCGAGAACTGGGCCAAGGGCTCGTCGATCGTGCTCGCGAAGTGGGACGGCTACCGCCATGCCGACGCGGTGCAGATCCGCCGCGCGAGCTTCCGCTTCGTCTCGGAGCCGGCCGCGCAGACCACCGCGCTGCTGTCGAACGACATCGACCTGTTCCCGCATGCCTCGGTCTCGCGCAGCCTCTCGCAGTTCCAGAACGACAAGCGCTTCCAGATCCTGTTCAACGCCTCGCGCGGCAAGTCCATCCTCGCGATCAACAACAGGCGCAAGCCGCTCGACGACGTGCGCGTGCGCCGCGCGATCGCGGCCGCGATCGACCGCAAGGCGGTGATCGACGCGGCCGTCGATGGCCGCGGCATCCCGATCGGCAGCCACTACGTGCCGACCGCGCCGGGCTACGTCGACACCACCGGCATCAATCCCTACGACCCCGCGAAGGCCAAGCGCCTGCTGGCCGAGGCCGGCGTGAAGCTGCCGCTGCAGCTCGACCTGGTGCTGCCGCCCCCGCCCTATGCGCGCCAGGGCGGCGAGCTGATCGCCGCGCAGCTCGCGCAGGTCGGCATCGTCGCGAAGATCCAGAACGTGGAGTGGGCGCAGTGGATCAGCGGCACCTACGGCAACAAGAACTACGACCTGTCGGTGATCCTGCATGTCGAGCCCTTCGACCTCGTGAACTACACGCGCCCCGAGTACTACTGGGGCTACCAGTCGGCGAAGTTCAACGAGGTGTTCGAGAAGTCGCGCAACGCGCCGCGCGAGGCCGACCGCCTGCGCCTGCTGGGCGAGGCGCAGCGCATCCTGGCCGAGGACTCGGCCAACGTGTTCCTCTACCAGCCGCAGCTCATCACCATCGCCGCGCGCGGCCTGCGCGGCCTGTGGAAGGACGCGCCGATCTTCGCCAACGACATCGCCGCGATGTCCTGGGCGTGAGTGGCCGCTGACCTTTCGCGGCCCTCCGCATCCGGGAACCTCCCGAGGAAAAAGCGCCGCGCCGCGGCATCGGCGGCGGGCGCGCTGCGCGAGAATGCTTTTGGCTGCACGGCGTGGCATCTTTCCTGCTGCGCCGAGGGTCTCTCGCGGCGCAGCGCCTTGATTCGGGGCGCGCCGCCTCCTCATCCCCTCGAGGCAGCCCTTTGCCTTTCCAGACGTTTTTCCGGAGATCACCACGTATGTTGAACCGTCGCACCCTCCTCACCACCGCTGGCGCCACCGTGGCCCTGGCCACACCGCTGGCCGGCATGGCCCAGGGACGGAAGGACGCCATCGTGATCGGCATGGCGCTCGAGCCGCCGGGCCTCGATCCGACCGCGGGCGCCGCGGCCGCGATCGCCGAGGTGGTGCAGTACAACATCCTCGAGACGCTGACCAAGATCAACGCCGACGGCAGCGTCACGCCGCTGTTGGCCGAGAGCTGGGAAGTCTCGCCCGACCTCAAGACCTACACCTTCAAGCTGCGCCGCGGCGTGAAGTTCCAGAACGGCGAGCCCTTCAACGCGGCCACGGTCAAGTTCTCGTTCGACCGCGCCGGCTCGGACAAGAGCACGAACAAGGACAAGCGCACCTTCGCCAACCTCAGCACGCAGGCGACCGACGACTACACCGTGGTCGTGATCAACAAGGAGATCGACCCCGACCTGCCCTTCGTGCTGGGCCAGGCCACCGCGGTGATCGTCGAGCCCAAGAGCGCCGACGGCAACGCCACCAAGCCCGTGGGCACCGGCCCCTACAAGCTCGACAACTGGGTCAAGGGTTCCTCGATCACGCTGAGCAAGTGGGATGGCTTCCGCAACCCCGGCAACGCGAAGATCAACAAGGCGACCTTCCGCTTCATCTCCGACACCGCGGCCCAGGCCGCGGCCATGCTCTCGGGCGACGTCGACATGTTCCCGCGCATCGGCACGCGCGTGGTGCCGCAGTTCAAGGCCAACCCGCAGTTCCAGACCATCCTGGCCGGCTCGCGCGCCAAGACCATCCTGTCGATCAACAACCGCAAGAAGCCGCTCGACGACGTGCGCGTGCGCCGCGCGATCCTCGCGGCCATCGACCGCAAGGCCGTCATCGAGGGCGCGGCCGACGGCTTCGGCGTGCCGATCGGCAGCCACTACGTGCCCGGCGCGGCCGGCTATGTCGACACCACCGGCATCAACCCCTTCGACATCGAGAAGGCCAAGAAGCTGCTGGCCGAGGCCGGCGTGAAGACCCCGCTCGAGCTCAAGCTGACCCTGCCCCCGCCGCCGTACGCGCGCCAGGGCGGCGAGGTGATCGTGGCCCAGCTCGCCAAGATCGGCATCGTGGCGAAGGTGCAGAACGTCGAGTGGGCGCAATGGCTCAGCGGCACCTACGGCAACAAGGACTACGACCTGTCGATCGTCTCGCACGTCGAGCCCTTCGACCTCGGCAACTACGCCAAGTCGGACTACTACTGGGGCTACCAGTCGAAGGCCTTCGACACGCTGTTCGACAAGATCAAGACCACCGCCAACACCGCCGAGCGCAACAAGCTGCTGGGCGACGCGCAGAAGATGCTGGCCACCGACGCGGCCAACGGCTTCCTCTACCAGCCGCAGTTCCCGACCGTGGCGAAGAAGAACGTCAAGGGCATCTGGAAGGAAAACCCGATCTTCGTGAACGACCTGTCGGCCCTGTCCTGGGGTTAAGGAACGAGCCTCCTCCGAGCGCGGCGGTAGCACCCGCCGCGCAACCCAACGCCCCTCGTGCACGGGGCGTCGGGTACTCCCCGCAGCGAAATCAAGGAGGAGGCCGAAGGCCGGGGGACATTCGCGGAGGGGAGTACCCGGCGTCCCGTGCACGCGCCCCCGACGCCTCAAGAAACTAGGCCAGCTGCACGGCCAGCATCTCCCGCGCCCGAGCGACGAATTCCGTCTCTCCCCTGCGCCCCGGCAGGAACTGGAAAGCCACGCGCGGCAACGCCGGCAGCCCATGCGGCGCCGCGAGCCGCGCCACCCCTTCGCCGATCGCCGACTCGTTGAGGCAGGCCACGCCGAGCCCCGCCGCCAATGCCGACTGCAGCCCCGCCACCCCCGAGGCCACGTGCGCGAGCACGTAGGGCACGTGCCTCCGCCGCAGCAATGCCACCGTGAACTGGTGCAGCGAGCAGGTGTCGGGCAGCACCAGCAGCCGCACCGGCTCGCCGCGCACCACCCGCATGCCGGCCGCGCCCAGCCAGGCCAGCGACTCGCGCCGCAGCACCGCCGGGCTGCCCGGCGGCGGCGTCGACACGCCCGCGATGTGCATCGCCAGCGCCACGTCGAAATCGCCGCGCGCGTAGGCCGCGCGCAGCTCATCGCTCTTGAGGATGCTCACGTGCAGCCGCACGCGCGGATGGCCCTGCGCGAGCCGCGCCAGCAGCTGCGTCAGGTCGCCCGGACGGAAGTAGTCGGTGACCGCGAGCCGCAGCTCGCCCGCCAGCGTCTCGCCATGCAGGTCGCGGAAGGCCTCGTCGCTGAGCGCCAGGATGCGCCGCGCATGGACCAGCAGCCGCGCGCCGGCCTCGGTCGGCAACACCCCGGCCTTGCTGCGCGTGAGCAGCGACTGGCCCGCGCGCTCCTCGAGCTTGCGCATCTGCTCGCTGACCGAGGACTGCGAGAGGAAGACCCGCGGCGCCGCGGCCGTGAGGCTGCCCGCGTCGACCACCGCCACCAGCGTGCGCAGCTGTTCCAGATCGAATCCCTGCATGGCTCATCCATCCGATATTCCGATGACTTCCATCATATCTTCCCGCTTTTCCGATGACGAGGTGCTGCCCACAATCACCCCATCGACCACCCATCCACCAAGGAGTCCGTCATGCCCCACATCGTCGTCCACCTCTCCGGCCAACCCGATGCCGACCTCACGCGCCAGACCGTCGACGCCGTCGCCGAGCTCACCCAGAGCGTGCTCGGCAAGCAGCTGCCGGTGATCGCCATCACCGTGCAGTACATCGCCGCCGAGACCTGGTTCATCGGCGGCCAGTCGCTGGCCGCGCTCGGAAAGTCGGCCTTCCACCTCGACATCAGCATCACCGACGAGACCAACACCAAGGCCGAGAAGGCGCGCTACCTGCGCGAGGTCCATGCGGCCATGGCCAGGCTCCGGCCGAACCTGCATGAGGTCTCATACATCCACGTGATCGACGCGCGCGGCGCGGCCTACGGCTACGGTGGCAAGACCCAGGAGTACCGGCATCAACAGGCCGGTGTCTGAGGCGGCGCGTTGAAGCGGCCACGGGGGCATGGCACGATGCGCCATGCCTTCCGTCAGCCCCCCGTCGAACACCGTCCGCCACGCCGACAGCCTCGGCAACCCCCTCACGCTCGACGACGCCGCCAGCCTGCCGCTGGTCGACGATTTCGTCATGGGCTTCATCTCGAGCGAGGCCCGCGCGGTCAACCTGCTCGCCGCCACCGAGCGCGACCCGAGCCCCATCGTGCAGGCCTACGGCGCCACGCTGCACCTGTTCGCCGAATCGCGCGAGGCCGTGGCCAATGCGCGTCCCTTCCTCGCCAGGGCGCGCGAGCAGGCCGCGCGCGCCACACCGCGCGAGCAGCGCTACATCGCCGCCATCGAGGCCTGGGCCGACGGCGACATCGCGCGCGCCATCGCGCTGCATGCCGAACAGGCGCGCGAGCATCCGCGCGACCTGGTGTCGCTCAAGCTCGGCCAGTACCACTGCTTCAACACCGGCGACTGCCCCGGCATGCTGCGGCTCGCGCTCGCCGTGCTGCCGCATGCGGCCGAGGTGCCCTACGTGCACGGCATGGCGGCCTTCGGCTACGAGCAGTGCCACCTGATGCGCGAGGCCGAGGCCAGCGCGCGCCATGCGATCGCCCTGTGCCGCAAGGAGCCCTGGGCCCACCATGCGCTCGCGCACGTGATGCTCACCGAGGGCCGGCTCGCCGAAGGCCTGGCCTTCATGGAGAGCGTGAGCGACACCTGGGTCGGCCTCAACTCCTTCATGGTCACGCACAACTGGTGGCACGTGGCGCTGTTCCTCATCGACCTGGGCCGCGGCGACGAAGCGCTCGCGGTCTACGACCGCCATGCCTGGGGCGTGGTCAAGGAGTATTCGCAGGACCAGATCGGCGCCGTCTCGCTGCTCGCGCGGCTCGAGCTCGCGGGCGTCGACGTCGGCGATCGCTGGGACGACGTGGCGACGCACCTGCTGCAGCGCCAGGCCGACCACGTGCTGCCCTTTCTCGACCTGCAGTACCTCTACGGCCTGGCACGCGCGGGCCGGCCCGAGGCCGACACGCTGCTGGCCAACATCGAGGCCTTCGCGCCTCATGCGCCGGCCTCGACGCGCGCGGCCTGGCAGCGCGTGTGCGTGCCGGCCGCGCACGGCCTGCGCGCCCATGCGCGCGGCGACCTGACCGCGGCGATCGACGGCCTCGGCACCGCGCTGCCGCGCATGATCGAGATCGGCGGCAGCCATGCGCAGCGCGACCTGTTCGAGCAGGTCTACCTCGACGCGCTGGTGCGCAGCGGCACCGAGGCCACGCTGACCGGCGCGCAGGGCATCCTGCAGCAGCAGCTCAACGGCCAGCCCGAATCGCTGCGGCTGCGCCGGCAGGCGGCCGAGGTCTACCGCCAACTGGGCCTGCCGGAGATCGCCGCGCGCTCATGAGTTCAGGACATGGGGCGTGCCGCAAAAGGAATTGGCGGCACGCGCGAGGCGACTCCACACTGGCCGGCGTTTCCACCCGTGCCCACATCGCCCCATGCAGACCTCGCTCATCGCCCTGGCCGCGCTCGCCTTCCTCGCACCCTCGCTCCACGCCCAGCCGGCCGACGCACCGGTCGAACTCGACCTGCTGCTGCGCGGTGGCACCGTCTACACCGGCGACGATGACCGGCCGGTGGTCGGCGACGTCGGCATCGCGGGCGACCGCATCGTGTTCGCGGGCCGCGCGATGCCCGCGCAGTTCAAGGCGAAGCGCACCATCGACGCCACCGGCATGGTGGTGGCGCCGGGCTTCATCGACGCCCACACGCATGCCGACACCGACCTGCATTCGAACGACGCGCGCAAGCGCCTCAACATCCCGTTCCTGACCCAGGGCGTGACCACCGCCGTGATCGGCAACGACGGCTTCGGCGGCTGGGACATCGCCGCCCAGGCACAGCGGCTGCGCGCCGTGCCGGTGGGCACCAACGTCGCGATGTACGTCGGCTTCGGGCCGGTGCGCACCAGCCAGCTCGGCGAGGCCAACCGCCAGCCCACGCCCGAGCAGCTCGAGGCCATGGGCCGCCACGTGAGCCAGGCCATGTGCGAGGGCGCGCTGGGCCTGTCGACCGGGCTCTTCTATCCGCCGCAGAACTTCTCGAAGACCGAGGAGGTGATCGCGCTCGCGAAGGTGGCGGCGCGCCACGGCGGGCTCTACGACAGCCACATTCGCGACGAGTCCATGTACAACATCGGGCTCAAGGGCTCGATCGACGAGGTGATCCGCATCGGCCACGAGGCGAAGCTGCCGGTGCACGTGGCGCACATCAAGGCGCTCGGCGTCGACGTGCAGGGCCAGAGCGGCGACATCATCCAGCGCATCGAACGCGAGCGCGCCAAGGGCCTGGACATCACGGCCGACCACTATCCGTGGACCGCCTCGAGCACCCGCTTCTCGGCCGCGCTGATCCCGCCCTGGGCCATCGATGGCGGCCGCGCCGCGCTGCTGCAGCGCTTCGACGATGCCGCGGTACAGGAGCGGCTGCGCGGCGGCATGCGCGAGAACCTGCGGCTGCGCGGCGGGCCCGACGCGATCCTGTTCTCGGCCGGCAGGACGAAGTACGTGGGCAAGACGCTCGCACAGGTCGCGAAGGACACGAACGCCGACCCGGTCGACGCCGCCATCGCGGTGCTGCGCGACGGCGACCTGATGATCGCCTCGTTCAACCAGAGCGACGACGACGTGCGTGCCTTCATGAAACGGCCCTGGGTGATGACCTCGTCGGATTCCTCGCAGGGCCATCCGCGCGCCTACGGCACCTTCGCGCGCAAGTACGAGCAATACGTGGTGAAGGAGCACGCGATCTCGCTCGCGCAGTTCGTCCGCAGCAGTTCCTCGCTCACGGCCGACACGCTGGGGCTGGTGCAACGCGGCCATCTGCGGCCCGGCTACTACGCCGACGTGGTGGTGTTCGATCCCGCGCGCTTCGCCGCGCGTGCCACCTACACGCAACCGACGCTGCTGTCCGAGGGCGTGCGCACGGTGCTGGTGAACGGCCAGCTCGCGGTGGACCAGGGCCAGCCGACCGGCGTCGGCGCGGGCCGGCCGCTGCTGCGCACGCCGAAGGCCGGCAGCTGCGGCTGAGCCGCTTCAGTCCTTGCGCTGGAGGTGCCGCGTCTGGTCGTAGGTCGGCTGCGGCGGCAGGTCGGCCAGGTGCCGCGTGTCGGCCCACTCGACGATCTCGATCGCCTCGGGCGCCGCGGGATCGGCGATGCGGATGCGGTTGAAGCCGGCGTTGGGAATCTCGCTGCGGCGCGGACCGCTGAGACTCAGGCCATGCGCCGTGCGCCACACCATGTCGAGCACGCCGCCGTGCGTGACCACGATCAGGTGCTGCCCGCGATGCGCGCTGGCGATGGTGCCGAGCGCCGCGACGATGCGCGCATGGAACTCGCGCGGCGTCTCGCCCTCGGGCATGGCGTGGTCCTCGCGGAACTCCAGCCACTCTTCCCAGGCGCGCGGATGCAGGGCCTGGATCTCGTCGGAACGCATGCCTTCGGCGATGCCGAAGAACTGCTCGCGCAGCGAGGCCGTGGTGGCGATCGGCAGCGAGAGCTGCGAGGCACCGGGCGCCGCCGTCTGCTGGGCCCGCAGCAGGTCGCTGCTGATCACGTGCTGCACCGCGGTTTCCTGCGCCAGCCGCAGCCCGATGCGGCGCGCCTGCTCGTGGCCCATGTCGTTGAGCGGCACGTCGGCGTGGCCCTGGAAGCGCAGTTCGCGGTTCCAGGCGGTCTCGCCGTGGCGGATGAGGATGATGTCGGTGGTGGTGTCGGGTTTGGGCGTGGGCATCGACCGCCATTGTCCCACCACCGGCACCCGCGCAGGGTGCGCTTTCAGGCCAAGGCCAGCGGCAGTGCGCCCAATCGCAGCGCCGGCGAAGGCGTGAGCAGCGAGAGCACCCACGCGATCGTGAAGCCGCCGACGATGGCGCAGACCACCACCACCGCGGTGTAGGGCAGCGCGCGGTCGGCCGGGCACTTCATCAGCACCGGCAGGCCGAGGTAGATCAGGTAGATGCCGTAGAGCCCGCACAGCGCGCCCAGCACCGACAGCGAGGGCAGCAGGCTGAAGACGCCGCCGACCAGCGAGGCAGTGGAGGCATAGACCGCGAGCTTGAGCGCGGCGACCGGGCTCTGCACGCCGTCGAAGGTGGGCGCGAGCGCATCGACGATGAGCCCGACCACGAACACCACCACGAGCGACAGCACGTAGCCCACCGCCATGTTGACCAGCCCCGCGAGCACCGGCACGCGGAAGCTGACGCCGAAGGCGCCCATGCCGATCACCGACAGGCCGATGAAGCCGGCCACGGCCGGGATCAGCGCGAGGATCATCAGGTAGTTCTTGTAGAGCGAGGCGGCGTCCTCGGGCTCGGCATCGATCAGGGCCCAGGTGGCCTTGGGCTTGAGCAGGATGTCCTGCACGCGTTGAACCAGGTTCATGGAAGTCGAAGGGAAAGGAGAAGGGGTGGCGGCGCGAGTATGTCGAGCCGCGGCGCGTCTGGCTGCTGGCCAGGAAGCCTATGCCGATGCGCCGGGATGGCCTCCTCGCGCAGAATCCCGGCATGCCTGCCACCCTCGTACTTCTTCCCGGCCTCGCGTGCGACGCGCGCCTGTGGGACGCCCAGCTCCCCGCCCTCCCCTCCTCGCTCTCGCCGCGCGTGAGCGACGTCCAGCTGCGCCACGCCACCATCGAGGGCATGGCCGCCGCCGTGCTGGCCGAGAACCCCGGCCCGCTGGTGCTGTGCGGCGCCTCGATGGGCGGCATGGTCGCGATGGAAGCTGCGCGCCAGGCGCCCGGCCGCATCGCGGGCCTGGCGCTGCTGGGCACCAGCGCGCGGCCCGAGACGCCCGACATGCGCGCGCTGCGCGAAGGCGCGATCGAGTACTTCGCGCGCGGCGAGCTGCGCGAGGTGATCGAGCCCAACGTGTTCTTCGCCTTCCATCCGGCCCAGGCCGCCGACCCGGTGCTGGTGCAGCGCTACCTCGACATGGTGCTGGGCGCCGGCGCCGAGCAGCTCACGCGCCAGAACCGCGCCGTGATGGCCCGGCCCGATGCGCGCAAGCACCTCGCGTCGCTGCGCGCGCCGGTGCTGCTGATGTGCGGCGACGACGACCGCCTCGCGCCGCCCGAATGCACGCGCGAACTCGCGGCGCTGCTGCCGCAGGCGGAAGTGGTGTGGGTGCCGCAGTGCGGCCACATGCTGACGATGGAAAAGCCGGCGCTGGTCAATGACGCGCTCAACGGCTGGCTCGCGAAGCTGTTCGCGGCCTGAGCGTTGGGGTCAGTGCAGCAGGCCGCCGGTCTCGGCGATATCGCGCTCGACCTCGAGCGCGGTGCGCACCGCGATGCGCAGCGCCTCGACCAGGGTCGCGAGCGCCATGCTCGGCGCGCCCGGAAAGTTCGCCGCCTGCTCGGGCAGGTAGGGGATGTGGATGAAGCCACCGCGTACGCCCTGCACGCCTGGCTGCGCGCGCTGCGCGAGCTGGTGCATCAGGCCATAGAAGATGTGGTTGCAGACGAAGGTGCCGGCCGTGTTCGACACCGAGGCCGGCACGCCCGCGGCGCGCAGGTCGCGCACCATGGCCTTGATCGGCAGCGTCGAGAAATAGGCCGCGGGGCCCTCGGGCGCCACCGGCACGTCGACCGGCTGCAGCCCCGCGTTGTCGGCGATGCGGCCATCGTCGATGTTGATCGCCACGCGCTCGGGCGTGACCTCGGCGCGGCCGCCGGCCTGGCCGATGCACAGCACCAGCCGCGGCTTCAGTTCGTCCATCGCCTCGGCCAGCGATTCGATGGCCGCGCCGAAGACGCAGGGCATCTGGCGCGCATGCACCACCGCACCGGCGTGCTTCCAGCCGTCGAGCGCGCGCACCGCTTCCCATGAAGGATTGATGGCCTCGCCGCCGAAGGGCTCGAAGCCGGTCAGCAGCACGCGCGATGGTGGAGAGGTTCGGGGCGTCTTCGGCGAGGTCATGGGACCGACGTTACCGCAAGCGCCCCCTGGCGTCGCTACTTCCTGGGCGCGAGGTCGAGCGGATTGGCGGGCAGGTCACCGCGCGCGGGCTTGGGCTTCTGCTCGATCTTGCATTCGGCGTCCCGGAACGGGCCCGACAGCCGGTCCCAATCGGAGTTGATGACCTGCTGGAAGCACACGATCTTGCCGTTGTCCTTGTGCTTGAACAGATAGAACCCGCCGGTGGGTTGGGACAGCGCCGGACCGCAGATCAGGGCGGTGCCGAGCGCGAATGCGAAGGCTGCGATGAGTTTCATGGTCGTTCTCCCGGGAAATCACAGGGCAGGCGGCGAAGCCAGGCTCCGGGCCACCTCGATGACCAGGTTGCGAGATTGCTCGACGATCTTGTCACGCTCGGTCTCGAACTCCCGATCGGTGAGGCCTCTAGGAATCTTCAGGGTCGGCGTGTGGATGTGGCCTGCCGGGATATCGAGCCGGAAGACGTCGCGCAGCAAGGTGTTGCGATACGCGCTGGCGTTGGACAGGTAGTTGCCGCCCCCGCCCTGCAGCGCGCAGTTCAGCTCTTGCGGATTCGGCTTCGTTCCCTCGGGCGGAAAAAGAGCGTCGAGGGTGCACTCGATGACATCGTAATCGTCGTTCCGAGCCACTTTCCAGTCGCCCGTGGCCGCATCGATCATTCTCTGGAACGGCAGGCTTGCGACGGTGAACTGCGACGGCGCATCCTTCGACCATGGCGTGGGCGAATACCCCAACCAGCGTTCCGGCGGGTTGATCTCGCAATCCTGGTTCGAGGGAAGGCCGGTGCACGGAGGCCTCAGGTTGTCGTTGCCGGCGGCGGAGAAGTGATAGCGCCCGTTGTAGTGCTCCAGGTCGAAGCTGTTGCGCCCCTGGCTCATGGTGATCGACGCATCGACGCGCTTGCCGCCGGGCTTGAACCAGGGCCCCAGCGTGTCCTCCTGCATGCCGGCGAGGAACGGACCGTAGTTGACGGGCAGGATGAAGGTGCGGATCACCGCGGTCGTGCCGTCGGCCAGCGCCACGGTCTGGCCATCGAGCGAGAGGATGGTCGCGCCCGAGGGGTTGCCTCTGAGCAGTCCGATGTCGCCGGACTCGACCCCGGCATCCGAACTCGGCTCGCCGAGCGAGAACGGATCGAAGCCGCTCACCAGGATCCGCCTGTGGCCCGCGCCTTCGGGGAAATCGATCGAAAGCTGCCCGCGCGATGCACGCTCGAACTCGTTCTGCAGCGCGGCGCGCTGCGCGTCCGTCAGCGCGAACTCGGGCTTCCACTGGCGCAGCGCGAGCGTCATCGTCAGGCGTGCCCAATAGAGCATGCGGTCGTCGCTCTTGGCCAGCGTGCCCTGGACCGACCGGCCCTGCACGCGGTCGAGCGCCGCCTGCCAGAGCTTGCGGCCCTCGGCGTGCAGCAGCGCCACCGCCTCGTCGTAGCTCGAGGCGCCGGCCAGGCCGTCGCTGCAGAGCTTGGCGGCGAAGTCGGGGCCGAAACGGTCGAATCCGCTGGCCTGCAGCAGTTGCTGCGAATAGCTCAGTGCATCGCTGGCGGCGATCTTGTTGGGCAGGCGCCGCTCCTCGTAGGAGGCCTCCACGGCGCTGTCCATCGCGCACTTGGCGCGCACGGCCGGCGGTGGCGGCGCGGGCGGCGGCGGCGGTGCCGGTGGGGTGGGCGGCTGCGTGCCACCGGCGGCGGCGATCGCAGCCAGCACCGCCGGGTCGACACCCCCGCCCCCACCTCCGCCACCGCAGCCGGCGACCGCCAGCGCGCAAATCCCCAGGGCGGCACCGATCCTGGCGCGCCTTGCCTTCGCTTTCTTCATTCGATCTCTCCCTGATCCAGTACCTGACAGCAACGAAAAACAAAACAGCAACCCGCTGGCACGGCTCCTGCAGCGTTCGGTCAGAGACCGAAGCTGCCGCCGGGGGGCGGGTTGCACCGCTTACGTGTGCGACAACTTGATGAAAACATGAGCAATTGATCGAGTCGAACGAGTTTTTGTTAAACAACCCGATAACAAAAGTTCAACGATGCTCGGACCAGGGAGAGGCAGAAGATGAACACCCGTTTCCTCGAAACGCTGGTCATGCTCGACCGGCTCAAGAGCTTCCGAGAGACGGCGCAGATGCTCTGCGCCACCCAGGCCGCGGTGTCCAAACGCATCGAGGCGCTGGAAGAAGAGCTCGGCGTGCAGCTGGTCGACCGCTCGCAGCGCTCGCTGCGGCTCACGCGCATCGGCGAGCAGGTGGTGGCGCAGGCCGAGCAGATCCTCGCGCTCGAGAAGCAGCTCAAGCGCTCGGTGCAGCCCGATGCGCCGCCCTCGGGGCGCGTGCGCATCGGCGTGATCGAGACGGTGGTCCACACCTGGCTCACGCCGCTGATCCACCTGCTGAGCGCGCGGCTGCCCGCGGTCGAGCCCGACATCACGGTCGACACGGCGCACAACCTGCGCGAGCAGTTCCGGCAGCGCAAGTTCGACCTGCTGATCCAGAACGACGACGTCTCCGAACTCGCGCGCAGCGGCGAGTCGGTGCTGCTGCCGCTGTGCAGCTTCCCGATGCGCTGGGTGGCGCGCCCGACCTTGCTGCCGCATGCGCGCACCTTGCGGCTCGAGGACCTCGAGCGGGTGCCGCTTCTGACCTTCTCGCGCACCTCGGGCCCGCGCGCGCACGTGAAGGCGCTGTTCGCGGGGCGCGCCGCGGAGCCGCGCGTGTGCAGCTTTCCGTCGGTGCAGTCGATCATCCAGCTGACCAAGGGCGGCTTCGGCGTGGCCGCGATCCCGCCGGTGTTCGTGCGCCAGGAACTGGCGGCCGGCGAGCTCGAGGTGCGCGACGGCCCCGCGCTGCCGCCGATGGCGATCAGCCTCGCGCATGCCGAGGGCACGGCGCCCGCGGTCCAGGCGGTGGCTCGGCTCACGCGCACCGTGGTGGCCGACTACTGCGAGGAGATCGGGCCGCGCTGGGTGAGTGCGCTGGCCTGCGAGGAAGCACTGCCCGCCTGAGCGGCGGATGCGCCGTCGCGCGGCTTCGTCAGTCCGCGCGCACCTCGATGCCTTCGGACAGCAGCCGCTCGCGGATGCGGCGCGCGAAGGCCAGCGCATGCGCGCCGTCGCCATGCAGGCAGACGGTCTGCGCATTGACCGGCACGATGCTGCCGTCGATGGCCTTGACCTGGCGCTCGCGCACGAAGGCCAGGGTCTGGGCGATGGCCTGCGCGTCGTCCTCGATCAGCGCGCCGGGCTGGCTGCGCGGCACCAGGCTGCCGTCGGGCATGTAGCCGCGGTCGGCGAACACCTCCTCCACCGGCACGAGGCCGGCGCGGCGCGCGGCGTCGATCATGCCGCTGCCCGCGAGGCCGAAGAACTTCAGCGCAGGATCGAAGCGGCGCACGGCCTCGCACAGCGCGTCGGCGAGTTCGGGCTCCTTCACCGCCTGGTTGTAGAGCTGGCCGTGCGCCTTCACGTGCGCGAGCCGGCCGCCCTCGGCCTTGACGATGGCCGCGAGCGCGCCGACCTGGTAGAGCACGTTGGAGACGATCTCGTCGGGCGGCAGGTGCATGGTGCTGCGGCCGAAGTTCTCGCGGTCGGGAAAGCTGGGGTGCGCGCCGATGGCCACGCCGTGCGCGACGGCCCAGCGAACGCACTGGTGCATGGTCTTCGGGTCGCCCGCATGCCAGCCGCAGGCGATGTTGGCCGAGCTCACGAGCCCGAGCAGCGCTTCGTCGCTGCCGGCGCCTTCGCCGAGGTCCGCGTTGAGGTCGATGTGCATGGGAGGACTCCTGGAGCGATGCGGCGAATGGAAAGACCGCAGTCTATGCCGGGGTCGGCCAGCCCGCCGCCGCGAGGCCTTGCACCACCTGCGCGACGTAGCGCTGCTGCGCGGCCCAGGCCTCCAGCGCGGTGGCGGCATCGACCGGCACCAGCCGCAGGTTGCCGTCGAGCGGCGCCTGCGCGAGCTTCCAGAGGTCGGCGCGGATCACCACGCCGATGCGCGGATAGCCGCCGGTGGTCTGGGCGTCGCCCATCAGGATGATCGGCTGGCCCGAGGGCGGCACCTGGATCGTGCCGGGGATCACGCCCGAGGACAGCATGTCGGTGGCGCGCTTGCGCCGCAGCTCGGCGCCGCTCGCGCTCGCGAGCCGGCTGCCCATGCGGTTGCTCTGCGGCGTGATGCGCCAGCGCTCGCCCCAGAGCTGGTCGCGCGAGGCGACCGTGAACTGCTCGAACTCGGGGCCGGGCAGCACGCGCAGAGCGATGGCGCCGTCGGCCGCGGCATCGCGCTCCCACTCGGGACCGCGCACCCCGAAGGCGCGCCGCGCGCGCTGCGCCTCGGCCAGCGCCGACTCGCCCAATGGCAGCCGGTCGCCCTTGCGCAGCGCACGGCCTTCGTGGCCGCCGAAGCCGGCCTTGAGATCGGTGCTGCGCGAGCCGAGCACGGGCGGCACGTCGATGCCGCCCGCCACCGCGAGCCAGCTGCGCAGGCCGGCCTTGCCGCCCGCGTTGGCACTCGCGAGCCGCAGCGTCTGCCCGGCCGCGACCGGCACGCTCCAGCACGGCCACAGCGGCTGGCCGTCGAGCGTGGCGCCGAAGTCGTCGCCCACCAGCGCGATGCGCGTGTCGGTCTCGAAGCGCAGCACGCTGCCGCCCAGGGTCAGCTCGAGCCCGGCCGCACCGGTGGCGTTGCCCACCAGCCGGTTGGCAATCGCCAGCGCCAGCGTGTCGAGCGCGCCGCCCGGGCAGATGCCGAGCTGGCGATGGCCGTGGCGCCCGAGGTCCTGCACCGACGCCAGCGGGCCGGGCTTCTCGATCAGGAGCGTCATGGCCGCAGGCTTTCGACGACGAAGCGCACGCGGTCGCCGGGCCGCAGCAGGGTCGGCGACGCGGCCAGCGGATCGAAGAGCGCGACCTCGGTGCGCCCGATCAGTTGCCAGCCGCCCGGCGAGCGCAGCGGATAGATGCCGGTCTGCTCGCCGCCGATGCCGACCGAGCCCGGAGGCACGGCCGTGCGCGGTTCGGCGCGACGCGGCGTGGCGAGCGCGGCCGGCAGTCCGCCGAGGAAGGCGAAGCCCGGCAGGAAACCCAGCAGGTAGACCACGTACTCGGCCGCGGCATGGCGGCGCACCACCTCGGTGGTCGACAGGCCGGTGTGGGCCGCCACGTCCGCGAGGTCGGGACCGTGCTCGCCGCCGTAGGCCACGGGAATCTCGATGTCGCGGCCCTCGATGCCGCCGGCCTCGAGCCGCGGCCAGGCCTCGAGCACGCGCGCGCTCAGCGCCTCGAGGTCGACCGCGGTCGGATCGAAGGTCAGCGTGAGGTTGTTCATGCCCGGCAGCACTTCGCCGACGCCGCTCCAGCGGCCGGCCTCGCGCGCCAGCGCCCAGATCTTCTGCTGCTGGACGAACGTGGCGGGACCGGGCAGGTCGCACAGCAGCGCCGCGTCGCCCAACAGGTGCAAACGGGGCGCCAGCGCGCCGCTCATCGGCGGCGCCTACTCTCTGCCGAGGCTTCGGACCTTGGCCGCGAGCTGCTGTTCGACGTTGGGCGAGACGAACTTGTGCACCTCGCCGCCGAGCATCGCGATCTCGCGCACGAAGGTGCTGGAAATGAACTGGTACTTGTCGCTGGGCGTGAGGAACACGGTCTCGACGTCGGGCATCAGCGAGCGGTTCATGCCCGCGAGCTGGAACTCGTAGTCGAAGTCGGTGACGGCGCGCAGGCCACGCACCATGGCCTTGCCGCCGCGCGCCACGACGAAGTCGCGCAGCAGGCCCGAGAAGCTCTCGACCGAGACCTGGTCGCTGTAGGGCTTGACGGCTTCGCGCGCCATCTCGATGCGCTCCTGCAGCGTGAAGAGCGCCTTCTTGTGGTGACCGGCCGCCACGGCGACGATCACCTTCGAGAACAGTTGGGTCGCACGCCGCACCACGTCCTCGTGCCCGAGGGTGATGGGGTCGAAAGTGCCGGGATAAACCGCGATCACGTTGCTGGCCATGGTTGCTACCTCCTCATGCAGCCGATGCGGCTTGGGTCGGCGGATTATGCAGTGCCGTGTGCGGCATGCATCAAAAGGTGTGCATGCACCGCGCCGGCCTTCAAGTGACGGAACACGACGAGGCCGAGCGCGGCCGCCTCCTCGTCGCTCCAGCGCCGCGGTGCCTCGAGGTAGATGGCACCGCCCGCGCGAACCGCGCGCGCGGCGGCGCGCAGCGCGGGTTCGTAGAGCGTGGTGCTGTCGAAGGGCGGGTCGAGGAAGACCACGTCGAGGCTCGCGGCCGGCGCGCGCTCGAGCGCCGTGACGCCGTTGCCGCGCTCCACGCGCACCGCCTCGGCGGCGAGCTTGGTCTTGGCGGCCTGGATCTGCGCGACCAGCGCGGCGTCCTGCTCGCACAGCAGCACGCCGGCCGCGCCACGCGACGCGGCCTCGAGGCCGAGCGCGCCGGTGCCCGCGAAGGCATCGATGCACTGCCAGCCCGGCAGCTCGCCGCCACCGGCGCCGGCCAGGCTCGCGAGCCAGTTGAACAGCGTCTCGCGCACGCGGTCGGGCGTGGGGCGCAGGCCGGGCTTGTCGGCGACGGCGAGGCGGGTGCGTTTCCACTGGCCGCCGATGATGCGCACCTCGTGCGCGCGCGCCGGACGCGCGGGGGAAGAAGTCGTTGGGGTGCGCGAGGGCGCGGCGGCAGGCTTGCGGGGCATGCGGCGAGCTTAACGCGCCCGCCCGGCCCCACCGCTGCTCAGAAGCCCGCGATGGCGCGCCGCGCGAGCAGCGCCGCCAGCACCAGCATCGTGCCGCCGATCAGCGCGTCGAGCATCTGCCAGGCGCGCGGCCGCGCGAACACCGGCGCCAGCAGTCGCGCGCCGTAGCCGAGGGCCGAGAACCACAGCGCGCTCGCGAGCGCCGAGCCGGCCACGAACCATCCCTTGAGCGAGCCCGCGTACTGCGCGCCGGTGCTGCCCACGAGCAGCACGGTGTCGAGGTAGACGTGCGGGTTGAGCAGCGTGAAGCCCGCGGCCTGGGCCAGCACCGCGGTGCGCGACAGCGAACTGCCCTGCGTGACCGTGCGCAGCGCACCGGCCGCGCGCGAACGCCACAGCGCGCGCAGCCCGTAGCCGGCGAGGAACAGCGCGCCGAAGCCGGCGAGCGCGGTGGCCAGCATCGGCCGGCCCTGGAGCGCCTGCGCCATGCCGGCCACGCCGGCCGAGATCAGCACCGCGTCGCTCACGGCGCAGAACAGCACGACCGCGCTCACGTGCTCGCGGCGCAAGCCCTGGCGCAGCACGTAGGCGTTCTGCGCGCCGATGGCGACGATGAGCACCAGGCTCATGAAGAGCCCGTTGAGGAAGGCGGTGGTGACGAGTTCGGCAGACATGGTGCGAGCTTGCCGTCGCGCGCGAATTAACTCAAACTAAACTTCCTTAAGCCAGTTCAGTTTTGCTTCATCCACATGCTCGACTACGCCGCCCTCAACGCCCTGGCCACCGTGGTGCGCGAAGGCAGCTTCGAGCGCGCGGCCCGCGCGCTCAACGTCACGCCCTCGGCGGTGTCGCAGCGCGTGAAGCTGCTCGAGGAGCGCATCGGCGGCGCGCTGCTGGTGCGCGGCCAGCCCTGCGTGGCGACCGAGGCCGGGCTGCAGCTGTGCCGGCATGTCGAGCGCGTGGGCATGCTCGAGCACGAGCTGCGCGATGCGCTGCCGGTGCTGGGCGCCGGCGAGGCCGGCGAGCGGGTCACGGTGCGGGTGGCGGTCAATGCCGACAGCCTCGCGACCTGGTTCGTAGGCGCGGCCGCCGCCTTCTCGCAGCAGCACGGCGCACTGCTCGACCTCACGGTCGACGACCAGGACCACACGGCCGAGCGCCTGCGCAGCGGCGCGGTGCTGGCGGCGGTCACCGCGCTGGCGCAGCCGGTGGCCGGCTGCAACAGCGAGGCGCTGGGCACCATGCACTACGTGGCGGCCGCCAGCCCGGCCTTCGTGCAGTCGCACTTCGCCAAGGGCGTGGGCGCGCGCACGCTGGCGCAGGCGCCGAGCCTGGTGTTCGACCGCAAGGACGCGCTGCAGGCGCGCTGGGTGCGGCGCATCTGCCATCGCGAGGTCGAGACGCCGCGCCACTGGCTGCCCTCGCCGCAGGCCTTCGTCGAGGCCGCGCGCGCGGGCATGGGCTGGGGCATGCATCCGCTGAGCATGGTGGCGCAGGCCCTGGGCGACGGCTCGCTGGTGGAGCTGGTGCCGGGCTCGCGGCTGCCGGTACCGCTGTACTGGCAGCAGGCGCGCGCGGCGCCGCGGCTGCTCGCACGGCTCGGCGATTGCGTGCGCGCCGCCTCGCGCACGGGGCCGCACGCGCTGGCCTGAAGCGGCCTATTTGCTGTCCTGCGGCTTGGCCTGCGGGTCGCTGCCCACCACCACCGTCACCATGCGATCGGGCTGCAGCTTGCGCGCGAACGCGGCCTTGATGTCGGCGGCGGTCACGGCATTCATGCGCGCGGTCCAGGTGTCGAGGTAATCGAGCGGCAGGTCGTTCCAGGCGATGTTGGCGACGTTGCCGATCAGCTTGCGATTGCTGTCGAGCAGCAGCGGAAAGCCGCCGATCAGGTTGTCCTTCGCGGCCTTGAGCTCGTTCTGCGTGGGCCCCTCGGCGACGAACTTCGCGAGCACCTCGCGCGCCACCTTCACCGCCTCGGCCGCCTGGTCGGGCCGGGTCTGGAAGCCGACGCGGAACGCGCCCGCGTCGAGCCCCGGCGCGAAGCCGCTGTAGACGCTGTAGGTCAGGCCGCGCTTCTCGCGCACCTCGTCGGTCAGGCGCGAGACGAAGCCGCCGCCGCCGAGGATGTAGTTGCCGAGGTTGAGCGCGAAGTGGTCGGGGTCCTTGCGCGGATAGCCGGGCTGGCCGATGTAGACATGGGTCTGCGCCGACTCGAAGGGAATGCGCACCTCCTTCGATTCGGCCAGCGCCGGCACCGGTGCGATCGCGGGCAGCGGCGTGCAGGCCTCGGGGCCGGGCAGCCGCGACAGCATCGCGTTGGCGATGCCCTCGGCCTGCGCGCGCGTCACCGCGCCCACGATGCTGAGCTTGGCGCGGCACGGCACGATCAGTTGCTGATAGCGCTGGCGCATGGCCGCGGTGTCGATGCGCGCGAGCGTGGCCTCGGTGGTCTGCTGGCCATAGGGATGGCCGCTGTAGACCGCGGTCGCGAAGGCACGCGCCGCGACCGTCGCGGGCTTGGTGTTGCCCTCGCGGATCGAGGCGGAAAGGCGCTCGCGTTCGCGCTGCCAGATGTCGTCGGGGAAGGTGGGTTCGCCGATCACGCGCGCGGCCAGCGCCACCGCCTTGTCGAGCAGCTTGGAGTCGGCAAGGCTGCGCAGCGTGTAGCTGGTGCGGTCGTTGCTGGCGCTGACGTCGAACTCGGCGCCCAGATCGGCCCAGGCCTCGCCCAGCGCGTTCTGGTCGAGCGCGGGCTCGCCGTCGCGGCCGGCGCGCACGCCCTTCTCGACCATGGTCGAGCTCACGCTCGCGAGGCCGGCCTGGTCGGCGGGATCGCGCCGGCTGCCGGCATCGAAGTCGACCTCGACGTCGACGATCGGCAGCGCCTGCGAGGACACGAGGTAGATCTTGGCGCCGTTGGCCAGCGTCCAGTGTTCGATCGGCAGCGCGGCCTGCGCGGCCAGGGCGGCGAAGCCGAGCATGGCCAACACGCCGGTGCGCAGCAGGCGGCCGGCGATGGCCGGCTTGGAATGGGAGAGAGACATGGGGATCTGACCTTCGAGCGATGCGGCGGCGTTCAACGCAGTTCTCCCGCGGGAGCGGCGAAGCCGCGGGCACGGGGCCGCGCATCGGGCGGCAGCGGGACCAAGGTGGCCACGGTGAGCTGGTCGTCGCCGAAGTACTTGGCGGCCACCGCCTGCACCTGCGCGGCGGTCACGGCCTGCAGCTTCGCGATCATGCGCGGGTCGGCATCGAGCGGCAGGCCCTGCACCCAGTTGCTGCCGAGTTCGCGCGCCTGCGCCATCACCGAATCGCGCTTGTAGGTCTCGCTCGCCACCCACTGCGTCTTGACGCGCGCGAGTTCGGCCTCGCCCACGCCTTCCTTGGCGATGCGCGCGACCTGCGCGCGCAGCGCGGCCTCAACCTGCGCGGCTGTCTTGCCGGCCGCGGGCACGCCCGCCAGGCCGAACAGCTGCGGACCGCGTCCCATCAGCCCCGAATAGGCACCGGCCGAATCGGCCACGCGCTCGGGTCCCTGCGTGAGCGCGCGGTCGAGCCGCGAGCCGGTGTAGCCGTCGAGCACGGCCGACAGCACCTCGAGCGCCCAGGCGTCGCTCTCGGCATCGATGCTCTCGAGCTGCGGGATGCGGAAGGCCAGCGAGACGTAGGCCTGCTCGGCCGGCGCCTTGAACTCGATGCGGCGGATGCCGCGCTGCGGCGGCTCGATGCGCGGCTTGCGCACCGGCACCGCGCGCGCGGGGATGCCGCCGTAGTACTTCTCGGCCAGCGCGCGCACCTTGTCGACGTCGACATCGCCGGCGATCACGATCGCGGCATTGGCGGGCACGTACCAGCGGCGGTGGAACTCGCGCACGTCCTCGGGCGTCATCGCGTCGAGGTCGCTCATCCAGCCCACCACCGGCCGGTGGTAGGGCGAGGCGATGAAGACGGCCGCGCTCTGCTGTTCGCCGAGCAGGGCGCGCGGCTGGTCCTCGGTGCGCATGCGGCGCTCTTCCTTGACCACCTCGATCTCGCGCTTGAACTCGTCGTCGGGCCACTGGTTGTTGGCGAAGCGGTCGGATTCGAGCTTCATCACCTGCTCGAGGCTGCCGACCGGGATCTGCTGGTAGTAGCCGGTGTAGTCGCGCGTGGTGAAGGCGTTCTCCTGCCCGCCCAGCGCCGCCACGCGGCGCGAGAACTCGCCGGGCTTGATCGATTGGGTGCCCTTGAACATCATGTGCTCGAGCGCATGGGCCACGCCCGAGGTGCCGTCGACTTCGTCGATCGAGCCCACGCGCACCCAGACCATCTGCACCGCGGTCGGCGAGCGCCGGTCGGGCTGCACGATCAGGGTCATGCCGTTGGAGAGGGTGAACTGCTGGGGACCGGGGGCGGAGGCAGTGGCTGCGGTGGCCGGGGGCGATGGCTGTTGCGCCTGCGCGGGCAAGCCCCAGGGCGCCGCGAACGCCAGGGCCAGCACCGCACCAGACGCAGCGCGGCGTGGCGAGGGGTGTTTCATAGAATGGCTCCGATTCTAAAAAGCGCCCGATGTTCAGTTTCTTCAAGAAAAAACCACCCGCGGAAACGCCCGAAGCACCGGCCCCGCAGGCGCCAGCGATCCCGCCGGCCGAACCTGCCCCCGCCGCGGAGAGCGCGCCCTCGCGCTCGGTGTTCTCGCCCTCGAGCTGGTTCGGCGCGAAACCGGCGGCGAAGGAAGTGCCGGCCGCGGTACCGGTGGCACCGCCTGCGGCGACGCCGGCACCGATCGCTGCGCCCGCCGTGCCCACGGTCCAGCCCGCGGCGCCGGCGCCTGTCGCACCGCCACCTGTCGCACCGCCGCCGCCGCCCGCCGTCGACCTCCCGATCCTCGCGCCGGCCCCCGCGCCGGTGCCGGCACCGGTGCTCGAGGTCGCTCCGCCGCCCGCGCCCGAGCGCCGGGGCTGGCTCGACAAGCTCAAGACCGGCCTGCGCAAGACCGGCACCGGCATCCAGGCGGTGTTCGTCAATGCCCAGATCGACGAGGCGCTCTACGAAGAGCTCGAATCCGCGCTGCTGATGGCCGATGCCGGCGTGAAGGCCACCGAATACCTGCTCGACGACCTGCGCCGCCGCGTGAAGAGCCAGATGGCGACCGACGCATCGCAGGTCAAGCGCCTGCTGGCCGAGGCCATCGCCGACCTGCTGCGCCCGCTCGAGAAGCCGCTGGAGATCGGCCGCCACACGCCCACCGTGATCATGGTCGCGGGCGTGAACGGCGCGGGCAAGACCACCTCCATCGGCAAGCTCACCAAGCACCTGGCCAACGAAGGCGCCTCGGTGCTGCTGGCCGCGGCCGACACCTTCCGTGCCGCAGCGCGCGAGCAGCTGCTGGTCTGGGCCGACCGCAACACGGTGGAGATCGTGAGCCAGGAAGGCGGCGACCCTTCCGCCGTGAGCTTCGACGCGGTGAACGCCGGCAAGGCGCGCGGCAAGGACGTGGTGCTGGTCGACACCGCGGGCCGGCTGCCGACCCAGCTGCACCTGATGGACGAGCTCAAGAAGATCAAGCGCGTGGTCAACAAGGCCGACGCCACCGCGCCGCACGAGGTGCTGCTGGTGATCGACGGCAACACCGGCCAGAACGCGCTGGCGCAGGTCAAGGCCTTCGACGAGACGCTGGGGCTGACCGGGCTGGTCGTGACCAAGCTCGACGGCACGGCCAAGGGCGGCGTGCTGTGCGCGATCGCGCGCGAGCGGCCGATCCCGGTCTACTTCATCGGCGTGGGCGAGAAGCTCGAAGACCTCGAGACCTTCGACGCGCGCGAGTTCGCGCAGGCATTGCTGGGCAACTGAGGGGCCTGCTCCTCAGCGGGCGAGCACCGCCTCGCTCATCGCCTCGAGCAGCCGGTTCGCCACCACCGGCTTGAACAGCACCGGCACGCGCGACTCGCGCACGCGCAGCAGACGGTCGGGCGAGGTCTCGCCGGTGATCAGCAGCAGCGGCGTGGCGACGTCGCCGGCCCGGCTCAGACGCAGGCCGGCATCGAGGCCGTCGGCACCATCGGCCAGCCGGTAGTCGCACAGCAGCAGCTCGAAGGGACGGCCCTCGCCGCGCGCCTGCGCCAGCGCCCGCGCGGCCGACGCCTCGTCGCCCACGGCCTGCGCCTCGACCGCATGCGAGCGCAGCAGGCCGGTCATGGCCTCGCGGATCTCCTGCTCGTCGTCGAGCAGCAGCACGCGCGCGGGCAGCCGCGCCGCGCCGCGGCGGCGCTGTTCCTCGGCATCGGCCGCCGCGGCCTGCGGCGGAAACGGCCCGGCCAGCGCGCTGGCCTGCGCGTTCGCGGCCTGCACCACCAGCCGGAAATGCGTGCCGCGGCCCAGGCGCGAATGCATCTGCACCGGATGGCCGAGCAGGCGCGAGAGACGCTGCACGATCGACAGCCCGATGCCCAGCCCGTGCGAGCGATCGCGGCCCGGGTTGTCGACCTGGTAGAACTCCTCGAAGATCCGGCCCGACTGCTCGGGCGCGATGCCGATGCCGGTGTCGCGCACCTCGATCCAGACCGTCTCGCCGCGGTGGCGCGCGATCACCGTCACGCCGCCGCTGGCGGTGTACTTGAGCGCGTTGTCCATCAGGTTCGACAGCATGCGGTGCAGCAGCTGCGGATCGCTGCGCACCCACAGGCCGCTGGCGCGCACGCGCAACTGCAGCGACTTCTGCTCGGCGCGCGCCGAGAAGGTGTGGTTGAGCGGCAGGAACAGCGCGTCGAGCTGCACCGCCTGCACCTCGGGCACGACCACGCCGGCGTCGAGCCGCGAGACGTCGAGCATGGTGTCGAGCGAGGCGCCGAGCGCGTTCACGGCGCGCATCAGCCGTTCGGCATTGCGGCCTTCGGGGCGGTTGCGCAGTTCGTTCTCGAGCGCCGCGCCGAACAGCGCGATGGCGTGCAGCGGCTGGCGCAGGTCGTGGCTGGCGGTGCCGAGGAAGCGGGTCTTCTCGAGGCTGGCGCGCTCGGTGGCCGCGATCTGCTCGCCCAGCCGCGCGGCCAGCGCCTCGTTCTCGAAGCGCAGCATCAGCGAATCGGTCAGGAGCCGATGCTGGCGGATGCCCGCATGCAGGGTCAGCATCAGGTAGGCCGCGCCGGCCGCGGCCAGGAACAGGTGCAGCCCGTCGCCCTGCCAGGCCAGCGCGGTGATCATGCCCAGCGACATCGGCAGCGTGTAGCCGAACAACGCGGGCTTCAGCGGCCACAGCGACTGCGAGGCACGCGCGCAGCTGCCGACGATGACCGCCATCAGCAGCGAGGTCATCGGCAGGTTGCCGGCCGGCACGACCAGCCAGGGCACGACGGCCGTGACCATGCTGACCAGCGTGACCAGGCGCGAGATCTTGCGCGCCCAGTACGGGCTCTCGACGGCCGGCCGCGCCGGGTACCAGCGCGGCGTGAAGAAGACGTAGATGTCGGCCAGCACCATGCCGGCCATCCAGAACAGCAGCCGCGGGTCGTGCAGCTGCGCGTAGAGGATGGCGCCGAACACCGCCACGAAGCAGAGGTGGGTCAGCGTCGAGGCGCTGTAGGTGTCGTAGACCGAGGCGACGTGTTCGCGCAGCACGCGCTGGCCGAGAACGACGTCGGCGGCCGGGTCGTTCAGCACCGCGCGCCGTTCAATGCAGGGTGCTGATCAACTGGGCCCGCGAGCGCATGCCGAACAGCAGCAGGATGGTCGACACGTGGTTCTTCACCGTGCCTTCGCTCAGGTTGGCGAGCTGGGCGATCTCCTTGTTCGCCTTGCCCTCGAGCACCCATTGCAGCACCTGCATCTGGCGCGGCGTGAGTTCCTGCCAGGCGCTGGCGTGGGCGAACTCGGCATAGCCGGTGAGCGCCTTCGGCACGGCCGGCGGCGGCGACTGGGCGGCATCGGGGTCGAGCAGGCCGCAGGCGCGGATGAAGCTGACCACTTCCTTGAGGTCGGCCGACTTGGGCAGGAAAGCGCTCGCGCCCAGCGCCAGCACGCCCTGCGCCAGCGTGCTGTTGCCGGTGCCCGAAAGCACCACGATGCGGGCCTCGGGATAGCGCAGGCGGAACTCGGCCAGGCCGCTCAGGCCATGGGTGTCGGGCAGCGCGAGGTCGAGCAGCACCAGGCCGATGGCTTCCTGGTGCGCCTCGTAGAGCTTGAGCGCGTCGGCGACGTTGCCGGCCTCGTAGACCTCGATCGCGGCGCCCGAGGAGGTCGCCTGGGCCTGGACCAGCGCGCAGACGCCGAGCCGCAGCAGGTCGTGGTCGTCGACCACCAGGATCGCGGTGCGGCCGCGCGGCGCGATGCCGGCCTGCGCCGCCGAGGACGGGGGAGTGGAGGAGGAAGAGGGATCGAGCGGAGCCACGCGCCGCATCTTAGCGGTGCACCCAGGGCGCGACAGTGCCGGAAGTCATGGCGATCCCCGCGATGGCCGCTCGGTGTAATGCTATTGTTTATATAGCACTTGCCAGCAAAGCCGGCGCGGGGCACCATCGGCGGATTCCATCGCGGGCCGCAACGAACGGACCGCACGAGCCACGGAGACACGCCATGCCGCACACCGCCACCGCCCACGCGCCCGAGGCCGCCAGCGACCGCAAGGTCGACCGCCTGCTGGCCCACTACGAACAGAGCCACCGGCACCCGACGAATGAGCTGATCCACTTCGTCGCGATCCCCGCGATCACGGTCAGCCTGGTCGGGCTGATCTTCGCGATCCACCCCTGGGCCGCCTACGCCTTCCTGCTGGCCAGCCTCGTCTACTACCTGACGCTGCGCTCGCCGGTCCTCCTGCTCGCGATGGGCATCCAGACCGCCATCCTGCTGGCGCTGGTCCATGCCATGGGCAGCCTTGTGTTGCCGATTTCCGCCGCCATCTTCGTGGTGGCCTGGATCTTCCAGTTCATCGGCCACAAGATCGAGGGACGGAAACCTTCGTTCTTCGAAGACATCCAATACCTCTGGGTCGGGCCGCTGTTCGTGGTGTCCAAGCTGCTGCTCAAGCTGGGCATTCGCTGGTAAGTACCCGCTTACGGGGCTTTGCCGGCTGCAAGTCGGACAAGACCACGGCCTTCCAGGGCCGCCGGCCGACAGCCCTTGCCTATCGGCCCGATAGAGACTTTAGGGGAACCCTTGCCTTAGCACTCCCTCAAACCGAGTGCTAATATGGCCAATACGAAGGAGTTTCCCCTGATGACATCCCTGTCTGGAGCCTCTGCCAACCAGCTCGCCGTCGCCAACCCCTGGTCGATGGTGCCCCCGCTGGGTAACCTGGATGCTTACATTTCGGCCGCCAACCGCCTGCCGCTGCTCACCCTCGAGGAAGAGCAGGGCTTCGCCCGCCGTTTGCGCGACCACAACGACCTCGAAGCGGCCGGTGCGCTGATCCTCTCGCACCTGCGCCTCGTGGTGTCCATCTCCCGCCAGTACCTGGGCTACGGGCTGCCGCACGGCGACCTGATCCAGGAAGGCAACGTCGGCCTGATGAAGGCCGTGAAGCGTTTCGACCCCGACCAGGGCGTGCGGCTGGTGAGCTACGCGATGCACTGGATCAAGGCCGAGATCCACGAGTACATCCTGAAGAACTGGCGCATGGTCAAGGTCGCGACGACCAAGGCCCAGCGCAAGCTGTTCTTCAACCTGCGCTCGATGAAGCAGGGCTTCAAGGCCGACTCGGCCGCGGCCGACACCGGCACGCACCGCGAAACGCTGAGCGCCGACGAGGTGACGCAGATGGCCGCGCGCCTGAACGTGAAGCCCGAGGAAGTGCTCGAGATGGAAACCCGGCTGTCGGGCGGCGACGTGCTGCTCGACCCGAGCCCGAACGACGACGGCGAGGAAGCCTTCGGCCCGATCGCCTACCTGGCCGACGCGACGCAGGAACCCACCGCGCTGCTCGAATCGCAGCAGCGCGACCGCCTGTCGAGCGACGGCATCGCGACCGCGCTCGAGGCCCTCGACGCGCGCAGCCGCCGCATCGTGGAAGAGCGCTGGCTCAAGGTCAACGACGACGGTTCGGGCGGCATGACCCTGCACGACCTGGCCGCGGTCTATGGCGTGAGCGCCGAGCGCATCCGCCAGATCGAGGTGGCCGCGATGAAGAAGATGAAGAAGGCACTGGCCGATTACGCCTGATCGGCTTCTTCCGCCCCTTCGAACGAGCCCGGCCCCGCGCCGGGCTTTTTCATGGGCGAATCAACCCGAGGTCTTGGCGAGCGTGCGCAGCGCGCGCTTGGCGATGTAGCGCGTCTCGGGCGTGTTCGATTCCTTCATCCAGCGCGCGCACACGCCATCGACCCACTCCGCCTGCGTCTTGCTCGCGTCGTTGAGCCAGTTGGCGACCGAGTTCTGCACGTAGCGGCTGCCGTCGGCGCGCAGCGGTTCGAGCAGCGGCAACGCGCGCCAGGGCTCGGCCTTCAGCGCCTCGATCTGCGCGCACCACACGCCGCGCGGTCGCGTGAGTTCGCTCGCGAAGCGGCGGATGTTCGGATCCTCGTCGCGCACCCACGGCTGCAGCAGCGCGAGCGCCTCGTCGAGCGAGCCGACGACCGCGTCGCGCACCGCCATCCAGGCGATCTCTCGCACGCCGAAATGCGGATCGGCCGCGAAGCGCCGCACCGCCTCGAGCTGCCCGGCCAGCGGCAATTGCGACAGCGTGACCCACTGCGCCGCCCAGCAGCGCGCGACGTCGCTGGCATGCGTGGCGAGCCGGTGCGCAACGGCGTCGCGTTCGTCGTGCAGCGCAGCGAGGTCGTACAGCGCCCGCGCGATGTGGCCGTGCCGCTGCATCGGCTTGAAGGCACTCAGCATCGCCAGCGTGTCGACCAGCCGCTCGCTCGCCGCGTCGAGGCCGATGTGGCCCGCCACGCTGCGCGCCAGCTGCGGCAGTTCGAGTGCGAGGAATTCGTTGAGGTTGACGGTCTCGATCAGCCCGTCGTTGAGCGCGCGCAGCACCTCGGGCGGGATCAGCGCGATGCGGAACGCGCCCTTGCGTGCCTTCAGGTGCTCGACCGCTTCGATCGCTGCGGCGAGGCTCGCGACCTCCGTGCCGGGCGCCATCGGCTCAGGCCGCCAGCAGGGTCTTGATGTCGGCCACCATCGGCGGCACGCCGGCGCCGTAGCGCGCGTACAGCCGCAGCCGGCCCTGCGGGTCGTAGACGAAGCTCGCGGCCGAGTGGTCCATCGAGTAGCTGGTGGGCGTCTTGCCGTCGACCTTCTTGTAGTAGACCTTGAAGTCCTTGGTCGTGGCGGCCAGCTCGTCGGCCGTCGGGATCAGCGCGACGAAGCTGGGGTCGAAGGCGCCCATGTAGGCCTTCATCACCTCGGGCGTGTCGCGTGCCGGGTCGACCGTGACGAACACCACCTGCAGCTTGTCGCCGTCGGCGCCGAGCTGCTGCTTGACCTGCGCCATCTCGGTCATGGTGGTCGGGCAGACGTCGGGGCACTGCGCGTAGCCGAAGAACAGCACGACCACCTTGCCCTTGAAGTCGGCCATGGTGCGCAGCTTGCCGTCGGCATCCTTGAGCGAGAAGTCGCGCGCGTAGTCGGCGCCCGTGATGTCGACCGCATTGAAGCTCTGCTTGGTCTCGTTGCAGCCCGCGAGGCCCAGCCCCACGGTGGCGGACACGGCCGTCCAGCCCGCGCCGGCGGCGATCAACTTCAGGGCATTGCGCTTGTTCATGGATCAGCGGAGGTAATGGTCGACGAGCAAGGCCGCGAACAGCACGCTCAGGTGGATCAGCGAGAACCGGAAGGTCTTGCGCGCCAGGGTGTCGGAGTAGTTGCGCCACAGCGCGAAGGCGTAGCCGGTGAAGCCCACGCTCACGACCACCGCCACCGCGAGGTAGAGCCAGCCGCTCATGCCGTAGATGAAGGGCATCAGGCAGCCCGCGAACAGGATGAAGGTGTAGAGCAGCACCTGCAGCCGCGTGAACTCGTTGCCGTGCGTGACCGGCAGCATCGGCAGGCCGGCCTTGCGGTAGTCCTCGACGCGGTAGAGCGCCAGCGCCCAGAAGTGCGGCGGGGTCCACAGGAAGATGATGAGGAACAGGATCAGCGCCTCGGGCCCCACTTCGCCGGTCATCGCGGCCCAGCCCAGCACCGGCGGCATCGCGCCCGAGGCGCCGCCGATCACGATGTTCTGCGGCGTCAGCGGCTTCAGGATCACGGTGTAGATCACCGCATAGCCAACGAAGGTGGCGAAGGTCAGCCACATGGTGAGCGGATTGACGGTGAACCACAGCAGCACCGAGCCGGCGATGCACAGCGCGGCCGAGAACAGCAGCGCCTGGCGGTCGCTGAGCTCGCCGCGTGCGGTCGGGCGCCAGGCGGTGCGCTTCATCTTGGCGTCGATGCCCTTCTCGACCAGGCAGTTGAAGGCGGCCGCCGCGCCCGCCACCAGCCAGATGCCGATGCAGGCCAGCACGGCGCGCTGCACGTCGAGCCACGAGGGCGCGCCGGGCACGGCCAGCACCATGCCGATCAGCGCGCAGAAGACGATCAGCTGCACCACGCGCGGCTTGGTGAGCGCGTAGAACTGGCGCAGCACGCTCGCGCCATGCGCCTGCTGCAGGGGAATCGGGGTGCTCATCGGGGGACCTCCGCGCCGCGCAAGGGGGCGCCGGGTGGAACGGCAGGGTTCGCGCGCGACAGGCGGGCGCCGGCCGCCTGCTCGCGCCGGCTTTCGCACAGCGCCCAGACCAGCACCACCGCCAGCGCCGCGGCGCCGCCCGTGTGCAGCACGGCCGCCGCGAGCGGCCAGCCGAGCAGCACGTTGCCCAGGCCGGTGGCGAGCTGCAGCAGCGCGAGGCCGGCGAGCCAGCCGGCCTGCGGCCGCAGGCTGTCGATGCGGCGCATGCGCCAGGCCAGCAGGCCGAGCGCGACGAACACGAGATACGCCAGCAGCCGGTGCGCGTAGTGGATGGCGGTGAGCGCCGCGAAATCGAGCGGTACGCCCTCGCCGGTCACGCCGAGATGGCGCCAGATCTCGAAGCCCTGCGCGAAATTCATCGGCGGCCACCAGCTGTCCTGGCAGGTCGGGAACTGCGTGCAGGCCAGCACCGCGTAGTTGGTGCTGACCCAGCCGCCGAGCGCGATCTGCAGCACCAGCAGCACCGAGGTCGCGATCAGCCCGTTGCGCAGCGCCGGCGACACCGGCGTGGGCAGGCGCTGCGCGGCCACCTGGCGGTAGCGCACGGCCTGGATGCACAGCAGCGCGAGCAGCACCACGGCGCCCAGCAGGTGCAAGGTGACGATGGCGGGAAAGAGCTTCCAGGTGACGGTGAGCGCGCCGAAGGCCCCCTGCAGGCAGACCCAGACCAGCGTGGCCGCGGGCCACCAGGCGCTGAGCGCGGCATGGTCTGCGCCTTGCCGCACCGACGAAGGCGCCGCCCTCGCCTGCTGGCTCTGCCGCGCGCGCACCACCCAGGTCGCGACCGCGAGCACCGTGATCAGCGCGCCGACGCCGGTGGCAAGGTAGCGGTGGACCATCTCGACCCAGGCCTTGCTGTGCGTCACCGGGCCGGTGGGCTGCGCGGCCTGCGCCATCGCGATCTCGTGGCGCGCGCCCACCGGGCTCGCGTTGCCGTAGCAACCGGGCCAGTCGGGGCAGCCCAGGCCCGAATCGGTGAGGCGCGTGAAGGCGCCGAACAGCGTGAGGTCGAAGGTCAGGAACAGGGTGAGCACGGTCAGCGCATGCAGCCGCCGCGCCGGGCCGGCTCCCGCGTTGCGCCGCCACACCCAGACCAGCGGCCCGAGCGCGATCAGCGCGCCGGCCGCCAGCAGCCAGGCGATCGGCGTGAGGTCGTAGAGCGAGCTGGAGTCCATCTTGATTGAAAGCGTCGTGCGTCTTCGTCGTCGTGCGTCGTGCTCAGCGGCCCGGCTCGTCCCACGAGGCGGAGGCGCGCAGCAGACGGTCGAGGTCGCGCTTGGCGCGGCCCGCGCCCTTGGCATCCATGCGCGCGGGGAAGCGCATCATGAAGTTGCCCATCGGGTCGACCACGAACAGGTGTTCGGCCAGCGTGTGGCCGGCTTCGGGCGTGAACCACCTGGCGAGCTGTTCTGGCGGCAGGCGCAGCACGGTGGCGCCGCGCAGGCCGTTCTCAAGGCGCTCGGGCACGGGCGCGGCATCGCTGACCAGCCAGACGCGGTCGAGCCGGTCCTTCTCGCGGCCCAGCACCTCGCGCAGCTGGCGCTGCAGGTAGAGCTGCTGCTCGCACAGCGCGTCGCAGGCGGCATCGCCCACCGCCACCAGCAGCCACTGGCCCTTGAGCGTCTGCAGGCTGACCGGCGCGCCCGCGCGGTCGGCGGCGGTCAGCGCGGGCATCTCGTGCTGCGGATCGATCAGCTGGCCGTAGACGCTGCGGCCTTCGGGCCGGATCACGTAGTAGGTGAAGTACGAGGCGATCACGGGCGCCGCGCACATCAGCATCACGGCGATCATCTTCCAGCGCCCGACGACCGTGCGGCGGCCCTCCGCGCCGTCGAGCGCCTGGGTCGGCGACGGCATCGAGTGCACGGTCAGCCCCAGCGGCTCGTCAGCGGACTGCATCGCGGCGTGCGCGGCGCGAGCGCCGGAGGGGGGCAATGAATTGGAACCAGACATAGAGGATCACCACGAGGGCCGACAGGCCGAACCACTGGAATGCATAGCCATAGTGTTTCTCCAGGCCCAGCGCGGGCGCCGGCCAATCGCGCTGCAGGCCCTCGGAAGCAGGCCCGGTCTGCTGCAGCGACACGTCGGTGCGCAGCGGCAGTTGCGTTTCGGCACGGAAGCCTTCGAGGTCGAGATTCTGCCGGATGGGCGAAGACCCCTCGCCAGCCGGTGCCGAGGCCGGCGCGGCGGGCTTGCCGAGCTCGAGCAGGTGGCCCGGCGGCGGCTCGATCAGGCCGGTGACGTCGACGAGGCCGGCCGGCGTCTCGACCGCGCTCAGTTGCGTGCGATCGTTGAAATTGCGCTGGATCCAGCCGCGCTGCACCATCACCGTCTGGTTGCTGCCCTCGAGCGCAAGCGGCGTCAGCACGTAGAAGCCGGGCACGCCATGCATCTGGCGGTTGTCGAGGTAGACCGACTGCGCCGCGAGCCACAGCCCGCGCAGGTGCACGGGGCGGTGCAGCATCTCGGCCGGACGCTCGAGCGCGAGGAAATCGGCCTGCTCGAGCGGCGGCTTGAGCTTCTGGCCGTCGATCTCGGCCTGCAGCGCCTCCTTCTGCGCCGCGCGCGAGAGCTGCCAGCGGCCCAGCGAGATGGTCGAGGAGACGGTGACCAGCGCGGCGATGGTCATCAGCCAGAAGCGGGCCCAGGTCCAGCCGCGGTCGCTGCGCTGGCGGGAGGAGGCGGTGTCCGGCGCGCGGCCGGGAGGCGGGGTCAGGGGGTCGGGAGTCACTGGAACGCGGGTGGCAGGCGGCCGATAATGCGGGTCATGAAATACTTCGTTGCCCTGTTGTTCGTGGGCATCTTCGCGAGCCTGGCTTTCGCGCTCTTCTACATGTTGAAGGACGGTCGCAACGGGCGCGCCAAGAGCGGCGGCATGGCGCGCGCGCTCACCTTTCGGATCGGCCTCTCGGTCCTTTTGTTCCTCTGCATGCTGCTGGCCTGGAAACTGGGCTACATCCAACCCACCGGGCTCCCTCTCGGCAAGTAGGTGGTGCTCGTTCCACGAGAACCATGAAAAAGGCGCCTGACGGCGCCTTTTTTGTGGAATGCCGCGAGGTGCTTCGCTCAAAGCCAATAGACCAGCATGTAGAGGCCCAGCCACACCACGTCGACGAAGTGCCAGTACCAGGCAGCGCCTTCGAAGCCGAAGTGGCGCTCGGGCGTGAAGTGGCCCTTCTGCAGGCGCAGCGTGATGAACAGCAGCATCAGCATGCCGATGAACACGTGCAGGCCGTGGAAGCCGGTCAGCATGAAGAAGGTCGAGCCGTAGGTGCCCGAGCTGAGCTTGAGGTTCAGTTCGGTGTACAGGTGGTAGTACTCGTAGCCCTGCACGCCCAGGAAGATCACGCCGAGCAGCACGGTCAGCCACATGAAGCGGATGGTCTGCGCGCGATGGCCGGCACGCAGCGCGTGGTGGGCGATGGTCAGGGTCACGCCCGAGCTCAGCAGCAGCGCAGTGTTGATCGTGGGCAGCCAGAACGGGCCGACGGTCTGGAACGGCTCGACGATGCCGGCCGGCGAACCGGTCACGCCGGCCGCGACACTGGGCCACACGGCCTTGAAGTCGGGCCACAGCAGCGCGTTGTCCAGGCTGCCGAGGTTCGGCAGCGCATGGGTGCGGGCCCACCACAGCGCGGTGAAGAAGGCGCCGAAGAACATCACCTCGGAGAAGATGAACCAGCTCATGCTCCAGCGGTACGAGAGGTCGATCTTGTGGCCGTACTGGCCACTCTCGCTCTCGCCGATGGCGGCGCGGAACCACACGAACAGCGTGCCGAGCCAGATCAGCATGCCCAGCAGCAGCGACCACGCACCCCACTGGTGGCCGTTGATCCACTGCCCCGCGCCGAGGATCACGAAGAACAGGCCGATGGCGGACACGACCGGGTAGGCCGAGGGTCCTGGCACGAAGTAGTAAGGCGTGGTGCCGTGGGTGGTTGAACTCATATCAGCTCCTGGCTTTCTTTCTTCTCTCGATTCGATGGGTTCTGGGTAGCGTGGGTTCGTTCGCTCGGGGCTCAGGGCGCGACCACGAAGCGCACCACCAGCACGAGGCCGACGATGAACGCGATCACCATGACGAAGGCGACCGCGATGATGTGCAGCGGGTTCAGCTTGGCCAGGTCGTCCTGGTAGGCGCTCTTCTTGCGGATGCCGAAGAACGACCAAGCCACCGCCTTGAGGGTCGCGAGCAGCGAACCCTTGCGCGGCGTTGCGGGTGTGGGCGGCGAATCGACCATCACGAACGCGGCTCGGCGGCGGTGGTGGGCGCGACGGCGACCGGCGCCGCGGGCGTCTTGCCGCCGACCTCGAAGAAGGTGTACGACAAGGTGATCGTCTTCACGTCCTTCGAGATCTTGGGATCGATCACGAACGCGACCGGCCACTGCTTCTTCTCGCCCGCGTCGAGCGTGTACTGGTTGAAGCAGAAGCACTCGAGCTTGTTGAAATAGGGCGCGGCCTGCTGCGGTGCGTAGCTCGGGATGGCCTGCGCGGCCATGCGGCGGTTCTGCACGTTCTGGAACTCGTACATCACCGTGTTGAGCTCGCCCGGGTGCACTTCCATCGTGCGCTCGGCCGGCTTGAAGTCCCAGAGGCCGCCGCGCACGTTGGAGTCGAACTCGACCTTGATGGTGCGGGTCATGTCGACCTGCGTGTTGTCGGGCACGCGCACGTTCTTGCCGCCGCTCGCACCGCCCGGCACCTCGAGCTCGGAGAGCGCGAGGATGTTGATGCCGGTCATCTCGCAGATGGCGCGGTACAGCGGCACCAGCGCATAGCCGAAGGCGAACATGCCGCAGGCGACCACGGCCAGCTTGCCGACCATCTGGACATTGGCGCGCCGGATGCGTTGACCGAGGCTCATGTGCGTGTGCTCCTGTGCCTTGAGGCTTGCAAAGACCGCGTCAGCGGCCGCTGAACCAGACCATGCGCACGACGAAGCCGACGAAGAAGATCAGCGCGATCGAGGCCAGCGTGAGCCCCATGCGGCGGTTGTTTCTTCTCTGTTCGGGCGTCATCGCGTGGCGGTCTCGATCGTCGGGGATGCGTGGGGCGATGCGGCGCTCAGCCGATCACCTTGGTGGCGGTCGCGTCGAGCTTGGGCGGCGTCTCGAAGGTGTGGAACGGCGCCGGCGACGGCACTTCCCACTCGAGGCCTTCGGCGGCTTCCCACGGCTTCTGCGGTGCCTTCTCGCCCTTGCCGAGCATGGTCGGCAGCACGACGAAGAAGAAGAAGTACACCTGGGCCAGGCCGAAGGCGAAGGCACCGACCGATGCCACCGCGTTGAAGTCGGCGAACTGCATCGGGTAGTCGGCATAGCGGCGCGGCATGCCCGCCAGGCCCAGGAAGTGCATCGGGAAGAAGGTGACGTTGAACGAGATCAGCGACCACCAGAAGTGGATCTTGCCGCGCGTTTCGTTGTACATCACGCCGGTCCACTTGGGCGCCCAGTAGTAGTAGCCCGCGAACATGGCGTACAGCGAGCCGGCCACCAGCACGTAGTGGAAGTGGGCCACCACGTAGTAGGTGTCCTGCAGCTGGATGTCGATCGGCGCGATCGCGAGGATCAGGCCGGTGAAGCCGCCCATCGTGAACACGAAGATGAAGCCCACCGCGAACAGCATCGGCGTCTCGAAGGTCATCGAGCCCTGCCACATGGTCGCGATCCAGTTGAAGATCTTCACGGCCGTCGGCACCGCGATCAGCATGGTCGCGTACATGAAGAACAGCTGGCCCGTGACCGGCATGCCGGTCGTGAACATGTGGTGCGCCCAGACGATGAACGACAGGATCGCGATCGACGAGGTGGCGTACACCATCGAGGCGTAGCCGAACAGCTTCTTGCGCGCGAAGGCCGGCACGATCTGGCTGATGATGCCGAAGGCCGGCAAGATCATGATGTAGACCTCGGGATGGCCGAAGAACCAGAAGATGTGCTGGTACATCACCGGGTCGCCGCCGCCGGCGGGGTTGAAGAAGCTGGTGCCGAAGTGGCGGTCGGTCAGCGTCATCGTGATGGCGCCGGCGAGCACCGGCATCACGGCGATCAGCAGGTAGGCGGTGATGAGCCAGGTCCAGCAGAACATCGGCATCTTCATCAGCGTCATGCCGGGGGCGCGCATGTTGAGGATGGTCACGATGATGTTGATCGAGCCCATGATCGACGAGGCGCCCATGATGTGCATCGCGAAGATGCCGGCGTCCATCGAGGGGCCCATCTGCAGCGTGAGCGGCGCGTAGAGCGTCCAGCCCGCGGCCGGTGCGCCACCGGGCATGAAGAACGAACCGACCAGCATCAGCGCCGCGGGGATCAGCAGCCAGAAGCTGAAGTTGTTCATGCGCGCGAACGCCATGTCCGAGGCGCCGATCTGCAGCGGGATCATCCAGTTCGCGAAGCCCACGAAGGCCGGCATGATCGCGCCGAACACCATGATCAGGCCGTGCATGGTGGTGAACTGGTTGAACAGCTCGGGGTTCACGAGCTGCAGGCCCGGCTGGAACAGCTCGGCGCGGATCAGCAGCGCGAGCACGCCGCCCACCATCAGCATCGTGAAGCTGAACAGCAGGTAGAGCGTGCCGATGTCCTTGTGGTTGGTCGCGAACACCCAGCGGCGCCAGCCGGTGGGCGCGTGGTGGTCATGGTGGTCGTCGTGCGCGTGGTCGCCGTGGGCGTGACCGTGGGGGTCGAGGACTGCACTCATTTCATCGTTCCTTGAATATCTCGTCGCTGGGCGCTGTTCGCTGTGTTGTTCCGGTCAACCGATCACTTGCCGCGCAGGGCAAGGACTTCGGCCGGCTGCACGATCTGGCCCGTCTTGTTCGACCAGCTGTTCTTGGTGTAGGTGGCGACGGCCGCGAGGTCGGTGTCGCTCAGTTGCTTCCAGGACGGCATCGCGCCGTTGTTCTGGCCGTTGAGCAGCACCATCAGCTGCACCTTGTGGTCGGCGTCGAGCACCTTCGGGTCGCCATCGAGCGCCTTGATCGGGCCCGCGCCCTTGCCGTTGGCCTGGTGGCAGGCCGCGCAGTTGGCGGCGTAGACCTTCTCGCCGCGGGCCATCATGTCGGGCAGGGTCCAGACCTTGGTCGGGTCGTCGAGCTTGGCGGCGGCTTCCTTGCGCTTGGCGGCGACCCAGGTCGTGTAGTCGGCGGCCGAGACCACCTTCACGTGGATCGGCATGTAGGCGTGTTCCTTGCCGCACAGTTCCTGGCACTGACCGTAGTAGTCGCCGACGGTCTCGGCGCGGAACCAGGTGTCGCGCACGAAGCCGGGGATCGCGTCCTGCTTGATGCCGAGCTGCGGCACCGCGAAGGCGTGGATCACGTCGTTGGCGGTGGTGATGATGCGAACCTTCTTCTGCACCGGCACGACCAGCGGGTTGTCGACCTTGAACAGGTAGTCGTCGGGGATCGCGCCCTTGGCGCCGGCGTCCGACATCGCGCGCTGCGAGCTGTCGAGCGTGGAGATGAAGGCTAGGCCCTCGCCTTCGCCGTTCAGGTAGTCGTAGCCCCACTTCCACTGGTAGCCCGTGGTCTTGATCGTGAGGTCGGCGTTGGTGGTGTCCTTCTGGGCCACCAGCACCTTGGTGGCGGGCAGCGCCATCACGATCACGATCAGGAAGGGAACGATGGTCCAGATGACTTCGACCACCACCGATTCATGGAAGTTGGCGGCCTTGTGGCCCACCGACTTGCGGTGCTTCCAGATCGAATAGAACATGACCGCGAACACGGCCACGAAGATCACCGTGCAGATGATCATCATCACCGTGTGCAGGAAGTGCTGCTCCTGCGCAATCTTGGTCACACCGACCGGAAGATTCAACTGGCGCACCGAGGGGCCGCCGGGCAGATCGTTGACTGCGTGCGCCGCGCCGCTGAAAGCCGCGCCGGCCGCCAGCATTGCCGGCATGAACTTATTGCGCCAAATGCTCTTCATCGTGTTCACGTTTCTTCAAATTTTCAACAAACCCAACCGTGCAGCACCGCGCGAGCCCCCTCAGGCGCCGCGCAACGCCATCCGAATCTCGCGCGCCAGTGCGGCCCTCAACTCCGGCCGTACATAGCGCCCCACCCTGACCGATCGACCCTGGCCCGACAACTCGATCAACGATCGGTCGCCGGTCTGCGGCTCGATCCGCACCCGGTGCGGGAGAAATTCCGTGCGCTCGTAGCTCCCGCCGTTCTCGAGTTCGACCACGAGCCGGCCCGCCTGCAGCATGATCCTCTCGCCATCGGTCGCATGCCGGGCGTAGGCCATGAACGCGAACCCCACGGCAGCCAGTTCGAGCCAGGCGAACGGCAACACGAGCGGCGCGCCGTGCATCCAGAAGACCGTTCCGATACCGAGCGATACCACGCACAGTGAAGCGTAGAGCCAGCCGAGCTGGCTCGGCGTCACCGAGCAGTTCCGCTTCAGAAACCAGTGGATGTTCTGGCCTGAAACAGTGGCAAATCGAAACACGGAATTCGACACGGGCGAGTTCAGCAAATCGGTAAGTCGGCGCCCGCCAGATCCCTTGTCTTCCACGGGTTCCGACGGACCTCGATCGCGGGCATGTACCCACGAGTTTCACGCAACGGCGGATTGTAGCGGGTAGATACCAGCGGCCGTGTACCGAATGCGGCACGCGCGGGCCGCGCTACAACGGTCTTCAGTGGGCGGACGGGCGCCCGCGCTGCAGCATCTCGCGCATCTCGCGCAGTGAGACCGCGCTCTCGGCCGACAGCGAGACCCGCGGGGTCGGCTTGAAGGCATGGCCGTAGATGATCTCGAAGGTCAGCGCGATGCGCCCCTCGCCACCCTCGGCCGGCGCGAGTTCGGGCAGCGCCTTGTGCAGGGCCGCCTGCCAGGCCCGGCCGCGCAGGGCCGGAAAACGCGCCGGATGCAGGTTGCGCCCGAGCGTGCGCAGCTCGGCCAGCGCGGCTTCGGGCGTGGCCCAGGTCAGCACGATGCGCTCCATGTCCATCACGGGTTCGGCGAAGCCGGCGTGCACCAACATGTCGCCCCAGTCGTGCATGTCGGTGAACTCGTGGCTCGCGGCCGGCCAGCCCAGGCGCGCATGCAGCGCGCGCAGTTCGCGCAGGGTGTCGGGGCCGAAGCACGAGAACATGAGGAAGCCGTCGGTGGCGACCTGCCGGTGCCAGTGCGCGATCAGCGCCTCGGGGTCGGCCGCCATGTGCAGCGCCATGTTGGCCCAGAGCAGGTCGACGCCCTCCTCGGGCAGCCCGTCGAAGCGCAGCTTGCCGCCCTGCCAGCGGCGCGCGCTCCACCAGGGCGCGGCCAGCGCGGCCGAGGTCGCGGCGGCCAGCGCCGGCTCGGGCTCGATCACGAAGGCCTCGGCCTCGCGGTAGCGGCGCGCCAGCAGCTCGTGCGCCTCGAGGCCGCCGCGCAGCGGCGCCCAGTCGGCCCAGTGGCGCGGCTTGGCCTTGATCCATTGCAGCCGGTCCTCCATGCGCCGCCCGATCTCCTCGTGCAGCCAGGGCGAGCCGTCGGCGGGCGCCAGCCGGCGCCAGCGGGCGGCCGCCGCGGCATCGATGGTCGGCGGTCGTCGTTGGGGGTCGGTGGCCATGGGGGCGTGAGTATATTGAGCCCATGCTCAGCCGTTGGACCGCGCGCCCTTTGACCTCGCTGTTGGCACGGCTGCCCAGCCAGTGCGCGCTGTGCCGCGACTGGCCGTCGCGCCCGTTGTGCGAGGCCTGCGCCGCGCGCTTCGCCGCCAGCGCGCCGCGCTGCCAGACCTGCGCGCTGCCGCTGCCCGCGGGCGTGGCGCGCTGCGGCGACTGCATCGTGCATGCGCCGCCGCTCGATGCCTGCCTCGCGGCCTGCGACTACGCCTGGCCGTGGCCGGACTGCGTCGCGGACTTCAAGTTCCACGGCGACACCGGCTGGGCCGGCCCGCTGGCGCAGCTGCTGCGCGCCATCCCCTCGGCGGCGGCGCTGCTCGATGCCTGCGACTGCGTGCTGCCGATGCCGCTCGCGCCGGGCCGTTTGCGCGAGCGCGGCTTCAACCAGGCGCTGGAGCTGGCGCGCCGGCTCGCGCCCGCCAAGACCGATGCCGCGCTGCTGCTGCGCACGCGCGAGACACCGGCCCAGCGCGGCCTCTCGCGCGCCGAGCGCATGCGCAACCTCCAGGGTGCCTTCGCGGTCGAGCCGCTGCGCGCCGATGCACTGGCCGCGCGGCGCGTGATGCTGGTCGACGACGTGATGACCACCGGCGCCTCGCTGTTCAGCGCGGCCCAGGTGCTGCGGCGCGCGGGCGCGGCGCATGTCGCGGGCATCGTGCTGGCGCGCACCGACAAGCCGCACTGAGCGTGGCGACAATCGGGGCCATGTTTCATATCGTCCTGGTCCACCCCGAGATTCCGCCGAACACCGGCAACGTGATCCGCCTGGCCGCCAACACCGGCTGCACCCTGCACCTGGTGGAGCCGCTGGGCTTCTCGATGGACGACAAGCTGCTGCGCCGCGCCGGCCTCGACTACCACGAGTACGCCGAGGTGCGCCGCCATGCGAGCTGGCAGGCGCTGCTCGACAGCGAGCGGCCGGCGCCCGATCGCCTGTTCGCGCTGACCACGCGCGGCACCCGCGCCGTGCACGACATCCGCTTCGCGCCCGGCGACTGGCTGGTGTTCGGCTCCGAGACCAGCGGCCTGCCGCCCGCGATCCGCGAGAGCTTCGATCCCGCGCAGTGGCTGCGGCTGCCGATGCGCGAGGGCCAGCGCAGCCTGAACCTGTCGAACGCGGTGGCGGTGACGGTGTTCGAGGCCTGGCGGCAAAACGGATTCAAATGAGGCATCGCGACCCCTCGCGCGATGGGGTCGCATCCGAACGGCGGAATCCCCCGTATGGAAAGCATGCCGGCTCGATGCATTCCGGCATGCCGATCCACCCACGCCCCACACGGGGCACGAGGAGTTCCACCATGCAAGCCAAGTCCATCGCCTTCGCCGCCCTCGCCACCCTGGTCCTGAGCCACGGCGCCCAGGCCTTCCAGGGCGAACAGAATCCGCTGCCCGCGGCACCGTTCCAGTCGACGCTGTCGCGCGCCGAGGTGCAGGCCCAGGCCCGTCAGCCGCTGCGCATCACCAATGGCGGCACCGGCGTGGCCCGCCCCACCGACGGCATGACCGACCGCGCCGCGGTGCGCGCCAGCGCGGTGGGCATCACGCGCCAGGGCGCGGCCGCCTATGGCGAGATCAGCGACCGCCGCATGTAAGAAAGCAAGGGGCCGCCCGCCTCAGCGGTAGCGGCGCACCACCGACTCGGCCACGCAGGCGGGCTTGGCCGCGCCTTCGAGCTCGATGGTGGTTTCCCAGGTCATCTGGATGCCGTCGTCGGCAATGGGTTCGGAGGTCAGCAGCTTCATGCGCGCACGCAGCCGCTTGCCCACCGGCACGGGCGACATGAAGCGCACCCGGTTCAGGCCGTAGTTCACGCCCATGCGCGACTCCGTCACGTCGAACGCGGTTTCGTAGAAGCGCGGCAGCAGCGACAGCGTGAGGAAGCCGTGGGCGATCGGCCCGCCGAACGGACCGGCCTTTGCGCGCTCGATGTCGACGTGAATCCACTGGTGGTCGCCGGTCGCCTCGGCGAACTGGTTGACCTGCTCCTGGGTGATGGTGATCCAGTCGCTCACCGCGACTTCCTGGCCGACGCAGGCGGCCAGATCCTGAAGGGTCTGGAAGGTCTTCTTGGTCATGCGCCGCACTCTAGCGGCAAGGCCGCGGCCGCGGGTGTCGGCACGGCGACAAGCGGGCTCAGGGAATACCTGGGGCGCAGCGGCATGCGGCGGCTCAGTTCTCGAGCCATTCGCAGATCGGCTGCCACTGCTCGAGGTCGCGCTGCACCCGGCCCGGCGCGATGTCGAACAGGGTGAGCCCGCGCGCCGCGAGCTGCACGTAGTTCTGCGTGTCGCGCAGCTCGCCGACCACCGGCACGCCCAGCCCCGCGATGAATTCGTTGAGCCGGTCGGCCGCCAGGGTGCGGGCGTTGACGCGCATGCCGACCAGGCCGATCTGCGTCTTCTCGGCGCGGCGCTGCTCGAGCAGCCGGTCGATGAATTCGCGCGTGGCGTAGATGTCGAAGATGCTCGGCTGCAGCGGCACGATGAGCTTGTCAGCCAGCCCGATCACGTCCTTGAAGCGCCAGCCGTGCAGGCCAGCCGGGGTGTCGAGCACCGCATGGGTGGTGCCGCGCGGCGGGCGCACCACGCTGTTGTCGCCGGTGGCGTCCCAGGTCGAAATCGGCCGCGCCTGCGGCGGACGCAACCCGAGCCAGAGCCGGGAGGACTGCTGGCGATCCACGTCGCCGAGCATCACGGCATGGCCGCGGCTCGCAAAGTAGCCCGCGATGTTCGTCGCGAGCGTCGACTTGCCAACGCCACCCTTGGGATTGGCGACCAGAACCACCGGCATGGAAATCTCCTCCAGAAGGGACAGTCCGCCATGGTAGTGGCTGGCGCCCAAAATCCCGGGACTGCGCTATGTTCGCAGGATGACGACAACAACATCCACGGGAACCCCTCAGGGCGGAGGCACCTACGTGCTCGCCGCCCATCCGCACTGGCGCGATTCGCGCGTGAACCGCCGGCTGCTGGCCGCGGCGCGCGCGGTGCCGGGCGTCGATGTCAACGACCTCTACGGCACCTACCCCGACTACGCGATCGACGTCGAGGCCGAGCAGCGGCGCCTCGAGCGCGCCCAGTTGGTGGTGCTGCTGCACCCGATCCAGTGGTATTCGATGCCGGCGCTGCAGAAGCTCTGGGTCGACGAGGTGCTGGCCTACGGCTGGGCCTATGGCCCCGAGGGCATCGCGCTGCAGGGCAAGGACCTGTGGCTGGTCGCCACCACCGGCAGCCCCGAGAGCAGCTACCACCCGCAGGGCTACCACCGCTATTTCTTCGACGCCTTCCTGCCGCCCTACGAGCAGACCGCCGCGCTGTGCGGCATGCGCTTCCTGCCGCCGCTGATCTTCCACGGCGCGCGCAGCGCCCCCGAGGCCGAAGTGGCCGCGCACGTCGAGGTCTTCGCCCAGCGCCTGGGCAGCTACCCCGACTGGCCCGAGATGGACGAACTCGACGCCTGCGTGGCCTGCCCGGTGCCCGAGAGCGACCGGCCGGCCGAATCGGACGACATCGGCAAGGTGGTCGAGCGGGTGTTCCAGACCACCATGAGCCGCCGGCTGGCCGCCACGACCGACGGGAGCGCCTGAATGGAGCACGCGCCCGCCTGGCTGACCAACAGCCTGATCTACCTGAGCGCCGCCGTGCTGGTGGTGCCGCTGTCCAAGGCCCTGGGCCTCGGTTCCATCATCGGCTACCTGGTGGCCGGCATCGCCATCGGCCCCTGGGGCCTGGGGCTGGTGTCGCGCGTCGAGGACGTGCTGCACTTCGCCGAATTCGGGGTGGTGCTGATGCTGTTCCTGGTCGGCCTCGAGCTCGAGCCCAAGCGGCTGTGGAACCTGCGCCGGCCGATCTTCGGCTGGGGCACGGCCCAGGTGCTCAGCTGCGCCGCCGTGCTGTTCGCGATCGGCTGCGCGGTCGGCGCGCCCTGGCGCGTGTCGCTGGTGGCGGCGCTGGGCCTGGCGCTGTCCTCGACCGCGATCGCGCTGCAGGTGTTCGGCGAACGCAACCTGCTGCGCACGCCGAGCGGCCAGGCCGGCTTCTCGATCCTGCTGTTCCAGGACGTGGCGGCGATCCCGATCCTCGCCATCCTGCCGCTGCTGGCCGGCGCCACCGCGGCCGAGCAGTCGATGAGCGGCCTCGACCGCCTGCTCGAGGGCCTGAAGATCTTCGGCGTGATCGGCGGCATCGTGCTCGGCGGCCGGCTCGCGCTGCGGCCGGTGCTGCGCTGGATCGCGCGCAGCGACACGCCCGAGATCTTCACCGCCGCCGCGCTGCTGCTGGTGGTGGCGATCGCGGCGCTGATGCAGTTCGTGGGCCTGTCGATGGCGCTGGGCGCCTTCCTCGCGGGCGTGCTGCTGGCCGAGAGCGAATACCGGCGCGAGCTCGAGACCGACATCGAGCCCTTCAAGGGCCTCTTGCTCGGCCTGTTCTTCATCGCCGTGGGCATGACGATCGATTTCGGCGTGCTGCTCGCGAGCCCCTGGATCATGGCGATGCTGGTGGTCGGCTTCATGGCCATCAAGCTGGTGGTGATCTATGCGCTGGCCAAGGCGATGGGGCTGGCCTACCAGGAGCGCCCGGTGTTCACGCTGCTGCTGGCGCAGGGCGGCGAGTTCGCCTTCGTGGTGTTCCAGTCGGCCGGGCCCGACGTGCTGCCGCCGCAGGTCACCTCGCTGTTGATCGGCGCGGTCGCGCTGTCGATGCTGCTGTCGCCGCTGCTGCTGGTGCTGATCGACCGCTACCTGCTGCCGCGCTACAGCCGCATCGGCGGGCCGCAGCTCGAGGAGATCTCGGAGCAGCAGGACGCCAAGGTGCTGATCTGCGGCTTCGGCCGCTACGGCCAGATCGTGGGCCGCATGCTGATGTCGCAGGGGCTGCGCGTGACGGTGCTCGACCACGATGCCGACAACGTCGAGGGCCTGCGCGAATTCGGCTTCCGGGTGTTCTATGGCGATGCCACGCGCCTCGACCTGCTGCGCACCGCCGGTGCCGGCACGGCCAAGGCGGTGGTGGTGGCGGTCGACGACATCGAGCAGTCGCTCGAGATCGTCGACCTGTTCCGCGAGAACTTCCCGCAGGCGCAGATCATCGCGCGGGCGCGCAACGTGAGCCACCTGTTCCAGCTGCGCGACCGCGGCGTGACGCTGGTCGAGCGCGAGGTCTTCGAGTCGTCGCTGCGCAGCGCGCGCTCGGTGCTCGAGGTGCTCGGCTGGCCCGCGCACGAGGCGCGCGAATCGAGCATGCGCTTCCGCGAGCGCAACCTGAAGCTCACCGACGACATCTACCCGCACTACAAGGACCGCGCCAAGCTGATCGCGGTCAACAAGGCGGGCCGCCAGCAATTCGAGGAACAGATGGCGCGCGAGCGCGAGGAGCGCAAGCGGCGCGCCGGGCGCGACTGGGACCGGCAGGAGGACGACGAGGCGCCGAAGCCCTAGACCGGCACCGTCAGGTACACGCCCTCGCGGCCCACCAGCGCCGCGCGCGTGGGCATGAACACGGTGCAGCCGTCGCAGGGTGAACGGATCTCCTGCCCCGCGTCGACCGCGATCAGCTCGCCGCGGTCGAAGGTCTCGAAGCCCAGCAGCGGCCGCACGAAGGCGAAGCTCTCGGTCTTCACCATGTGCACCTCGAGCAGGCGGAAGCGGCGCGCGGGCGCGGCGGGCGCCTGCGGGGCAACAGGATCGACCAGCCCGAGATGCGCGAGAAAACGCTGCGTCACGTCGACCGCGAGCTCGGCCGCCGACCGGCTGAAGTGCTGGCCGCACTCCACCACGACGGCTGCGCCCTTTCCCTCGACTTCACCGTGGCGGCCGTAGCCGATCACGCCGGTGCCCGGCGCCGCGCCCGCGGGCATCACCAGGTGCACCGGCGGCACGCCCACGGCCAGCGCCAGCCGCGCATTGCGCTCGAGCTCCGGATAGACCCAGAAGGGCTGCACCGGCGCGCGCGTCGAATGGATGTCGAGCACGTGATCGGCCGCGTCGAGCACCGGCCGCAGTTCGCGCGCGCGGCGCAGCTCGGGGCTTTGCTCGTTGCCGTCGAGCAGCGCCGGCGTCCAGATGCGGTTAAGGTTGTGCACCAGCTGGCGGTTCTCGTAGGGCCGCTCGATGTCGAAGGCCTCGTAGGCCTCGACGTTCGCGAAGCTCACGGTCAGCGTGCCGATCTTCGGGCGCACGCCGCGGTCGAGCAGGTCGGTGGCTGCCACCATGCCGCAGATCTCGTTGCCGTGCGTCAGCGCATTGACCAGCACATGCGGCCCGGGCCGGCCCGATTCGAAACGATGGACGTAGTCGATGCCGGTGTTGCCCGCGCGGTAGGCCGAGAGGTCGCGCGGCAGCACCTCGAGCGGCGCGGTGTCGGGAGTGAACGAGGAGGTGGTCATTCGCCGCGGATCCCCGCGCGCTTCACCATCTCGCCGTACAGCGCGAGGCGCTCCGACATCATGGCCGTGAACTGCGCGGGCGACTGCTGCTCGGGCGTGAGCGAACCGCGCGACTCCAGCGCCTCGACCATGGAAGGCTGGTCGGCCACCGAGCGCACGGCCTTGTGCAAGGTGGCGATCACGTCTCCCGGCGTCTTCGCGGGCGCGGCCAGGCCGATCCACGACGTGGTGTTGAGCACCGGATAGCCGAGCTCCGCGAAGGTCGGCACGTCGGGCAGCGCCGCGACGCGCGCCGGCGCGGCCACCGCGAGCGCGCGCAGCTTGCCGGCCTGGATGTGCGGCAGGAAGGGCGCGAGGTTGTCGAGGCCGAACTGCACCTCGTTCGAGATCAGCGCCGTGACCAGCGGCCCGCCGCCGCGGTAGGGCACGTGCGTGGCATTGAGCTGCAGCTGCGACTTCATCAGCTCGACGTTGAGCTGGCCCATGCTGCCCGGTCCGGCGCTGCAGAAGTTGAGCTCGCCCGGGCGCGCCTTCACGAGCGCGACGAATTCCTTGAAGTTCTTCGCGGGCACGGCCGGGTTCACCAGCAGCACGTTGATCGAGCGCGCGAGCTGGCTGATGGAGGCGAAGTCCTTGATCGGGTCGTAGCCGGGGTTGGCCTGCGTGAGCGGATTCGCGAGGTGCGAGCTCTGCGACGAGACCACCAGCGTGTAGCCGTCGGGCTTGGCGCGCGCCACCTGCGCGCTGGCGATCGAGCCGCCCGCGCCGCCGCGGTTGTCGATCACCACCGGCGCGCCCAGCGCCTTCGCGAGCGGGTCGGCATAGAGCCGCGCGATCAGGTCCACCGAGCCGCCGGCCGGGAACGGCACCACCAGCGTGACAGGCCGCGACGGATAGGCCTGCGCATGCGCCGCCAGCGGCAGCGCGGCCGCGAAGCCCGCGCCCAGGAAGGTGCGGCGGCGTAGCGCGGAGGCGGAAAGGGGGAAGGTCATGGAAGCGTCCTGGAATCGGGAAGGGATGGGGCCTGAATGTGCGCGCATTCTTGCAAGGTCGTCACAGTTTTGCAATAACCATTGCAAAATCGAAGCCCATCGCGACCCCTGCGCGGGCAGAATGCCCGGCGACCATGAACCTCAACCAACGCATCTCGGGCTACGGCCGCAAGCTCACGCGCAGCGAGCAGCGCCTGATCGAGGAACTGCAGACGCGCTATCCCCAGGGCCTGCTCGAATCTGCAACGAGCCTTGCAAAGAAGGTGGGCACCAGCGCCTCGACCGTGGTGCGGCTGCTCGCCAAGCTCGGCTATCCCAGCTATGCGGAAGCGCAGCTCGAGGCCCGCTCCGAGGTCACGGCGCGGCTGGCCTCGCCCGCCACGCGCGCCGATGCCGTGATCGTCGACGACGCCTCGGTGCGCACCTGCCTGGCCAATGCGCTGCTGCACGACCAGCACAACCTGAGCTCGACCTTCGCGGCCATCGATCCCGTGGCCTTCGAGGCCGCCGTGCGGCTGCTGGTGCAGCGCAAGGCGCGCGTGCATGTGCTGGGCCACCGGCATGCGGCCGCCATCGCGGGCCATCTGGCGCTGCACCTGAACCTGTGCCTGCCCGAGGTGCGGCCGCTGGCGGGCACGGCCGCGCTGCCGCTCGAGGACCAGCTGCTGTGGATCGGCGAGAACGACGTGCTGCTGGCCGTCACCTTCAGGCGCCACTCGCTGGCCACCGCGCGCGCGGCGGCCTACTTCCGCGAACGGGGCGCGAAAGTGATCGTGATCACCGACAGCCCCTCGGCGGCCGCGGCCGCCTCGGCCGACCACCTGATGCTGGTGCGCACCTCGAGCGCCTCGCCCTTTGATTCCTACACGGCCGCCTTCTCGCTGTGCAATGCGCTGGTCACCGCGGTCGTGCAGCGGCGCAGGAAGGAGCTGGGCGCCGCGCTCGAACGCGGCGACGCCCTCTGGGAACAGCACTGGAACGACGCCGCCGCGCCGGCGGGCCGTACGCGCAAGGCGGACTGATCAGGCCGCGGCAGCGGTCTCGAGTCGCAGCAACCGCACCGCGTTGCCCTTCAGGATGCCGGGCATCACCTCGGGCTTGAAGCCCGCGACCTCGAAGTCCTTCATCCAGCGCTCGGGCGTGATCAGCGGGTAGTCGCTGCCGAACAGCACGCGGTCCTTCAGCAGCGTGTTGGCGTACTGCACCAGCTGCTTCGGAAAGTACTTGGGGCTCCAGCCCGACAGGTCGATCCAGACGTTGGGCTTGTGCGTGGCCACGCTCAGCGCCTCGTCCTGCCAGGGGAAGCTGGGGTGGGCCATCACGATCTGCATGTCGGGGAAGGCTATCGCCACGTCGTCCAGGTGCATCGGGTTGCTGTACTCGAGCCGCAGGCCGCCGCCGCAGCGCATGCCCGAGCCGATGCCGCTGTGGCCGGTGTGGAAGATCGCGGGCATGCCGTACTCGGCCACCACCTCGTAGATCGGCCAGGCCATGCGGTCGTAGGGATGGAAGGCCTGCACCGTCGGGTGGAACTTGAAGCCCTTGACGCCGTGCTCCTCGATCAGCCGCCGCGCCTCGCGCGCGCCCATCTTTCCCTTGTGCGGATCGATGCTCGCGAAGGCGATCATCATGTCGGCGTTCTTCTGCGCGGCCTCGGCGATCTCCTCGTTCGGGATGCGCCGCCGGCCCATGTTCGACTCGGCGTCGACCATGAACATCACCAGCCCCAGCTTGCGCTCGCGGTAATAGGCCACCGTCTCCTCGATCGTCGGGCGGCGGTTCGAGCCGAAGTACTTGTCGGCCGCGCGGTCGTACTCCTCGCCGTAGTTGTCGAACGGGTTCCAGCAGCTCACCTCGGCATGGGTGTGGATATCGATCGCGATCAGGTTCTGGTGGTCCACTTCATCGTCTCCTTTACGGGAAAGTCCCTAGTCCGCGGCATCGTCGAATGCCTTGAATTGATTATTTCACATAACCATAATCCGCTTCAACATCGAACGCAACATGACCTCTTCCGACCTCCACATCGAACTCCGCGACGACGTCGCCATCATTCGCCTGACGCGCGGCGCCAAGCGCAACGCGCTGTCGGACGGCCTGATCCTCGCGCTGCGCGATGCCTTCCAGAACCTGCCCGCCAGCGTGGGCGCGGCCGTGATCGATGGCGAGGGCCCGCACTTCTGCGCCGGCCTCGACCTGAGCGAACTCAAGGAGCGCGACGCGGGCCAGGGCCTCGCCCATTCGCGCCTGTGGCATGCGGCGCTGGACTGCATCGAGAAGGGCCCGGTGCCGGTGATCGCAGCGCTGCACGGCGCGGTAGTCGGCGGCGGGCTCGAACTCGCGAGCGCCTGCCACATCCGCGTGGCCGACCGCAGCACCTTCTATGCGCTGCCCGAGGGCTCGCGCGGCATCTTCGTGGGCGGTGGCGGCTCGGTGCGCATCCCCAAGCTGATCGGCGTGGCGCGCATGACCGACATGATGATGACCGGCCGCGTCTACAACGCCGAGGAAGGCGAGCGCGCCAACTTCGCGCAGTACCTGGTCGACGAGGGCACGGCCTTCGACAAGGCCTTTGAGCTCGCCAAGCGCGTGGCCACCAACGCGCCGCTCACGAACTACGCGCTGATGCACGCGCTGCCGCGCATCGCCGAGCAGCCGGCCGACCACGGCTTCTTCACCGAGGCGCTGATGTCCGGCATCGTGCAGGCCGCGCCCGAGGCCAAGCAACGCGTGCGCGACTTCCTCGAAGGCCGCGGCGCCAAGGTCAGCAAGGGCTGAGGCCCTCTTCGTTCATTCACTCCTCCACTCACGCACGGGCGCCCCGATGACGGCCATCAAATACCGACCGCTCGCCTTCGGCGTCACGCGCGCGCTGCTGCGCGACGGCGCGCCCGGCACGCAGTACCTGCGCGCGGAAACGCCGCTTCGCCCCTACCGCGAACGCATGACCGACCGGCTGCACCACTGGGCCGAGGCCACGCCCGAGCGCACCTTCATCGCGCGCCGCGCGCGGCTGGCCGACGGCGGCACCGGCGACTGGCTGCGCGTGAGTTACGCCGAGGCCTTGCAGAAGGCACGCGCGATCGGCCAGGCGCTGCTCGCACGCGGCCTGAACGCCGAGCGCCCGGTGGCGATCCTCAGCGAGAACGGCATCGAGCACGCGCTGCTCGCGCTCGGCTGCCTCTACGCGGGCGTGCCCTACTGCCCGGTCTCGCCGCCCTACTCGCTCGTGAGCCAGGACTTCGACAAGCTGCGCCACGTGCTGGCCACGCTCACGCCGGGCCTGGTGTTCGCGGCCGACGCCGCGCGCTATGCCCGCGCGATCGAGGCCACGCTGCCGACCGACACGGACGTCGAGATCGTGCTGGCCGAAGGCGAACTGCCCGGCCGCGCCACCACCTCGTTCGATGCGCTGGCGGCGACGGTGCCCACGCCCGCCATCGACGCCGCGATGCACGCCACCGGCCCCGACACCATCACCAAGTTCCTGTTCACCTCGGGCTCGACCAAGATGCCCAAGGCGGTGGTCAACACGCACCGCATGTGGTGCGCCAACCAGCAGCAGCTGCGCCAGTCGATCCCGGCGCTGGGCGACGAGCCGCCGGTGCTGGTCGACTGGCTGCCGTGGAACCACACCTTCGGCGGCAACCACAACGTGGGCATCGTGCTCGACAACGGCGGCACGCTCTACATCGACGAGGGCAAGCCCACGGCCACCGGCATGGCCGAGACGCTGCGCAACCTGCGCGAGATCGCGCCCACCATCTACTTCAACGTGCCGACCGGCTTCGAGGCGATCGCGCACGCGATGGAGACCGACCCGGTGCTGCGGCGCAACCTGCTGTCGCGCGTGAAGATGTTCTTCTACTCGGGCGCGGCGCTGTCGCAGCCGGTCTGGGACAGTCTGCACCGCACGCAGGAGGCCGAGGTCGGCGAGCGCATCGTGATGGGCACCGGCCTGGGCATGACCGAATCGGGCCCGTTCGCGCTCTACGTGACCGGCCCCGACGTGAAGTCGGGCGACGTCGGCCTGCCCGCCGCGGGCATCGAGCTCAAGCTGATCGAGGTCGACGGCAAGACCGAGGTGCGCTATCGCGGCCCCAACATCACGCCCGGCTACTGGCGCGCGCCCGATGCCACGGCCGAGGCCTTCGACGAGGAAGGCTTTTTCTCGACCGGCGACGCGGTCAAGTGGATCGACGACGCCGACATCCACCGCGGCCTGCGCTTCGACGGCCGCATCGCCGAGGACTTCAAGCTCGCCACCGGCACCTTCGTGAGCGCGGGCCCGCTGCGCGCGAAGATCGCCACGGCCGGCTCGCCCTACGTGCAGGACGCGGTGCTGACCGGCATCAACCTCAAGGAGGTCGGCGCGCTGGTCTTCACTACGCAGAAGGTGCGCCAGCTCGCGGGCCTCGACGCCGGCGCGAGCATGCGGCAGGTGCTCGAGAGCGCGCCGGTGCAGGCGCACTTCCAGCAGGTGCTGGACCAGCTCGCGGCCGCGAGCACCGGCAGCGCCAACCGCATCGCGCGGCTGCACCTGATGAGCGAGCCGCCCTCGATCGACAAGGGCGAGGTCACCGACAAGGGCTCGATCAACCAGCGCGCCGTGCTCAAGCACCGCGCCGCGCTGGTCGAGGCGCTGCACGACGGCACGCTGCCCTTCACCCTGCGGCCTCGCTGACGCCTTTTTTCCCCTCTTTGGAGACGAACCCATGAAGATCGAAGGACAGGCCGCACTCGTGACCGGCGGCGCATCGGGCCTCGGCGAGGCCACCGCGCGCGAACTCGCGCGCCTGGGCGCGAAGGTGGCGCTGCTCGACCGCAATGCCGAGCTGGCCGCCAAGGTCGCCGCCGAGATCGGCGGCATCGCCTGCGGCTGCGACATCACCGATGCCGCGAGCGTGAGCGCCGCGCTCGACCGGGCCGAGGCCGCGCACGGCCCGGCGCGCATCCTGATGAACGTGGCCGGCATCGGCAGCGCCAAGCGCATCGTCGGCAAGGACGGCAACCCGGCGCCGCTCGAGGACTTCGTGCGCGTGGTCAACGTCAACCTGATCGGCAGCTACAACATGGCGCGCCTGTTCGCCGCGCGCTGCGCGAAGCTAGCGGCGCTCGCCAACGGCGAGAAGGGCGTGATGCTGTTCACCGCCTCGGTCGCGGCCTTCGACGGCCAGGTGGGCCAGCAGGCCTACAGCGCCTCGAAGGGCGGCCTGGTCGGCATGACCCTGCCGATGGCGCGCGACCTCGCGCAGCACGCGATCCGCGTCTGCACCGTCGCGCCCGGTCTGTTCGCCACGCCGCTGCTGCTCGAGCTGCCCGAGCCGGTGCAGCAGTCGCTCGCGGCCTCGATCCCGTTCCCGCCGCGGCTGGGCCAGCCCTCGGAATTCGCCGAGCTGGCCTGCCACGTCGTGACCAACGGCCACCTCAACGGCGAGGTGATCCGCCTCGACGGCGCGCTGCGCATGGCGCCGCGATAGATTCAGCACCACCAACCGGAGACAAGACCATGACCAACCGACGTCAGTTCGTGACGGCGCTCGGCGGCGCAGCCGCGCTCGGCGCCCTGCAGCATCCCCTGGCCGCGCTGGCCGAGATCGTCGCCCAGCAGGTGAAGATCTACTACGGCTTCCCGGCCGGCAGCGCAGGCGACAGCGTGGCGCGCCGCGTGGCCGACAAGCTCGGCGGCACCGACTTCACCAAGCTCAATCCCGTGGTCGAGAACAAGCCCGGCGCGGGCGGGCGCATCGCGCTCGACTCGCTCAAGAGCGCGCCGGCCGACGGCTCGGTGCTCGCGCTCTCGCAGGCCTCGGCGCTGTCGACCTATCCCTACATCTACAGCAAGCTGAGCTATGGCCTGGCCGACTTCGCGCCGGTCTCGATCGGCGCGGTGATGACGCACGGCCTGGCGGTCGGCCCGATGGTGCCGGCCAGCGTGAAGACGCTGAAGGACTACGTGGCCTGGGCCAAGGCCAACCCGGGCCAGGCCAGCTACGGCTCGCCGGGCGCGGGCTCCACGCCGCACTTCCTGGGCGCGCTGCTGGGCCTCAACAGCGGCGCCGACCTGCGCCACGTGCCCTACCGCGGCTCGCTGCCGGCGGTCAACGACGTGGTGGGCGGCCAGATCGCCTCGAGCCTCACGCCCAGCGGCGACTACCTGCCCTTCGTCAAGGCCAACAAGCTGCGCGTGCTCGCCACCTCGGGCGCCCAGCGCGCCGCCTACCTGCCCGAGGTGCCGACCTTCGCCGAGCAGGGCTTCCCCGAGCTGGTAGCCGACGAATGGTTCGGCTTCTTCGCGCCTGCGAAGACGCCCGCGCCGGTGATCGCCGCCGCGAGCGGCGCGATCCAGGCCGCGCTCAAGGACAAGGCCGTGGCCGACGGCCTGCTGTCGGTGGGCCTGATCGCGCAGGGCTCCACGCCGGAGGAGATGCGCCGGTCGCTGCAGTCGGAGTACGAGCGCTGGGGCCCGCTGGTGAAGAAGATCGGCTTCACCGCGGAGTCCTGAGCCCGCGCCAGGCTGTCGCCAAGTCGCCACCGGCCCGGCGCTTCGGGGCCCCGCTCGCGGTTACGCTTGCGCCATGCCCACCTCCCCGAAATCCGCCGCTCCGAAGAGCGCGAAGAGCGACATGGCCGCCGCGCCGCTCGGCCGGACGGACCGCCTCGACGCGCGCGTGCTCGAGACCCTGGTCGGCTACAACGCGCGCCGCGCCTGGCTGGTGGTGAGCGCGCTGTTCGCCAAGCGCATGGCGGCCTTCAAGCTCAAGCAGATCGACTTCTCGGTGCTCTCGCTGCTGGCGCACAACCCGGGCGCCACCTCGCGCCAGATCTGCAGCACGCTCGACATCCTGCCGCCCAACCTCGTGAGCCTGGTGGCCGAGCTCGACGCGCGCGCGCTGATCGAGCGCAAGCCGCATCCGCACGACGGCCGCGCGGTCGGCCTGCATCTCACGCCGGCCGGCGAGGCGCTGGTGCGCGAGGCCGAGCAGGCCGTGATCCAGCTCGAGCTCGATGCCAGCGCGCGGCTCAGCGCGCGCGAGCGCGAGACGCTGATCAAGCTGCTGCAGAAGGTCTATCTCTAGGGCAGCGGGCGCGTGAGCGCCGCGCCTATTGCAGGCCCAGCTCCACCATCTCCAGCAGCCGCAGGGTCAGCGGCTCCAGCACCGACGGGTCGGCCTCCTTGAGCGGGCCCTCGATGATCAGCAGCGCGAGCCCGTGCACGGCCGACCAGGCCAGGTACTCGGCATTCGGGCGCCGTGCCGGATCGAGCGCGCCGGCCTCCACCAGCCGGTCCAGGCCCGAGCCCAGCAGCTGGAACGGGTCCATGCCGCTCGCGCCCGCGCTCGAGGGACCGACGGTGCCGCGCGCCTCGTCGGAAGAGATCACGAAGGCGGTGCGGAACAGCCCTGGCTGGTCCTGCGCGAAACGCAGGTAGCCCGAGCCGATCGCCCGCACCCAGGCGCGCGCGTAGTCGGCCGGCGGCTGGTCGTGCGAGATCGCGCCAAGTTCCTTCTCCATCGAGCGCGCCGCGGCCGACAGCGCCGCGCCGCGCACCGCCAGCAGCAGCTCGTGCCGGCTCGCGAAGTGGCGGTAGGCCGCGTTGGGCACCACGCCCACGCGGCGCGTGGCCTCGCGCAGCACCACGGCGTCGGGACCGCCGTCGCGCGCCAGCTCGATGCCCGCGTCCAGCAAGGCCCGGCGCAGGTCGCCATGGCGGTAGGTGGAGCGCGAGGGCGGCGCGGATTCGGCGGCGATGGCGGCGTTGCGGACCATTTCCTTCTTTCTCGGACTACGATTTTTCGATGTGGACAGTGTCCATTATCTTTGCTATTCTTTGTGGACGGTGTACACAAAGTAGTGCCATCGTATTCGCCCCGGGCTCTGCTGCCCAGCGGCGCCCCCGGAATAACCGCTCTTGCAAAGAGGAATTGCCATGAAAGTCCAGTCCTATCTCTCGTTCGAAGGCCGCTGCGACGAGGCCATCGCGTTCTACGGGAAGGCGCTCGGCGCCGAAGTCGTGCAGCTCATGCGCTACAGCGACGCCCCCGCCGACATGCCGCCCGACGCGGACGGCTGCGCCGGCGCCATGCCCGGTCCCGACAAGGTCATGCATGCAGTGCTGCGCATCGGCGAGACCGAGCTCATGGCCTCCGACGGCCGCTGCTCGGGCCAGGCCGAGTTCAAGGGAATCATGCTGGCGATCACCGCGCCCACCGAGGCCGACGCGCGCAAGTGGTTCGACGCGCTGGCCGACGGCGGCCAGGTGATGCAGCCGCTGATCCCCACCTTCTTCTCGCCGGGCTTCGGCATGGTCGGCGACCGCTTCGGCGTGGGCTGGATGGTGGTGGTCGGCGACTGAAGCCGCGCCGCGCGAAGCCCCCTTTTCCCCTTTTCCATTCGTCGTTCCAGAGCGCTCCATGTTCAAGAAAATCGCCCTCCTCCTCGTCGTGCTGATCGCCGGCGTCCTGCTGTTCGCGGCCACCCGCCCCGACAGCTTCCGCGTCGAGCGCAGCGCGCGCATCCAGGCCCCGCCCGCGCGGATCGCGCCGCTGGTCGCCGACTTCCACCGCTGGAGCGAATGGTCGCCCTACGAGAAGCTCGATCCGGCCATGAAGCGCAGCTTCGGCGGCGCCGCCAGCGGCCCGGGCGCGACCTACGCCTGGGAGGGCAACGACAAGGCCGGCGCCGGCCGCATGGAGATCCTCGAGGCCTCGCCCACGAAGGTCTCGATCAAGCTCGACTTCCTCCAGCCCTTCGAGGCCCACAACACCGCCGACTTCAGCTTCCAGCCGCAGGGCGACGCGACCCAGGTCACCTGGGCCATGCACGGCCCGGCGCCCTACGTCTCCAAGCTCATGGGCCTGTTCTTCGACATGGACACCCTGATCGGCAAGGACTTCGAAGCCGGCCTCGCCAACCTCAAGACCGCGGCCGAGAAGCCGGCGGGATCCTGAGCCTGTCCCCTCCGTTATCCCATCCACCCACTCACTGAAGGAACTCCCATGTCGCTCCTCAATGCCTATCTCACCTTCGACGGCAACGCGGCCGAGGCCATGCGCTTCTACGAGAAGACGCTCGGCGGAAAAATGGAAATGCTCATGACCGTGGGCGAAAGCCCCGAAGCCGCCAACATGCCGCCCGAGGCCGCCAACCGCCTGATGCACGCCAGCCTCGTGGTCGGCGACAGCACGCTCATGGCCTCCGACAGCATGCCGGGCATGCCGTACGAGGGCATGAAGGGCTTCGGCGTCGCGCTCAACTACCCGACGGTCGCCGAAGCGAAGCGCGTGTTCGACGCCCTCGCCGACGGCGGCCAGGTCGGCATGCCGTTCGAGAAGACCTTCTGGGTCGAAGGCTTCGGCATGGTGACCGACCGCTACGGCACGCCCTGGCTGATCAACGGCGGCGCCTCCCTGGTCTGACGAAGAACGCCACAACCATCCCCCGGGCGGCGCGCCGCCCGGCCCCTGAGGAATCCTTTCCATGACCGAATCCCTCGACAACCGCAAGCGCTGGCTCGCCCTGATGGTGCTGTGCCTGGGCGTGCTGATGATCGTGCTCGACACCACCATCGTGAACGTCGCGCTGCCGTCGATCCGCACCGACCTCGGCTTCACCGAGACCTCGCTGGTGTGGGTCGTCAACGCCTACATGCTGACCTTCGGCGGCTTCCTGCTGCTGGGCGGGCGGCTTGGCGACCTCTACGGCCACCGCCGCGTCTTCCTCGCCGGGCTGGTGCTGTTCACGCTGGCTTCGCTGGCCTGCGGCATCTCGACCACGCAGGGCCTGCTGATCGCCGCGCGCGCGGTGCAGGGCCTGGGCGGCGCGATCGTGTCGGCCGTCTCGCTGTCGCTGATCATGAACCTCTTCACCGAGCCGGCCGACCGCGCCAAGGCGATGGGCGTCTACGGCTTCGTCTGCGCCGGCGGCGGCAGCATCGGCGTGCTGCTCGGCGGCCTGCTCACCAGCTCGCTGAGCTGGCACTGGATCTTCCTGGTCAACCTGCCGATCGGCGTGGCCGTGTATGCGCTGTGCATCGCGCTGCTGCCGAGCGCGCGCGGCCAGGCCCATGGCGAGAAGCTCGACGTGGCCGGCGCGGTCACGGTCACGCTCTCGCTGATGCTCGCGGTCTACGGCGTGGTCAACGGCAACGAGGCCGGCTGGCGCTCGGCGCAGACGCTGGGCCTGCTCGGCACCGCGGTCGCGCTGCTCGCGATCTTCATCGCCATCGAGGCCAGGGTGAAGCATCCGCTGATGCCGCTGGGCCTGTTCCGGCTGCGCAGCGTCTCGGTCTCGAACGTGGTGGGCGTGCTGTGGGCCGCGGCGATGTTCGCCTGGTTCTTCATCTCGGCGCTCTACATGCAGCTGGTGCTCGCCTACACGCCGATGCAGATCGGCCTGGCCTTCCTGCCGGCCAACGTCATCATGGCCGTGTTCTCGCTCGGGCTGTCGGCCAGGATCGTGATGCGCTTCGGCATCCGCCGTCCGCTCGCGGCGGGCCTGTGGCTCGCGGCCATCGGGCTGGCGCTGTTCGCGCGCGCCCCGGTCGACGGCCGCTTCGCGATCGACGTGCTGCCCGGCATGCTGCTGCTGGGCCTGGGCGCCGGCATGGCCTTCAACCCGCTGCTGCTGGCCGCGATGAGCGAGGTGAGCCCGAGTGAATCGGGCCTGGCCTCGGGCGTGGTCAACACCGCCTTCATGATGGGCGGCGCGCTGGGCCTCGCGGTGCTCGCGAGCATCGCGGCCGCGCAGACCGGCTCGATGCTCGCGGCCGGCGCGAGCACGCCGCTCGCGCTCACCGGCGGCTACCAGATGGCATTTCTCGTCGGCGCCGTGTTCGCGGCGGTGGCGGGTTTGTTGGGCGCCCTGCTGCTTCGCTCCGCCATGCCGGGGCAGATGCACAACAACGAGGAAGCGGCGGGCCCCGGGAGCGCGGCGAATGGCGCGGCAACGTCCTGACGGGCTGCTGCTGGGCCGGCCGCCGTTTCTGTTTCTCTTTCCCTTCTTTTCAAGGAGTGTTCCCATGGCTCGCTATGTCGACGGTTTCATCGTGCCGATTCCCGCCAAGAACGTGGAGGCCTACCGCAAGGTGGCGCGCAAGGCCGGCAAGGTCTGGATGGAGTACGGCGCGCTCGAATACGTGGAGTGCGTCGCGGACGACGTCAAGCCCGGCAAGCTGACCTCGTTCCCGCAGAGCGTGAAGCTCAAGGCCGACGAGGTGGTCGCGTTCTCGTGGATCGTCTACAAGTCGCGCAAGCACCGCGACACGGTCAACGCCAAGGTGATGGCCGACCCGCGCATCGCGGCGATGGACCCGAAGACCATGCCCTTCGACGCCAAGCGCATGATCTTCGGCGGCTTCAAGTCGATCGTCGAATTCTGAGCGCCGCGGCGGCGGGACTCAGGCCGCCACGAAGCCGTCGTAGACGAGCTTGAGTCCCGTCAGCAGCATGCCCAGGTAGACGAAGCGGTAGAACCAGGTGGCGTCGATGCGCCGCGCGATGCGGATGCCGACCCACACGCCCAGCGGCGCGAAGGGCATCAGCGCCAGCGAGGTGGCCAGCGTGCGCAGGTCGATCAGGCCCAGCCATGCGTAGGGGATCCACTTGCTGAGGTTCACCACGAAGAAGAAGTAGGCCATGGTGGCCGTGAACACCACCGGCGAGAGCCGCAGCGGGATCACGTAGGCATTGATCGGCGGCCCGCCCGCATGCGCGATGAAGCTCGTGAAGCCCGACACCGTGGTCAGCGCCGCGCCGATGCCGCGCGAGGGCAGCGGATCGTCGGGCTTGGGCGGGAACAGCACGCGCTGCGCCAGGAACAGCAGCGTGAACACGCCCACGATGCCCGCCACCGTGTGCGCCGACAGCGCACGGAACAGCAGCGTGCCGATCAACGTGCCCAGCAGGCCGAAGGGGATCAGGAACTTCAGCAGCGAACGGTCGAAGTCGCGCCGGAAAGCCGCGAGCCCCAGCAGGTCCATCAACAGCAGCAACGGCATCAGGATCGCCGCGGCCTGCGGCACCGTGACCGCCAGCGCCATCAGCGGCACCGCGAGCGAGCCGAAGCCCGCGCCGAAGCCGCTCTTGCTGATGCCGAGCAGCAGCACGGCGGGAATGGCGACCGCGTAGAAGTGCGGGTCGGTGATGAGGGGGAAGACCATGGGCAGGGACGGCGCGCGAAAAAAAGCCCGTCGTCGCGGCGGGCCCCGGCGAGCGTAGCAGGAAGGCGCGCGGGCCGCTGCGGCCCCGATTCGATCCGGCTCAGCGCTCGAGCGCGCCGCCCGCGAGCCAGCGCGCGCCGCGCTGGTAGAGCGCCTCGACCGCCGGCCCCTTGAGCATCGGCATGTCGAGCTTCACCGTGTAGCCGATGCGCTGCTGGATGTAGGCCAGGTGGCGGTAGCCCTCGGGCAGCTCGGCCAGCTTGGCGGCATCGAGCGTCACGGTGGCGGCCGGATCGATCGGGTCGATGCGGTCCTTCTCGTAGATCGGCTGGCGGTGCAGCAGCTTCCACTGCCCCTCGTGCAGCACCACGAAGTCGTAGAAGCGGCCGGTGCACACCACGTCGCAGGGCACGCCCTCGACCGGGCCGCGCTGCGAGATCGTCATCTTGGTCTGCACGATGGCGCGCTCGCCCGCCAGCTCGATCGCCGAGCCGCCGAGGAAGTGCAGGATGCTCACGCCCTTGGCCCAGCCCTCCTGCGTGACGCGGATGAACTCGGCGAACGGTCCCTGGAACCAGGTCGCCATCATCACGCCCTCGGGATGCCACACGGTGGCGAAACGCTCCCAGTCGCCGGCATCGCGCCAGACGGCCCAGCGTTCGATCATGCGGCGGATCAAAAGCTCCTGCTGCAGCGTGTCGTTCATTCCTCTGCCTCCTGGTTCCGGTGTGTGTCGTCGTCGGTGTTCAGGCCGGCTGTGCCGCGGCCTGCGATGCGGATCGCGCCGGCGCCGCCGCGAGCGGGTTCAGCACGAAGTCGAAATCGAGCCGCCAGCGGCCGTCGGCCTGCCGCGTCCAGGGCGCCACCAGCGATTCGCGCACCGCGAACACCGCATCGGAATCGAGCCACTGGTCGCCCTCGCGGAACACGTGGGTGATGAGCCGCTCGTAGCCCGGCGCCTGGATCATGAAGTGCAGGTGCGCGGGCCGCCACGGATGGCGCCTGGTGGCATCGAGCAGCTGGCCCACCGGGCCGTCGGTTGGGATCGGGTAGGCCTCGGCCAGCACGCTGCGGAAATGCAGCGCGCCGTCGGGCCCGGTGTGCAGGCGGCCGCGGTTCTCGGCATGGCCGAGCTCGGGATGCTGCACGTCGTAGTGCCCGCCCGCGTCGGCCTGCCACACGTCGACCACGGCACCGGCCACCGGCGCGCCGTCGAGGCCGCGCACCGTCACGCTGACGTCGCAGGGCTCGCCGGCCGCGCCGTTGGCCACGTCGTCGCCATGCGCGTACTCGGGCGCGCCCTCGACATAGAAGGGCCCGAACACCGTCGCCTCGGTGCAGCCCGCGGGCTTGTCGTTGTTCATCGCGATCGTGAGCATCGACAGCCCCAGCACGTCCGACAGCAGGATGAATTCCTGGCGCGTGTCGTCGCACATCTGGCCCGTGGCCGTCAGGTAGTCGATGCCCTGCTTCCACTCCGCCTCGGTCAGCTTCACCTCGCGCGCGAAGGCGTGCAGGTGCTGCACCAGGCTGGTCACGATCTCGTGCAGCCGCGGGTTCGGGGTGTCGGCGAAGCGCGCGAGCACGGCCTGGGTGATGTTGTCCTGGTTGAGATTGCGCATGGCGGCTGTCTCCATTCGTTCGAGGGGTTCGCCCGACTCTAGGCGTCGGACCGGTGGGCGCAAAGCACCTCGGCGCAAATGATTTTTCCGCCCAGCGGAACGGTCGACCCACCCCCTGGGACAAAATCGCCCAGCCCGAAAAAGACGCTCGCCGGAGACACGCCCCATGGACCGCTGGACCGAAATCGCCCTGCTCGTGCAGATTGCCGACGCCGGCAGCCTGAGCCGCGCCGCCGAGGCGCTGGGGCTGTCGAACGCGGCCGCGAGCCGCCACCTGAGCGCGCTCGAGGCGCGGCTGGGCGCCCGGCTGGTCGAGCGCAACACGCGCCGGCTCTACCTGACCGACACCGGCCGCGAGTTCTGCGGCCGCGCGCGCACCATCCTGTCGGACCTCGACGATGCCGAGACGGCCGTCAACGCCACCGCGTTGCAGCCCACGGGCACGCTGCGCATCACGGCCTCGCTGTCGTTCTCGATCCACCACATCGCGCCGCTGCTGCGCGAGTACACCCAGCGCTACCCCGGCGTGAAGGTGCACGTGGAGGCGGCCAACCGCTATTTCGACCTGATCGACAACAACATCGACGTGGCGATCCGCACGCGCGAGTACGAGCCCGATTCCAACGTGACGATCCGCCGCCTCGGCGAGACGCGGCGCATCCTCGCGGCCTCGCCGCGCTACTTCGCGCAGCACGGTTTCCCGAAGACGCTGGAGGAGCTGCAGCAGCACAAGCTCTTGATCTACACCTACGCCAACAACCCCAACGAGCTGCGCTTCACCGGCCGCGACGGCGAGGTCCGCACGGTGTCGGTGCAGGGGCTGCTCGAATCGAACGACGGCCAGGTGCTGCGCGCCGCGGCGCTCGACGGCATGGGGATCCTGGTGCAGCCCACCTACATCGTCTACGACGACATCGTGGCCGGCCGGCTGGTGCCCACGCTCGACGACTGGGACCTGCCGCACCTGCGCATCAACCTCGCCTACCCGAGCCGCAAGCACCTGTCGGCCAAGGTGCGCAGCTTCATCGACTTCATGGCGGCGCACTTCCACAAGATGGACTACGAGCGCAAGTGGACCGGGCATTTCCTGGGCCGCTGATCCACCCGCCCGAGCGGCTTTCGCGAAAAAAGGTGCGTAAACGCACCGACCGGCCCGCCGCCTCCTGCGCACACTGGAAACGGACCTGCCCGCATCCCGCGGGCGGGCACTGTCTTTTTCCATCCTGACCGCTCGAGGAACCGCCATGAACACCCAGGCCGCCACCGCCGCCACCCCGCGTGCGCCGATCGCTTCGTCGTTCGCCGCCCCCGCCCTTGCCAACGACGACGCCGGCAAGCTGCTGCTGCGCGTCGCCATCGGCGTGCTCGTGCTGCTGCACGGCATCTTCAAGCTCTCGGCCGGCGTCGGCTTCATCGGCGGCATGCTGGCCAAGGCCGGCCTGCCCGGTGGCCTGGCCTACCTGGTCTACGTCGGCGAGATCGTCGCGCCGCTGCTGCTGATCGCCGGCTTCTGGACCCGCGCCGCGGCCGCCGTGATCGTGGTCAACATGCTGTTCGCCTTCGGCCTGGTGCACATGGGCGACTTCTTCGCGCTGACCAAGCAGGGCGGCTGGGCGCTCGAACTGCAGGGCCTGTACCTGTTCGGCGCGCTCGCCGTGGTGCTGCTGGGCGCGGGCCGCTTCAGCGTGGGCGGCACGAGCGGCCGCTGGAATTGAGCGCGCGGTGGTTCAGGACGCGTCGCCGCGCACCTGGGCCACCATGCGTTCGAGCCGGCCGGCATCTTCCAGCACCAGCGCGCGGCCGTCCTTGCGCAGCACGCCGCTGCGCACCAGCGCATTGAGCTCGCGCGTGACCTGCTCGCGGTTGGTGCTGATCTGGCTGGCCAGGGCCGCATGGCGCGGCGCGGGTTCGAGCCGCGCCTGGTTGCCGTCGAAGCCGGCGCCGCGCGCCAGCCGCAGCAGCTCGGCATGCAGCCGGTTCTGCACGCCCAGGGTGCTGAGGTCGATCACGCGTTCGCTGAGCTGACGCACCAGCGCGGCCAGCCGCTGCATCACGCGCTCGGCCACCAGCGGCTCGTCGCGCAGCAGGGCCAGGAAGGCGGTGCGGTCGAGGCTGGCGACCACGCAGGGTTCGAGCGTGACCACGTCGGCCGAGCGCGGCCCGCCGTCGATGGCGGCGATGTCGCCGAAATGCTCGCCGGCCTCGGAGTCGCGGAAGGTCACCTGGCGGCCGTTGGCCGAATAGGTGGTCACGCGCACGCGGCCCGAGATCAGCAGGAACACCTCGCCCTGCTGCTCGGCGCGCAGCAGCAGCGGCTTGCCCGCGGCCACGCTGTGCCACAGACACTGCTGCGCGAGCTGGTCCAGCCGCTGGTCGGACAGCCCCGCGAGCAGCGCGATCTGGCGCAGCGCGAGGCTGGAGCGCGGGACGGCCGAAGCCGGGGAGGAAGGCGAGGAAGGTGTGATGGAGGCCATGCCGGGTCGATGGGCGCCGCGCATTATGCTCGGGTGCCCTTCCGACCCGCCGCATGCACAGACGTTCCCCATCCGCCCTGAGAACGCCCACGCGGCGCAACCTGCGCTGGGCCAGCGGGATCGTGCTGATGGCCTACGTCACGCTGCACCTGCTCAACCATGCGCTGGGCATCGCCTCCTTCGCCCGGGCCGAGGCGCTGCTCGACCAGTTGCGCGCCTTCTGGCACAGCCTGCCCGGCACCCTGCTGCTGTATGGCGCCGCGCTGGCGCACCTGGCGCTGGCCGTGGTCGCGCTGTGGGAGCGGCGCACGCTGCGCATGCCGCCACTCGAGGGCCTGCGCGTGCTGCTGGGCTTCTCGCTGCCGCTGCTGCTGGCCACGCACCTGACGGCGATGCGCGGCGCCTACACCGTCTACGGCATCGAGGGCTCGTATGCGCGCGTGGTCTGGGGCCTGTGGGACCTGCCGGGCGCGAGCGCGCAGTTCGCGCTGATGCTCGCGGCCTGGGTGCACGGCTGCCTGGGCCTGCACTTCGCGCTGCGCGTGCAGCCCTGGTATCGCCGCTTTTCGCACCTGCTGCTGGCCATCGCCGTCGTGCTGCCGCTGATGGCCGCCGTGGGCTTCGTCTCGATGGGGCGCGAGTTCCAGTGGACCGGCGTGCCGCCGACGGCCGTGCCCACGGCCGAGCAGTCACGCGCGCTCGGCGCGATCGAGCGCAACATCAAGCTCTTCTATGCGCTGGCGCTGGCCGCGCTGCTGCTCGCGCGCTGGGGCCGCACGGCCTTCTACCGCTGGTCGGGACGGCCCTCGATCGCGCTGCGCTACCCCGAGCGCACGGTGCACGTGCCGCGCGGCTGGAGCGTGCTCGAGGCCAGCCGCTCGCACGGCATCGCCCACCTGTCGGCCTGCGGCGGCCGCGCCCGCTGCTCGACCTGCCGCGTGCGCGTGAGCGGGTCGGCCGGCCACGTCGGGGCACCGGGCCGCGACGAGCAGCGCACCCTCGAACGCGTGCGCGCGCCGTCCGACGTGCGCCTGGCCTGCCAGCTGCGCCCGCGCGGCGACATCGAGGTCACGCCGCTGTTCGCGCCGCGCCCCAACGAGGGCCGGCCCGCGCCCGTGGGCAGCTTCGGCCACGAGCGCGACGTGGCGATCCTGTTCGTCGACCTGCGGCGCTGGTCGGGGCTGTCGGAGCGGCAGTGGCCCTTCGACCTCGCCTACGTGCTCGACCGCTACTTCGCCACCGTCGGCGCCGCCGTGCGCGAAGCCGGCGGCGTGCCCAACCAGTTCATCGGCGACAGCGTGATGGCGATCTTCGGCCTCGAGACCGACCTCGCCACCGCCTGCCGCCAGGCGCTGCGCGCCACCGCGCTGATCGGCGAGCGCATGGACGCCTGGAGCGAGGGCTTCGAGGCCCAGTTCGGCCAGCGGCTGGACTTCGGCATGGGCCTGCATGCGGGCCGCGCCGCGGTCGGCGAGGTCGGCTACCTCGAGACCACCACCTTCACCGCGATCGGCGAGGTGGTCAACACCGCGAGCCGGCTGCAGGACCATTCGAAGAAGGCTTCGGCGCGGCTGGTGCTCTCGCTGTTCGCGGCGCAGCAGGCCGGCGCGGCCGACACGCTCGGCGAGCCCGAGATGCTCGCGGTGCGCGGGCGCACCGAGCCGCTGGCGGTGCTGTACGCGGTGCGAACGGCCTGAGCCTTCGTCCCCGTTTCTCCCCACTGCCAGTGGGGTTCACGGCCCGCGCGCGATCGATCGAAAGCAGTGCGCAAACGCACAGCGCGAACCACGATGCGGTTTCACACTGCATCCCGTGGCAACGACGAATGTCCGCCGCCCACACAGACATCCGAAGGGACTCCCATCATGAACACCAAGCAACTCATCGCCCTCTCCGCTTTCGCGCTCGCAGCCGGCGCCGCCTCGGCCCAGACCGTGCCGGCCGAAGCCTGGGTGGGCGCGCCGATCGCCACCACCGGCAGCGCGCTGAGCCGCACCGACGTGCGCGCCGACCTGGACCGTTCGAAGACCGTGGCCCAGGCACCGCAGGAAGCATGGGTCGGCAGCGAAGCCGGCGAGAACGTGGCCGCGGGCGCGCTGAGCCGCGCCGAAGTCAAGGCCGACCTCGCGCTGTGGACCCGCGCCGGCCTCAATCAATACGCGCGCATCGACGGCATCGACAGCACCAACCCCGATTTCCGCCAACGCACGGCCGCCTACGAGCGCCTGCGCAACAGCCCGGCCTACCTGGCCGAAGTGAAGCAGCTGCAGGGCGTGCCCTCGGTGGCCAGCACGCAGCCCGCGGGCGGCGAAGTGGCCAACTGATAGCAGCACCCGGACCTCGCGCGAAGGGCGCGAAGGTCCCGCCAGCACGGCGGGCCCTTCGCGCCCTTCTTCTTTTTCAGTCGAGGAGAAAAGCGGCCGCTCAGGGCCGCGCGCCTTCCCAGGCGTTCTGCAACAGCGCGCGGATCGCATCGCGCTCCAGCGGGCGCGGATTCGGATACTGGTTCTGCAACGCCTGCGCGCAGGCCACGTCGAGGTCGGCTTCCTTCATGCCGATGTCGCGCAGCGCCACCGGCGCGCCGTTGTCGCGCGCGAGCTCGTACACGGCCTGCGCCGCGCTGCGGCCGCCGAGCGCGCCGGCGATGCGTTCCATGGCGCGCGGCGCCGCCGCGGCGTTGTAGGCCAGCGCATGCGGCAGCACGATGGTGTGGGTCTCGGCATGCGGCAGGTTGAAGCTGCCGCCGAGCGTGTGGCAGAGCTTGTGGTGCAGCGCCATGCCGACGTTGCCGAGCACGGTGCCGCACAGCCATGCGCCGTACAGCGCGTCGCCGCGCGCCGCCACGTCCTGGGCCGAGGCACGCAGCACGGGCAGCGCACGGCCCAGCGCGGCGATGCCCTCCACCGCCATCAGGTCCATGATCGGATTGGCATCGACCGCGTACAGGCCTTCGGCCGCGTGCGCGATCGCGTTGATGCCGCTGGTCACGCTCATCGCCACCGGCAGGCTCAGCGTGAGCTCGGGGTCGTAGATCACGGTGCGCGGCAGCACGCGCGCGTCCTTGCCGGTCTTCTTGAGGCCGGCCTCGGTGATGCCGTAGATCGGCGTCATCTCGGAGCCCGCGTAGGTGGTGGGAATGGCGAGGATCGGCAGTCCCGAATCGAGCGCGATCGCCTTGCCCAGGCCGGTGGTCGAGCCGCCGCCGATGGCCACGGCGCAATCGGCATCGAGCTGCCGCGCCACCTCGCGTGCCTCGCGCGCCGTTTCGATCGGCACGTGCATCACGGCGCGGTCGAACACGCCGGCCGCATGGTCGCCGAGCAGGGCGGCGATGCGCTCGGCCTGCGGCCGCTGCTCGGGCGTGGACAGCACCAGCGCGCGGCGCGCGCCTAGCGCCTCGATCTCGCGCGCCAGATGCTGCAGCGTGCCGGCACCGAAGACCACGCGCTGGGGCGCGCTGTTGTAGACGAAGGAAGAAATGGTCATGGGTCGGGCTTTCTTTTTTCAGGGCGCGAGGCGCCCGCCGCGAGTCTCTCGCGCGCTCGCGCGTGTTTCCATGCCGCGAACGGAAAGCAGTTTTCCGCTCAGCGCACAGTGTCGCTGACGCGGGCCTGCACGATCAGCAGCAGGAAGCCGCCCACCATCGCCACGTTCTTGAGGAAGTTGTTGAGCTGCGCATTGAACTGCGCCGCGTCGGCCGACCAGAAGGCATGGGCCGCGAAGGCGGTGGCGATGGTGAAGAGCGCGAGCGCGCTCGCCACCCACTTCACGCGCCAGCCGGCCACGAGCAGCAGGCCGCCGCCGATCTCGAGCGCGATGGTCAGCGGCAGCACCACGTCGGGCAGCGGGATGCCGAGCTTGGCGAAATAGCCGAGCGTGGCGCCATAGGTCATGAGCTTGCGCGTGCCCGCGATCAGGAAGATCGCGGCCATCAGCACGCGGGCCGCCACCACCGCCGCGCCGCCCTCGCGCGCGCCCACCGTTGCCGTCGTCATGTCTTCTCTCCTTCGCGCGTCGCCGCGCCGTTGTTGCCGTTGTTGCCGTCTTTGTGGCCTTTGCCGAATCCCGTGCGCCCCATGCAGAACACCATCGCGCACGACAGCAGCGCGGGCAGCGCCGCCGCCACGAACAGCGCGCCGTTCGACCAGTGCAGCCCGATCAGCCAGCCCGCCACCAGCGGCCCCGCGATCGAGCCCGCGCGACCGATGCCGAGGCTCCAGCCCATGCCGGTGGCGCGCACCGTGGTCGGGTAGACGCTCGAGGCCAGCGCGATCAGCGCCGGCTGCGCGCCGACGATGCAGAAGCCGCTGACCACCACCGCCGCCAGCATGGCCGCGAGCGGCAGCGCGGGCTGGCCGATCAGCGCGATGGTCAGCACCGCGAGCGCGAACACCGGCACCAGCACGCGGTAGAAGCCCACGCGGTCGATCAGCGGCCCCATCGCCACCGTGCCCACCACGCCGCCCACCTGCAGCAGCGTGCCGGCGGCCACCGCCACGTTCGCGCTGTAGCCCGCGTCCACCGCCAGCGTGGGCAGCCAGTTGGCGAGGAAGAACAGGTTCAGCAGGTTGAGGAAGTTGATGCCCCACAGCAGCAGCGTGGCGCGCGCGCGGCCGCCGCGGAACAGCTCGGCCACCGGCGCGCCGTCCTGCTTCGCCTCGTGCACCACGTAGCGGCTGGCGGCATCCACCGGCACGCCGGGCGCGATGTGGCGCAGCCACTGCTGCACCCGGTCGAGCCGGCGCCCGCGCAGCACCAGGAACTGCATCGACTCGGGCATGTAGCGCAGCATCAGCGCGGCGATCACCAGCGGCACCACGCCGCCGAACACGAACACCGCGCGCCAGCCGCCCAGCGGCAGCAGCAGCGCGCTGATCGCGCCGCCTAGCACCGCGCCGCCGGTGAAGCCGCACGAGACCCACATCATCAGCGTCACGCGCCGCCGGTGCGGGCTGTACTCGCTGGCCAGCGCGCTGGCGTTGGCCATGATGCCGCCCAGCCCGATGCCGGTGACGAAGCGCATCGCGAGCAGCTGGCCCAGCGTGTGGACCCCGGTGGTCGCGAGCATGCACAGCGCGAAGAACACCGTGGCCGCGATCAGCACCGGCCGGCGGCCGAAGCGGTCGGCGCAGATGCTCAGCACCAGCGAGCCGACCAGCATGCCCAGCAGGCCGGCGCCGAACACCGGGCCCAGCGCGGCCTTCTCGATGCCCCATTCGTGCACGATCGCGGGCGCCACGAAGCCCATCGCCTGCACGTCGAAGCCGTCCATCACCACCGCGCAGCCCACCAGCACCAGGATCCAGCGCTGGAAGCTGCTGACCGGATGGCTGTCGATCAGCGCGGGGATGTCGATCGGCGCGCGCACTTCGGCGGCACCGCCCGTGCCCGCGGATTCGGCGATGGCTCTCACGCCACGGCCTCGTCGAGATCCAGGCAGTGCTCGGCGCTCCAGCCGTAGAGCCATTCGAGCGCGTCGTAGAAGCGCTCCTGCGGCCGGCCCTTCCACATGCTGTTGCGCACCTGCCGCTCCACGCCCCTGGCGTGATAGATGCGCCCCATCTCGCGCGCCGACAGCACCACGCGCGCGGTGCGCGCCACGCGCGAACGCTCGTACAGCGCGAGCGCGCGCGGCCAGTCGCCCTGCGTGCGGCGCAGCGCGAGGCCGAGCGTGACGGCGTCCTCGCAGGCCGTGCAGGCGCCCTGCGCGAGGTACTGCACCATCGGATGCGCGGCATCGCCCAGCAGGGTGGCGCGGCCGAAGGTCCATTGCTCGATCGGGTTGCGGTCGGCGGTCGAGTAGCGCTTCCAGGCCTGGGGCACGCGCAGGATCTGCTGCACCCGCTCGCAGGTGCCGGCGAAGAAGCGCAGCAGCTCGGCCGGGTCGCCATCCATCGAGCCCCATTCCTCGGGCTGGTCGCTGTGGAAGGTGGCGGCCAGGTTGAACTTGTCGCCGCCCTTGAGCGGGTAGTGCACCAGGTGGCAGTTGGGGCCGACCCAGATGCATGGCGCGGTGAAGCGCAGCGCCTCGGGAAACTCGACCGTGTCGACCACCGCGCGGAACACCACATGGCCCGACACGCGGATGCCGTCGCCCACGTACTGCTGGCGCACCACCGAGCGCACGCCGTCGCAGCCGATCAGCGCCTGGCCTTCGTGGCGCCCGCCCTGCGCGTCGATCAAGGTCACGCCCTCGGCGTCCTGTTCGATCTTCACGCCCCTGGTCGAGGTCAGGAACTCGATTTGGCCGTCGCGCGCCGACTGCACGCCGTCGAGCAGCGCGCCATGGATGTCGGCGCGGTGGATCACCGCATAGGGATTGCCGAAGCGTTCGCGGAAGGCATCGGCCAGCGAGATGCCCGCCACGCGCCGCGCATCGAGTGCGTCGAACATCACCATCTCGTCGGTGTAGACCGCCTTGGCGCGCAGCTGCGCGCCCACCCCGAGGGCATCGCAGGCCGCGAAGGCGTTCGGGCTCAGCTGGATGCCGGCACCGATCTCGCCGATCCGGCCCGCCTGCTCGATCACCTTGACGCGGTAACCCTCGCGCACCAGCGCGAGCGCCGCCGCCAGCCCGCCGATGCCGCCGCCGGCCACCAGCACCGGCCGCATGTCTCTTGCCGCGCCCATTTCAGTTGAGCCCGAACAGCCGGCGCGCGTTGTCGCGGCCGATCTTGCGCCGGTCGTTCTCGCTGATCTCGCAGCGGTCGAACCAGCGCGCCGCGTCCTCGTGCTTCTCGAACGGATAGTCGACCGAATACATGATGCGGTCCGATCCCACCTCGAGCATCGTCGACAGCAGCGTGGGCGTGCGGAAGTTGCCGCTGGTCGTGATGTGCACGTTGCTGCGCAGGTAATCGCCGATCTCCTTGTCGCAGGGCATGCCGCGGCGGCCCTTGCGCAGGATGTGGTCGACGCGCCAGATGTTGAACGGGATGCCCTCGCCGAAGTGGCCGAGGATCATCTGCAGCTCGGGATGGCGGTCGAACAGGCCGCTCGACAGCAGGCGCAGCGCATGGATGCCGGTCTCCACCGCGAAGGCCCAGGTCGGACCGGTGAGCCAGTGCGCGCCTTCGTAGATCGGCTCGCGCGGCAGTAGCGGGTCGCGCGGATGCATGTAGAAGGGCTTGCCCAGCGCCGCGGCGGCACGCCAGAAATCGGCGAAGCGCGGGTCGTCGTAGTAGACGACCGTCTGCTCGTCGCCCACCTGCGAGAAGCCGTTGACCAGGAAGCCGTGGAAGCCCAGTTCCTTCACGCAGCGCTCGAGTTCGCGCGCCGCGGCCTCGGGGTCCTGCAGCGGCAACGCCGCGAAGCCGCCGAAGCGCGCGGGATGGCGGCGCACCTGCTCGGCCAGCACGTCGTTGGCGCGCTTCGCGACTTCCACCGCGCGCTTCGCGTCGGGAATGCCCTGCACCGCGGGCGAGTTCAGCGAGAGGATCGAGAAGGCCGTGCCCCACTGGTCCATCTGCTCGAGGCGCTGCTGCTCGAAGTCGAGCAGGTTGCTCCTGAGCGTCTGCCACACCTCGGGCCGTGCATAGACCTGGGAGTCGGCGATCGTCAGGTCGATCGCGAAATGCTCTTCGAGCGCAATCTTGTCTTTCATGGGGTGTTCACTCCGGTTTGATGTTCAGCTTGTCGAGCACGTCCTGCCAGGTCTTGCGGTCCTCGGCGATGTAGCGCGCCAGTTGTTCGGGCGTGCCGGGGCGCGGATAGGTGCCGAGCTCGCGCGACTTCGCGACCACCTCGGGCAGCAGCAGCGCCTCGTTCATGTCCTTGTTGAGCTTCGCGAGCACCTGCGCGTCGACGCCCTTCTTCGCGATCACCGCGAACCAGCCGTGCGCCACCGCGCCGGGCACGGTCTTGCTCGCGAGCGGGAAGGCCTCGAGGCCGGGCTCCACGCGGTCACCCATGCTGGCCAGGATGCGCATGCGGCCGCCCTGCACGTTGCCCGCGACCACGTTGTAGGTCTCGACCATCATCTGGGTCTGGCCGCCGAGCGTGGCCTGCATCGCCTGCGCGCCGCCCGGGTAGTGCACCTCGAGGAACTGCGCGCCCGACTGCAGCCCGAGCAGCGCCGAGGCCAGGTGGGGCGCCGTGCCGCGGCCGTTGTCGGCCACCTCGACGCCCTGCGGCCTGGCGCGCGCGGCCGCGATGAAGTCGGCCAGCGTCTTGTGCGGCGAGTTGCCGGGCACCGCGAGCATGAAGGGCGCGACCGCCGCGAGCGTGACCGGCACGAAATCGCGGTTGAAGTCGTAGCTCACGCCCTTGATCGTGCTCGGCGCCACCGAGATCGCCGAGCCCTGCACGAAGCCGAAGCTGTAGCCGTCGGCGGGCGCGGCGAGGATGCCGTTCATGCCGATCACGCCGCTGCCGCCGGGCCGGTTGTCGACGATCACGCCCTGGCCCCACTTCTCGCCGAGCTTCGCGCCCACGAGGCGGATCAGCACGTCGGGCGCCGAGCCGGCCGGGAACGGCACGATGAAGCGCACGGCCTGGGTCGGCCATTTCGCGGCCGTCTGCGCCTGCGCCGCCGGCAGCGCCGAAACGAGGGCCAGCAGGGCCGCGACGGCGTGCCTGCGAGAGTGTCCGAGGCTCATCTTGTTGTCTCCATTTACTTGATTATTCAAATAAGTGGGCGGACTATATACTTGAACAATCAAGCATGTCTAGATGAAAACCCCAACGTCAGAACACGACCTCGAAAAGGCCATTCCCTTCCTGCTGGCACGCGCCGGCGCGCGCATGGGCAATGCCTTCGCCAAGGCCCTCAAGCCCTATGGGCTGAGCCTCAGCGAGTGGCGTGTGTGCGCCTCGCTGCAGCACACGCCGCGCCAGACGCTCTCGGAGCTCGCGACGCACGCCTCGACCGACCTGTCGGCGCTGTCGCGCATCGTCGACCGGCTGGCGGCCAACGAGCTGGTGATGCGGGAGAAGTGCGACACCGACAAGCGCGCGGTGCGCATCGCGCTGACCGAGCGCGGGCTCGCGCTCACGCTCGAGCTGATCCCGCTCGCACAGCACTACGAGGCGGTCGCGATCTCCGACTTCAGCCCGGCCGAGGTCAAGACCCTGCGCGCGATGCTGCTGCGGCTGTACGCGAACGCGACGCCGCTGGCCTGAGGGGTTGGCTCAGGCCGGTTCGACGCGCACCGTCGAGGCCGCGCGCGCCTGCGCGATCGCGAAGCGCACCGGCAGGAAGCGCTCGATCACCGCGCAGTTGGTGCGCGTGTGCTCGGTCACCTCGCTGCAGGTGAACGCCGCGCCGCGGCCGCTCTGCCAGGTGGCCAGCGCCAGCAGCAGCGCGAGCTGGTCGGCCAGATGCGGCCCGACCGCCGCCTCGCTCTTGAGGAAGTCGCGCAGCTCCTTCACCAGCGCATGCGCCACCTGCTCGGCGCTCAGCGTCTTCTCGCCGAAGGCCGTGAACACCTCGGTCACCTCCGCATGCACCAGCGTCGCGATCAGCGCATTGCCCGGGCCCTCGTTCTGCCGCGTGGCGCCGTAGCGCAGCTGCTCGCCGGTCCAGCCCATCGCCGCGCCCAGGGTCTCGAGCTCGCGCGTCATCACATGGCGCGCGATGCCCGGCGCCAGGCACTCGGCATGGCGCTCCAGCGCCTCGCCGCGCGAGAGCAGGTCGAAGGGCTGCAGCGCGCCGGCCGCCGGCACGATGTCCGCCTCGACCTCGCCGCCGCCGGCCGGATAGAAGCCGTGACGGCGCAGCTGCAGTCGCAGGTCGGCGCCGAGCCGGCGCACCAGCGGCGCGAAGGCGCGCTCGAGGAAATGGAACGGCGGCGCCATCGGGTTGTGCGTGCCGCCGCTCAGGTGCAGCCGGCTCGCAGCACCCGCCAGCAGCAGCGGCGGCAGCACGGTCTGCAGCACCAGCATGCAGCTGCCCGCGCCCGAGATCGCGAAGCGGTACTCGCCCGCGCGCACCGGGCCTGGCGCGAAACGCAGCGACTGCGAACCGAGCTCGACGCCCTCGACGGCCGCGCCGCTGATCGCGGCGGCCGCGTTCACGCACGCGAGGTGCTGGCGCATCAGGCCCGGCTTGGCACGGCCGGCGCGAATCTTCTCGATGGCCATGGGCCGGCCCGTGACCATCGACAGCGCGAGGCTGGTGCGCAGGATCTGGCCGCCGCCCTCGCCTTGGGAGCCGTCGAGCACGACGGCCTGCAACGGCGCCGCATGCGCCTGTTCTCGTTGGATTTCTTCTTCTTTCATGGCTGTTCTTCTCGTAGTGGGCGCGGTCCTCGCGCGCCCCTGTTCCTCGTTGTCCTTGCTGCGTCCTCAGCCGCAACCTTGCGACTCGTGGCGCACCGCGCCCTTCGCATCGCCGCCCCCGAAACGCAGCACCGTGTCGCTCAGGAAGGCATCGAGCCCCGACGCATCGGCCGGCGGCAGCGCCGTCACGGGCTCGGCCGCATGCGCGGCCAGCTCCGCCTCGATGAAGGCATGGATGCCCGGCCAGCGCGGGCTGGTCGCGGCCTCGCCGGCGCGCATCTTCACCTCGAGCAGCGCGTTGATCTCGTCGATCAGCGCGGCGTCGCGCACCGCATCGAGCGTGTGCTGCGCGAGATCGGCGAAACGCATCGGCGGCACGCCAGGCCGCATGCGGATCCAGCGCGCGGCCAGCAGCGGGCGCAGCACGTAGAGGTACTTCTTGTAGCGCACCGTCTCGGCCTGCAGGTGCTCGCGGAAGTTCTTCTTCGCCATCGAGGCGTAGTGGTGCCAGCCGCGCGCGTTGGAGAACACCGCCTCCGACAGCGCGCGGAAACGCGGCATCGCCTGCGCGTCCTCGCGGTAGACGATCGGCGAGCGCAGCCACTCGAGCAGCGTCGGGTTCGATTCGCGCATCAGTCCCAGCGCCTTGCGGAGGTCCCAGCCGTTGATGTCCAGCTCGCCGCTGATCGGCAGCTCGATCACGTCGCGACGCGGCGTCACCGTGAGGTACCACGGCAGGCGGTTCACGTAGATGAAGCGCACGTCGTAGTCGCTGTCGGGCGAGGCAAAGCCCCAGCCACGACTGCCCGATTCGCAGGCGAACAGCACCGTGACCTCGTGCCGCGCCTCGATGGCGGCGAGTTCCTCCATGATCTGCGCGCGCATGGCGGGCTCGACCGGATGGGCCGAGCGGATGCGTTCTTCTTCATGTCGTTGCGGTTTCATCGTTGTCCTTTCCCTGTCGTTCGTCATTCAATCCGTCGTGCTCGCCATCACCGCGGCCAGCGTGCCACGCCGCGGATTCCATACGGTGAAGCACCAGATGCCCCACCACTCCTTGCCGTCCTCGAAATACGCGCTCCACAGGCTGCGCTCGGGCTCGCGCTCCGGATCGCCGACCCAGTCGAGCAGCACGAGGCCTTCGTCCGGCAGCAGCCCGATGGCCTCGCAGAAGCGCGGGAACAGCGAGGCCCGCTCGGTCTCGTCGGCCACGACCAATGGATAGGGCGGATCGCCAAAGGCCTGGCAGAGCCACTCGAACCAGTCCACCTCGTCGAGGTCGCGCGTGTGCGCGATGCGATGGTTCGGTGGATAGCTGTCGGCCGCGACCACCGCCGCCGCGTCGAGCCGCGTCGCGCGCGCGCTCGCCACGTCGAAGGCCCGTTGCGCATCGAAGCTGGCCGGCTGCAGGGACGGGTTCTTTTCCATGGCCTCGCGCCAGTGGCGTTCGGCCCGCGCCATCGTTTCCTCGCCCAGCCGCCGCAGCACCTCGCGGTGATGCGCTTCACCCACGGCCGGTGACTCGCCGGCCACGCGGCAGACACTGAACTCGAACACCACGCCCACGCGCTGCAGCGTGGCGCGCAGCGCGTCGTGCGCGGCCGCCTCCTTCGATGCCATCGGCACGACCTCGTCCTTCGATGCGCTCATTCCGGCTTTCTCCCGAATCGTTGGGCCCACTGGCGGACCTCCTTGTCCGCATGGGCGTTCAATGCCGCGACCTGCGCCGGCCCGGGCGCGAGACCCAGGCAATGCGCCATCGCCAGCCATCGCAACAGCCGATGATGCCCTTCACCGCGCCGCGCGAACTCCGCCTCGCCGCATGCCGCGAGGCGCGCCGATGGAATGGCGGCCAGGAAGGCACGCCAGTTCCAAGGGCTCGCATGGCCGCGCAGGCAGGCTTCGAGCGCCCAGTCCTCGTCGGCCGGATGGCGCAGCTTCGCAGCCAAGGCCTCGGCCGCCACCTGCGCGCCCTGCCGCTCCCAGCTGTTCCATGACGGTTGCCAGGCATCGACCAGCGCGCGCAGGCGCGCGAGATCGGCCGCCGAACCCCAATGGCCCAGTGCCTCGACCGCCAGCGTGCGCAGGCCCCACCACTTGCTTTCGAGCGCGGCATCGACCTCGGCGCGCGCCGCGGGCGTTGCGGGTGCGTCGGCGAACGCACGCAGCCGTTGCGACATCTCGCCGAGCAGGTTCGCGCCCTCGCCTTCGCGCGAGGCGGACCGCGCCGCGCGCAGCGCCCGCCGGCATGGCAGGCAGCGCACCGCGCGGCTGTCGATATTGCCGTGCATCGTCTCGTACCACCACTTCTGCTGCTTCGCCGTCCACACCTGCTCGGCACCGCAGTCGCGGCAGGTGAAAGCGCGATCGAGGTAGTAGGTGGGCAGCGCGCCATAGGTGTTGTTGTGGCGTGCCAGCACCTCCACGTCGGCGGGCTCCAGGCCCGGCGCGCGCCGCGACAGCAGGTGCCGCTGGTCGGGCAGGCGCAGTTGCGCCTCGATGCGCGCCGCGCGCTCGAGGCGGCGGCCGCGGATCTCGGCGCGGCGTTGCTTGTTGCTCTTCATCTCGTCGTCCTCGTCCGGTCTCTCTGAAAAAGGGAGGCCGATCGGGACGACCTCCTTGCACTAACCCTTCACGCACACCACCTGCTTGAGCGTGTAGACCACCTCCACCAGGTCCTTCTGCGCCTCCATCACCGCGTCGATGTCCTTGTAGGCCATCGGGATCTCGTCGATCACGTCGGCGTCCTTGCGGCATTCCACACCCTCGGTCGCGGCGATCTGGTCGGCGATCGTGAACAGCTTCTTCGCCTTGGTACGGCTCATCTTTCGACCGGCGCCGTGGCTGCAGCTCATGAAGCTCTCGGGGTTGCCCTTGCCGCGCACGATGTAGCTCTTGGCGCCCATGCTGCCGGGAATGATCCCGAGCTCGCCGGCCTTCGCGCTCACCGCGCCCTTGCGGGTCACGAGCACGTCCTCGCCGAAGTGCGTTTCGCGGCTCACGTAGTTGTGGTGGCAGTTCACCGCTTCCACATGCGCCTCGAAGGGCTTGGCGATCACCTTGCGCGCGGCCGCGACCACGCGCTGCATCATCACCTCGCGGTTCGCACGCGCGAACTTCTGGGCCCAGCCCACCGCGCGCACGTAGTCGCCGAAGTACCGGGCGCCTTCCTCGAAGTACGCCAGGTCCTGGTCGGGCAGGTTGCGCTGGTGCAGCTGCGCGTCCTTCTTCGCGAGTTCGATGAAGTGCGTGCCGATCGCGTTGCCCACGCCGCGCGAACCCGAGTGCAGCATGAACCACACGGCGCCCGCCTCATCGAGGCAGACCTCGATGAAGTGGTTGCCGGTCCCCAGCGTTCCCAGGTGCTTGTGGTTGTTCGTGTTCTTGATGCGCGGGTAGTCCTCGCAGATCGCATCGAACTCATCCACCAGCTTGGCCCAGGCAGCGTCGGTTTCGTCGGGCGGCGTTTCCCACGAACCCTTGTCGCGGCCCATGCGCTTGGGGTTCGAGCCGTGCGGCACGGCCTTCTCGATCGCCGAGCGCAGCGGGCCCAGGTTGTCGGGCAGGTCGTTGGCATGCAGCGTGGTCTTGCACGCCATCATTCCGCAGCCGATGTCCACGCCTACCGCGGCCGGGATGATGGCCTTGAAGGTCGGGATCACCGAACCCACGGTCGCGCCGATGCCGTAGTGCACGTCGGGCATGGCCGCGATGTGCTTGAACACGATCGGCAGACGAGCCGCGTTCTCGAGTTGCTTCTGCGCCTCGTCTTCCACGGGCACGCCGCGGGTCCACATCTTCACGGGCACGCCGTTGGTCACTTCGTGCAGGTTGTAGTTCTGTTCTTTCATTTTTTTCTCTCTGAGTCTCTGTCTATTTTTCAACGATTCTTCGACGGGCACTCATGGCGCGCGTCGTCAAAAAAAAGAGGTGACGAGGAGCGGCAGGTCGTTGACTGAGCTATCTGCCGAAACAGACCGGGAGTCGGACCCGGGACCTTCATGGCCAAGACCATGACGCTCTTACCTGTAGACCTGCCTGCATTCACCTCAAAACAAAAAGCAGCGACAAAGGAATCGACGAAACGGCGTGCTCTGACCACTGAGCTACGGTCTTGCGACCGGCGGGATTCGAACCCGCGACCACGAGATTAAGAGTCTGTAGTTCCGTCAGCATTCGCTGCAAAAAAAGAGTGCGACGAGGATGGCAAGACATGCCCACCAGTGAACTGGTGTCGGGGCTCGACCCCCGGGCGTCCAGATGTAGTCCTGCCTGCATTCGCACTTCAACTCCATGTCCCCGTCCGGCGACCAACGATCGATGTGAGGGGGTTGGATGTACTCACATCTGCATTCGTCGGACGACGACATTCATCCATGACTCGGGGGTGCCGCGAGCCGCGCCCGCGTCACCTCCACGTCTTCAGATCGAAGTCTCTTCGATCACACCCACCCAGTGGTCGGCGCCCAGGCCACCCGCGGCATACACCGCCAGCAGCTTGAACACCTCGTCGCTGAAGCCGCCGATGTTCAGCACATCGTCGCGCTCCTGCGCCTGGGTGGTCGCATAAGGCTGGATGTCGATGCACACCAGCCGCGCCTTCGGGTTGCGCTGCTTGAACGCCTCCCACTCCTGCATCGTCGCGGTGCCACGGCCCCGCGCACGGTCGGCCCACGATTCGTTGTCCGACACCAGCACCACCAGATCGGCCTGCGCCTTCTCGCGGTTCAGCCACGCCAGCGGCGCGCTGCACGAGGTACCGCCACCGCCCACCGCCGCCAGCTTGGCCGCGTTGGTCATCACCGAATCGCGCGGATTCAGCTGCAGCGAAACCACCTTCGTCTCGAAGGGCAGCACACGTGCATCCGCATTGCGGCGCAGCACGGCGGCAGCCACCAGCGCGGCCACGTCGATGCAGCGCACCGCCGAGGTCGCCGAACCGCGGTAACCCGTCACCGCCGAGCTCATCGAGCCCGACACGTCGGGGCACACCACCACGCGGCCCTCGAACTGCGGCACGTTGGCCAGCGCGAGTTCCATCGCGTCCTGCAGCGCGTCCTTCACCACGTGCGGCACCTCGGCACCGGTTGCGGTGTAGGCCGCCATCAGTTGGTACGGCAGCACACGCGCCTTGGCCACCGCCTGCGGGTCACGCAGCTTGGCGGCCACCGCTTCCGCGAGGCCCGGCAACGCAAACACGCCATGGCGGGCGAAGGTGTTCAGGTTCTGACGCACCATCTGCCACGAACCACGCTCGGCGATGCGAGCCCAGGCCTGCGCGTCCAGCTCCAGCGCGGTCAGCATCTGGAACGGCACGTCGGGCACGTCCTGCGTACGGTCGCGCTTGAAGCGTTCGAAGGCCTGCGTGGCCGCAGGCAGTGCCTCCAGCGCATACGGACGATCGATCAGCCATGCGAACCATGCCGCACGCCAGGCCTCGGTGGGCTTCGGATGCACCATCTTCACCACGTCGGCCAGCGAAGGCGCGTTGCCCACCGCGGCATTCAGCAGTTGCGCCTCGGTCGCCGACAGCAGCCATTGCTGCACCAGCTTCTTCGGACGCGTACCGAGCGACTTGCGGCCCACCGCGCCCGAACGCAGCATCTGCACGAAGTTGCGCAGCATCTTGCCGTTGTCGACCACCTGCGGGAACACCTTGGCCAGCAGCGACACGTCGCGCACCGCCAGCGTCGCGGCCAGCAGCGCCGGCATGTCCTTCATGTGGCCGGCACGGCGCGCGTATACCGCCGTCTTGGCCACGAACACCGGGTCGACCTGCGAGGCCAGCGCCAGCACCGCATCGAGCTGGTCCTGCGCCTGGGCGTAGAAGGTGTTGTTCAGGCAACCGGTGGCCGCCAGCTGCGCCAGCCGATGCTTGGGCGACAGCTCGTAGGCGGCACCGCCCGCTTCGTTTCGGGCCGTGGCCTGCGGCAGCAGCGCGCCGCGCAGCGTTTGAAAGAGTTGAAGGTTGGCCATGCTGACTTCTCCTTGTGTTCGTTGTCTTCTGGATCGTTTGTCTTCTTGAGTGAGCTTCTTATTGCAACGCGTGTGCCAGCCTTGCCTGTGCGTACTCGATGAAGTTTCAACTCGTTGATTTCATTGGATATTTTTTCTTTTTGGCTTGATTTAAGCCTACGAGCACATGACAGATCTCTGCGGTTTCTTATAATTTTGGCTAGCCATTTATCCAAAAAATGAAGAAACCCATCGTCGTCATCGGCTTCCTCGGCACGCAGCTCGACGCCGGCCAGGGCGCCGGCCGCTGGAGCAAGTGGCGCCCCACCGTCTCGCTCGCGCAGCACGAGGACATGGTGGTGGCGCGCATGGAGCTGCTCTACACGCTCAAGCACAAGACGCTGGCCGAGCTCGTCAAGGCCGACATCGCGGCCGTCTCGCCCGAGACCACGGTCAACCTGGTGCCGATGGACCTGGCCGACCCGTGGGATTTCGGCGAGGTCTACTCGCGCCTGTACGACTGGGCACGCGCCTACCCCTTCGACACCGAGCGCGAGCAGTACTGGTCGCACATCACCACCGGCACCCACGTCGCTCAGATCTGCATGTTCCTGCTGTCCGAGTCGCGCACCATCCCCGGCGTGCTGGCGCAGACCTCGCCGCCGCGGCGCCAGCGCGAGGGCGAGGCCGGCAAGTGCGTGCTGATCGACCTCGACCTCTCGCGCTACGACGTCATCGCGCGCCGCTTCGACGCCGAGCAGCGCGACGCGGTGGCCTTCCTCAAGAGCGGCATCGCCACGCGCAATGCGCGCTTCAACGCACTCATCGACGAGATCGAGCGCGTGGCGGTGCGCTCGCGCGCGCCGATCCTGCTGGTGGGGCCGACGGGCGCGGGCAAGTCCTTCCTCGCACGACGCATGTTCGAGCTCAAGCAGTCGCGCCACCAGGCCACGGGCGCCTTCGTCGAGGTCAACTGCGCCACCCTGCGCGGCGACGGCGCCGCCTCCACCCTGTTCGGCCACAAGAAGGGCTCGTTCACCGGCGCCGCGAGCGAGCGCGCCGGCCTGCTGCGCACGGCGCACCAGGGCGTGCTCTTCCTCGACGAGATCGGCGAGCTGGGCCTCGACGAGCAGGCCATGCTGCTCAAGGCGATCGAGGAGAAGCGCTTCTTCCCCGTCGGCGCCGACAAGGAGGTCGAGAGCGACTTCCAGCTCATCGCCGGCACCAACCGCGACCTGCGCAGCGACGTGGCCGAGGGGCGCTTCCGCGAAGACCTGTTCGCGCGCATCAACCTCTGGACCTACGACCTGCCGGGCCTCGCGCAACGCCCCGAGGACATCGAGCCCAACGTCGACCACCTGCTGGCGCTGCATGCCACCGAGAACCACCGCGTGGTGCGCTTCAACGCCGAGGCGCGCGCCGCCTACCTGCGCTTCGCCCAGAGCCCCGAGGCGCTGTGGAGCGGCAACTTCCGCGACCTCTCGGCCAGCGTCACGCGACTGGCCACGCTGGCCGATGGCGGACGCATCCCGGTCGCGCTGGTCGAGGCCGAGATCGCGCGGCTGCGCTGGCTGTGGAAGCGCGCGCAACCGGCGCTGTTCGCGGGCGAATCGCAGGTCGCCGACCTCGATGCGCTGCTCGGCGACGAGCGCGCCGCCTCGCTCGACCTGTTCGACCGGCTGCAGCTCGAGGCCGTGCTGCGCGTGTGCCGGAAGTCGCGCAGCCTGTCGGAGGCCGGAAGGCAGCTGTTCCAGGCCTCGCGGGCGCAGCGCAGCGTGGTGAACGATGCGGATCGGTTGCGCAAGTACCTCGCGAAGTTCGGGCTGGATTGGGGCACCATGACGAGCGCATGAACGAAGCATCGAACCCATGACAGAGATCTACATCAGCACCGACGTCGAATCCGACGGCCCCATCCCCGGCCCGCATTCGATGCTGAGCTTCGGCTCGGCCGCCTACACGGCCGACAAGAAGCTGGTGTCGACCTTCAGCGCCAACCTGCACACCCTGCCCGGCGCCGAGGCCGACCCGAAGACCGCCGCGTGGTGGCGGACGCAGCCCGAAGCCTGGGCCGCCTGCCGCAGCGACCTGCAGGAGCCCGCGCACGCGATGAAGAACTACGTGGCCTGGCTCAAGGGCCTCAAGGCGCGCCCCGTCTTCGTGGCCTACCCGGCGGGCTTCGACTTCCTGTTCGTCTACTGGTACCTGACGCGCTTCGCGGGCGAGAGCCCGTTCAGCCATTCGGCGCTCGACGTCAAGTCCTTCGCCATGGCGCTGCTGAAGACCGACTACCGCGACAGCACCAAGCGCGCGATGCCGCGGCGCTGGTTCGACCCCGGCCTGCCGCACACCCACGTGGCGCTCGACGATGCGATCGAGCAGGGCGCGCTGTTCTGCAACATGCTGGCGGAAAGCCGCGCCGCCGCGTCATGAGCGTTCCACGCCGTCTCGCGCGCCTGGCCGGCCGCGCGCTGCTCGCGCTGCCGCTGCTGCTGCTCGGCGGTTGCGTCGAGTCGATGTTCTATTACCCCGACCGCGTGCGCTACGAAACGCCCGACGCGCTGGGCCTGCGCTACGAACGCGTACGCTTCCAGAGCACCGACGGCACCGCGCTCAGCGGCTGGTTCATTCCGGCCGCGGGCCGCGCCGATCCGCGCGAGGCCAAGGGCACGGTGATCCATTTCCACGGCAATGCGCAGAACATGTCCTCGCACTGGCGCTTCGTCGCCTGGCTGCCGAAGCAGGACTTCAACGTGTTCGTGTTCGACTACCGCGGCTACGGCGACTCCGAAGGCAAGCCCGAGCCCCGCGGCGTGTTCGAGGACTCGGGCAGCGCCATCGACCACGTGCGCTCGCGCGTCGACGTCGATCCCGCGCGCTTGCTGGTGTTCGGCCAGAGCCTCGGCGGCACCAATGCGATCGCGGCCGTGGGCGTGGGCAACCGCGTCGGCGTGCGCGCGGTGGCGATCGAATCGACCTTCTATTCGTACTCGTCGATCGCCAACGACAAGGTCTCGGGTGCCGGCCTGCTCGTGGGCGACGGCTACGCCGCCTCGAAGTACGTGGCCGCCCTCTCGCCGATCCCGCTGCTGCTGATCCACGGCACGGCCGATGCCGTGATCCCCGTCGACCACTCGCGGCGCCTGCTGGCCGATGCGCGCGAGCCCAAGCGGCTGATCGAGGTGCCAGGCGCCGGCCATCTCGAGCCGATGAGCGAGGCCCGCTTCGGCACCACCTACCAGCGCGCGCTCGCCGGGTTCTTCGAAGCCGCGCTGGCGACCGCCCCCATCGCACCCACCCCGCCCGCCCGATGAAGCACTTCGACGCCACCGCCACCCGCGCCCCGCTGGGCTTCGAGCGCCTCGTACCCGCGCTGCGCGCCGCCTTCGCGGCCGAGGCCCAGGTGCCGCAGCGCCACGTGCACGCCATCGACAACGCGAGCGGCGACAAGGGCACCGTGCTGATCATGCCGGCCTGGAGCGAGGCCGGCTTTCTCGGCATCAAGACCATCAACATCTTCCCGGGCAACGGCGCGCGCGGCCTGCCCGGCCTGCATGCCACCTACGTGCTGTACGACGCGCGCACCGGCGTGCCGCTCGCGCTGATGGACGGCGACGAGCTCACGGCCCACCGCACGGCCGCCGCCTCTGCCCTCGGCGCCTCCTTCCTCGCGCGCGGCGATGCGCGGCGGCTGCTGGTGCTGGGCACCGGCCGCATCGCGCGCATGCTGCCCGCGGCCCATGCGAGCGTGCGGCCCATCGAGGAGGTGACGGTGTGGAACCACCGCCCCGAGGGCGCCGAGGCGCTGGCCGCGCAATGGCGCGCGCAGGGCTGGGCAGGCGCACGCGCAGCGGCGCCGGGCCCCGAGGGCCTCGAGGCCGCCGTGCGGCAGGCCGACATCGTCAGTTGCGCCACGCTGGCCACCGCGCCGCTGGTGCGCGGCGAATGGCTCGCACCGGGCTCGCACCTCGACCTGATCGGCAGCTTCACGCCCGCCATGCGCGAGGCCGATGCGCAGTGCTTCGCGCACGCGCGCACCTTCATCGACACGCCCGAGGCGCTGACGAAGGCCGGCGACCTGCTCGACGCGATCGCGGCCGGCTCCCTGCGCGCCGAGGCGGTGCAGGGCACGCTGGCCGCGCTGTGCCGCGGCGAATGCGGCGGCCGCACACGGCCCGACAGCGACGAGCGCACGGTCTTCAAGGCCGTCGGCAGCGCGCTCGAGGACCTGACCGCCGCCACGCTGGTGTGGCAGTCGTCATTGGCCGAAGCCTCGCTGTAGACCTATGACTGCATGGCACGCCTAGTGCTTATGGCCAGTCGGCGCCTCGCGATGGCGCGCGCATACGTCAAGCGACGGATGGCGCGCCGCGCGAACGGCCGTTAATCTGGCATTGCACACAGGGAGACCCACGCATGCTCACCATCGTTCAGAAAGCCGCCATCCTCGGCAAGGCCGGCATCGACGTGCCCGCGCGCCCCGAGGACGACCTGTCGACGCACGTCGTCACGGGCTCGCCGGTGAAGGCCGAGGGGGTTTCGCAGAAGGCCCACGACTGGGGCCGCGCCATCGAGACGCTGTACGTGAGCTATGTCGCGGCGCGCGCCGCCAAGAGCCTGCGCGACGCCGAGGAGGCGCGGCAGAACGCCATGCTGCGGCGCATGGCCTCGGGCATGCCGCCGCGCACCTCCTTCGCCTGAGGAAACACCGGGCTCTCGGCCCAGTCGTCCCCCGTTTCTTACTTGCCCTGCGCCGCGGTCAGCGCCGGGTTCTGCATCGTCGAGATCACCTTGCTGTTCACGCGCGAACCGCTCACCACGTTCTGGTCGGGCGCCGAGGCGGCCGCCACGGCTTCGTTGTAGACCTTCGCGGGATCGGCCATCGGCTTCACCGTTTCCGGGCCGCGCGAGCCACGGGTCACGTTCTGGTCGGCCGCGTGGGCGGTGGCCACGGCCTGCTGGTACATCGCATCGGCGTCGGCCATCGGCTTCACCGTTTCGGGGCCGCGCGAGCCGCGGGTCACGTTCTGGTCGGGCGCGTGGGCCGTGGCAATGGCTTCGGCTTCGACGGCTTCGCGGCTGCGGCCGCCCGTGGTCTGGGCCTGGACGGAGGCCACGGCCATCACGGCAAAAGCGGCCGCGAGGGCGAGTTGGTAAGAGGTCTTCATGTCGGTTGGATGTCAGAGGAGTTGTTTGGACAGGGTTTTCTTCTAGGGGAAACCCTGAATCACGGTAGTCCTCCTGTAAGGCGAACCGATGACATCCCCCGGGCGCGCGCAGGTTGCCGGGGAGCGCGCCAGCCGAGTTGGGCAGGTTCTGCTAGTCAGGGCATCGGCGCGGCGACGGGAGCGGAGAATCGGCCGCGCCCCGCATCGGGGGCCTCTTCTCCCTTTCCTGGTCCATGAAGCCATCCACCCGCCGCACGCAAGACACCACCCTTGCCCGCCACCCGTGGGCACGCCTGTGCCTCGCCGCCTGCCTGCTCGTTCTTGCCGGCCAGGGCCGCGCGCAACTCTCGGTGCTGTCGCCTGCCCGGGCGCCGTCGACCACCGATCGCAACCTGGCCAGCCTCGCGCGCACGAAAAACATCGGGGACCTGCCCGCGCCGTCATCGCCGATCGCGCTCACGCTGGGCAAGACGACCCGGCAGGAAGCCGAACTCGCCTGGATCGCGCAAGGCAGCAGGATCGTCCGATCGGGAACCATGGGCGTCGGCGGCAGCGGTCTGGCCGACTATCACGTGCGCCGCAGCGTGCCCGGGATCGTGCTGGTCGACGTGGCGGGCGTCGACTTCGAGGGCTTCACCGTGGCGCGTTATGCGTTCATCGAAGACCTGCTCTACGCCGTCGAGACCCCGCTGCATGCCAGGACGCCTCGCAGCGAGACCCCGTTCAAGGCACTCGATGCAACGCAGTTGCAGGAACTGGCCAGGACGCTGGAGACACGCCATGGTCCACCCACGCGAAGGACCTTCAGCCGACGCGCCGGCAATGAACCCGATGTGCTGACCTGGGACACGGAGCAAGGAACGCTGGAGCTGGTGACCAACGACTTTCTCGCGCACCTGGGTCAGTGGGATCCCGCACTGGAAAGGAAGGCGAAGGCCTTGCGGCGGGCGGCTTGCGATCAGGCCCCGGCCTGCTGACGGCACAGGCTCGGGAAGATGGCAACGGGCGTCTCGCGGGACGCCCGTTGCCGCTTCAGCAGAGAAGGCCCTTGCAGTCGTACGAGGTGGTGAAGATCATGTAGTAGCGATTGTTTTCCTGGTACTGCTGGAAAGGCCTGCTGCCCAGCGCGCCCTCGCGATTCAGGATCTTCACGAAATCGCCTGCCTGCTCGATGCTGCCCGGTTCCGCCGTCGATGTGTATTCCGTGGCGTAGTACTTGAACGTCGATTTCTGGGCGTCGTCTCGTACGAACAGGACTTTGGGTGTGCCGTCGATGCCGAGGGCGGCACTGAACTTGCCGCCGTTCGCGCCCTTCTCATTCCCCTGCGCGATGAAACCGGCATAGGTGGGCGTCGTGGGAAGGATCTCGAAGGAGCACCGCGCGGTGGTCGGTTTCTCGCGGCCGAGCAACATCGTGATCGACACCTGGTTGCCGTTGCGGGTGATCGTGGCACTGGTGGCGCAGTATCCCTGCTGCCCGAACTTGTTCAGGGACTCGAGGAAGCTTGCCGCTTCCGCGCTCGTCTGCGGCAGCGCGCCCGCATCGACGTATTCGTACCGGATGTCCTTGCTGGTGTCCTTGCTGAAGATGGTCATGAACGATCCCGCATCCACCGCCAAGGAACTGGCGATGACCCGATAGCCGTCCGCCCCCTGTGACTGAAGAGTGGCCAGGCTGGTTGCATCCTGCGCCGACACCCCACGATGCAGATACGCGGGGGCATTCTCCTGGCCTCGATAGATGGCGCGGCCTTCGGGGGATGGCGTTGCCCTGATCGGTATCGTGAGATCGGAAAGGCGGCCGGCCATCTCGGGACTTTGGAGTTCGGCCAAGAGTGCCTTGAAGTCCAGGGCGTTCGCACTCCCGAGCTTGAAGGAATAGGGCGTCGTCACCATCGGACGCTCCGGCGGATTCGTTTCGGGATCGGTCGGACCCGGCCCCGGATCCGAAGGCGCCGGTGCCGGCGCGGGTCCGGCGGCGCTCGGCGGAGGCGCCGCGGGGAGCATCGGGAAGCCACCGCCCCCACCCCCTCCTCCACCACCACACGCCGTGAGCATCACCAACGCGCCGAGCATGATCGGCGACAGCCTGCGAACTTCCTTCATGAGACTCTCCTCGCTCCATTTGAATTTGTAGTCCAAATCTTACAAGGGAGACGATCGAAGCTCGGGAGATGCGCCTACCAGGCTGCGGTGATTTCTCGATGACCGTTGCACCCGCTCCACGCCTCATTCCACGGAAGGATGGTCAGGCGCGCGGTGCTGTAGTAGACGGTGTCGCGTCACGGCCGCCCTTCCCGTAGGTCACCCGGCTCCCATACGCCGCCTTCGCCCGATCCACCTCCTTCTGCGGCAACAACTGCAATTTCTTGCAGTTCGCGCACTGGTACAGCCGCATCCAGGGAAAGAACCGCATCCAGCCCGAACGCTGGACGCGGCCGAGGTAGTGGATGCTGCAGTTGCAAGCGGAGAAGATGGAACTCATGAAAGCCTCGAGAGGTGCGCAATCCGTGATCGCGGCGAGGGCTCGAATCGCACGGATCGCCGCATGGTTTCGATGCTAGGAATCGAGCCCTCGCGACGCACGCGCGATCGCATCGCAACTGTGTGGCGGTTCACAGCTCGCCCCAAACAGGCGGGCGGAAAACAACGGCCATGCACGGTGCGTGCATCGCCTCACTTCGCACCCGGTCCGCGCTCGCCCGCGGTCCGCAGCAGATCGAGTTCGTCGGGCGCGATGAAAGGCGTGTCGCCCTCGCGTTCGTCGGCCGCCGAGTGCGGCTCGAGCGACTCGAAACTGCCATGGTCGGTCGATGCGAAATCGGCCACCACGTGGATGCCGTGCTCGTCCTTCCACAGCAGGCCGCGATTCTCCATCTCGCGCATGGTCTTGTTGACGACCTCGCGCGACAGCCCCGCATACGACGCGATCACGGCTTGCGAGATGCGCTTGTCGAAGCCGCCGGTGTCGGCCGGCGCGAGTTGGGTCAGTTCGTAGAGCACGCGCGCGACCAAAGTCTCGGAGGTCAGCGAGGAGATGCGGCGCAGCTGGCTGCGGATGATGGTCATGCGCTTGACGGTGAGCTCGAGCAGCTCGAGCGCCACCGACGGATGCCGGGCGCAGATGTCGTGCAGGGCCGCGGCGGGAATGAGGTAGACCGAACTCGGCAGCGCGGCCACGAGGTTGGCCATCGACTGGTAGCGCGCCTCGTCGAGCGTGGGACTCAGGAACAGGTCGCGCGGGCGCACGAAGTCGGTGGTGACGGCCGCGCTGCCGCCGTTGCCGCCGACCACCACGCGCAGCAGTCCCGAGGCGACGAAGTAGACCTTGTCGGTCCACTCGTCCATCCGCAGCACGGTCTCGTTGCGTCGGAAGGATCGCAATTCGCTGCGCGCGACCAGCGCCACGCGCTCCGCCGCCGGGACGTTTCGAAAAAGGGAATGCAGATACATGGTCGGAAACAGGCTCCATCCGATTCGCTTCCCCGGGGCGGGACATGCAGGGTGGCCCGAGCGGGAGGCAGGGGGAATGGCGCGGCCGGGATGGCGGCCGTGTGCGCGGGCGACGGAAGGGGCGCACCGCGCCACGGACGGATGCCGGCGCTAGGCGAAGGAGTCCGGCACGCCACGAGGTCGCGCGCGGTCGGCGTCATCCGAGTCATCGGAGCCCTCCGCGTCCTCCGTGCTTCTAGCGCCATCGGGCAGCGCGCCATCGGCCTGCGCCCGCGCACCCGTCGCGCACGCCGCGCACACCGAACGCACGGCGCGCAGCGCGGGCGAATCGCGCAGCTCCTGCTCGCGGATCGCGGCCTCGAGCGCCAGGTACTGGTCGCGCGCCAGCAGCTTCTCGCGCGCGCGCTCGCCCTGCAGCAGGACGCCGTGGCGCATGACCTCCTGCAGCGTGTGCTGCAAAACGTCGATCTGTGCGCCCAGCCGCGCGAGCTGCAGATGGAAGTCGGGCGAGGGAGGATTCACGCGCGCCCCCCGGGGCCGCGCGCGAGCGTGCCTTCGTGCAACGGCGCGCCGGCGGGAATGCCGCAGCCCTGCAGCCACTCGGCGCCGGCGTCGAGCGCCATGCGGATGTCCTCCTCGCGCTCGATGCCGTCGACCACGATCGAGGGCGCGAAGCTGCCGCACAGCGCGAGCATTTCCTCGAGCAGCTCGCGGCCGAAGCGGTCCTCGCGCGCGCGCCGGATGAAGACCGGGTCGAGCTTGATGATGTCGGGCCGACAGACCTTGGCCGCGGCGAGGTTGCCGGAGTCGCCGCCGAAATGCTTGATGGCGACGCGGCAGCCGCAGAGCTGGAGCTGCAGGCAGAAGTCGCGCACCGATTCGAGATCGGGCAGCGTGGGCTCGCCGGCGATCTCGACCACGAGGCGCGCCGCCAGCTCGGGCTCGCGCCGCAGCAGCACCATCAGCGAGGCCCACCAGTGGTCGCGCCGCGCGCTCTGCGCCGAGATGCTCAGGCCCAGGCGCACGGTGCCGCCCAGGCGCAGCTGCCGCACCACGCGGCCGGCCGCGAGGTGGTCGAAGGTGCGCACCAGGCCCAGCCGCTGCAGGCAGGGCATGAAGAGTTCGGAGCGCAGCGCGGCGGCGGCATGCGGCTCGCCCTCGATGTGGAAGCGTGCCTCGTGATAGAGCGGCGCCGCGAAGGCGGCGGCCTGTGCCGGCGCCCCCACCACGGGATGCCATTCGATCGCGAGGCGCCGCGCATGCAGCGCGTCGCTGACCTGCAGCGCGACTTCCATGTCTTCGCGGTAGAGCCGCTGCCAGCCCTCGGTCTGCGCGAGCTGGAAGTCGGGCGCCGGCTGCGCGGCCCACAGCCGCAGCTCGACCTCGGCCTGGCTCATGCGCCCCGGGCTGGGCGCGTCGCTCCAGCCCACGTGCAGCTGCACCAGCGCGCGCGTGTCGCGCAGCTGCACCGGCATGCCGCCGAGGCCCGTGAGCAGGCTCTCGAGCCGGGCCGAGGCGCCCTGCCGCGCCTGCGCGTCCTCGACCGGAAACGCCGAGTTGCTCCACAGCAGGAAGCAGTCGTGCCGCAGCATGGCGAGGTCGGCGTCGGCCACGCTCACGAAGCTCGTCAGCAGGCGGTACTTGATCTCGATGCTGGCGTGCAGCGCGAACTCGGCGCCGTAGACCTCCATGAGCTGCGGCAGGTTCGCGATGAAGACGAAGGCGCAGGCCCGCACCGGCGCGCCGGTGCCGGACGGCAGGGGCGCCGATGGAGCGGGGAACTGCGCCACGGGCCCTTCGCGCGGCCCGCCACGCGGCGCGAACGGCGGCGCATGGCGCGGCGCGGCCAGGTTCGGGCGCCGGATCCCGTCGAAGCCCGCCCGCAGGCGAGCGACCATGGGCGCGACGATGGACCGCACGACATGACCGGGCCTTGGCGTCGGCAAGGCAAGCGCCACGGGGCTGGTGACGCGATCACGTACGGCCATCTGGTTTCCTCCGCTAGGTAAGTTCGCCGAACCGCAACACGCTGGGGTGGTTCCACTGCCGACGCGAGGTCGGCCGTTGCACGTTCGAAAACGGGCCGTTATGCGGATTGCGCATGAGATGCTTAAACCGAAATGAATACTACGGATCCCGGTAGCAACCCGCATTAACTTTCTGGTGACAAATGTGTCCTAGCTCACAGGCGCCGCGGAGCCGGGGCTCAAAAAAACCGCCGGCCGGCCGAAAACACCGGGTCGACGCACGGACCCGGCCCGGCCGGGCCCGCCGGCTGGCGCGATCCGCCGTTCGATTGGCGCCATCGGATTGGCAAGGCCGCGGTGCGCCGCGCACACTCCCGCCCATCGCGGCCGCTCGAAGCCGCACGGAGTCCGCCCCATGCCCGCCCTCAAACGCCGCCATTTCCTGCTCGGCACGGCCGCCACCCTCGGTGCGCTGGTCGTCGGCTGGTCCGCCTCGCCCACGCGCCAGCGGCTGACCACCGCCGAGCCGCTGCCTGCCATGGCCAGTGGCCAGGTGGCTCTGAACGGCTGGGTCAAGGTCTCGCCCGACGACACGGTCACGCTGATGATGGCCGCGGCCGAGATGGGCCAGGGCATCCACACCGGGCTGGCGATGCTGCTGGCCGAGGAGATGGATGCCGACCTCGCCCAGCTGCGGCTCGAGCAGGCCGGCTACGACCCGATCTACAACAACCAGGCGGCACTGCTCGACAACCTGCCGATGTTCAAGCCCGACGACGACGGCGCGCTCAAGCGCGGCACCCGCCACGTGGTCAGCAAGCTGCTGCGCGAGGTGCCCGGGCTCTGGGGCAGCGGCGGATCGTCGGGCATCGTCGACCAGTGGACGCCGCTGCGCGAGGCCGGCGCCTCGGCACGCGCGATGCTGGTGGGCGCCGCGGCGGCGGCCTGGGGCGTGCCGGCGGCCGAATGCGAGGTGGCGGCCGGCCGGGTGTCGCACCCGGCCTCGCAACGCAGCGCGCGCTTCGGCGAACTGGCGGCGCGCGCGGCGACGCTGCCATTGCCCGCGCAGCCGACGCTCAAGGATCCCTCGCGCTACACGCTGATCGGCCGGCCGGTGCACCGCCTCGACAGCGCACCCAAGCTCGACGGCTCGGCGCGCTACGGGCTCGATGCGCTGCCGCCCGACGGCTTGCTCTACGCCACGCTCGCGATGTGCCCCACGCTGGGCGGCCGGGTGGCGCGCTTCGACGACACGGCCGCGCGCGCGATGCCCGGCGTGCGCAAGGTGGTGGCGCTCGCGCCGGTGGGCGGCGGCCTGGGCTCGGGCGGCATGACCTCGGGCGCGGTGGCGGTGATCGCCGACACGCCCTGGCATGCGATGCGCGCGCTCGACAAGGTCGCGATCGACTGGGACCACGGCGCGGCCGCCAGCCTGTCGAGCCGCGCGCTGATCGACCAGCTCGCGCAGAGCCTCGATGCGCCGGACCAGGCCGACGTGCACCTCGAGACCGGCGACGCCGACGCCGCGATGAAGAGCGCCGAGCGCACCATCGAGGCCGAGTACCGCGTGCCCTTCATCGCGCACGCCACCATGGAGCCGATGAACTGCACCGTGCAGTTCAAGGACGGCGCGGCCACCGTCTGGGTCGGCGTGCAGGGGCCGGGCATGCTGCGCGGCGGCATCGCCAAGGTGCTGGGCATCGAGGCCGCGAAGGTCGACATCCGGCTGGCCTACCTCGGCGGCGGCTTCGGGCGCCGCTACCTCGGCGACTTCGTGATGCAGGCAGCGGCGCTGGCGCGCGAGACGGACGGCATGCCGGTGCAGCTGATGTGGTCGCGCGAGCAGGACATGGCGCACGACTACTACCGCCCGGCCTACGTGGCGCGCAGCAAGGCCGGCTTCGATGCGCAGGGCCGGCTGGTGGCCTGGCGCGTCGACACCGCGGGCTCGAGCCTGGGCTCGCCGGCCTTCCTGAGCGCGGCGGCCGAGGGCACGGCCACCACCGCCTACCGCTTCGCCAATGCGCGCGTGGCGCACCGCACGATGGAGTCGGCGGTCACGGTCGGCATCTGGCGCTCGGTCAACCATTCGCAGAACGGCTTCTTCACCGAGAGCTTCATCGACGAATGCGCGCATGCCGCGGGCCAGGACCCGGTGGCGTTTCGCCGCGCGCTGCTGGCGGGCAGCCCGGCCGAGGCGCGGCACCTGGGGGTGCTGCAACGGGTGGCGGCGATGTCGGGCTGGGGCACGCCGCTGGCGCCCGAGGCCGACGGCACGCGCCGCGCGCGCGGCCTCGCACTGCACCGCAGCTTCGGCAGCGTGGTGGCGCAGGTGGCCGAGGTCTCGCTGACGCCCGAGCGGCAGATCCGCGTGCGGCGCATGTACTGCGCGGTCGACTGCGGGCTGGCCGTGAACCCGAACCTGGTGCGCCAGCAGATGGAGAGCGCGATCGTGTTCGGCCTCTCGGCCGCGCTGCACGGCGAGATCACCATCGAGCGCGGCCAGGTGCAGCAGAGCAACTTCCACGACTACGCGCCGCTGCGCATGAACGAATGCCCGCAGATCGAGATCGCGATCGTGCCGAGCAGCGCGCCGCCCACGGGCGTGGGCGAGCCGGGCACGCCGCCGGTGGCGCCGGCCGTGGCCAACGCGGTGTTCGCGCTCACCGGCCAGCGGCTGCGTTCGCTGCCGCTGCGCCTGGCCTGAACGCACGGCACGATAGAAAAGGAAGGAACCCCATGACCACCACGCTCCAGATCAACGGCCGCCCCGTCGCGGTGACGGCCGAGGACGACACGCCCCTCCTGTGGGTGCTGCGCGGCGAGCTGCACATGAACGGCACCAAGTTCGGCTGCGGCAAGGCGCTGTGCGGCGCCTGCACCGTGATGCTCGACGGCGAGGCGGTGCGCTCGTGCGCCACGCCGCTGTCGGCCGTGCAGGGCCGCGCGGTGTCGACCATCGAGGGCGTGAAGGGCCCCGAGATCGACGCGCTGCGCCGCGCCTGGACCGAACTCGACGTGGTGCAGTGCGGCTACTGCCAGAGCGGCCAGCTGATGTCGGCCTGCGCGCTGCTGCGCCACACGCCGAAGCCCAGCGATGCCGACATCGACGCCGCGATGAGCGGCAACATCTGCCGCTGCGGCACCTATCCGCGCATCCGCGCGGCGATCCACCTCGCGGCGGGCGACGACCGGCGATGACCCAGCGCCCGCCCGACCTGATCGTCGTGCCCGCCGTGATGCAGCAGCGGCTGCGGCTGCTGGGCTTCGACACGCAGTCGATGCTGCGCCGCGCGGGCCTGCCGGCCGACCTGTTCGCGAGCGGCAAGGCGCGCATCACGACGCGGCAGATGTTCGCCGTGTGGGACGCGCTGGCCGCGATGAACCCCAATCCCGCGCTGGGCCTGCGCATCGGCGCCGAGGGCGCGACCGAGCACTACGACATCGCCTCGATCGCGGCGCTGCACTCGCCGAACTTCGGCGAGGCGCTGCAGCGGCTGTCGCGCTTCAAGCGGCTGACCTGCCCCGAGGTGATCCGCATCGAGCGCAGCGACGGCGAGGTCCGCGTGCGCTTCCACTGGTTCCTGGTCGAGGGCCATTCGCCGCAGCTGCTGACCGACGGCACCTTCGCCTCGGTGCTCGAGCTCGCGCGGCGCGGCACCGGCACCCGCGTGGTGCCGCGCCGGGTCGAGCTGGTGCGCGCGCACACGAGCGCGCAGGCCGCGATGCTGGGCGCGCATTTCGGCTGCGCGCCGCGCTTCGGCGCCGCGGCCGACCTCATCGTGTTCGACGAGGCGCTGCTCGCGCAGCCCTTCGTCACCCACAACCAGGACCTGCTCGCGGTGCTGCTGCCCGGCCTGGAGGCCGCGCTGGCCGCGCAGACCCCGGCCGGCTCGCTGGTCGACCAGGCGCGCGCCGTGCTGGGCCGCACCCTGCGCGGCGAGCGCCCGAGCATCCAGACCGTGGCGGCCGAACTCTGCGTGAGCACGCGCACGCTGCAGCGCCGGCTCGAGGAGGCCGGCACCAGCTACCAGCGGCTGCTCGACGAGGTGCGCCACCAGGCCGCGCGGCAACTGCTCGAGGACACGCAGCTCGAAGCCGGCGAGATCGCCTTCGTGCTGGGCTTCGAGGAGCTGAATTCGTTCACGCGCGCGTTCCGCGGCTGGGAAGGAACCACGCCCGCGCGGTGGCGTACGGCGCAGGCGGTGCCGGCGCGCCCCTAAACTCCGCGCACCATGACATCGACCCTGCACTCCTTCAAAGCCTGGCTCGCCCTGCTGGCCATCACGGTCCTCGCCGGTTGCGCCCATCCGATCGCCGTCGTTCCCGATCAGGCGCGCCTCGCGCGCGGCGCGGACGCGCCCGCGCCGATGCCGCTGCGTGTGGGCTATCACATCCCCACGGCCCTCGCCGACATGGAAGTCACGACACCGGGCGGCGGCGGGGACAACATCCGGTACTTCCCCTACCGCGACATCGATGCGGGCTTCGAGAAGATGCTCTCGAACGTGTTCTCGGACATCGTGAAGCTGCCGTCCATTGCCAACCCCGCGGAAACGGCGAGCAGCGGCGTCCACTACGTCATCGTGCCCACGATCGTCACGACCTCGGGCGGCTCCGGCCTGTTCACCTGGCCGCCCACGAGCTTCTCCGTCGACCTGACGAGCCAGATCCGCGATCCCGCGGGCACGCTGGTCGCCAGTCCCCGCGTGGTGGGCTTCGGCAGCGCCGAGACCTCCGAACGGCTCTTCGACCACGGCTTCGCCGGCCGACGCGCCATGGAGGATGCGCTGCTGCGCATGCAGGCTGCGTTGCGCGAAACTTCCTTCACTGGAGCGCCCGCGCAACGGCAGCGGGGCACGACCTCCGAGCGGCTCGATCAGCTCAAGGCGCTGCGGGAGCGCAAGGACATCACCGAGGAGGAGTACGAGAAGAAGCGCAAGGAAATCCTCGACGCCCTGTAGACCCGGTGTCCCGGACGGCCGCTCAGAGCAGCCGTCCGCCCTCTCCGGGCGGCGTCACCACATCCCGCCGCAGGCTCCAGATGCAGGCCGCCAGCTTGAGCAGCCGCTCGACCTTGCTGTCGTAGAGCTCGTCCGCCGGGTCCTCCTGCGCGATCAATTCGGCGATCTGCTCGATCGCGAGCGCCGGCGCGAAGCCCAGCCCCTTTCTCGCCATCTCCATCGCCGTCGCCATCACTTCTGTCTTTTTCATGGGCATGCGTACGCAGCGGCCGGGTGGCCGGATTCGAAATGTCCGTGTCCCGGGGTGGATCGATGCGGCATCAGGCGCGGCGCTTTCGCACCGCCGTGCCCGAAGGCGTGAGCATCGCGGGTTCGGTGTCGAGGTCGGCCGCGTCGGTCACCCGGCCGTCGCGGTCGTGCTGCACCAGCAGGCGCCGCGCGCGCTGCCACAGCGTGAGGCGCTGCGGCGCCAGCGAAGTGTATTCGGCCAGCTGGGCCACGGTGCTGTCGGGCGAGCGGCCGCGCGTCTCCTCGTCGGCGATGGCGCGCCGGCGCACCGGTGCGAGCAGCAGCATCAGCGCGAAGATGCCGAGCACCGACAGGGCGTAGAGCGTGAGCAGGTTCGCGCCCTCCACCGGCCGCCAGACCTGGAAGAAGTGGCGCCAGGCGTAGAACACCACGCCGACCCAGAACGCGGCCAGCAGCAGCGGCCGCGCGATGCGCAGCCACACGAACATGATCAGCGCGCCCTGCGGCGTCTTGTGCCGCATGAAGGCGCTCAGCGGCATGCGCGCGGCATCGAGCACGGGCACCTCGCCCTGCGGCTCGGCCCATTCGCGCTCGCGCGGCGGCGCCTTGCCGTTGGGCCGGGGCGGGGCGGGGCCCAAGTCTTCATTCATGCTCGATGGCACGGACGGATGCAGTCGATCGTTCATTCGCTATCACTCCTCTGTCGGGGCTGGTCCACCGGGCGCGCTTGCCCTTGCGCCGCAGGATCGTGGCCGGCAAGGCCACGACCGTGGTGAACATGTTGATCATCCAGAAGGCAAGCGGATACCAGATGGTCCAGACCAGGTAGCGCAGGATGTCGCGGTCGTAGTGGCGGTCGATCCACAGGCTCACGCCCATCTGCAGCATGCAGGTGATGCCCAGCAGCATCCCGTGCCACTCGGGCCAGAAGCCCACGTACTGCCACTCGGGCGGCAGGAAGCGCCGCACCAGCGCGAGCACCAGCACCGCGAACATGGCGTAGGCCCAGACCACGCTGGCCAGGTACTCGAGGAACACCGGCCACATCATGAAGTTGCGCGGCTTGATCACCTGGCCCGTGTAGCGCAGCAGGGTCTGGATGCCGCCGGTGGCCCAGCGCTGGCGCTGGCGGTAGAGGCCGCGCACGGTCTCGGGCATCAGGATCCAGCACAGCGCGCGCGGCTCGTAGCGCACGCGCCAGTCCTTGAGCTGCAGCTTCCAGCTGATGTCGATGTCCTCGGTCATGACGTCGGGACTCCAGAAGTCGACGTCGAGCAGCGCGTTGCGGCGGAACATCGAGAGCACGCCCGAGACCGTGAACAGCCGACCGGCCAGCTGCTGGGTGCGCTTGATGAGGCCGATGTTGGAGGAGAACTCGCCCACCTGCATGCGCCCAAGCAGGGTGGTGCGGCCGCGGATGCGCGGGTTGCCGGTGACGGCGCCCACGCGCTCCGAATGCAGCATGTGGGTCAGCATCCAGGCGATGGCATCGGGGTCGACCAGCGCATCGCCGTCCACGCCGAGGATGTACTCGCCGTTGGCCAGCACCGCCGCGGTGTTGAGCGCCACCGCCTTGCCCTGGTTGGTGGCGTGGTGCACCACGCGCAGCTGGCCGTAGCGCGTGGCCAGCGCATCGAGGATGGCACCGGTGTCGTCGCTGCTGCCGTCGTTGACGGCGATGACCTCGTAGTTCGGGTAGTGGCTGCGCATCAGCTGCTCGATCACCTCCTGCACGCGCTCGCCTTCGTTGAAGCAGGGCACGATCACGCTGACCAGCGGCTGCTCGGGCAGCAGCGGCAGCGGATCGATCTTCCGGTGGCGGCCGCGCTCGAACACCAGCGCATGCGCGAGGCCGCCGGCCATCCAGACATAGGCCGCGAGGAAGGGGTAGTAGAAGACGTAGTTGAGCAGGGCCCGCACCACGTCGGAACCGAAGAATTCGGGGTTCATCGCGCGGCTCCCGGTGCGGTCGGCGCGGAGGCCGGGGCCGGCTTGGCGGGCGCGAGCGCCGGCGGCGTCTCGAGGCCGTCGACCTTGCCGCCCGCGAGGTTGGCGCGCACCGAGAGGATGTCGCGCACCGTCACCAGCGGCGGCTCGCCCGCGAGGAAGTCGTCGGGATAGAGCGCGACATGGCGCGCGCCCAGCCGGTGCAGCAGGGTCCACTGCGCGGCCAGCGTGTCCTTGTCGACCATGCGGCCGCTGCGCCAGTCGCGCGCCTGCAGCTCGAACACGGTGCGCGCCAGGCCCTGCGGCTGCGCCGCCACCTGGCGGAACAGCGCCGCCAGCCAGGCCTGCGGATCGGCCGCCTGCTCCATGAAGGGCATCGCCATCACGGCGGTGTAGTCGTAGGCCTGCAGCGACTGCGCGAGGTCCTGCGCGAACCACTCCTGCGCGGCCGGCTCGAGCACCGGGCGCGCATAGAGGTTGCGCGCGGTGAGCAGGCGCGGCTGCCAGTCACGGGCGCGCTGCGCGAGCTCGAGCGTGAAGTCGGTGAGCTGGCGCGTCTTCCACGCGGTCCAGCGCGCGCGCAGCGCGGGATCGGCGCGCACCGCGGCGAGGTCGGCCGGCAGGCCCTGCGCGGCAAGTTCGCGCAATGCCGCGGGGCTGGCGTCCTCGTCGTCGCTGTAGGTGGCGTCGTCGTGGAACAGCAGGCCCGCGATCGGCGTGTTCTTCGCGAGGTCCTCGTAGATGTCGCCGATCAGGGCGCGCACGCGCGCATCGGCCGGCGAGAGCCGGTGGTAGCGCGTCTGGTCGCGCGCCGCGGCCGACGTGGGTGCGAGGTGCGTCACGCGCACATCGTCCAGCGGGTGGTTCGCGGGCAGCTGGAACGCGAGCACCGGCATCCAGGCATAGACCTCGACCCCGGTGCGCGTGCGCAGCTGCCAGGCGACGCGGTTGAACAGGTCGGCGCGCATCGGCAGGTGCCGGTTCGGGAAGTACAGCGCATCGGCCGCGCCGTCGCCGTCGGGATCGGCGAAGGCCTGCAGGTAGACGGCCGAGGGGCCGACGGCCTGCACCCGGTCGAGCAGGCGCGAGAGGTTGGCCTCCTGCTGCGCCGGATCGGGGTCGTAGATGTGATCGAGGTCGATGTGCATGGCGCGGTGCAGCGCGCGCGGATCGGGCCGCGCGGGGGCGCGCAGCAGGCTGAAGTCGGGCACGGACATGTCGTAGGTGGCTAGGCCGCGGCGGATGGTCTGCAGCGGCACCTCGGGCGTGTTCGCGCCCTCGTCGAGCGTCAGGGTGATCGGCATGCCGGCGCGGTCGGCCGCGCGCAGCGTCTGCTTGTTGTAGGCGCCGTAGGGCCACACCATGGCGCGCACGCGGGTGCCGGTCTGCGCCTCGATCAGGCCGCGGCTGCGGCGCAGATCGGCCTCGACGCGCGCGACCCAGGCCGCATCGTCCTCGTAGCGGCCGGTGGCGCTGTCGTAGCGGTGCGTGACGGCCGCGGGCTGCAGGTTGCCCTGCGGATTGCCGGGCACGCCGGTGTGGATCGCGTCGCCATGGCTCGCGAACTCGACCAGGCCCGAGGCGCCCATCTCGCGCGCCTGGCTCCAGGTGATGAAGGCCTCGCGCTTCAACGGGTTGCGCGCGCCGTAGCCGCTGACCACCTGGCCCGGCGGCACCTCGAGCCAGCCCGTGACGAGTGCCATCACGGCCGGATAACCGAACTGCTTCAGCAGCGGATAGACCTTGGTATAGAAGCTCTCGTAGCCGTCGTCGAAGGTCAGCAGCACGGCCTTCGAGGGCAGCGGCCGGCCGCCGGCGCGCGCATCGACGATCTGCTGCAGGCTCACAGGATGGTGGCCCGAGCTGCGCAGCCAGGCGAAGAAGTCGGCCACGGTGCGCTCGTCGAGCGCGGTGGGTTCGGGCTCGTCGACGAAGCTCTCGCGCACGTTGTGGCGCACGTCGTGCAGCGCGATGGCGCGGAAACTCTTGCCGTCGTCGGCATCGGGCGCCGGCAGCGCGGTGGCGCGCGGCAGGCCCTGGGCCAGCGCGGCGCCGGCGAGCAGCGTGGCGAACAGCAGCGCGGCCAGCCGCGGGACCAGGCTGGTCGTCATGAACATCTTCTTCATTGGAACGGCACCGACAGATTGAGATAGACGAAGCGGCGGCGCTCGCGCACGCCGTCGTAGGGATGGCTCGCGATGCCCAGGCCGTAGGCCAGGGTGGCCGAGCGGCCGAACACCCATTCGTGGCCGTAGCGCAGCGACCACAGCGCGCCGCCGCCGAAGCCCTGCTGGCGGTAGCTGCCGGCCTCGAGGCCGAACACATGCGAGAAGCGGCGGTCGTCGCGCTTCCAGCCCAGGTACTTGCCGGTCAGGCCGACCTGCAGCGCGCTCTCGCTGCGCGGCGCGAAGTAGTCGACGTCCTGGCGGTCGTAGCGCCCGGTCTCGCCGGAGAGCGTGCCTTCGAGCTGGAAACGCGGGCCGCTCACAAGGCGCTCGCGCCAGCGCAGGCCGAAGCCGTCGCGCGCGTTGCCGTCGCTGAAGTCCATGCGCTGGTAGCGGGCCTCGAAGGCGCGCGACTCGTTGACCACGTAGGTGGCGCCGAGCTCGGCCGAGCGCGCGCCGACATTCGCCAGCCGCGCCTTCCACGGCGTGTCGAGGCTGTTCGAGTCGAAGCGCGCCGAGAAGCGCCAGCTGTCGCTGGCACGCCAGTCCACGCCGAGCGCGAGGCCGGTGCGGTAGCGGCCCTTGTCGGCCTGGTGCAGCTCGGCGCTGGCGCGCCAGCGGCCCTGCAGGTATTCCACGCCGACGCCGGTGCGCGACAGGTCGATGTTGCCCAGCGAGGTGTCGCCGCGCGCGAACACCTGGCGGAAGAACAGGCGCCAGCGGTCGTCCCACAGCGGCGACGAGAGCTTCGAATCCACGCGCCAGTCGCGGTCGGCCAGCACGCTGCTGCCGTGGCCCTGGCCGTAGTCGGCATCGATATCGAGCCGCGCCGCGTAGAGCGTGTCGCGCTGCGTGACGGCATTGCGCACGGCGATCGATTCGGGGGCCTCGGCCTGCAGGCTCTCGGTCAGTTCGCGGCCGGCACGCATCTCGCCGGCATCGAACAGCGCGCCCGCGTAGCCGGCACGCGCGGCCACGTCCCACGGATGGTCGACCAGCGTCTCGCGATAGCGGCCCAGTGCCTCGTCGGGCTTGTCGCGCAGCTTCATGGTCTCGGCCAGGCCCGAGCGGAAGCCCGCGTTGAGCGGCGCGAGCGAGGTGAGGCCGCGGAAGCTGGTCTCGGCCTGCCAGGGCCGCTCGGTGTAAAGCTGGTAGAGCGCGCGCAGGTTGCGCACCTCGGCGTACTCGGGATTGGGCCGGCCCTGTTCGGGCGTGAGCCGCAGCATCGGCGGCGTGGCCTGCTCGAGCTTCTGCAGCAGGGCCTCGGCGTCCTCGAAGCGCGCGGTGTCGAGGTAGGCATAGACCAGGCCGGTGTGGGTGTCGCTGGGCACGGGGATGGCGTCGCCGCCGCGGCGCAGCGCCTCCTCGTAGATCGGCACGGCGAGGTCGGAGCGGCGCTGCTGCTGGTAGGCGCCGGCCACGTCGGACAGCGCGTAGTAGGGCAGCGGCTGCTGCGAATGCTCGACCTGCCAGCGCTCGTAGGCCGCGGTCACTTCGGGGAAGCGGCCGCGCGCGGAGACGGCGAGCAGGTGGTCGGCATAGAGACGCAGGTACAGCGCCTTCCAGCGTTCGAGGTCATCGGCCTCGTTGGCCTGCGTGGCGCGCTGCACCGCATCGGAAGCGCCCTGCAGCTCGTTCGGATAGAGCGGCAGCAGCGCATCGATGGCCTCGAAGCGCTCGGGGCCCTCGCCGCCACGCTGGTCGCGCTCCGCGATGGCCCAGCGCAGCCGCTGGCCCAGTGCCTGCTGGCGCAGGCTCGCGAGCTCGAAGGCACTGAAGCTGCCGGGCGTGGCGCGTTCGGCGGCCTCGGCCTGCGCCAGGGCCTCGGTCAGCGAGCCCTGGTCCTCGAGCGCGAAGGCGTTCTCGCGCCGCACGATGCGCTGCGCCGGCTGCAACGCGGTGAGCTGCAGTTGCAGGATGCGGTCGTCGACGCGGCGCGCGGCGATGAACGCGGACTCGAAGGCGTAGTTCGCGAGCCGCTCCAGCGGCACGGCGCGCGCCCATCCCACGGATTCCCGTGGGTCGTCGGCCTGCAGCGCCCACACCACGCCGTCGGACGCGATGCGCTCGCGCTGGGCCGCGGTCGCGGCGCGCGGGAACCAGGCCTGCAGCGCATCGAGTGCTTCGCGCGGCGTCGCCTTGCCGGCGCGGATGCGTTCGACGAGCGCGTCGTGCGCGGCGGTGTCATAGCCGCCCGGTCTGTCGGCCCCGGAGAGGGCGGCCGGTGCCGCGGCACCGGGCCGCTCGACCTGCGCCCTGACCTGCGTGCTCGCACCCGCCCACGCCACGGCGACGAGAAGCGCCGCGGCGGAGAACCTGAAGGTGGAGGGGAAGAAGGTGGCGGGAGGGTTGGAGCGCGCGGGGTGTGTGACAGCGTGGTGGTGGTGGTTTTTTCTCAAGATCGAGGAAAAAGGAGCGATTGGTTATTGGCCGCAACCATATCGCCCGCCCCCGGAACCACGCTGTAGGACGCGCTCAGGAAATAGTCAAAAGACTTCGTTGTTCGGTAAGAGACCGTAAAGCCTTCATCCGGTGAATCCAATCGCTCCCACGCTGCGTACGCCAGGGGCGTACGCAGCGTCACGCAGGCTCAGTCGAGCGATACGTTCGCTTTCCGAATGACATCCGTGAAACGGGTGGTTTCGGCCGCGACGAAGCCATTGAACTGCTCGCGCGTGGTCGGGAAGGGCTCGTAGCCAAAGCTCTTGAACTTCTCGAGCACGTCGGGTTCGGCCAGGCCCTTCTCGATGTCGCGCTTGATCTTGTCGGTGACCGCGGCCGGCAGGCCCTTGGGCACGGCGATCGCGTTCCAGCCGATCACCTCGAAGCCCTTGGGGCCGCCCGACTCGCTCACGGTGGGCACGTCGGGGAAGGCCGCCACGCGCTGCGGCGCCGCGGCCGCCAGGAAGCGCAGCTTGCCGGCGCGCTGCAGCGGGCCGGCGGTGGCGCTGCTGCCCAGCGCGAAGGCCAGCTCGCCGGTGGCGACCGAGGTGTAGAGCTGGGTCGTTTCCTTGTAGATCACGTGCTCCATCTGCGTGCCGGTGGCCGACTCGAACAGCTCCGAGCCCAGATGCACCGGGTTGCCGACCGACCACGAGCCGTAGTCGAGCTTGCCCGGGTTGGCCTTGGCGTCGGCGATCAGGTCGCCCACGGTCTTGTACTTGCTGTTGGTGGCGACGGTGAAGAAGAAGTAGGTCTTGAACAGCGGCAGCAGCGCGTCGAAGTCCTTGGCCGTGTCGTAGGGCAGCTTCTTGAACAGCGCCGGGTAGGCGGCCAGGTGCACGTTGTCGAGCACGATGATGTCGTGGCCGTCCTTCGCGCCGCGCTTGAAGGCATCGATCGCGATGAAGCCATTGCCGCCGGGCCGGTTCTCGACCACCACCGGCTGGCCCCAGGCGCGCGACAGCTTGTCGGCCACCAGCCGCGCCACGCCGTCGGGACCGCCGCCGACCGGGAACGGCGTGATGATGCGCACCGGCTTGCTCGGGAAGGCCGCCTGCGCGGCGGCCAGGGACGGCAGCAGGCCGGCCGCGGCCAGCGCGAAGGCGGCCAGGCCGAGGGCGCGGCGCGCCTTGTTCGATGTGGAAACCATGATCCTCTTTCTCCTTTTTGGTTGAAAAAAATGCCATCGGGCCGCGGGTGCGGCAGCCGATGGCTTCAAGTCGATCGATCGCGCGGTTGTTGTTGTCGGGTGTGGCTGATCGATCGACGGGGGTACGGTTCAGGTGGGACGCGGACTCAGACGCGCTCGAGGATCAGCGCAATCCCTTGGCCCACGCCGATGCACATGGTGCACAGCGCATAGCGGCCGCCGCTCTTGTGCAGCTGGTTGACCGCGGTGGTCGCGAGGCGCGCGCCGCTGGCACCGAGCGGATGGCCCAGCGCGATCGCGCCGCCGTTGACGTTGACGCGCGCGTCGTCGTCCGAAAGGCCCAGCAGGCGCAGGACCGCGAGGCCCTGCGCGGCGAAGGCCTCGTTGAGCTCGATCACGTCGATCTGGTCGAGCCTGAGGCCGGTGAGCGCCAGCACCTTCTGCGTGGCGGGCGCCGGGCCGATGCCCATGATGCGCGGCGCGACGCCGGCGGTGGCCATGCCCACGATGCGCGCGCGCGGCGTGAGGCCGTGCTTGGCGGCGCTGGCCTCGTCGGCCAGCAGCAGCGCGCAGGCGCCGTCGTTCACGCCGCTGGCATTGCCGGCGGTGACGGTGCCGTCGGGACGCACCACGCCCTTGAGCTTGGCCAGCGCTTCGAGGCTGGTCTCGCGCGGATGCTCGTCCTTGTTCACGACGATCGCATCGCCCTTCTTCTGCGGCACGCTCACCGGCACGATCTCGGCGTCGAAGAAGCCGGCCTTCTGCGCGGCCACGGCGCGCAGCTGCGAGTTCAGCGCCATCCGGTCCTGCGCCTCGCGCTCGATCTTGTAGTCGGTGGCCACGTTCTCGGCCGTCTCGGGCATCGAGTCGACGCCGTACTGCGCCTTCATGAGCTTGTTGACGAAGCGCCAGCCGATGGTGGTGTCGTAGACCGCGTTGTTGCGGCTGAAGGCGCTCTCGGCCTTGGGCATCACGAAGGGCGCGCGGCTCATGCTCTCGACGCCGCCCGCGATCATCAGGCCGGCCTCGCCGGCGCGGATGGCGCGCGCCGCGCTGCCCACGGCATCGAGGCCCGAGCCGCACAGGCGGTTGATGGTGGCGCCCGGCACCTCGATCGGCAGGCCGGCCAGCAGCGAGGCCATGCGCGCGACGTTGCGGTTGTCCTCGCCGGCCTGGTTGGCGCAGCCGTACAGCACGTCGGTCACGGCCTGCCAGTCGACGTTCTTGTTGCGCTCGATCAGCGCCTTGAGCGGCACCGCGCCGAGGTCGTCGGTGCGCACGCTCGAGAGCGCGCCGCCGTAGCGGCCGAAGGGAGTGCGCACGGCGTCGCAGATGAAGGCTTGGTTGGTCATGGTGTTGTCTCTCGGAAAGTGAAGAACGGATGTGGCTGTCCGCGTCAGGCGGCGATCGGCAGGCCCACGAGCTTCTCGAGCTCCGCATGCGCGAGCCCGTCGACCTTGTCGACCAGCTTCAGGCCCTGCGGCGTGCATTCGAGCGTGGCGAGGTCGGAGTACACGCGCTTCACGCAGCCGATGCCGGTCAGCGGGTAGCTGCACTGCGCGACGATCTTGCTCTCGCCCTTCTTGGTCAGCAGGTCCATCATGACCCAGGTCTGCTTGGCGCCGATCGCGAGGTCCATCGCGCCGCCCACCGCGGGAATGGCGCCGGCCTCGCCGGTGCTCCAGTTCGCGAGGTCGCCGGTGGCCGAGACCTGGAAGGCGCCGAGCACGCAGATGTCGAGGTGGCCGCCGCGCATCATCGCAAAGCTGTCGGCATGGTGGAAGAAGGCGCCGCCGGGCAGCAGCGTCACCGGCTGCTTGCCGGCGTTGATCAGGTCGTAGTCCTCCTCGCCGGCCTCGGGCGCGGGGCCCATGCCGAGGATGCCGTTCTCGCTGTGCAGGATGACCTCGCGGCCGGCCGGCAGGTGGTTGGCCACCAGCGTGGGCTGGCCGATGCCGAGGTTGACGACGGCGCCGTCGAAGATGTCCTGCGCCACGCGGGCGGCCAGCTGGTCCTTGGTGCGACGGGTGTAGCTCATGGTCATGCCTCCTTCTTGAAGCCGCCGGCCTGCGTGGCGACGCGCTCGATGCGCACCACCTTGTGCACGAAGATGCCGGGGGTGACGATGGTTTCGGGGTCCATGGTGCCGAGCTCGGCGATGTCGTGCACCGTGGCGATGGTCTTCTTCGCGGCCATGGCCATCACCGGGCCGAAGTTGCGCGCGGCCTTGCGGTAGACCAGGTTGCCCCAGCGGTCGCCGCGCTCGGCCTTGATCAGCGCCACGTCGCCGTGGATCGGGTACTCGAGCACGTACTGCTTGCCATTGATCTCGCGGGTTTCGCGGTTGCCCGCGAGCTCGGTGCCGTAGCCCGTGGGGCAGAAGAAGGCGCCGATGCCGGCACCGGCCGCGCGGATGCGCTCGGCCAGGTTGCCCTGCGGCACCAGCTCGAGCTCGAGCTGGCCGCTGCGGTAGAGCGCGTCGAAGACGTGGCTGTCGGCCTGGCGCGGGAAGCTGCAGATGATCTTGCGCACGCGGCCGGCCTTGAGCAGCGCGGCGAGGCCGGTGTCGCCGTTGCCGGCGTTGTTGTTGACCACCGTCAGGTCGCGCGCGCCCTGTTCGATGAGGCCGTCGATGAGTTCGCCGGGAATGCCGGCGGTGCCGAAGCCGCCGATGAGAACGGTGGCCCCATCGGCCAGGCCCGCGAGGGCGTCGGCGATGGAGGGCGCGATCTTGTCGATCATGGATCTGTCTCCGAAGAAGGATGGTGGAGAGGCGGGAGGACGGGTTGTCGCTGCTCGTCCTGGGAAATCTATTTTGTTCGTATATCGAACATCTGTTCGTATAATGAATTCTAGAGAGGATCCACACCCATGGCAACCCGCCCCCTTGCGCCCACCGAGACGCCCGCCCCCGGCGACAGCTACGTGCAGTCCTTCGCGCGCGGCCTGCAGGTGATCCGCTCGTTCAGCGCGAGCGCGCCGCACCAGACGCTCAGCGAGGTGGCCGCCGCCAGCGGCCTCACGCGCGCGGGCGCGCGCCGCATCCTGCTCACGCTGCAGACGCTGGGCTACGTGGTCAGCGACGGCAAGCTGTTCACGCTCACGCCGCGCATCCTCGACCTGGGCTTCGCCTACCTGTCGTCGATGCCGATCTGGAACCGCGCCGAGCCCGTGATGGAAGCGCTGGTGCAGCAGGTGCAGGAGTCGTGCTCGGCCGCGGTGCTCGACGCCACCGACATCGTCTACGTGCTGCGCGTGCCGACGCAGAAGATCATGCGCATCAGCCTCGGCGTGGGCTCGCGGCTGCCGGCCTACTGCACCTCGCTGGGCCGGCTGCTGCTGGCCGACCTGCCCGACGAGGAGGTGCGCGCGCGGCTCGAGGCCTCGGCGATCGAGCCGCTGACCAAGCACACGGTGACCGACATCGACGCGCTGCTGGCCAAGGTGGCGCAGGCGCGGCGCCAGCAGTGGTGCCTGGTGAACCAGGAGCTCGAGGAGGGCCTGATCTCGGTGGCCGCGCCGATCGTCGACCGCGCGGGCCGCATGGTGGCCGCGCTCAACATCAGCGGCCAGGCCAACCGCACCAGCGCGAAGGTGATGCAGGACAGCATGCTGCCCGCGCTGCGCGAGGCGGCGCAGCGGATCTCGAGCCTGCTCTGAGCGAGCGCGCTTGCGGCGCGCAAGGCCTTCACCGGACTGTCATCGCCGCTCTCTAGATTCCCGCGGCACAACAACCGGGGGATCATCCATGTCCATCACGTCCGGCCGCTTCGCGCGGTCCGTCCTGTCGCGCCATCTCGCCGCGGCCCTGTCCACGATCGCTTTGCTCGCCGCCTGCGGTGGCGGCGATGGCGGCGGCATTGCCTTCCCGGTGCTGCCGCCCGCGCCGGCACCGGCCCCCGCGCCGCCGGCCCCGCCGCCCGCGGCCGAAGGCAAGGGCCTGCCGCACCAGCTCACGGGCTGGGCCTCGCTGTCCGACACGGCGCGCTGGAGCGGCCCGACCTCGGGCCAGTTCATCACCGCCGCGCTCGGCGTGGCGCCGCCCTTCGTCAACGGCCAGCCGATCCCGGGCTTCTCGGCACTGCTGAAGAACGACGACGGCAGCTGGACCGCCCTGCCCGACAACGGCTATGGCAGCAAGGGCAACTCGGCCGACTTCGTGATCGGCTTCTACAACGTGAGCATCGCGTTGCGCACCACGGCCGACGGCAGCAGCCGCCCGGGCGCGATCACGGTCAACCGCCACGTGGCCTTCAACGATGCCAAGGGCTTCCTCAAGGACGGCAAGGGCGTGGATCTGAAGATCACGGCCGACTTCGCCAACTACCAGACGCTGTCGGGCAACACCCTGGTCGACAGCGGCATCGCGGTCGATGCGCGCATCCGCAGCGGCCGGCTGCTCACGGGCTTCGACCTCGACGTGGAATCGATCGCGCGCGCACCCGACGGCAGCTACTTCGTCGGCGAGGAGTTCGGCCCCTACATCCTGCATTTCGACAAGGACGGCACGCTGATGGCCGACCCGGTGCCGCATCCCTTCCTGCGCAGCCCCTCGCACCCCGAGGTGATGGCCGGCACCGTCAGCGCCACCTCGCTGTCGAGCCGCGGCTTCGAGAGCCTGGCCTTCAACGCCGACCGCAGCCGGCTCTACGCCGTGCCCGAAGCCGCGCCCTCGCTGGCGTCGCTGCGCCCGGTGGCCGACGACGAGCGCTACCTGAACTTCTTCGAGTTCGATCCGGCCGCAATGCTCTACACCGGCAAGACCCTGGTCTACAAGAAGGACGGGCCGGCCAAGGACAACCAGATCGTGATCGGCGACATGACGAACGTCGGCGGCAGCCGCTTCGTGCTGATCGAGCGCGACAGCCTGTTCGGCACCAAGGCGGTGGTCAAGCGCCTCTACCTCGTGGATCTCAACGTGAAGGATGCCGACGGCGCGCTCAAGAAGACGCTGCTGGTCGACCTGCTCGACATCGCCGACCCGAAGGGCATCGGCGGCTCGCTGCCCAACGTGGCGGCCGGCCGCTTCAGCATGCCCTTCGACTCGATCGAGAGCGTGGAGGTGGTGGACGCGCACACGCTCGCGGTGGCGATCGATTCGAACTTCCCGACCGAGGACGGACGCCTGCCGGGCAATCCCGACGACACCGAGGTGATCACGATCCGCTTCGACCAGGCGCTGTTCGACCGCGCCGCGAAGTGAGCCGAGGGACGGCGGCGCCTCAGCTGCCGCCGTCCTCCATCTCGAAGGGCGCGACCTGCCGCCCGTCGATGTCGGTGAAGCCGTACTCGCGCGCGAGGTCGCCCACGCGCAACGCGCGGCCGGTCTTGTGCATCACGTTCGCGTCGCCGGCCAGCGCCACGATGGCGCGCCCGATGTAGCGCGGCGATTCGGTGCGCGCGAGCGCGGGCCGCTCGTGCCAGTGCGCCTCGTCGGTCTGGTGGCCGGCCAGCACGAACTCGGTGCGCATCCAGCCCGGCGACACCGCCACCGAGGCCACGCCATGCGCGCGCAGGTCCTGCGCCATGCCGAAGGCCAGCCGCGTCATCGCGGCCTTGGCGAGGTCGTAGAACAGGCTGCCGCGCAGGTAGCGGTCGCGATCCCAGAAGGTGGTCGTGGCGATCAGGCCATGGCCCTGGCGCACCAGCAGCGGCGCGGCGCAGCGGCTGGCCACGAGATGGTTGCGCACGCCGCGGTCGAACATGGCCTCCCAGTTCGACAGCGGATGCTCCCAGAACGGCGCCTCGAACACGCCGTTGAAGCTCTCGTGCCCGCCCCAGGCGTTGTTGACCAGCAGGTCGAGCCGGCCGGCCTCGCGCTCGACGCGCGCGAACAACTCGCGCACCTGCGCTTCGTCGGTGTGGTCGCAGCGCACCGCCACGCCCTGCCCGCCGAGGCGCGTGACCTCCTCGGCCGTGTCCTCGATGCTGCCGGGCACGCGCTGCAGGCCGGACAGCGCAAGGATCTGGCCATAGCTGTCCGCGGGCTGCGCGCGCGTGCTGCGGCCCGTGACGTAGACGGTGGCGCCGGCCGCGCCGAGTTCGAGCGCGATGCCGCGCCCCGCGCCACGGCTCGCGCCCGTGACCACGGCCACGCGGCCTTGCAGGGAGGGCAGTGCTTTCGCACCCGTGGGCTGGTCGGTCATCGGTCGGCTCGCTGAAAAGGAAAGAAGCGCCGAAGGTAGCGCCGCCTCAGGCCGGCGTCTTGGAAGAACCCGCAATCGCGCGGCCCAGGAACTCGGTGGGCGTGACGCCGCACAGCGCGCGGAACTCGTTGACCATGTGCGACTGGTCGTAGAAGCCGCTGTCGACCGCGACCTCGGCCCAGGCCGGCATCGGCGTGGCACGCAGCGCGCGCAGGCAGCCATGCATGCGCGCGAGCCGGCGCCAGGCGCGCGGCGAGAGGCCGACCTGCGCGTGGAACAGCTGCTGCAGCCGGCGCTCGCCCAGGCCCACCGCCTCGGCCACCTCGCGCAGCGAACGCCGGCCGGCCGAGGCCGCGATCAGCTGCGCGGCCTGCAGCGCACCCGGATGCAGGCCGAGCCTCGCCTGCGCGCGGCCGTCGGCCTCGGCGAGGCGGCGGCACAGCGCGGCATCGAGCAGCGCGACGCGCGCGGCGTCATCGGGAGCTTCGGTCATGCGCTCCAGCAGCTGCGCGCCGGCGCCGCGCCAGAGTTCGTCGAGGTGCAGCACGCGGCCCGCGAGCTCGCCCGCGGGCAAGCCGAGCAGCAGGGCCGCGGCACCGGGCCGCAGGGTGATCGACAGGCCTTCCATGCGCTTGCGCAGCCGCACCAGCACGGCCTCGGCCGAGGCGCCGATGGCCTCGACGGCCAGGCCCTCGGCGCCGTTGGCCGAAGGCGCGTCGCCGAGGTTGAAGACCAGCCGCGCGGCACCGTCGGGCAGCACGCGCTCGAGCACCTCCTCGCCCTCGGCGAAGCGCTCGCGGTACACGAGGATGTGGGCGACATGCGGGCGCAGCGGCGCGCTGGCGGTGAAGGAGCGCACCGTGCCGCCGGGCGCGTCCACGGGCGGCCCGAGCAGGGGGCCGTCGTCGAGGTGGAGGAAAAGGCGCTCGCTCATGCCGGGTCGGTCCGGGAAAGGACCGGCCAGCATGCCACAGGCGCGGCTCAACCCTCGGCGTGGATGCCCTTCATCAGGATCACGCCGCCCAGCCGCGCGGTGTCGGCGCGCATGCGGCGCGCCAGCGCGTCGGGCGAACCGGGCTGGGCCTGCCAGCCGGTCTTGAGCAGCGCCTCGCGCACCTCGTCCGTGCTGATCACCTCGACCAGCGCGGCATTGAGCCTGGCCAGCGCGGCCTTGTTCATGCCCGCGGGCGCGGCCAGCGCGGTCCAGATCTCGAGATCGGCGCCGCGCACGTCGGCATCGCGAATGGTGGGCAGCTCGGGCACCAGCGGGCTGCGCTCGGGCGAGGTCACGCCGATGGCCTTGAGCTTGCCCGAGCGCACGTGCGGCATCGCGAGCGCGGGCGGCAGCAGCGCGAGCTGGATCTCGCCCGCGAGCAGGCCCGCGATCACCTGCGGATTGCCGGTGTAGGGCTTGTGCTGCGCGGTGATGGCCGAGCGGCTCTTGAGCAGCTCCATGCCCAGGTGGCCCACCGTGCCCACGCCCGGCGTGCCGTACTTGCCGCCGCTGCCGAGGTTGCGCACCCACAGCAGGTGGTCGGCCGCGGTCTTGCCGGTGGCGTTGCCCGACACGGCCAGCACCAACGGCGCGGTGCCGACCATGCCGACCGGCGCGAAGTCCTTCTCGGGATCGAAGGGGAGCTTGGGGTTGAGCAGCTTCGCGATCGTGAGGTTGCCGTTGATCAGCGCGCCGATGGTGTGGTCGTCGGTGGCCTTGGCGACCTGGTCGGCCACGATGTTGCCGCTCTCGCCGGGCTTGTTCTCGACCAGCACCGGCTGGCGCAGCAGCTTCGAGAGCGGCTCGGCGATGGCGCGCGCCAGCAGGTCGGGCGAGGCGCCGGTCGGGAAGCCGACCAGCAGTTTCACGGGCTTGGTGGGCCAGGCGGCTTCGCCGGCGCGTGGCTTGTCCTGGGCCCAGGCACCTTGGGGAAGGAAGGAGGCGGCCAGCGCTGCGGCGCCGCCCTCGAGCAGGCGGCGTTTGGTGATCGTCACGGGAGGAACTCCGGATGTAAGCGGCGGAGCAACAATTGTAAACAGATCGTTACATGAATGCTGCGGCGCAACGCGAAATCACGGTTCCCTGGCGACCAGCCTGCGTTGCGTGGGAAACAGCGACCAGCCCCAGCGCTGCTGCGCGAAGCCCCACAGCCCCTGCTTGAAGAACAGCGTGGCCACGATCGCGAGCAGCCCGAGCCCCAGCAGGTACCAGGTGCCGTAGTCGCTGAGGAACTTGTTGAGCGCCCAGAAGACGAGCGCGCCGACCAGCGGCCCTTCGATGCGGCCGATGCCGCCGATCACCACCATGAAGATCGCGAACGCACTCCAGTTGACGCTGAAGGCCGCGTCGGGGCTGATGCGCAGGTTGCCGACGAAGTACAGCGCGCCCGCGAGCCCCGCGCCGAAGGCCGCGACCCCGTACACGGCGAGCTTCATGCGCGCCACCGGCACGCCCTGCGACTCGGCCGCCACCTCGTTGTCGCGGATCGCCAGCAGCGCGAGGCCGCGCTTGCTGCGCAGGAACAGGTAGACCAGCGCCACCGCCGCCACCACGCAGCCCAGCGCCATCCAGTAGGTGACGCTTTCGCGCGTGGCCTTGTCGATGCCGCGCAGCGCCGTCAGCGTGGTGCCCGAGCCGCCGCCCACCGCCGACACGTTGGCGAAGCTCAGGCGGAACACCTCGGCGATGACCCAGGTGCCGATCGCAAAGTAGCCGCCCGAGAGCCGGAACGCGATGAAGGACACCGGAATCGCGACCAGCCCCGCGGCCAGCGCGCCGAGCGGGATCGCAACGAAGGGATTGAGCCCCGCGAAGTTGCCGAGCACCAGCATCGCGTAGCCGCCGAAGCCGAAGAAGGCCTGCTGCCCGATGCTGACCATGCCGCCATAGCCCGCGAGCAGGTTCCACATCATCGCGAAGATGAAGTAGCAGGCGATCTCGACGAACTCGCGCATCCAGCTCGACTCGCCCCACAAGGGCAGGCTGGCGGCGACGAGCACCAGCGCGATGCCGACGACCAGGGCGCCGCGGCTCGCGGCGGTGGCGCGCTCGACCGCGACGAAGGAAGGGGTGGCGGGGGTCGTCATCGGCGTCATCCGCGTGTCTTGGGAAAAAGGCCCTGCGGCCGGAACACGAGCACCGCGAGGAACACGATGTGCCCGAACCAGATGCCCCAGCCCGGATCGAGGCGGAAGCCGACCTGCTGCGCGATGCCGAGGATCATGGCGCCGGCCAGCGTGCCCCAGAACGAGCCCATGCCGCCGATGATCACGGCCTCGAAGGCGAACAGCAGCAGCAGCGGGCCGTCCGAGGGCGACACCGTGGTGCGCATGCCCTGCAGCGCGCCCGCCACGGCGATCAGCACGAAGGCGATGGCGGTCGCGAAGGCATAGACCTTCTTCGCATCGAGCCCCATGAGCTCGGCGATCTCGCGGTCGTCCGACACGGCGCGGAACGACCGGCCCAGCGCGGTGTGCGCGAACAGCCATTGCAGCGCGCCGGTGGCCGCGAGCGCCACGGCCAGCACGATCAGCGGCAGCACGCCGAGCGACAGCGATTCGCCGAGCGCCAGGCCGCGCGTGCCGAGGCCGCCGGTCTCGATGGCGCGCGGGTCGGCCGAGAACAGCTCGAGCAGCAGGTTCTGGATCACGATCGACAGGCCGAAGGTGACGACCAGCGAAGGCAGCGGGTCCTTGCCCAGCGTGCCGTTGAGCACCCAGCGCTGCAGCGCGTAGCCGAAGCCGAAGGCCACGGGCAGCACCGCGAGCGCGACCAGCCACGGTGCCGCAGCGCCGGCCAGCGACACGCCCGCGATCACCGCGAAGGCGCCGAGGATGATGAAGTCGCCCTGCGCCGTGTTCGTGAGCCGCATGACGCCGAACATCAGCGACTGGCCGAGCGCGAACAGCGTGTAGAGGCCGCCGAGCAGCACGCCCTGGAGCAGGGTCTCAAGCATGGGCCGCCTCGATGCCGAAATAGGCCTGCGCGATCTGCTCACGCGTGAGATCGGCCGACAGGCCCTCGAGCGACACGCGGCCTTCCTGGAAGCAGTAGACGCGCCGCGAGACCTGGCGCGCCATCGTCACGTCCTGCTCGACGATCACCACCGTCATGCCCTCGGCCGTGATACCGGGCATGGCCGCGTAGATCTCGCGGATGACGACCGGCGCGAGGCCCAGCGAGAGTTCGTCGCACAGCAGCACGTCGGGATTGCTCATGAGCGCGCGGCCCAGCGCCACCATCTGCTGCTGGCCGCCCGACAGCGAGGTGCCGGGCTGGCGGCGCTTCTCGGCCAGGATGGGGAACAGCGCATAGAGCCGCTGCAGGTTCCACGGGCCCGGGCGCCGGGCGGTGGCGCCCATCAGCAGGTTCTCTTCCACGCTGAGGCTGGGAAACAGCCGGCGGCCCTCGGGCACCAGCGCGAGGCCGCGCCGCACGATCTCGCCGGGCGGCAGGCCGCCGATGGGCTCGCCCCTGAAACGGATCGCCTCGCGCGGCGCGCGCACCAGGCCCGTGAGGCTCTTGAGGAAGGTCGACTTGCCCGCGCCGTTGGCGCCGATGATCGCGACGAGTTCGCCGGCGGCGAGCGCGAAGTCGATGCCGAACAGGGCCTGGGCGTCGCCGTAGAAGGCCTGCAGGCCGTGGGTGGTGAGCAAGGCGGTCATGGTCTTTGCTCCCTCCCCCTCTGGGGGAGGGCCGGGGTGGGGGCAGGCGGCGTTGGAATGGTGGCGCCGTCGTGCCCCCATCCCAGCCTTCCCCCAGAGGGGGAAGGAGCCATGCGGTGCGCGCTCATGCTTCCATCCCCATGTACACGCGCCGCACCTCCGGATCGTTCATCACCGCGCGCGGCTCGCCCTCGGCCAGCTTCTGCCCGAAGTTGATGACGAACAGCCGGTCGGCCAGCGACAGCAGCGCATGCACCACGTGCTCGATCCAGATCATGGTCACGCCGCGCGCCTTGATGCGCCGCAGCTCGCCCACCAGCACCGCGGCCTCGGGCTCGGTGAGCCCGCCGGCGATCTCGTCGAGCAGCAGCAGCCGCGGCTTCGTCGCGAGCGCGCGCGCCAACTCGAGCCGCTTGCGGTCGAGCAGCCGCAGTCCGCCGGCCGGCGCGTTCGCCTGCGCCATCAGCCCGGTCTGCGCCAGCACCTCGTGCGCGGTGTGCCAGGCCTCGCGCTCGGTCTGCTGCCCGCCGAAGCAGGCCGCGGTCACGAGGTTCTCGAACACGCTCATGTTCCCGAAGGGCTGCGGCACCTGGTAGCTGCGGCCGATGCCGGCGCGGCAGCGCTGGTGCGGTCGCAGCCGCGTCACGTCGCGGCCCGCATAGTCGACCCGGCCCGCGTCGGCGCGCACGTCGCCCGAGATCAGGTTGAACAGCGTGGTCTTGCCCGCCCCATTGGGGCCGAGGATGCCCAGCGTCTCGCCCTCGGCCACCGCGAGCGTGATGCCGTCGGTGACCTTGAGCGCGCCGTAGGACTTGCTCACGCCATGCAATGCCAGCAGCGCCATGGCGGTCAGAGCGCGCGCAGCTTGCCGCCGGTGGGAATGGCCGGCGCGGCCTCGTTGTTCACGAGGGTGAGTTCCACCTTGTACTTCGTGCCCTTGCCCCACTGGCCGAGCACCAGCGGCGTCTTGCTGACGTTCCTGAACGGCCCCTGGCCGCCCCACTTGACCGGGCCGACCACCGACTGGATCGAGGTCGCGGCCACGGCATCGCGCACGTCGGCGGCCTTGAGCGACTTCGCGCGGCCCAGCGCGTTGGCCGCCACCTCGAACAGCGCATGCGCGAAGCCGATCGGCTGCGTCCACTGCTTCTTCGTGCCGGCCTCGTAGGCCTCGGCCAGCGCCTTCGCGCTCTGCTTCGTGAGGCTCGACGCGAAAGGATGCGAGGGGCTCCACCAGACCTCGGTCGAGAGGCCGTCGCCGAGTTCGCCCAGCGCCTCGATCGCGCCCGGGAACAGCAGCGCCTTGCCGAGCGTGATCACCTTCGGCCTGAAGCCCTGCTGCCGCGCCTGCGTGAGGAAGGTCTTGGCATCGGGCGGAATCACCACGCCGGTGACGATCTCCACGCCCTCCTTCTTGAAGGCCGCGATCTGCGCGCTGAAGTCCTGCGTGCCGTTCTGGAAACGGCCCGGGTCGGTGAGCGTGAAGCCCATCTGCGCGAGCGGCTTCGGAAAGCCCAGCTCCTTGTCGCCCCAGGCGTTGCCGTCGCCGTCGTTCGGGAACAGCCCGCCCACCTTCTTGTTGGTGGCCAGCGTCTTCCAGCCGCTGGTGAAGTTGGCGATGACGTCCTCGAGGCCCCAGAACAGGTGGTAGGTCCAGTCGAAGCCCTTGGCCGGATCGCCCTTGCGGCCGAAGAACCAGGGCTGCCACGGCACCACGCTCGAGATGCAGGGCACCTCGTTGAGCTCGCAGGCATCGCTGACCGGGTTCGCGGTCTCGGGCGTGCCGGCCGTGAGCACCAACGCCACCTTGTCCTTGAGGATCAGGTCGTTGGCGACCTCACCCGCGCGGTTCGGGTTCGACTGGCTGTCCTTGAGCACGATCTGCACCGCGTACTTGCGGCCGCCGACCGCGATGCCGTCCTTGAAGGCGGCCTTCATCTGGTCGATGACCCACTTGTCGGCCTCGCCGAAGGGCGCGAGCGGGCCGGTCTGCGGCGACACGTAGCCGATCTTGAGCGTATCGGCCGCGAACGCCAGCGGTGTCGCGCCCGCGGCGACGAGGGCCGCGGTGGCCTGGGTGAATTGCCTGCGATTGAATGTCATGCCTGTCTCCTGTTCTTGTGTCTGCGGATGCCGCTCTGTCGAAACTCAGCGCGCGAAGTGCGGCGGTATCCGCGCGTCGACGTTGACCCACACGCTCTTGACCTGCGTGTACTCGCGCATCGCGTCGAAGCCCATCTCGCGGCCGTAGCCGCTCTGGCCCACGCCGCCGAAGGGCGAGCCGGGGTTCACGCGCTTGTAGCTGTTGATCCAGACCATGCCGGCGTGCAGCTCGCGCGCCACCTTGTGGGCGCGCTGCAGGTCCTTCGTCCACAGGCCCGAGCCCAGCCCGTAGTCGGTGCCGTTGGCGATGCGCATCGCCTCCTCGTCGTCCTTGAAGGTCAGCACGGTGACGAAGGGGCCGAAGACCTCTTCCTGCGCGACCCGGTCGCGGTACGACTTCGCGCGCATCACGGTGGGCTCGACATAGCAGCCCTTCGCGAGATCGCCGCCCGGCGACCGGCCGCCCGCGAGCAGCTCGCCACCCTCGCCCTGCGCGACCTCGACGTAGCCCAGCACGCGCTCGCGGTGCTGGGCGCTGGTCAACGGGCCCATTTCGGTGTTCTCGTCGAGCGGATTGCCGAGGCGGATCGACTTGGCGAGCGGAACGAACTGCGCGAGGAATTCGTCGGCGATCCGCTCGTGCAGCATCAGCCGCGAGCCCGCGATGCAGGCCTGGCCCTGGTTGTGGAAGATGGCCCAGGCGCTGCCGTTGACGGCGGCCTGCAGGTTCGCGTCCTCGAACACGATGTTGGGCCCCTTGCCGCCGAGCTCGAGCTGCACCTTCTTGAGGTTGCCCGCGCTGGCCTGCACGATGCGCCGGCCCGTCGCCGTGCTGCCCGTGAAGGCGATCTTCGCGATCTCCGGATGCTCGGCGATGTACTGGCCCGCCACGCTGCCCAGGCCCGGCAGCATGTTGACCACGCCGGGCGGCAGGCCCGCCTCGGCCATCAGCTCGGCGATGCGCAGCGAACTCAGCGGCGTGATCTCGGCCGGCTTCATCACGATGCAGTTGCCGGCCGCGAGCGCGGGCGCCATCTTCCAGCTCGTGAACATCAGCGGGAAGTTCCACGGCACCACCTGGCCGACGATGCCCACGGGCTCGCGCAGCGTGTAGTTGAGGAAGCCTTCCTCGACGGGAATGGTCTCGCCCTGGAACTTGTCGGCCATGCCGCCGAAGTAGCGGAAGCACGCGGCCGTGCGCGGCACGTCGAGGCGGCGCGAGTCGCGGATCGGGTGGCCGGTGTCCAGCGATTCGAGGCGCGCGAGCTCCTCGGCGTTGGCCTCGATCAGGTCGGCGAGCCTGAGCAGGATGCGGCCGCGGTCGGCGGCGGCCATGCGGCTCCATGCCGGGAACGCGCGCTTCGCGGCGGCGACGGCCTTGTCGACGTCGGCCTTGCCCGCGAGCGCGACATCGACGATGGGCGTGTTGTCGTGCGGGTTCAGGGTGGCGAGGGTCTCGCCCGATTCGGCGTCGACGAAGCGGCCGTCGATGAAGAGTTGGTGGCGGATGGACGAAGCAGGCATGCGTTTCCTCTCCCTCCCCCGCAGGGGAGAGTTGGATGGGGCGTTGGGAAGGAAGGGAACCCGGTCAGAACTGGACCGGGATCTCCGGGCTCTCGCCCTTCTGGATCTCGTACACCAGGCTCGGCGAGCCGTTCTCCCACACCAGCAGCATCGAGCGCTTGGGGCTGAAGCCCTGGTGGCGGCAGTAGGCGGGCATGGCGGCCATGTCGCCGGCCTTCATGATCACGCGGGCCATGGGCTTGCCGGTGTTCTTGTCGCCGCAGTCCCAGTGGATCTCGTCGGTCATCTGGAAGAACCACTCGACGCGGTCGTTGCCGTGGATGATCGGCAGGATGTGCTCCTCGGTCGTCGGGCACATGTAGCTGTGCTTCACCACCGAGGTGAAGCTCGGGTTCCAGGTCACCTGCGAGCGGCTCAGGAAGCCGAAGAGATTGAAGGCATGCACCTCGTTCTCGAAGCCGGGCTCGGGATGCAGCTCGGGCTGGTCCTGCGGCACGTCGGCGAAGGCGCGGTTGACCGGCGCGCCGCGCTCGTCGCTGCGCAGGTCGAGGTCGCCCTGGAGGCCCACGCAGCGCGTGGCGAGTTCGCGTGCCCGCGTGATCTTGGCCGTGTTGTTGCCGTTCTTGCGGCCGTAGGGCGAGCCGGTCTCCTGCGGCGCGGCGAAGGGATCGAAGCTCGCGTTGGTCCAGTCGTCGAGCATGGCCTCGAAGGTGGCGCGGATCTGGGCACTCGGGAAGTTCTCGAGCAGGTCGATGCCCGCGTCCTTCATGGTGCCGTTGAAGCTGCCGGCATAGAGGTCGACCGAGTCGTAGTGGTTGACGGTGCCGAACACGCTGTCGAAGTTGACCCAGCCGTAGAAGAAGCCCCAGGCCACGTCGCGCATCAGCGCGCGCAGGTAGTTGCCCGCATCCATGGTGTGGCTCATCGGGCGGCCGTCGCGGGTCTGCCAGCCGATGTGGACGAAATACTCGTCGCGGCGGAAGCGGAAGCTGCCGAGCGAGAAGTCCTTGTAGCCGAGCGCGGCGTCGGGTTGCGAGGCGATGACTCGGGCGAGTTCTGCGGGTGCGTTCATGGCGGGTGCTCCTCTTTCGATGCGATCAATGCGATTGGCAGATCTCGGCCCACTTCTCGACCGACAGCTCGCCCTTGCAGGTCTGCAGCACGATCACGCCGGGGCGCGCGCTGCGGAACTGGTAGGCGGTGTTCTTCGGCAGCAGGCCCTGGTGGCCGCGCGAGAGCTTCATCCAGCCCATCTTCTTGCCGCGCGGCTCGCCCTCGACCTGCACGGCGCCGTTCTTCTCGGGGTCGGCCACCTTCTGGGCCGCGTCGAGCTGCACCAGGTGCACCTCGACCTCGCCGTCCATCACCAGCGCGAACTCGTCGTGCGCGCAGGTGAACCAGGGCGAGTGGCCCTCGGCGCGCAGGGTCTCGAGCACGTAGATCTGGTTCTGGCCGAACACCACCTTCTCGTAGGGCCGGCTGTTGTTCGCGATCTCGAAGCAATTGGAGAAGGCGTAGTGGCGCACGTCGTCGGCGATCGGCTCGACGTGGCCTTTCTCGTAGTGGGCGAGCGAACCGAAGCGGGTGCGGTAGGCGGGCCCTTCGTGGGCCGTGGGGGTCTGGGTCATGGCGGTCTCCTTGGTTCTGGCTTGGACCGAACTCTAGGAAACAACCGGGGCCGCCGGTAGGGACCAGATTGGAAGAGGATTATTCGCAGACTCCGAATAATCGCTGGGGTTTACCCGGGAAGGCGCGCGCTCACTCGATGAGTTCGGCCGGGATCATCCCGCGCTCGATCAGCGTGGCGTCCCAGGGCGGCACGCGCGTGAAGCGGGTCGCGATGTGCTCGATGAACAGCCGCAGCTTGAGCGCGTTGCGCGAGGTGCCCGCATAGACCGCGCTCAGCGAGAACGACGAGAGCTGGTGCTCGGGCAGCACCACGCGCAGCTCGCCGCGCGCGATCGCGTCGCCCGCCACCAGCGTGGGCAGGCAGACGATGCCCGCGTGCTCGAGCGCGTACTCGCGCAGCAGGTGCACGCTGTTGGTCAGCAGCGCGGCCGCGAGATAGATGGTGGTCTGCTCGCCCTGGTGGTGGAAGGTCCAGCGGTCGCGCGTGGGATAGCCCGAGTACAGGCCCAGCTTGTGGCGGTGCAGCTCGCGCGGGGTCGCGGGCGTGCCGTGGCGCTCGAGGTACTCGGGCGTGGCGCACAGCAGCCGGCGCACCGGGAACAGCGGGCGCGACACCAGCTCCTCGGAGGCGGCCGGGAAGATCTGCAGCGCGCAGTCGACGCCGGCCTTGACGGGGTCGACCACCGCGTCGCTCACGATCAGCTCGAGGTGGATGTCGGGATAGGTGGTGTGGAACTCGCGCAGCAGCGAGGCGAAGCGCCCGAGCACCATGCCCGTGAGCGCATGCACGCGCAGCACGCCCGAGGGGGTACCGCGCGCATCGCGCATCTGGTCGACGATGTCGTTGGCGCGGCCCACGAGTTCCACGCAGTCGCGCAGGAAGGCCTGGCCCACGTCGCTGAGCCGCACCACGCGCGTGCTGCGGTGGAACAGCGGCGCGCCGAGGAACTCCTCGAGCTGCTTGACGCGCGTGGTGACCACCGAGTTCGCCACCCGGAGCTGGCGCGCCGCCTCCGCAAAACTCTGCGTCTGCGCGACGCGCACGAAGGCTTCGATGCTCTGGAGGCGGTCCATGGCGGGACTGTACTGTGCGGGCCCCGCGGCCGTACCCCGGGGCGACGCGGGGGTGCGCGCAGGGCCGCACTTATGATCGCCGCCACCTCGCGCGGGCCTCACGGTCCGCGCGGGCTCATACGGGAGAACACAACGACATGGCAACGGAGTCCACCGCGCCCACCCTCGCCTCGCGCACCGGCGCCGAGGAACCCACGCTGCGCCGCGCGCTCGGCACGCGCCACCTGACGATGATCGCCATCGGCGGCTCGATCGGCACCGGCCTGTTCGTGGCCTCGGGCGCCACCGTGTCGCAGGCCGGCCCGGGCGGCGCGCTCGCGGCCTACCTGCTGATCGGCGCGATGGTCTATTTCCTCATGACCAGCCTCGGCGAGCTCGCGGCCTGCATGCCGGTGTCGGGCTCGTTCGCGACCTATGGCGCGCTCTACGTCGACGAGGGCTTCGGCTTCGCGCTCGGCTGGAACTATTGGTACAACTGGGCCGTGACCATCGCGGTCGAGCTCGCGGCCGCGCAGCTGGTGATGCAGTACTGGTTCCCGGGCACGCCGGCCATGCTGTGGAGTGCGCTGTTCCTCGGGCTGATGTTCCTGCTCAACGCGATCTCGGTGCGCGGCTTCGGCGAGGCCGAGTTCTGGTTCGCGCTGGTCAAGGTGGTGACGGTGATCGCCTTCGTGGTGGTCGGCGTGCTGATGATCTTCGGCATCCTGCGCGGCGACCGGCCCGCGGGCTTCGGCAACCTCACGCTCGGCGACGCGCCCTTCGTGGGCGGCCTGCCCGCGATGATCGGCGTGGCGATGATCGCGGGCTTCTCGTTCCAGGGCACCGAGCTGATCGGCGTGGCGGCCGGCGAATCGGCCAACCCCGCGAAGAACATCCCGCGCGCCGTGCGCCAGGTGTTCTGGCGCATCCTGCTGTTCTACGTGCTGGCGATCGGCGTGATCGGCGTGCTGATTCCCTACACCGACCCGAACCTGATCAAGACCGACCTCCACGCCATCGGCGTGAGCCCGTTCACGCTGGTGTTCCGCCACGCCGGGCTGGCCTTCGCGGCCAGCGTGATGAACGCGGTGATCCTCACGGCCGTGCTGTCGGCCGGCAACTCGGGCATGTATGCCTCGACCCGGATGCTGTTCAACCTCGCGAAGGACGGCCGCGCGCCGCGCTGCTTCGCGCGGCTCACGCGCGCGGGCGTGCCGCTCAATGCGCTGCTCGCGACCACCGCAGTCGGCGCGCTGTGCTTCCTGACCTCGCTGTCGGAAAGCCAGGGCGTGTACCTATGGCTGCTGAACCTCTCGGGCATGACCGGCTTCGTGGCCTGGCTCGGCATCGCGGTGAGCCACTACCGCTTCCGCAAGGGAATGATGGCGCAGGGGCTGGACCTGTCGCTGCTGCCCTACCGCTCGCCCTTCTTCCCCTACGGGCCGCTGTTCGCCTTCGGCCTGTGCCTGGTGGTCACGCTGGGCCAGAACTACGCCGCCTTCACGGGCGGGCGCATCGACTGGATCGGCGTGTTCTCGACCTACATCGGGCTGGTGCTGTTCGTGGCGGTCTGGTGGGGCTACCGGCTGGCGCGCGGCAGCCGATTCGTGGCCTATCGCGACATGCACTTCCCGGCCCTGCTGCGGCCGGCGCCGGGCCATGGGCTGGCGCCGGCGGACAGCGGGCAGGAACGCGGCGCAGCGTGAAAGGCCCGGCACCACGGTTTTCGGTGGTCGATGCCGCGGGGAATGAAACGGCGTTGCAGGCACGCCGCAGCGGCGCCCTCGGTGTGTCTGAAGGTTAACCGCCCCACTTACAATCCCGGGCGCATCCCCTTTCCTCTCCCTCACGAGGCCTCGCCGCCATGCCCAAGAGCTCCCTGCGCACTCCTTTCAGCCTGACGCCCGTCGTGCGCGCCCTGTTCCTGGCCGCCGCGGTCGGTGCCACGGCCCTGCCCGCGCTGGCGGCGCCCGAGCACGAGGAAGTCGACCGCCTGATGCAGGCCGGCAAGCTCGAGGAAGCCTCGACCAAGGCCGACGCCTTCCTGAAGGACAAGCCGCGCGACCCGCAGATGCGCTTCCTCAAGGGCGTGATCCAACTCGACACCGGCAAGCGCGCCGAGGCGATCGCGGCCTTCACCCAGCTCACGCAGGACGCCCCCGAGCTGCCCGAGCCCTACAACAACCTCGCGGTCATCTACGCGAGCCAGAATCAGTTCGACAAGGCGCGCAACGCCCTCGAGAGCGCGATCCGCACCAATCCGAGCTACGCCACCGCCCAGGAAAACCTCGGCGATCTCTATGCGCGGCTCGCGAGCCAGGCCTACAGCAAGGCGCTGCAGCTCGACCAGAACAACACCGCGGTCGCGCCCAAGCTGGCGGTGATCCGCACGCTGTTCGTGCCGGCCGTGCCCGGCGCCAAGCCGACCGTGCTGGCGGCGGCGGCGCCCGAGGCACCGCGCCCGGCACCGGCGGCCCCGGCCCCCGCCCCGGTCGCGAAGGCGCCCGCCCCCGCTCCGGCGCCCGTCGCGGCCCCCGTGCCGGCGCCGGCGCCCGCACCGGTGGCCAAGGCACCGGCGCCCGCTCCCGCACCGGCCGTGGTCGCCAAGGCACCCGAGGCTTCGCCCCCCGCCGCCGCACCGGCCGCGCCCGCCGCTTCGTCGAGTGCCAATGCGGAGGTCGAATCGGCCGTGCGCGGCTGGGCGGCCGCCTGGGCCGGCCAGGACATGGACCGCTACCTCGCCGCCTACGGTAGCGACTTCACGCCCGGCGGCGGCCAGAGCCGCAAGAACTGGGAAGAGGAACGCCGCGCGCGCATCGTCGGCAAGTCCAGCATCAGCGTGAACCTCGAGAACCTCGTGATCCAGGTCAACGGCCAGTCGGCCACCGCCAAGTTCCGCCAGGTCTACCGTGCCGACAACCTCAACATCTCCAGCCGCAAGACGCTGGAACTGCAACGCTCCGGCGGTCAGTGGCACATCCGCAAGGAAAGCGTCGGCGGCTAGTGGCAGACATCGTCCGGCGGGGCCGGCCTCAGATCCCAGAACTCCGGCGCGGCGGGAGCCTCCTTGCCGCGCTGATGGCCGCGTCGGCCCTCGTGCTCGCCATGCCTGCCGGCGCCGCCGGCAGCACGGGCAAGACTGCGCATGCCAAGACGGCCGGCGCCAAGTCCGGCAAGAGCGCTGCCGGCAGCAGCCGCTCGGCGCAGAAGGAAAAGGCCGGCGCCAAGGAAGCGCGCGGCACCCGCGAATCGCGCAGCGTGCGCGAAGTTCGGGAGGCACGCGAAGCCCGTGACGCCAAGGGCGGCAAGGCCCAGGCCCGCCTGAAGAAGGGTGCCGTGGCGACCGCGGCCGCCGCGGCGGCCGGCACCGCCGCCGCGTCTTCCGAAGCCCGCAGCGCGCGCAAGACGCCGCCCGCGGGCGCGATCCAGGAAGCCGGCAACGCCGAGGCGCGACTGATCGCGATCTACGAACTCTTCGGCCGCGGCCAGCCGCGGCCCGCACTGGCCAAGGCGCGCGAACTGGTGCGCGACTACCCGAATTTCCAGCTCGCTCAGCTCGTGTACGGCGACCTGCTCGCCTCGCAGGTGCCCGCCGTGCACAGCCTCTCGGACGCCGCCAGCGTGGCGCGCCTGAAGGGCAATCCGGCCATGGCCGAGCTGCAGGAAGAATCGCGCCGCCGCCTGCAGGCGCTGCGCGAACGGCCGCCGCCGAACACCGTGCCTTCGCAGTTCCTCGAACTGTCCACGCGCAGCCGCTATGCGATCGCCATCGATGCCTCGCGCTCGCGCCTGTACCTGCTCGAGAACGGCGACAAGGGCCTGAAGCTCGTGGCCGACTACTACATCTCGGTCGGCAAGTCGGGCATCGACAAGGCGATCGAGGGCGATGCGCGCACCCCGCTGGGCGTGTACTTCATCACCAGCAGCCTCGACCCGAAGTCGCTCAAGGACTTCTACGGCGCCGGCGCGCTGCCGATCAACTACCCCAACGCCTACGACCAGCGCCGCGGCAAGACCGGCGGCGGCATCTGGCTGCACGGCACGCCCTCGCAGCAGTACGCGCGCGCGCCGCTGGCCAGCGACGGCTGCGTGGTCATGGCCAATCCCGACCTGCGCCAGCTGCTGCGCAAGGTGCAGATCGGCGCCACGCCGGTCGTCACCGCGCGCAGCCTGCAATGGATTTCCCAGCCCCAGGCCGAAAAGGACGCCCAATCCTTTACCAGCGCGATCAATGCCTGGAAAGACGCCCGGACCCAGGGAAATGAAGCGCAATTGAAAAAATTCTATTTGCCCGATTTTCAGCGCCAAGCGAAAAAATCGGCCGACGGAATTTCAATTGTCCGCGACGAAATGGAATACGCCCAGGGCCGGCGTATTCAGTTAAAAGATGTTTCCTACCTCCATTGGCGCGACAGCGACGACACCATGGTCGCCACTTTCGGCGAGGTGTTCGAGGGGGAACGCAGCGGTCGGATGCGCCGCCAGTACTGGCTGCGCCAAGGCGGCGAGTGGAAGCTCTTCCACGAGGAAATCCTGGGCTGATCCCCCTTCGCAGGCAGGGTTGAGGCCCTGAACCTGTGATTTTTTGCGCACGGTCCAACCCTTTCTGGACTGTTACATCTGACCGTTTTCGGGTCGTGTCACGTAACACGTAACACGCATGTACCCGTAACGCGCCGCTCTCGCGCACCCCTGTTCCGTAACACTCCCTCCCGTCTTCATGGGATGTCGGTGCACGCCTACAGAGGGAAAAATCGTTTCCGAACTGTTACTCAGCGTCTCTGACCGACCGGTCAACCGATGTCCGTGGGAGTTGGCAACCATCGTGCTAGCAATCCTTGACTAGCACAGCGGAACTCCCTTCCATCGGGTTTGCCTTGTTGATACACAGAGTTACGCCGGATAACATTCGCACCGCCAGCCCTTGTTAACGACTTTTTCTGAAAGGTTAATCATGCTCAACGCTATTACTCGTTTTATTCGCGACGAAGAAGGTGCCACCGCCATCGAATACGGAATCATTGCCGGGATGATGGCAATTCTTCTGGCCTTCATCTTCAACGACTCCACCGGCACTTTGGCCGTCGCACTGAAAGGTGTTTTCTCGCGCATTTCGACTTCGCTCGGCGGCGCAGCAGGAGGCTCCGGCACTTGAGATTTGAAGCCCCATTTCTTTTGTGGCTTCTTTTTGCAGTCGTCTATGACTTCCGCCAACGCCGCATCCCCAACTGGCTCGTGCTCGCGGGCGCCCTCGGGGCGCTCATCGCACTGGCCTTCGGGGCTGCGCCGTTCGGACACGGCTGGACGTCGGCACTTCTTGGCGCAGCGGTGGGCTTCGGCTTCCTGCTCGTCTTCCATCTTCTGGGGCTCATGGGAGCAGGCGACGTGAAATACGCCGGCGCTCTCGGACTGTGGGTGGGCCTGGCGGCACTGGCGCCAATCTGGATCATCAGCAGCGTACTTGCAGCCGCGCACGGACTTCTCTGGCTTGCACTCCAGCGCTGGCCTCTTTCGCCCAGGCTTGCGCTCTTTCTTTTCGGTCAGCCCATCTCCCGGGACGGTCAGACGCCCACGAGACGGACTCGTTTCATCCCTTATGCGGCCTACCTCTCCGTGGCTGCAGCGATATGGATGGTTTGGGGCCGACAGAGTTTGTAGTCACTCTGCCGCGAGCTTTTCATCGACGGTTCCCGATTGCCCGCCCATCCTCTCCGAATGCCGCCCATGATCAATCTCACCAAAATCATCGCCGCCGTCCTCGTCCTGCTGGCTCTTGCACTCGGCGGCTATGCGTGGATGCTCAGCCGCCAGGCCCCCGTGGCACCGCCGCCAGTGGCCGCCGCATCCGGCGGCGCGCCCGCGAAGGCGGCACAGGCTCAGACCTTCCCCGTGGTCGTGGCCACCAAACCGCTGCCGGCCGGCCTGGCGATTCCGGCCGACGCGCTGCGCGTCGAGCAACTCACGATCAACCCCGCGGGCGCCTTCCAGGAAGTGGCGCCACTCGCGGGTCGCGTACCCGTGATCGATCTGGGCGAAGGCACGCCACTGCTCGAAGGCCAACTGGTCTCGGGGCTTGCGCTGCGCGTGGCCGAAGGCGAACGTGCTGTCGCAGTGAAAGCCGACGAGGTCATGGGCGTGGGCAACAAGGTGCAACCAGGCGACTTCGTCGACGTATTCCTGATGCTCAAGTCCGACAACAAGGAAATCGATCGGAGCCAGGCTCGTTTGCTGCTGTCGCGCAAGCGCGTGCTGGCCTTCGGCAGCGCATCGGTCGACGGTCTTCCGTCGAAGACGGACAAGAACGCCGCCGCGCAGGCACAACGCGCGGAAATCGCGCGCACCGCAGTGCTCGCCGTGCCCGTCGAGGAGATCAACCGTCTCACCCTGGGAGAGAACAGCGGTCGACTGCTGCTGGCGCTGCGCAATCCCACCGATATGTCGGTCCCCGATCCCAAGCTGTTCGCCGAACTGCCCGTGGTGCTCCAGCCAGTTCCGGCCAAGCCCGGCGAGCCTCGCCGTCCGCCGCTCGAAGGGCTCGATCGCGCCCAGGCCGGGGTGACCATCGTCGATTTCGTGAACGGCGGCAAGCCAGGCGCTCAACCCGCCGCCATTGCACGGGCACCTGCAGCCCGTACTGGCGGTGATCGCGGCGGACTTCAGGTCGAAGTCATCCGCGGCGACCGCAGCGAAACCATCCGTTACTGAATGCGAGACCAGCGCCAGCACATGCAATCCCTGCAGGAAAAAAACACCATGACGCTCCTTCTCCGTGCGAGACAGACCGGCCCCGCCTTCAACCTGCGCCCGACGCTCGTCGCGTTGTGCCTGATGGCGCCAGGTGCATCGTCGCTGGCTTCCGCAGCCGACGCACCGCAGGCCGTCGCCCAGATCGCGCCGACACCCGTTCGTCTCGAGGCCGGCACGCAGCGCGAACTGCTGATCCCCAAGGGGATCGATCGCATGGCGATCGCCGACGAAACGGTGGCAGGTGTTGCCTTGACCCGGCAGACGCCTAACTCGCCGGCCGCGCGATTGATCGTGACGGGCAAATCGGCTGGCCGCACCACGCTCATGGTCTGGGAAAAGGGCCGCAGCGCGGCCACGGTCTATGCACTCGAAATCCGTCGCCGCGGGGCCACCCTGACCGGCTCGCTCGACAGCATGACCGCCCACCAGGAAGCACGCGACGCGGCCATGGCCTCGGGCGGCGAGAAAACTGTCCTGACCGACCGCTCAGTGGTCAACGTGCGCAGCAACACGGTTCAGGTCGAGGTCAAGGTCGTCGAGTTCAATCGCAGCGTGCTCAAGCAGGCCGGCCTCAACATCTTCAGTACGCGCGCCAATTCCAACGGCTTCAGCTTCGGCGTGTTCACGCCCTCGTCGCTCAAGTCCGCGACCTTCGCGTCGAACGGCGCCATCAACAGTGATCAAAACAATCCGCTGGCGCAGGCCTTCAGTCTGCTCTTCAACTTCAGCAAGGCCGGCATCGGCCTGAACGTCGGCTTTCTCGAAGGCAACGGCATGGCGCGCGTGCTCGCCGAACCGACGCTTGTAGCGCTTTCGGGTCAGAGCGCGAGCTTCCTGGCCGGCGGCGAACTGCCGGTGCCCGCACCGCAAGGACTGGGCACCACCAGCATCGAATACAAGCCTTTCGGCATCGGCCTCACGCTCACGCCCACCGTGCTGTCGAACGAACGCATCGTTCTCAAGGTGGCACCCGAGGCCAGCGATCTCGATTACACCAACTCGCTGAGCATCGGCGGCGTGGCCGTGCCGGCCATCAGCACACGCCGCGCCGACACCACGGTCGAACTCGGCGATGGCGAGAGCTTCATCATCGGCGGCCTCGTGAGCCGCACCACGACCTCGAACGCGGACAAGGTGCCGCTGCTTGGCGACATTCCGGTGCTCGGTACCTTCTTCAAGCAGAACAAGTACCAGATGAACGAGAAGGAGCTGGTGATCCTCGTGACGCCGCACCTCGTGAAGCCCATCGCCCGCGACACCGACCTCACCCCCTACCTGCCCGGCGGCGCCGAGCAGCGCGACGGCCCCGTGTGGCGCTCGCACCTGCTAGGGCCGGCGTCCGGCACGACGGTGCCGGGCTTCTCGCGTTGATGGAAACCAGTCACGCACGCCCTGTGGCAGACGCCATGAACGCCCCCCGCGACAGCCTCCCCGAGACCGGCGCAGAGACCTATCTCTTCGCCTCGCCGAACATCGGCCACATCACGTGGCTGACCGACGCACTCGGCAAGCTGGGCACGGTGGTGGTGCTGTCGACCGACATCAAGTCGATCGACGAACGCATCGCCCTGCTCGGCCCGGTGGCCGTCTTTCTCGACTTCTCCGGCGACCACGCACAGGCCGCGAGCGAACTGCACCAGCGCCTGAAGCGCGACTGGCAGGCATTGCCGGTGCTGGCCACGGGCGTGTCGGCGGAACCGGCCTCGATGCTGGCCGCGCTGCGCGCCGGCGTGGACGATTTCGTCGACATGGCCGCGCCGCCCGCCGATGCAGTCAACACGCTGCGCAAGCTTCTCGACCGCCGCAGCAGCCTGCAAAGCGGTACGCGCGGCTGCACGCTCGCCTTGCTCGGCGCGCGGCCGGGCATCGGCGTGACCACGCTCGCGACCAGCCTGTCGCTGATGCTCAACGACCTGCTGGCACAGGCACCTGTCAAGGCGCCGGGGCGCAGCGCGCGACATGGTGTCGCCCTGCTCGACCTCGGCCTGCCCGCGCGCGACGGCCTGCTCTACCTCGACACGCAAAGCGGATTCAGCTTCGTGGAAGGCGTGCGCAACCTGCGCCGCCTCGACCAGACCCTGCTGCACACCGCGCTCGCCCATCACACCAGCGGCGTGGCGGTACTGCCGCTGCCCGCGAACCTCGCGCAGATGCGCGAGGTTTCGCATGCCGACTCGGTCGCGCTGATCAAGCGGCTCGGCGACTTCTTCGATTTCCAGATCGCCGACCTCGGCGGTTTCTCGACCATCGACTTCGTGGCGCAGACCGCGAAGGAAGCGCAGCGCTGCTGGGTCGTCTGCGACCAGAGCATCGGCGCCATCGTCTCCACCGCGAACATGCTCAAGGAACTGCGCACGCGCGGCATAGAGACCGACCAGATGTCGCTGGTGGTCAACAAGTTCGACAGCCACGTCGGCCTCGCGGCCAAGGACATCGCGGAGCGGCTCGAACTGCCGCTGCGTCACGTGCTGCCCGCGCGCAGCACGCAGCTGCTGGCGGCCTCGAGCCACGGCGAAATGCTGGTGCGCACCGCACGCAACGACGCTTACTCGCAGGCCATCGCCGGTCTCGCGCGTGGCCTGCATCAGGAATACACCTCTGGCTCTCCCCAGCAACCGGCGAAGGATCCGCGCTGGACGGCGCTGATGTCGAAGGTCACCGGCTTCCGGAAGAGCCCTACCCAAGGTTGAACAGCCCATGTCCACCGATATCGAATTCGCAGACGACGACCAGGCGTTCGTCGGCTCCCAGCAGTTCCAGGACATCAAGAGCTGGACGCACGATCACCTGCTCAGCCGCATCGAGGAGCTGGGCGCGGAGTTCGGCCGCTGGTCGCGCGCCTCGATCCAGCAGTTCGTCGAGCTCGAGGTCGACAGCTTCGTGCGCCTGCGCCGCGTGCCGATCAACGACCGCGAGATGCAGCTCATCTCGGATGCGCTCACCAAGGAACTCGCGGGCTTCGGCCCGCTGGAAGACCTGCTCAACGATCCCGCGGTCGAAGACATCCTGATCAACGGCTACCAGAACGTCTACGTCTCGCGCCACGGCATGCTGGAGCGCGAGACCCTGCGCTTCGCCGACTCCGAGCACGTGATGCGCATCGTGCGCCGCATCCTCGCACCGCTGGGACGCCGGCTCGACGAAGCCAACCCGATGGTCGACGCGCGCCTGCCCGATGGCGGGCGCATCAACGTGATCATCGAGCCGCTCGCGATCGACGGCCTGTCGGTCTCGATCCGCAAGTTCCGCAAGGAGCCGCTCACGCCAGCCGACCTGGTCAAGCTCGGCACCTTCGATGCAGGCATGGCGCAACTGCTCGAGATCGCGGTGCGCGCGCGCTGCAACGTGCTCGTGAGCGGCGGCACCAGCTCGGGCAAGACGTCTCTGCTCAATGCGCTGGCGAGCTTCATTCCGGCCCGCGAGCGCGTGATCACCATCGAGGACACGGCCGAGCTCTCGCTGAGCACCAGCCACGTGGTGCGGCTCGAGAGCCGCCCGGGCGGCTTCGACGGCCAGGGCGTGGTGTCGATCCGCGACCTGCTGCGCAACAGCCTGCGCATGCGGCCCGACCGCATCATCGTGGGCGAAGTGCGCGGCGCCGAAGTGATCGAGATGCTGCAGGCGATGAACACCGGCCACGAAGGCTCGATGGGCACGATCCACGCGAGCTCGCCGCGCGAATGCCTCTACCGGCTCGAGATGCTCGCGGGCTTCGCGGGCTACCAGGGCAGCGAGGTGAGCCTGCGCAGGCAGATCGCGAGCGCCATCGACTTCATCGTGCAGATCGGCCGGATGTCGAACGGGCAGCGCCGCATCATCTCGCTGAGCGAGGTGACGGGCGTGAACGACAACGTGGTGGCGATGCAGGAGCTGTATCGCTACGAGCCGGTCGTCACGCCCGACGGCGAGGAGAAGGACCGCTGGGTGTCGCTGGGCATCGCGCCGCACTCGCCGAAGATCACACGATTCAGGCAGGCGTTCACGCGGGGCGCCCAGGGAGATCATCGTGCGTGAAGTCATTCTGCTCGGCGCGGCCGTCGTGGCATTGCTGATGGCAGCTGGCGGACTCTTGCTCTGGCAGTGGGCAAGAACACGGCAATCGCGGCAGACGGTCGGCCGGCACCTGGACCTGCAGATTCAGGCGAGCAACGCTCCTGCGGTGCCAGGATCGTCGGCTTCGGCAACGAGCCGAAGCGGCGCACCGGTCGACAATCTCACATCCGGACTCATGACCGATCCGTGGCTTCAGACCGAGGCGACGGCGGCGGCCACGCAGCACAAGGGCTGGCTGGATACGGCGATGCCCGGCTGGTTGCTGGGCGTGATCGAACCGAGAACCCTCGCGCTCATCGTCGTCGTAATCGTCGTTGGATCGATCGTGGTTGGCCTGTTCGGGGGCTGGGTCGCCGCGCTGGCCGCGCTGGCCTTGCTGCTGCTGGGTTCCTCGTTTGCCATCTGGCTTCGCATCCAGAAGATGCGGCGCACCCTGGTGAGCCAGTTGCCTGGATACATCGATGCGATGGTGCGCCTGATCACGATCGGCAATTCGACCCAGGCCTCCTTCCAGCTCGCGATCGGCAGCACGCAGGACCCGCTACGCGGTCACCTCGAACGCTCGGCCTCCCTGGTTCGTGCGGGCGTGGACCTCGATCGCGCACTGCATCAGACGGCGACCAACGTTCGGATCGAAGAGATGTACCTGCTGGCCTCGATCCTCGGATTGGGTGTTCGCTACGGTGGACGTGCCGACCTGCTGCTCGAGCGGGTCAGCAACTTCATGCGCGACCGTGAGCAGGCCGAACACGAACTGGCCGCCATGTCGGCCGAGACCCGCTTGTCGGCGTGGATTCTCGGTTTGTTGCCGGTGGGCGTGGGTGCCTTCCTGATCTCGAACAACCCGAACTATTTCCTTGGCATGTGGAACGATGGCTCGGGCCGCATGATGGTCCTCCTGGCGGTCGGCCTCCAACTGCTGGGAGGCGCCCTGCTCTATCGGCTGGCGAGGCTCACATGACGATGACATCTGCCGCACTGACAACCTTGAGTCTCGCGCTGCTGGCACTCGGCCTTTTGATCGCCGCGGGTGCTCTGATCGCGACAGAGCTGCGGCGTGCGCGCAGCGGCCAGGCGATCGAACGCGCGATCCACCAGGGCACGGTCGTGCTGCCCACCGGTGTTGCCCAGGCGGAGCCGGACCTGGGGTTTCAGGACAAGCCCGACGTGGAGTTGCCGTTTCACTGGCTCAACTCGCGCATCGGCCGGGCCTTGGTTGCCAACGAGGACCGGGACCTCATCGATCAATGCGGCCTGCCGTCGCAGCGCGCGCAACTCATCTTTCTGGTCACCCGCCTGACGCTTGCGGTATTGCTGCCGGTTTCGGCCATGCTGTTCTGGGTCGAGGGTTATTCGCGGTCGACCGTCGCGATGATCATGGCCGCACTGTTCGTTGTCGGGTTCATGGGGCCGAAGTGGGTACTGGGCCGGTTTGCTGCTCAACGGCGCGAACGGGTGGCGCGCGAACTGCCCCTGTTCGTCGACCTGCTCAAGCTGCTCCAGGGGGTGGGCCTGAGCCTGGACCAGAGCCTGCAAATCATGGCGTCCGACTTCTCGCATGTGTTGCACGTGCTGGGTTACGAACTGGCGATTGCGAATCGCCAATACTCGCAGGGCCGCACCCGCGAGCATTCCTTGCAGCGCCTGGCCACGCTGCACAAGAACGAGAACCTGCGTGGCCTGGTCGCACTGCTGGTGCAGGTGGACCGCCACGGCGGCGCGGTGCAGGAGCCGATGCGCGTCTTCAGCGAGCGCCTGCGCGAGCACCGCCGCTCCGAAATGAAGGAACGGATCGGAAAGATCACCGTCAAGATGACCGGGATCATGGTCACCACGCTCCTGCCCGCACTCGTGATCGTGACGGCGGGCCCGGGCTTCATCGCCATCTTCCGTTCACTGGGGAGCATCGGCAAATGAAATCCTTCGCCCGTATCCACTGGCATGCACCCGTCGCGCGCATGGCGATGGCGTCCGCAACGGCGGGGCTGGTCCTCGTGCTCGCCGGCTGCGCCGCCACCAAGGACCACTACGCAGCCGCCGAAGAGGCCCAGCAGCGGCAGGCCTTCGAGACGGCGAGCGAAACCAAGGCAGGCGCCAACATCGACACTCAGGCGACCTACCTGCAGCTCGTGAGCCAGATGCAGCAGCAGGGCTTGTGGTTCGCCTCCCTGGCCCACATCGATGCGCTCGAACAGCGCTGGGGTGTCACGCCGGACTCGACGCGGGTGCGTGCGGATGCCCTGCGCCAGACCGGTCAGGCCGCCCCAGCGGAAACGGCCTACAAGCGCCTGATGGGCACGCCGCTCGAAAGCGCCGGTTACCGCGGCCTGGGCCTGATTGCCGGAGAGCGTGGCAACTTCGCCGAGTCGGCCCAGTTGCTGCGTCAGGCACAACGCCGCACGCCCACCGACGGTCTGCTGCTGAGCGACCTCGGCTACGCGAGCCTGCGTGCAGGCCAGTACGAGGAAGCGCGGCTGCCCCTGATGCAGGCGTTGCAGTTGCGCCCCGACAGCACGCAGGCCCAGGCCAATCTTGCGCTCTACCTCGAACTGACGAACCAGCGCGATCAGGCGCTCGCGTTGATGGACGCGAACCGCATGCCCGAAGCCACGCGCCAGGCTGTGCGTACAGCCGCGATGCAGATGCGCGGCCAGGCGGCCCCCGCGGCTGCCGTCTCGGCGACCACGACGGTCTCCGCAGAGATGCCCACCGAAGTCTCGCCGGTGGCGATCCGCGACGAAGCGATCACCGCACCGCTCGCGCTCAAGGCGTCTCGCTGGGCGGGCATGGGCGGCGCACGGACCGCCAACCAGCTCAATCCCACCGCCGGGGCCGCGGAAGCTGCGGCCTCCTCGAACACGACTTCACGAGGTACCCCATGAACTACAGATCCATCGGCGAGGTCACCGCCCTGTCCGCCTGCGCTTTGGCCGCAATGCTGCTTCTTGCGCCACTGACCGCATCGGCACAGCCGGACGCGGCCAAACCGGACGAAGCGAAGCCCAAGTCCGTCACCACCGTGACCGTTCCGGACGCCCCGACGGCCAAGGCCGCCGAGCCAGCCCCTACGGCAGCGGCCGCTCAGGAAGCGCAGTTGGCCAAGCCCGAGGAAGAGGACGAGTACGTCCCGCCGCTGCAAGTAGGCGATGCGACTCTCAATCTGCTGGCTTGGCAGCGTAGCGGCGAAATCGCCTCGCGCACGCCAAGGCCGATTACCGGCAGCGTGGCGGGTCGTAGCTACGAGCGCTATCTCAAGAGCTTCGAGTTTCCGATCCCCGAGCGGCTCAACTCGACCGTGAGCGAGAAGGGCGGCAGTTCCTCCTCCGGCGGCTCCCGCTGAGCCCCGGATCGATTACCGGCAAGGGAGCAACGATGACATCCGCGCGCAGACAGTCGGCTCGCGCATGCGCGCAGCGGGGTGCGTACGCGGTGGAGTTCGCCTTCGTGTTCCTGCTCGCATTCGCGCTGCTCTATGGCGCCCTCTGCTATGGAATGCTGTTCGCATTCCGTCTCGGCCTTCAAAATGCCGCAGAAGATGGCGCCCGCGCCGCACTGCGCTATCAGCCCGACTTCGAGACCCGACGCCAACAGGCAGTGAACGTGGCGACCGCCCGGGTCAGCTGGATGCCAGGCAACAAGACACCGAGTGTCAGCGCCCAGATTTGCGCGGCGGATACGGGCTCCTGCGATGTGTCGAACTGCGGACTCACGTGGAGCCAGCGTTGCCGCGTGACCGTCACCATCCAGACTCGCGATCTCGGGCTGGTATTGCCACCGATGCCCAATTTCGCACTGCCGAGCGTCCTGATCGGGCAAGCCAGCATACTGCTGGATGCGAGGACGCCATGACGGCTCGCCGCATCGCTCGGCTCCAATGCGTCTCGCGCCGTTGCCAGCACGGCCTGGCAGCGATCGAGTTCGCACTGACCTTCACTTTTCTCTTTCTCATCCTGTACGGCCTCGCGACCTTCGGGGCGCTGTTCTATACCCAGCAGGTCGTCGCGCGATCCGCGGAGGAAGGTATCCGCGCCGCCACGTCCTTCCGTTCCTCGAACCCCGCCGTGTTCGAGTCGACCATCCGCACCGCCGTGGTGGACTCGTTGGAGCAATCGCTGGTCGTGCCGCTGACCGCCACCAATCGGCGCACCTGGATCACCCAGAAGGTCACCATCGCCATCACCGGCACCAGCACATCGGCCCAGGTCGCTGTCACGGTCACCTATCCCTATACGGGCGACAGCAGGCTGCTTCCAACGGTGTCGATCCTGGACACCAGATGGATGCCGCAGCAACTGCGAAGCAGCGCGACAGGCGCGCTTTTGAGATTGTGAGGACGCCATGAACCCAACCCAGCCCTGCCACAGGCCCTCCCGTCTTCCAAGACCGGTGCGCCCCCGGGCGCACGTACGCGGCTCCATCGTCGTCAATCTCGCGATCGCCCTCAGCCTGATCGTCATCACGCTGATCGGCAGCGAACTCGGCTATCTCTTCTTCGTCAAGCGCGAACTCCAGAAGACGGCGGACCTCGCCGCCCTGGCGGGTGCGCAGGCATTGGGGCCCAGCGACTGCGCCTCGGCGCAACGCGCCGCTGCCACCAACGCCAATGTCAACATCCTGCCGGGTCTGCCTCGGGTGGCCGAAACGGAAGTGTCGTGTGGTCACTTCGATCCGGCACGCACCACACCGCGGCATTTCGGCGCACCCAATGCAGGACAGAAACTCAACGCCGTCTTGGTCACCCTGACGCGCACACCGTCCCTGCTGCTGCCGCTGCTGCCAGGCAATGCGCAACGCGCGATCACCGTCGAGGCGCTTGCCGCGCAACAACAACCGCTGGCGTCGCTGACGGTGCGCAACACGCTGGTCAGCGTCAATGACGCCAAATCCCCATTGCTCAATGCCGTGGTTGGCGGCTTGCTCGGCGGCAGCCTCAACATCGATGCGGTCGGCTGGAACGGCCTGCTCAACACCGACATCAAGCTGCTGGATTTTCTCGACCAGCTCAAGATCTCGCTCAAGATCACAGCTGGCGGCTACGACCAGGTTCTCAACACCGAGGTCGAAGTGGGCACGCTGCTGGATGCAATGATTACCGCGCTGAAGAAAAGCGGCCAGACGCTGGATGTAGTGCTGAAGGCCCTGGACAAGCTGCACGTGGCGGCCACGGGACCCGGCGCAAAGCCGCTCATCAAGCTCGCCGACCTCCTCAACATCGAAACCGGCACCGAGGCCGGCGGCCTGAAATCCGACCTGCAGCTCTTCCAACTCGTCAACGGCGTCGTGCAACTGGCGAGCGGCAAGAGCGCCGCATCGGTTGATCTCAACATTCCGTCGCTTGCCGGTATCACTGCCAGCGTGAAGATACGGATTGTCGAGCCGCCGCAAGTTTCAGCAATCGGCAATCCAAACCTCATCAAGCCAGGCACGGGTCCTGGCACCGGCGCCGCCGATCCCTACGGGATCTACGTGAGAACCTCGCAGATCCGCACGCTGATCTCATTGAACCTGACCAGCCTCACCAACGTCGTGAGCCAGATCGCGTCGGCCGTGCTCGCCGCGCTGTCGCCGATCATCAACTTCATCAATACGGTGGCCTCCCTCAACCTCGGCAACATCGTGGGCCAGCTGGTTGGCGGCATCATCTGCGGCGGCAACAGCTGTCCTGTCTCGAAGGTGCTCTATGCCGATGCACTGCCCGCGCCGATCGACGTCGCGATCAGCTCGGGCAACGGCGAGGCGTATGTGACGGGCCACACCTGCACCACCGACACGAGCAAGGAACTCGACGTGCAGGCCAATACGAGCATTGCACAGGTCAACGTCGGCAAGGTTTCGGACACGGTCTTCTCCTCCTCCGCCCCCGTTACCGCGGCACCGGTTCCCGTGGTCGAGATCGGCTATCAGGAGGCGCGCTACGACTCCTGCCTGCTGAGCATCCTCGGTCCCCTTCTCTGCTCGGGCGAGAAGTGGAAGAACGCGGCCGGCAACTTCGTGGACGGTAAAGCCAATGGCAAGAAGACCGTGGTCTCGGGCCTGGGCCTGACGATCAATTCCCCCGTGGGGGGCACCGGCACCGCCAATCCACTGGTCTATCGTGCGCCGGCTCCGGAAAACCTGCCGGAGATCGACGCTCCGCCCTTCGACGGTACGGTCGATCCGTCGTACAAGGCCATCACTTCGCAATCGGTCGTGAGCAGCCTCGCGGCGACTCTGGGTGGTATCCAGATCCGTCCGTACTCGAGTGACAACAGCGGCCTGCTCGGCTCCCTGCTCGGTGGCACGCTGAACCTCATCAGCGGCTTGCTCACAACGCTGCAAAACCTGGTGAAAAATGCGCTGGGCCCGTTGTTGGACCCCGCGGCCAACTACCTGCTCGAAATGCTCGGAATCGACCTGTCGAAAACCGAAGTCTCAGGCCGCCTTTCGTGCAACCGAGGTGCTGTACTCGTCTACTGATGTCTCTCTCCTCCCCACGACGAACCTTCCAAGCGAGCTTGTTCCTTGATTCAGCGCTTCATCCAATAGCATGAGTTCTGCCCCCAATTTCGACGAACTCGACCTCTTTGTCTGGGAAGGAAAGGCCGACATCCTCGACCGCATCGCCCGCTGCATGGCGAGCTTCGATGTCGAGGTGATCCGGGCCGACGGCATGCCCCCGCCTTCGCAGGACCGCACGGCGGCGATGCGGCCGTCGGTGGCGATCATCAGCGTCACGGTCATCGATGGCGGCGGGCTGCCGCAGGCGACCGAGCTGCTGCAGGGCATGCCGGTGATCTGGGTCGCGGCGGCTTCGCGCGAGCGCGACTCGCGCACCTATCCGCCCGAGTACCTGCACGTGCTGCCCTACGACTTCACCTGCGCCGAACTGCGCACGATGGTCGCGAAGCTGGTGCGGCAACTGCGCGCGCGCGACGTGGCGCCGCAGCCGCTCGACGAGCTGGTGGCGCACTCCGAAGCGATGAAGTCGCTGCTGGCCGAGGTCAATGCCTTCGCCGATTGCGACCACAGCGTGCTGGTGCGCGGCGAGACCGGCGTGGGCAAGGAACGCATCGCGCAGCAGCTGCACCTGGGCCACCAGAACTACAGCAAGGGCGCGTTCGTGGCGGTGAACTGCGGCGCGATTCCCGACGGGCTGTTCGAGTCGCTGTTCTTCGGCCATGCCAAGGGCTCGTTCACGGGCGCGGTGCATGCGCACCGCGGCTACTTCGAGCAGGCCACGGGCGGCACGCTGTTCCTCGACGAGATCGGCGATCTGCCGAAGTACCAGCAGGTGAAGCTGCTGCGCGTGCTCGAGGACGGCGCGGTCACGCGGCTCGGCGCAACCTCGCCGATCCGGGTCGACTTCCGGCTGGTGGCGGCGACCAACCGCAACTTGCGCGAGATGGTGGCCAGCGGCGAATTCCGCGCCGACCTGTTCTACCGCCTCGCGGTGATCGAGCTGCACGTGCCCAGCCTCGAGGAGCGCGGCGAGATCGACAAGATCGCGATCTTCAAGGCGCTGCTGGCCAACGTGCTGGGCGACCAGCTCGAGGTGCTCGGCGAAACGCCGCACTGGCTCAGCGACGCGGTGGCCGAGACCTACTTCCCCGGCAACGTGCGCCAGCTGCGCAACCTCGCGGAACGCGTGGGCGTGATCGCGCGGCAGCTGCACAGCTGGGACCAGCACCTGATCCAGCGCGCGATCGCGCTGACCCGCGGCACGCCCGCGGCCACCGGGCCGGGCGGCGGCATGGGCCTGGGCGCGAACGCGGTGGGCACGAGCAGTGCCTTCGATGCCGCCGGCGGCGATCAGCGCAAGGGCTGGAACGGCAGCGAACGCAACCGCATCATCGCGGCGCTCGAGATCAACGACTGGAAGCGCCAGGACACGGCGCAGCACCTGGGCATCAGCCGCAAGGTGCTGTGGGAGAAGATGCGCAAGTACCAGATCCTCGACGGCGAACCGGGCATTCCGGAAGACGCCTGAGCGGCCACGCGGCCGCGCGCTGATGCGCCGGCCGCCCGCCCGCCTTTTCTCTTCGTCAGTTGGTGGTCGGCAGGCGCTCGGCGCGCCGCAGGGTCACGGGCTGCGCGTTCTGCGAGCGATCCACCGACGCTTCGGTCGCGCAGGTCGAATTGCTCGCCAGGCACGGGCCGCTCAGCAGGCCGTCCTCGGTCAGCACGGTGCGGCTCGGCGCGCCGAAGACGCGGTCGACCCATTCGTTGCTGCCCTCGGCATCGATGCGCAGCTCGCCGGTGGTGCGCGCCAGGCGCAGCTCGTTGACGCGCAGGTCGAACACGGCATCGACGTAGTCGAACAGCAGGTTGTAGTACTCGAGCTGGGCATCGAGCACCTGCGGCAGGGTGTCGCGGCCGAACTCGAGCAGGCGGCGACGGCCGCGGAAGGCCTGGCCCGAGGTGCTCACGGCCTCCATCAGTTGGCGCTCGCGCTCGCGGCCCGAGACGGTGCGCGACCACGAGGCGCTGGTGAGCTCGAACAGGTTGAGCTTCACGCCCTCGAGCTTGGCTTCCTGGTTCTCGACCTCGGCCATGGCGGTGCGCACGCGCAGCTGCCGGTCGAAGCCGCTGCCGAAATTCCAGCTCAGCTCGAGCGCGGTGCGCGTGGGATCCTGCGGCGACACGCCGCGCGGGTCCTTGCTCTTCACGATCACGGCATCGACGGTGGGCCAGATGCTGGCCTCCTGCTGCTCGACCAGCGCCTTGGCCTTGTTGATGCGGCCCTGGGCCTCGGCGATCTCGGTGCTGCGTTCCTCGGCGCGGCGCAGCGCTTCGGCCTGCGAATCGATGCGCCACTGCGGCGGCGCGGCCAGCACCGGCAGGTTGCGCGTGATGGGCGTGAACTTGAAGTAGCTGCGGAACTTGGCGATGGCCTCGTCGCGCTGGGCCTCGAAGTCGGCCTCGCGCGCGGCCACGCTGGCGCGGCGCGCGCTGGCCATGTTGAGGTCGTTCTCGCCGGTGGCGCCGAGCGCGACGCGGCGCGCCTCGGCCTTCGAGAGCTCGGCCACGATCTCGGTGGAGCGGTGCGCGATCTCCTTCTTGAGGTCGAAGCGCTGCACCTGCAGGTAGGCGGTCAGGGCATCGAGCACCACCTTCTGCGAGGTGGTGGTGACGGCCTGGCCGTCGGCCTCGTTGCCGGCCTCGGCGGCACGGATCGAGGCGCTGATCGCGCCGCCGTCGAGCAGGCTCATGCGCGCCTCGGCGGTGATCACGTTGTAGCTCTGGGTCTGCGCGTTGGCGGCGCCGCTGTTGTAGTTGCCCGAGGAGGTGCCGACCTTGAAGCGCGGATAGCGCGCCTTCTTGGCCTGGTCGATCTGGAAGCCGCTGGTGTTGGCGGCCGCCTGCGCGGTCTGCACCTCGGGGTATTCCTGTGACAGCACGACCAGCGCCTGCTTCACGCGCTGCACGTAGCCGGCGGTGCCGATCGAGGGCGCCGTCAGGCGCCGCGCGAGCATCAGCGAGGGCGGCGGATCCTGGGGCCCCTGCGTTTCTTGAGCCATCGCGGTGGGCGGCAGCGCGAAGCTGGCGCACAGCGCCGCGCACAGCACGCCGGTGCCCGCCGGGCGCCGGCCGTTGGTCGTGCGGCGCTTCATGGTTCGCGGAAGGCTTCGCGCCGCAGCTTGAGCACCGGACGAAGGATGTACCAGATGAAGGGATCGGTGCCGACCTTGAGGTCGACCTCGGACTCCATGCCGACGGTGATGCGGTTTTCCTTGTGGCCGACGAAGGACTTGTCGGTGCTGATCAGGAGCCGGTAGTACGGTGCGCCGTTGGCGATCGCGGGATCGCGGTCGGCATCGGCCGCCACCAGCGTGACCTTGCCCTCGACGGCGCCGTAGCGCAGGTAGTCGTAGGCGGTGATCTTGACCGTGGACTGCTGGCCGACCTCGACGAAACCGCGGTCGTTCGGATTGAGCCGCGCCTCGATCATGATCTCGTCCTTGTCGGGCACCACCTCGAGGATGGCCTCGCCGGGCTTCACCACCCAGCCGGGGCTGCCGCTGCGCAGGCCCTTGACGATGCCGTCCGACGGCGCCTTGACCTCGGTGCGCGAACGCTGCGTGCGGGCGCGCGCGAGGTCCTCGCTCAGGCTCGCGAACTGGCGCTCGACGGTGGCGAGCTCGTCGGAGGCGCGGCGCCGGAAGCGCCCCTCGGCCTCGGCCATCTTGGCCTGCGCCTCGGTGATCGCGGCGTTGGCCGAGATCACGCCCTGGCGCGCCACCGCGAGTTCGCTGCGCGCGGCCTCGGCCTGGCGGCGCTTCTCGAGCACCTCGACCTGGCCGACCAGCTTCTCCTTGAGCAGTTGCTCGGACACCTCGAGCTCCTTCTGCATCAGGTCGAGCCGGTCGCTCAGGCCCTTGACCTTGGCCTGCTGCTCGAGCTGCCGGCTGCGCGCGGCCTCGAGGCCGGAGATGGCGCCGGCCATCACGCCGCGCTGCTCGAGCGCGCGCGCGTCGTAGGCACCGGTCTCGCCGGCGTACACGCCTTCGTCGATGTCCTTGGCGAAGGTGTCGCGCTTGAGCGGCTGGCCGCGGCTCTCGGCCAGCAGGCGCACGCGCGTGGCCTGGGTGGCGGCATAGCGCGCGGTCAGTTCCTCGAGGTTGAGGCCGCTGCCGCCGAGGTCGATCTCGACCAGCGACTGGCCCTGCTTGACGTGGTCGCCTTCCTTCACGAGCACGGCGCTGACGATGCCGCCTTCCAAATGCTGGATCGACTTCACGCGGTCGGAGGGAATCACGCGCCCGGGCGCGACCACGACGGTCTCCATCGGGAAGCCCAGGCCGACCACCGCGAACACGCCAATCAGGCCGCCGAGCAGCCACTGGCGCCGGCGGCCCTCGGGCGTGATCTGGGCGGCGCGCTTCTGGTCTTCGGTCTGCAGGACCTGCGGCAGATCGGCTTTCAAGATCTCGTCTCCCCTGCGGGCACTCGGTCGTCGCACTCGGTCATCGGTCGATCGGTCCAATCCATAAACAAATTCAGCGCATCAGGCGATCGAGCGGGCGGCGGATTCGCCATCCTCGCCACCGCCTTCGGGCAGCGCCACCAGCGCCTTCTTCACGCCGAACAGCTTCGGCACCATCACCGCGGCCGTGCCCTGTTCGACCGAGCCTTCGCCGGTCACGTGGTAGACATGGCTGGCGGCCGAGACGATGCGCAGCGAGTGCGTGACCACCACCACGGTGCGCACCTTGGCCACCGCCAGCAGCGTGGCCAGCAGCGCGCGCTCGCTCTGGAAGTCGAGGTCGTTGCTGGGCTCGTCGAGCACCAGCACCGAGGGCTTGCGCAGGAAGCTCATGGCCAGCGCGAGCTTGCGGCGTTCGCCCACCGACAGGCCGGTGCCGCCCTCGCCCACCATCGAGCGGTAGCCGTCGGGCAGCCGCGAGATGAAGTCGTGCGCGCCCGAGAGCTTGCAGGCCGCGACGATCTGCTCGTCGCTCTGGCCCGGCGCGGTGCGGCGCATGACGTCGATCAGCGAACCGCCGAACCAGTAGACCTCCTGCGAGAGGTAGCTGATCCAGCGCGACAGCTCCTCGCGGCCGAACTGCGAGAGGTCGTACTCGCCGATGCTGACGACGCCGTGCGTGGGCGTGTACAGGCCCGAGAGCAGCTTGACCAGCGTGGACTTGCCCGCGCCGTTGCGCCCGACGATGACGTGCAGGCCGCCCGGGCCGATGTCGAGGTCGAGGTTCTCGATGACCGCCTTCTGCGCGTTCTCGGTGAAGCTGAAGCTCACGTCCTTGAGCGTGATGCGGCCCAGCGGCTGCGGCAGGGCCATGCCCACCGGCGGCTTCTCCACCGGCTCGCCGAGCACGGTCTCGAGGCGCTTGGCGGCTTCCTTGGCGGTGGCCAGCGAGCGCCAGTTCGAGACCAGGCCGGCGATCGGCTGCAGCGCGCGCAGCGCAAGCATGTTGGAGGCCACGAGGCCGCCGACCGTCATCCACTGCTCCATCACCGAGATCGCGCCCACCGTGACCACGATCACCGAGAACACCGTCAGCAGCACCGTGGTGCCGTCGCGCGCGGTCTCGATCTGGCCGTTCTTGGTGAAGCTCTCGGTGAGCCAGTCGTTGTAGGTCTTCTGCCACATCTCGATGATGGGGCCGTCGTTGGCCTGCGACTTGAGCGTCTCGCGCGCATGGCAGATCTCGGCCGTCATGCGGTCGAGGCCGCGGCCGCGCTGCACTTCCTCGACGCGGCCGGCGCGCACCTCGTCGGCCCACCACCAGGCGAGGAACGAGAGGATCGCGAGGAAGGCCACCACCACCGGCAGCACCGGCAGCGCGACGATGCCGATCACCACCAGCCCGAACACCGCCATCGGCAGGTCGAAGATCGATTGCGCGAGGCCGCCGGTGACGGTGCCGCGCACCGAGCCGACGTCGCGGAAGTACAGGTGCCACACCGAGGCCGGCCGCGCCTCGAGCGCGCGCAGCGGACGGCCGAGCATGGAGCCCATCAACGCACCCGAGACGCCGTGGTCGATGATCGCGCCCGCGTTGCGCAGCAGGCGCGAACGGCGCGTGCGCAGCCAGAACTCGATGCACAGGAAGAACAGGATGCCGCTGACCAGCGCCGCCAGCGTCGAGACGCCGCTGCGCGAGAGCACGCGGTCGTAGACCTGCAGCAGGAAGATCGAGGGCAGCAGCCCGAACAGGCTGATCGGAATGGAGCGCCAGGCCGCGCTCTTGATCAGCGGGTAGGCATCACGAAACGCGGTGTGGAGGGCGCCCGCATAGGGACTGGCACCGGGCTCCACGGGCCGCTCGGCGACCAGTTGAGTGGGCAGGAGAAACTTGATCATGGGCGAAAGCCGATCCCGTCAGGCGATGACGCAACGGCTTCATTATCAACTGTTACCCGACTGTTACAAGGCAATATTTCACTCTAGAAAGCAGTGCAATTCGAGGCTTTGGTCAGGGGTCGGTCAGACCCTGTCGCGGCTCGATGCGAGACGATTTCGGTGGGCAGGACGACGGTGCTGCAAGCGACCGTCTTCCGAGTATTCGCGGCCTGCGCGGGTTCGTCGTCTCCGGGCAAACCCCGGTCCAGCAGGATCGCGACATTGACGCACAGCAGCATGCAGACGACCCACGCGCACAGCAGTTGGGCCCAGCGGGTCCACCAGCGGCGCGCCGGGGCGGCCTCCTGCTGCGCGGGCAGATGAAGGAGTGCATCCAGTCTGGTCATGGCAGTGCTTTCAAAACCCGGGCCAGCCGGGACAGACCCACGCCCGCGGAGCTTTTCGCGAGCACCCAGTCGCCCGGCTGCAGCAGGCTGCCCAGCGCGGTCGACAAATCGGAGACGTCGACGAACCAGTGCGAACGCACCTTCGAGCTGATGCGCGCATGCAGGGCCCGCATCAGCGGTCCGCACAGCAGCACGCGGTCGGCCTGCGTGGCCAGCAGCTCGGGCTCGAGATCGAGGTGATGGCGCTGGGCCGCCGGGCCCAGCTCCTGCATGTCGCCGAGGATCGCCACGCGGCGCGCGGGCTCGCACGGGGCCTGCGCCAGCAGCTCGAGCGCGGCGCGCATCGAGCTCGGGTTGGCGTCGTAGGTCTCGTCGATCAGCTTGAAGCTGCCGCCGCCGATGTGGATGGTGTGCAGCGCGCCGCGCCCGCCGGGCGGCTCGAACTGCGCGAAGGGTTCGACCGCCGCAGTCAGCGGCAGCCGCAGCGCGGTCAGCGCGGCCAGGCCGGCGACGGCACTCATGCCCATGTGGCGACCGGGCGCGTTCAGCCGCAGCTGCAGCGGCTCGCCGGCCACCATCGCCTTCACCTCGCCATGGTCGAAGGAGACCAGCCGCACGTCGGCCGCGCGGTGCTCGCCGTAGCTCACCACCTGCAGCTGGCGCTCGGCCGCGGCTTCGGCGAACACCGGGTACTCGACCATGTCGCGGTTCAGCACCACGCTGTCGCCAGCGGTCATGCCGAGGAAGATGCGCGCGTCCTGCCGCGCGGCGGCCTCGGCCGGACCGCGGTGCTTCTGTGCCGCGGCCGAAGGACCGGTGATCACCGCGAGCGTCGGGCGCACGAGCTGCGTCGACGCGGGCAGCTGCGACTGGCTCATGTCGAGCACCCAGTAGGCGGCGTGGCGCGGCAGGCAGGTGAGGTTCCAGGCGATGCCCGACGGCAGGCTGATGCTGCCTTCGGGCTGGCCGACCTCGCCCCACACGGTGAGCGCGCTGGCCATCATGGCCGCCACGGTCGCGCCGGCGACGCCCTGCCCCACCACGGCGCAGACGCCGCCGTTGAACTCGGCGCGCGCATGGGTGCCGAGCTGCAGCACGGCCTGCGGCAGGTCGGCCACCTTGAGCACCGGCACGCGCTTGTCGAGGTGTGGCTTGGGATCGACGCACAGCACGGCGGCCGCGGGCTGCAGCACGCCCTTGAGCGCCACGGCCGCCAGTGGGGCCTTGGCGTTGCGCGTCTGGTTCTCGAACACCACGCGGCCCTTGCGCAGGAAGGAGCGCTGCGCGACGCCGCTGGCGCGCCAGCCGTCCTCGGGCTTCACCACCCATTCGCCGCCGGTCACGCGCGCCATCTCGCTCGCGGTCCAGGTGCCGCCGTCGTCGCGCGGTCCGCCCTGTCCGACCGAGATGCCACCGCCGGCCACCGCGCCGGCGCCCGCGCCATGCAGCGTGCGACGCTCCACCAGGTAGCGGTGGAAGGCCACGAAGCCCGAGACGTACTGCTCGACGTCGTCGATGCGCACGCGGAACGCGTGGTGGCGGATGAAGAACGAGCCGACGATGGTCGAGGGACGACGGAAGTACATCGCCATCTCGGGCCAGAAGTAGCCGTTGAGCAGGTAGTGCGCGCGGTAGTCGAGCGCGCGGTAGAACTTCTCGACGTCGAGCTCGTCGAGCAGGTGCCGCATCGCGGGCATGCCCTCGAGCCGCTGCAGCATCTGCTGCGCGGCCAGCATCAGCTCGAGCAGCGTCGGGAAGGTGGTCTTGCGGTCGAGCACGAAGTCGAGGTAGCCCGCGACGTTCTGCAGCCCGAAGCGGAAGTAGCGCTCCTGCGGGCTCCAGCGCGCGAGCTCGTTGACGCAGCAGCTCAACCAGTGGTCGTGCGCCTGCCAGTGCTGGCTGGCGATGAAATGGTCGAAGGCCTTCTCCACCACGGCGAGCCACTGGGGATCGCGCGTGAGGCCGTAGAGGCGCAGCAGGCCGTAGGAGGCCTGGCCGTCGTAGTAGATGATCCGCGAGGCCTGCTTGAGCGTCAGGTCGTTCGCATGGATGACGTGGTTGAAGCGGCCGGTCGCCGGGTCCTGCAGCGAGGAGATGCCGAGCGCGAGCTTGTCGAGCAGCGGCAGCCAGCGCCGCGTGTCCATCGCTTCGCAGTACTTCACGAGCGCCAGCACGCAGGCCGCGTTGCCGCCCAGGCGGATCTCGCCGCCGGTGTCGACCAGGAACGAGATGTCGCGGCCGTCGGCGAGCTTGTAGTCGCGGATCAGGTGGTGCACCAGGCGATCGAGCGCGCGCTCGATGGCCGCGCGCAGCGTCTCGTCGCGCATGATCTCCCATGCCTCGATCATGGCGTAGAGCGCGCTCGCATGGCGCATCGCGTCGTAGGTCGGGATGCGCCGGTCGAAGCAGGGGAAGTAGCCGTAGACGAACAGGCCGTCGGCCTGCACCTGGCGCGCCAGGTACGAGGCGCCGCTGCGCACCAGGTCGAGCGTGGACTGCGGATTGAGCGCGGGCAGCTGGCGCCGGCCGGCATCGAGCCCCGTGCCCACGAGCTTGTGCACCACGCCGTCGGGCTGGCAGAACAGGCCCACGGTCGCCAGCAGGAACACCGGCTGGTCGCCCGGCAGGTCGAGCGAGAGCCGGCGGCCGAAGCGCGCATCGGCATAGAGCTCGAAGTTGCGCGGGTTCACCACCGCATGCGCGATGGTCGAGTCGCCGCTGAGCATCGCGTTCGCATTGAGCTCCTGCTCGGTGAACGCGAGCTCGAAGTCCTTGTCGAAGGCCAGGCCGAGGCGGAAGTAGTTGCGCTTGACCGACGCCAGCTGTCCCTTGAACTGGACCCAGTCGATCGGGCTCGCGCCCTCGACCCAGTCGATGCGCAGCCAGGGCGAGACGATGCCGTGCTCGTGCACCCAGCGCTCGACCTGCTCGGCGCCTTCGCGCCAGGCGGTCTCGAGCACGGCCGCGCGGGTGTGCACCACGTGCGCCCGCTGCGTGCCGTCGCTCACCGAGAAGAACAGCGTGAAGGCCGGGTATGGCGCCGGCAGCGCCGCGCACACCGAGACGAGTCGCTCGTGGCAGGCGTGGAGCTGATCGGAAAAGGACATCATTCGGCCCCGGTCGAAAACGGGCAACCGGCCCTCTTCGTCATGCGTTGCCGCGATGACTCGGAAGACCGGGAGCTGCCATCGAAGGCATCGCAGTTCCCTGGTTCAGCGGTAGCTGAATTCGGCGCGGCGATTGAGCTGGTAGCCCTCCTCGGTGTTGGCAAGCGATGCGGGTTTTTCCATGCCCCAGCTGATGGCTTCGAGCCGTTCGGCGGGCACGCCCAGCTGCGTCAGGGCGCGCTGCACGGCTTCGGCACGGCGCTGGCCCAGCGCGAGGTTGTATTCGCGGCCACCGCGCGAGTCGGTGTGGCCTTCGAGCACGACGCGGCTCGTCGGGCGGTTGCGCAGGAAGCTGGCGTGCGCCTCGACGATGTTGCGGTACTCGGGCTTGATGTCGTATTTGTCGAAGTCGAAGTACACGATCTTCGACACGCCGGCCGGGCCGTTCTGCACCGGCGGCGGGGGCGGCGGCTCGACCTTGGCGACCGCGCTCGCCCCCTTGTTGGAGTAGTAGTAGGTCGCGTCGTCGCGGCCCTGCTTGGGCCCGGTGCCGCAGGCGACCAGGCTGGCGCCCAGTGCCGCGATGGCCAGTATCCGGAAATTCGTCTTCATACCGTTCCTTTCAGAGGACGGACCGTTGCCGGTCCGTCCTTTCTTCTGCTCGTTCTCTTTTTTCCGTCCACTGTCCGTGACCGGATCAGCCCAGCAGGCCGTGCAGGATGTTGGCGACCGGGGTCACCACGTTGCCCACCGTGTGCTCGACCTGGCTGGTGATCGGGGTCACGACCTGGGTCAGGTTGGTACCCAGGGCGTGGTCCACGCCGTCCAGCACGTTGGCCACCGTGTCGACCACCGGCGCCGCGGCACCGGAGGCGCCCGCCAGGATGTCCGTCACCGGGGCCAGCGCGCCGGCGCTGGTGCCGGTCAGCGAATCGACCACCGGCGTCGCGCCACCCGTCAGGCCGCCGAGGATGTCGGTGACCGGCTGCAGGATGTTGGCCAACGGGCCGTCGCCGCCGAGCGAGCCGAGCAGGCTGCCGACGAGGCCGTCGTTGCCCAGCAGGCCGCCGACGAGGCCATCGTTGCCGAGCAGGCCACCGACCAGGCCGTCGTCGCCGAGGACGCCGCCGAGCAGGCCGCCTTCGCCGCCGAGCACGCCGCCCAACAGGCCGCCGTCGCCGCCGAGCACACCGCCCAGCAGGCCGTCGTTGCCGAGGACGCCACCGAGCAGGCCGCCTTCGCCACCGCCGAGCACGCCACCCAGCAGGCCGTCGTCGCCCAGCACACCGCCGAGCAGACCACCGTCGCCACCGAGGACGCCGCCCAGAAGGCCGTCGTCGCCGAGGACGCCGCCGAGCAAGCCGCCGTCACCGCCGAGCACGCCACCCGGCAGGCCGCCATCGCCCAGCACACCGCCCAGCAGGCCGTCGTCGCCCAGGATGCCGCCGAGCAGGCCGCCGTCACCGCCGAGCACGCCACCCAGCAGGCCGCCATCGCCCAGCACACCGCCGAGCAGGCCGCCGTCACCGCCGAGCACGCCGCCCAGCAGGCCGTCGTCGCCCAGGATGCCGCCGAGCAGGCCGCCGTCACCGCCGAGCACGCCACCCAGCAAGCCGCCATCGCCCAGCACACCGCCGAGCAGGCCGCCGTCACCGCCGAGCAGACCGCCCAGCAGGCCGTCGTCGCCCAGGACGCCGCCGAGCAGGCCGCCGTCACCGCCGAGGACACCGCCCAGAAGGCCGTCGTCGCCCAGGACGCCGCCGAGCAGGCCGCCGTCACCGCCAAGGACGCCGCCCAGAAGGCCGTCGTCGCCCAGGATGCCGCCGAGCAGGCCGCCGTCACCACCGAGCAGACCGCCCAGCAGACCGTCGTCGCCCAGGACACCACCCAGCAGGCCGCCGTCACCGCCGAGCAAGCCGCCCAGCAGACC
>NZ_JBWKPQ010000020.1:0-152078 GCF_059418345.1 Variovorax sp. GW821-FHT09B01 | reverse complement strand
CTCCCCGCAGCGAAATAAAGGAGGAGCCGAAGGCGGGGGACATTCGCGGAGGGGAGTACCCCATCGGCGTGAGCCCGCTACGACCTCAACCGGATCAAAAACAACGCTCCAAAAAGAAACGTTGATTTATTAAAGAACATCGTTCTATCATGCGCCCGCGCCGCAAAGACGGCGCACTTCCAGCCCGCGGCCGACGCCCGGGCTCCAAGCCACCCGGCAGGAGGAGACACAACATGAGACAGCAGATCGCGATCGCATCGGCGGCATTGCTGGTGCTCGCGGGAACCGCGGCCCAGGCGCAGAGCACCGTCACCCTGTACGGCACCGTCGATGCCAGTCTGCGCTATGAGAGCCATGGCGCCGAGTACACGGCCGAGGGCGTTCCCTACCGCAGTCGTTCGCGGCTGCGCATGAGCCGCGGCGGCGGGCTCTCCGAGAGCTTCTGGGGCCTCAAGGGCAGCGAGGACCTCGGTGGGGGATTGCAGGCGCTGTTCCAGGTCGAGAGCCATTTCGACATCCGCAACGGCGAACGCGTGCCCGAGGGCGATCCGCAGCACTTCCAGATCGCCTCGGTCGGATTGCAGTCGGACCGCTGGGGCCAGCTGACCTTCGGGCGCCAGTACAACGTGGCGATGGAAGCGGCCTCGCTCGCCTATGGCTCCAACCTCTGGGGCGACTACTTCAACGCCTTCAAACCCGAGCACACCCTGCTGGCCGCGAGCAAGACCAACAACATGGTCCACTACGGCGCGCAGCTCGGCGACGTGGTGCTGCTCGCGCAGTACGCGATCGGCGAAGGCGAGGGCTCGGCGCGCCGCGGCAGCCAGGTCGGCGCGGGCCTGGCCTACATCCCCGAGAAGGGCCCGGTGAAGCTCGCGGCGGCCTTCATGCGCAGCACCGACGATGCCTCGCATGCGCGCTTCGACATCGCCACCGCCGGTGCCCAGTTCCTGATCGGCGAGAACCTCACGCTGCAGGCCGGCTACATCGGCAACCGGCGCGACAACGCCTTCACCTCCTTCGCCAACGGACCGTTCACGCCCGTGGATCTTGCCGGGCTCGGCATCATCTCGCCGGTCCAGGTGCTCGATGCCAACTTCCCAGGCGGCTTCGCCAAGCGCCGCATGGCCTTGGGTGGCCTCACCTGGAAGGCCACGCCCTGGCTCACGCTGGCTTTCAACGCCTGGTTCACGCGGCAGCGCGGCCACACCAGCGACTTCGACGGCTCGGCCAGCCAGTACCAGGTGGTAGCCGGCTATCTGCTGTCGAAGCGCACCATGCTCTATGCCGAGGTCGACCGCTCGATCTACCGCGGCGGACTGGTGGGCGCGCAGCTCGTGGGCCTCAATGCGCAGAGCCCCACGGTCGACCGCACGCAGACCGGCGTCACCTTCGGCGTGCGCCACAGCTTCTAGGAACCGTCGACGCGATGCCTCCCCGCCACTCCTCCATCGACGCGCGCGGACCGCGCCGCCGCGCCGTGCTGCAGGCCGGTGCCGGCGCGCTGCTCGCCGGCGGACTCGGCGCGCGCGCGGCCGATGCGCCCTCGACCCCGGTCGCACCTGCCTCCGCCTCCGCCGATGCCCCGCTGCCCTGGCGCAACTGGTCCGGCCTGCAGCACTGCCAGCCTCGCCTGCTCGCCACGCCGGCCGACGAAGCCGAGTTGCGCGCCGTGCTGCGCGCTTCGGGCGGCTCCGGCCTGCGCTGCGTCGGCGCGGGCCATTCGTTCACCGCGCTGGTGCCCACCGACGCCACGCTGCTCTCGCTCGACGCCATGTCGGCCTTCGTCGGCACCGATGCCGCCGCGCAGACCGCCACCCTGCAGGCCGGCATGCGCCTCGCCGTGCTGTCGCAGGAGCTCGACGCGCGCGGCCTCGCGCTGCGCAACCTGCCCGACATCGACGTGCAGTCCTTCGCGGGCGCGATCAGCACCGGCACCCACGGCACCGGCCTCGCGCTGCCCGCGATGCATGCCGAAGTGACCGCGCTGCGCCTCGTGACCGCCAACGCGGAAGCGATCGAATGCAGCGCCACGCGCGAGCCCGAGCTGTTCGCGGCGGCGCGCGTCTCGCTCGGTTGCCTCGGCGTGATCAGCGAGGCCACGGTGCGCACCGTGCCGGCCTTCAACCTGCACCGCCGCGTGTTCCTGCGCCCGCTCGCGGCCATGCTCGACGAGGCACCGGCGCTCGCGCGGCGGCATCGCAATTTCGAGTTCTACGTGCTGCCCTTCACGGGCTATGCCGCGGGCATCGCGAACGACCTCTACGAAGGCAGCGACACCGTGCAGCCGCCCTCGGCCGACGAGGACATGCTGCGCGACCTGCGCCGGTTGCGCGACTGGCTCGGCTGGTTCCCGGCGCTGCGCCGCCGCGTCGCCGCGGCGCTGATCGATGGCGACCAGACCGAGGAGGCGAAGAACCGCTCGTGGCGGCTGCTCTCGACCCAGCGGCCCACGCGCTTCAACGAGACCGAGTACCACGTGCCGCAGGCCCAGGGCATCGCCTGCCTGCGCGAGGTGATCGCGGCGCTCGAGCGGCGCAACGACGTGTTCTTTCCGCTCGAGTTCCGCTTCGTGCCGGCCGACGATGCCTGGCTCAGCCCCTTCCATGGCCGCGACAGCTGCTCGATCGCCGTCCATGCGGCAGTGGGCGAACCGCACGACTACCTGCTCTCGCAGATCGGCCCGATCTTCCGCAAGTACCAGGGCCGGCCGCACTGGGGCAAACTGCACGACCGCGGCCCGGTGGAGCTCGCCGCGCTCTATCCGCGCTGGAACGACTTTCTCGCGCTGCGCGCGCGGCTCGATCCGCAGGGCCGCCTGCTCAACCCCTACCTGCGGCAACTGTTCGGGATCGCATCATGAGTGGACGCCGGAGAAGAAAGCTGTTGCTGGGCACGCTCGGCACCGTCGGGCTGGGTGCGGCCGCCGCCTTCGCGCTGCGCCCCGGCGACGCGGGCGCGCCGCACGAACCCTACTTCCGCGCGCTCAACGACGAGCTGCGCCGCAACGGGCCGATGCGGCCCTGCATGGTGATCGACCTCGACCGGCTCGACGCCAACATCGAGCGCGTGGCCGGCGGCCTGCAGCGCGCGGGCAAGCACTACCGCATCGTCGAGAAGTCGCTGCCCTGCCAGTCGCTGATCGCCTACGTGGCCAGGCGCTCGGGCAGCCGCCGGCTGATGTCCTTCCACCAGCCCTTCCTCAACGTCGACGCGGCCGTGTTCCCCGACTTCGACCTGCTGCTGGGCAAGCCGCTGCCGGTGCAGTCGGCGGCGCTGTTCTACCGCCAGCTCAAGGGCCCGTTCGATGCCGCGCGCCAATTGCAGTGGCTGGTCGACACGCCCGAGCGGCTGCAGCAGTACCTCGCGCTGGCCGGCGGCTTGGGCACGCGGCTGCGCGTCAACATCGAGATCGACGTCGGCCTGCACCGCGGCGGCGTGGCCGACAACGCGACGCTCGCGCGCATGCTCGAGATGATCGATGCCAACCCGGCGGCGCTGGAGTTCGCGGGCTTCATGGGCTACGACGCGCACGTGGGCTTCGGCGTGCCCAAGGTGCTCGGCACGCCCGAGGAACTGCTGGCGCGCGCGATGGCGATCTACCAGGGCTTCGCCGACTTCGCGCGCACGCACCGGCCCGCGCTGTGGAACGAGCGGCTCACGCTCAACGCCGGCGGCAGCCCGAGCTACACGCTGCACGGTGCCGAGAAGCTCAGCACCGAGATCAGCGTGGGCACGGCGCTGCTCAAGCCCACGCACTACGACATCGAGACCCTGGCCGAGCACGAGCCCGCGGCCTTCATCGCCACGCCGGTGCTCAAGGCCACGGGGCCGGTGCAGATACCGGCGCTCGATGCGAAGTCGAGGATCTTCTCGTGGTGGGACGTGAACCAGCGCCAGACCTTCTACATCTACGGCGGCTGGTGGCTGGCCGACTACGCCTCGCCGCGCGGCCTTCAGTTCAACGGCATCCTGGGCCACAGCGCGAACCAAGAGAACGTCAACGCCTCGCCCTCGGTGGGCCTGTGGGTCGACGACCAGGTCTTCCTGCGGCCCGCGATCGCCGAGGGCGTGCTGCTGCAGTTCGGCGACCTGATCACCGTGCGCGGCGGCAAGATCCAGGACGCCTGGCCGGTCTATCACCAGACCGGCTGACACCCGGCCGGCATACTTGCCGCCGACCATTCCCCGACACGCCGAGGCCTCCATGACCCCAGAGCTGCGCCCCCTCTTCGACGCCCAGCGCGCCGCCAGCCTGCGCGACCAGGCCCCGCCCTGGAGCGTGCGCGCCGACCGCCTGCGCCGGCTGCGCGCGCTGGTGCGCGAGCACCGCGCCGCGATCGCGGCCGCGATCAGCGCCGACTTCTCGAACCGGCCGCGCCAGGAGACCGAGCTGGCCGAGGTCTTCCCTACGCTCGAGGGCATCGACCATGCGCTGCGCCACGGCAAGCGCTGGATGCGCGTGCGCCGCCGCAGCACCGGGCTGTGGTTCAAGCCCGCGTCCTCGCGGCTGATGCCGCAGCCGCTCGGCGTGGTCGGCATCGTCGTGCCCTGGAACTACCCGCTGTACCTCGCGGCCGGGCCGCTCACGGCGGCGCTGGCCGCGGGCAACCGCGCGATGCTCAAGCAGTCGGAGTACACGCCGCGCTTCGCCGAGCTGTTCGCGCGGCTGGTGGGCGCGGCCTTCGCGGCCGACGAGATCGCGGTGGTCAACGGCGATGCCGAGGTGGCGCGCGAATTCGCGCGCCTGCCCTTCGACCACCTGCTGTTCACCGGCTCGACCGAGGTCGGCCGCCACGTGATGCGCGCCGCGAGCGAGCACCTGACGCCGGTCACGCTCGAGCTCGGCGGCAAGTCGCCGGCCATCGTGGGCCGCGGCGCCGCCTTCGACAAGGCGGTGGAACGCATCCTCGTGGGCAAGACGCTCAATGCCGGCCAGACCTGCATCGCGCCCGACTACGTGCTGGTGCCGCGCGAGCAGCAGGCGCGCTTCGTCGAGGCCGCGCGGCGCGTGTTCGCCGCGCTCTACCCCGACCTGGCGCGCAATGCCGACTACACGAGCATCGTGAGCCCGCGCCATTTCGCGCGGCTCGAGGCGCTGGTGGCGGAAGCCCAGGCCCAGGGTGCCACGGTGGAGCGGCTGGGCGACGCGCCGTCCGATCTCGCGTCGCGGCGGCTGCCGCCAGTGCTGCTCACGGGCGTGGGCAACGGCATGCGCGTGATGCAGGAGGAGATCTTCGGCCCCGTGCTGCCGCTCGTGCCCTACGACACGCTCGAGGAAGCCATCGGCTACGTCAACGCCCGGCCGCGGCCGCTCGCGCTCTACCTGTTCGAGAAGCAGCGCGCCGACATCGACCGCGTGCTGGCCCAGACCGTGGCCGGCGGCGTGACCGTCAACGACACGCTGTTGCACATCGCGCAGGACGACCTGCCGTTTGGCGGCGTCGGCGCGAGCGGCATGGGCGCCTACCACGGCGAGTTCGGCTTCCAGACCTTCTCGAAGATGAAGCCGGTGTTCCACCAGTCAGGCCTCAACGGGCTCGGCCTGTTCAAGCCGCCCTACGGCAAGACCTTCGAGCGGATGCTGAAGCTGCTGGCGCGCTGATCAGCCCTTGGCGGCGGGCGCGAGCTGCGCCAGCGCCGCCTTCGCCTTCGGCCCCGCGAAGCGGTGCACGATGCCCAGCAGCAGCACGTCGACCAGCAGCTCGAGGTGCGCCATCGCGTCGATGCGCTCGATCCAGGGATCGTCGCCGCCCGACACGCGCAGCGAGGTCATGCCGTGGATGCCTTCCCACAGCAGCTGCGTGATCACGTGCAGCTGCGTGTCGTCGGCCGCCACGAAGCCCTCGCGCACCAGTTCCGCCGCGAGGCCGCGCACCAGTGCATAGGGGTCGCGCTCGGGATCGCCGAACACCAGCGTCGAGGTCTCGACCGGCGCCGCGGGCCGGCGCTCCATGAACACCAGGAAGTACTGGTCGGGATGGCGCAGGCCGTTCTCCACGTAGGCCCGGCAGGCCAGCCGCACGCGCGCCAAAGCGCCCTCGCCGCTCGCGATCGCCGCCTGCACCAGCTTGTGCATGCGGATGATGTCCTCGTCGATCGCGTTGGTGATCATGCTGGCCTTGTCGCCGAACAGCGTGTAGACCACCGTGTTCGAGAAGCCCGATTCCTCGGCCACCTTGCGCATCGTCACCTCGCGCGCGCCGTCGCGGATGATCAGCTTGCGCACCACCTTCAGGATGTCCTTGCGGCGCTGCTCGAGTTCGCGCTGCTTGCGCTCCTGGAGGTTGTTCTTGACCATGGGAGATGCGGTGCGGGTCGGGTGCGGGCGGTTCGGAATGCGGGCATCTTATAGTCAGCGCCCGCGCCCCCGAGCGATGCCCTGCGGCCCGCCGGGGCCACCGCCGCGGCGAAGGATCGGGCAAGAACCGGCGGACGCAGGGCCGGAAACGGCCAGCCCCGGAACGGCCATGCACCGAAGATGGGCTCTGCGAGAAGAAAGTTCGCGCGCGCCTCGGCGCTGTCGGCGCCGGCCCCCTTGTTTCGGAGAAAAAGGCAAGAACCGCGTTCGATCCGGATACCGCCTGGAGCGCGCCGGGCGCGAAACTTCTCACCATGCCGGGAGCCCCCATGGCGCCTGTGCATCCCCTTCAGCACGAGGAGTTTTCCATGACCGCAATCCAGGACAAAGTCGTTCTCATCACCGGCGCGAGCAGTGGCATCGGCGAAGCGACCGCGCGGCTGCTCGCGCGGCGCGGTGCCCACGTGGTGCTCGGTGCGCGCCGCACCGACCGGCTCGCGGCGCTCGCGGCCGAGATCCGGGCCATCGGCGGCTCGGCGAGCTTCCAGCGGCTCGACGTCACGCTGCGCCCCGAGATGGAGGCCTTCGCCGAACTCGCGCTCGAGCGCCACGACCGCATCGACGCGCTGGTCAACGCCGCGGGCGTGATGCCGCGCTCGCCGCTGTGGATGCGCAAGATCGAGGAGTGGGAACTCATGATCGACGTCAACCTGCGCGGCGTGCTGCTCGGCATCGCGGCCGTGCTGCCGACGATGCAGGAGCAGGGCTGGGGCCACATCGTGAACCTCGCGCCGGTGTCCGTCACGGGGGTGACGGCGGAGTCGGCCGTCTACCACGGCACGCAGTACGCGGTGGACGCGATCTCCGAGGGCCTGCGCCAGGAGCATGCGGGCCGCGTGCGCGTGAGCGTGCTCCATCCCGAGCTGGCACCGCCGGGCGACCCGCGCCTCGAGCGCATCGCCGCGGGCCTGGCCGGCGAGCGCATGTCGACGCGGCGGCGCCTGCTGGCACCGGCCGACGCGGTGGCGCGTTCGATCGTCGGCGCGATCGAGGGCGGCTACTACGCGGCGCACCCCGTGCCCGCGCTGCTGCGCTCGCCGGGCGGCCGCTCGGACAGCGCGCCCGAGGAGCCGGCCGACTACGCCTTCTGATTCAATAAGTCTTGTAGGGCAGGAACTTGCCCGAGAGCACCACGTTCACGCGGTCGCCCTTGGGATCGGGCTGGCGCTGGATGTCCATGCTGAAGTCGATGGCGCTCATGATGCCGTCGCCGAACTCCTCGTGGATCAGCTCCTTGATGGTGGTGCCGTAGACGCTGACGATCTCGTACCAGCGGTAGATCAGCGGATCGGTCGGCACCGCCGAGGGCAGCGAGCCCTTGTACGGCACCACCTGCAGCCACTTCTGCTCCTCGGCGCTGAGGCCGAAGATGCGCCCGACGATCTTGGCCTGCTTCTCGTCGAGCGTCATCTGGCCGAGGCAGGCGGCGGTGGTCCATTCCTTCGAGAGGCCGAGCTTCTTCGCGACATCGGCCCACTGCAGGCCCTTGGCTACCTTGGTGGCGATGATCTTCTCGGTGACGTCGTTGCGGTTCATGTTCAGGTGCTCCTTGAGTGCCGGGCACGGGCAAGCAACAGGCGTGCCGCCGCCCGGCCCGGCGCCATCAGGCGCGTTCCCAGCGGAACTTGCGCTCCGACTCCGCGATGGGCTGGTCGTTGATGCTTGCGTAGCGCCGCTGCATCAGGCCGTTGGGCGCGAACTCCCAGTTCTCGTTGCCGTGGCTGCGGAACCAGTGGCCCGAGTCGTCGTGCCATTCGTACTCGAAGCGCACCGCGATGCGGTTGTCCATGAAGGCCCAGAGCGTCTTCTTCAGGCGGTAGTCGAGCTCGCGCACCCACTTGCGCTGCAGGAACTGCACCACCTGCTCGCGGCCATTGACGAAGTCGGCCCGGTTGCGCCATTCGGTGTCGGGCGTGTAGGCCAGGCTCACGCGCACCGGGTCGCGCGTGTTCCAGGCGTCTTCGGCGGCCTGGACCTTCTTGAGCGCGGTCTCGAGCGTGAACGGGGGCAGCGGCGGGCGGGATTCGGATTCCATGGCGGTCTTTCGGTAAGGATGGAAAGTCGGAAGGGAAGGTTGGAAGGAAAAGGCGGTGTAGCCCGGCCGCAATGTGCCACATGTAGACAGACCTGTCTACATGGCGGCGAGAGTGCCTACAATCGCGCCATGGACCTGGACCTTTCCGCCCTGCCCGCGCGCGAGCGCATCCTGCTCACGGCGCACGACCTCTTCTATGCCGACGGCATCCGCGCCACCGGCATCGACCGCGTGATCGCGGCCTCGGCCGTGACCAAGGTCACCTTCTACCGCCACTTCCCCTCGAAGGACGACCTGGTGCGCGCCTTCCTCGACCACCGGCATGCGCGCTGGATGGCCTGGTTCGTCGATGCGCTGGGGCGGCGCGGCGCGCACGAGCGCAGCGGCGACGCGCAGGCCCTGCTGCTGCTGGCCGACGTGATGGCCGAATGGTTCACCGACCCGGTGTTCCGCGGCTGCGCCTTCATCAATGCCGTCGCCGAGGTGGGCGGCAGCGTCGAGGGCGCGGCCGAGCGCGCGCGCGATCACAAGCGCGAGATGGTCGAGGTGATCGCCGACCTGCTGCCCACCACGCTGCCGCAGCGCATGGCGCTCGCGCAGGCCGCCGCCATCGGCATCGACGGCGCGATCGTCAAGGCGCAGATGGGCGGCGCCGAGCTGGTGCGCGAGGCGGTCGAGGACCTGCGCCGGCTGCTGCGCGCGCTGGCCGACGCCGCGGCGCCTACTTCACCACCATCGCGGTGAACGGCCACACATAGGCCTGCAGGGTCACGAGGATGCCGACCAGGCAGGCCAGCGCGATCGAGTGGAAGAACACGTAGCGCAGGATCTCGCCCTCGTGGTTGAACCAGCGCGTGGCGGTCGAGGCCACCACGATCGACTGCGCATCGATCATCTTGCCCATCACGCCGCCCGAGCTGTTGGCTGCCCCCATGAGGTTGGGGCTCAGCCCGAGCTGGTCGGCCGCCACCTTCTGCATGCCGCCGAACAGCACGTTCGAGGCCGTGTCGGACCCCGTGAGCGCCACGCCCAGCCAGCCCATGAGGGTGCCGAAGAAGGGATAGAACACGCCGGTGTTGGCGAAGGCCAGGCCCAGCGTGGTGTCGAGCCCCGAGTAGCGCGTGAGCGTGCCCAGCGCAAGCATCAGCACGATGGTGAGCAGCGAGAACTTCACCAGCCACAGCGTGCGGCCGTAGGCGGCCACGAGCTGGACCGGGTTGTACTTCATGACCAGCCCGCCCACGAGCGCCGACACCAGGATGCCGGTGCCGGTGGCCGAGAGCAGCAGCAGCTGGTAGACCGCGCCTTCCTTGGTCGGCTTGGGCACCACCGGCGCCACCTTCTCGATCATGTTGTGCAGTCCCTCGATCGGGAAGTTGGGCGCGAAGATGCCGTTGAGCCAGGTCTTGACCGAGGGCAGGCCCCAGATGAACACGAACACCGTGAGGATCAGCCACGGGGTCCAGGCCCGCACCACCGCGGCGGTGGGATGCTTGGCGGGCGCACCCACCGGCTTGGCCTCGCCGCCGTCGGCCTCGTGGCCCTTGAGCGAGACCGAGGTCCACGTCCTGGCGGGCTTCCACACGCGCAGGAACAGCACCAGGCAGACCATCGAGACGATGGCCGCGATGATGTCCACCAGCTCGGGGCCGATGAAGTTCGACACCAGGTACTGCGGGATCGCGAACGAGACGCCGGTGACCAGGATCGCCGGCCAGACCTCCCACATGCCCTTGCGGCCCGCGAAGGCCCAGATCAGCCAGAACGGCACCAGCACCGAGAAGAACGGCAGCTGCCGGCCGATCATCGCGGTGACGGCCATCAGGTCGTAGCCGTGCACCTTGGCCAGCGTGAGCACCGGCGTGCCGAGCGCGCCGAAGGCCACCGGCGCGGTGTTGGCGATCAGCGAGAGACCCGAGGCCGCGAGCGGCGAGAAGCCCAGCCCGATCAGGATGGCGGCCGTGACCGCCACCGGCGTGCCGAAGCCGGCCGCGCCCTCGAAGAAGGCGCCGAAGGCGAAGGCGATCAAAAGCAGCTGCAGCCGCCGGTCCTCGGTGATGCCGGCGATGGAATCCTGCAGCACCTGGAAGCTGCCGTTCTGCTGCGTGAGCTGCTGCAGGAAGATGATGTTGAGCACGATCCAGCCGATCGGCAGCAGCCCGGTGATGCCGCCGAGGAAGGCGGCCTTGCCCGCCATGTCGGCCGGCATGCCGAAGGCGAAGACTGCGATCGCCAGCGCGCTGAGGAGGCCGAGCCCGGCCGCGAAGTGGGCCTTGACGTGCAGGAGGCCGAGGCACACCAGCATCACCACCACCGGTATCGCGGCGAGCGCCGTCGATACCACCATGCTCCCGAACGGGTTGTAAACCTGTTGCCAAACCATGTGTCTGTCTCCGTACTGTTGTATTCGATGTGACGGATGCGCTGCAACACACTGCGATCGCTCAGACCCCCTGTTCCTTTCCACCTGTCCCCTCTGCACTGCATTGCGGCGCGGCGAAACGAAGCGCCGGGGCGGTCGGGCCCGCGGCGCTTCGATACCATCGTACGCCCGCGGGCCCCGCGGCGCACCACCTGCGGACAACCGTGGGCCACCCCGCGCCCTCGGGTACAACCTCCTTCCACGCACTGCCCTCCACACCTTCATGGCTTCCACGCGCCTCCCGTCCACCCAGGGCCTGCTCGCCTTCGAGGCGGTCGCGCGCCTGCGCAGCGTGAACCTGGCGGCCGAGGAGCTCAGCGTGACGCCCAGCGCCGTGAGCCACCGCATCCGCCAGCTCGAGTCGCAGCTCGGCCTGCGCTTCTTCGCGGGCAGCGACTTCAGCCTCAGCGCCGACGGCATCGTCTACTTGGCGCGGGTGCGCGAGGCCATCTTCGCGCTCGAGCAGGTGCCGGGCCGCGAGGCCGCGCCCCACACGCGCCGGCTGCGCGTGGCCGTCACGCCCACCTTCTCGCGCCAGATCCTGATGCCGCAGCTCGCGCGCTTCTGCGAGGCCCATCCCGAGGTCGAGCTGGTGATGCAGGTGACGGCGCCGATGCGCGAGAACGCGCTCGACGAGGCCGACATCGAGTTGCGTTTCGGCGCCGGGCCGTTCCGCCAGCGCGAGTTCCTGCAGTTCCCGGCCGATGCGCTCACGCCCGTGTGCAGCCCGGCCTACCTGAAGCGCCACGGCCCGTTCGAGGGTTTCGCCACCCGGGCCGAGGTGGAACGCGCCCAGCTGCTGCGCACCCCGCTCGAGAATTGGCGCATCTGGTTCGCGGCCCACGGCATCGGCCTGCCCGAGCCCGCCAGCGGCGCCCAGTTCACCGACCTGGGCCTGCTGCTCGAGGCGGCCGCCGAGGGCCTGGGCGTGGCGCTGATGCGGCTGCACCTGGGCCGCGCCTGGATCGACGGCGGCCGGCTGGTGCGGCTGTCGCCGGTCAGCGTGCCCTCGCCCAACCACTACTTCCTGTGCTGGCGGCCGGGTGCGCTCGAGCGCCCCGAATGCGCGGCCTTCGTGGCCTGGGCCCGGCAGTCGCTCGAGGGCTGACGAGGCGTGAAGCGGCCGCCTGAATTTTTTTCAGATCGCCGAGCAGCGTTTTTCAGCCCCGCCGGGGCCCGCCGCGGCCACACTCACGGCGCCGCGCGTTGCGCTGCGGGAGGGGCTGCTGCCCAATAATGGCGGCGGCCCGGCCCCCAGGCCCGCCCACGACAACAACCCGTTCCACAGGAGACTCCCCGTGCCCGACCTTTCCAAGATCACCTGCATCGAAGACCTGCGGGTGGTCGCCAAGCGGCGCGTGCCGAAGATGTTCTACGACTACGCCGACTCCGGCGCGTGGACCGAGGGCACCTACCGCGCCAACGAGAGCGACTTCCAGAAGATCAAGCTGCGCCAGCGCGTGGCCGTCAACATGGAGGGCCGTTCCACCCGCACCACCATGATCGGGCAGGACGTGGCGATGCCGGTGGCGATCGCGCCCACGGGCCTCACGGGCATGCAGCACGCCGACGGCGAGATCCTGGGCGCGCTCGCGGCCAAGGCCTTCGGCATCCCGTTCACGCTCTCGACCATGAGCATCTGCTCGCTCGAGGACATCGCCGAGAACACCGACCGCCATCCGTTCTGGTTCCAGCTCTACGTGATGAAGGACCGCGACTTCATCGAACGCCTGATCGACCGCGCGCGCGCGGCCAACGTGTCGGCGCTGCAGCTCACGCTCGACCTGCAGATCCTCGGCCAGCGCCACAAGGACATCAAGAATGGCCTGACCACGCCGCCCAAGCCCACGATCAAGAACCTGCTGAACCTCGCGACCAAGCCGCACTGGTGCCTCGGCATGCTGGGCACCAAGCGCCGCACCTTCCGCAACATCGCGGGCCATGCCAAGGGCGTGAAGGACCTGTCCTCGCTGTCCTCGTGGACCGCCGAGCAGTTCGATCCGGCGCTGAACTGGGGCGACATCGAGTGGATCAAGAAGCGCTGGGGCGGCAAGCTGATCCTCAAGGGCATCCTCGACGCGGAAGACGCGCGGCTGGCCGCGAACAGCGGCGCCGACGCGCTGATCGTGTCGAACCACGGCGGGCGCCAGCTCGACGGCGCGCCCTCCTCGATCAGCGCGCTGCCGGCCATCGCCGATGCCGTGGGCCGCGACATCGAGGTCTGGATGGACGGCGGCATCCGCAGCGGCCAGGACGTGCTCAAGGCGCGCGCCCTCGGCGCCCGCGGCACGATGATCGGCCGCAGCTTCCTCTACGGCCTCGGCGCCTACGGCCAGGCCGGCGTGACGCGCGCGCTGCAGATCATCCACAAGGAACTCGACGTGACCATGGCCTTCTGCGGCCATACCGACATCAACACGGTGGATTCGGGCATCCTGCTGCCGGGCACGTTCTAGCCGGCTGCCACGGGTCCGTGCCGGGGGCGCGGGCCGCGCGCAAGGCCCCATCGGCGATAGGCCGATGCGGCACCGGCTGACACGACCCGGTCATCGTGCGGCGCAGAATGGTCCGGCAACAACAACACGGCCGCCGGTCCGTTCGGTGGCCCACAGGCACCATGAGCGCGACCACGCCCCTCCACGCGAGCCCGGGAAGCCCGGCAGCTTCCGCATCCCCACCCCACTACACCGCGGAAGAAAAACGCCACCGCGTGTTCGCGATCATGGCGGCCTCCTCGGGCAACCTGGTCGAGTGGTTCGACTTCTACGTCTACGCGTTCTCGGCGCTCTACTTCGCGCCGGCCTTCTTCCCCAAGTCCGATCCCACCGCGCAGCTGCTCAACACCGCGGGCGTGTTCGCGGCCGGCTTCCTGATGCGGCCGATCGGTGGCTGGCTGTTCGGCCGCATCGCCGACCGGCTCGGGCGCAAGACCTCGATGCTGATCTCGGTCACGATGATGTGCGGCGGCTCGCTGGTCATCGCCTGCCTGCCGACCTACGCGGCCATCGGCGCCTGGGCGCCGTTCCTGCTGTTGATGTGCCGGCTGTTCCAGGGCCTGTCGGTGGGCGGCGAATACGGCACCACCGCCACCTACATGAGCGAGGTCGCGCTGCGCGGCCAGCGCGGCTTCTTCTCCTCGTTCCAGTACGTCACGCTGATCGGCGGCCAGCTGCTCGCGGTGCTGGTGATCGTGGTGCTCGAACAGTTGCTCAGCGAGGCCGAGCTCAAGGCCTGGGGCTGGCGCATCCCGTTCGTGATCGGCGCCATCGCCGCGGTGGTCGCGCTGCTGCTGCGCCGCACGCTGCACGAGACGCAGAGCGACGAAGCGAAGAAGAACAAGGAGGCCGGCAGCATCGCCGGCCTGTTCAGGCACCACACGCCGGCCTTCCTCACCGTGCTGGGCTACACGGCCGGCGGCTCGCTGATCTTCTACACCTTCACCACCTACATGCAGAAGTACCTGGTGAACACGGTGCACCTGCCGATCAAGACCGCGAGCTACGTGATGACCGGCGCCCTGTTCGCCTACATGTGCATGCAGCCGCTGTTTGGCGCACTGTCGGACCGCATCGGCCGGCGCAACAACATGCTGCTGTTCGGCGGCCTGGGCGCGATCGCCACCGTGCCGATCCTCACCGCGCTGCAGCACACCACCAGCCCGGTGCTGGCCTTCGTGCTGATCATCGTGGCGCTGGCCATCGTGAGCTTCTACACCTCGATCAGCGGCATCGTGAAGGCCGAGATGTTCCCGCCCGAGGTGCGCGCGCTCGGCGTGGGCCTGGCCTACGCGGTGGCCAACGCGATCTTCGGCGGCTCGGCCGAGTACGTGGCGCTGGGGCTCAAGTCACTGGGCCACGAGTCGGCCTTCTTCTGGTACGTGAGCGCGATGATGGTGATCGCCTTCCTCGTGAGCCTGCGGCTGCCGCGGCAGGCCAGCTATCTGCACCACGACCATTGATCTGCGTGGCCGTGGCTATCCCCGGCATGAGGATTTCCAAACCCGCGCCGGGGTGAAGCGCGGCACCATGGAGCCTCAGCCAGGAGAACCACTATGACGCTCATCAAGAACCTCAGAAAACTCGTCGGCGGCGCGATCTCGCTCGCGGGCGCCGCGGTGCTGATCTCGCAGCACCTCTGACGCCCCGACTGCCCCCCGCGGCGCTCAGTCCGCGTACACCCCCGCGGCCTTGATGATCGGGCTCCACTTCGCGATCTCGGCCGCCACGAACTTCTTGTGGCCCTCGGGCTCGATGCGCCCGTCGGTCGCGACCACGGCGCCCAGCGCTTCCTCGCGCTTGATGAAGTCGGCGTCCTTGAGCGCGGCCTTCAGCGCCTCGTTGAGCTTCTTCTGGATGGCCGCCGGCGTGCCCTTGGGCGCGTAGAGGCCGTGCCAGATCGTGACCTGGAAGTCCTTGAGGCCGGCCTCCTGCAGGGTCGGCAGGTCCTTCAGCAGCGGCGTGGTCAGGCGCTTGGGCGAGGTCACGGCATAGGCCTTGACCTTCTTCGCCTCGATCTGCGGCGAGGTGTTGGTGGTCTGGTCGCAGAGCAGGTCGATCTGGCCGCCGATCAGGTCGGTGATGGCCGGCGCGGTGCCCTTGTAGGGCACGGGCGTCATCTCGGTCTTGGTGGCGCTCTGGTAGAGCAGGCCGCACAGGTGCGAGGCCGAACCCACGCCGGCATTGCCGATGTTGATCTTGCCCTTGTTGGCCGTCACCCACGAGGACAGCTCGGCGTAGTTGTTGGCCGGCAGGCTGGGCTTGGCGATCAGGGTCATCGGCACGTCGTTGACGATGCCCAGGTATTCGAAATCGGTCTCGACCTTGAACGGCACGTTGCGCACCAGCGTCGGCACGGTGGCCATGGCGATGTGGTTGAGCAGCAGCGTGTAGCCGTCGGGTGCCGCGCGCGCCACCTTGGCCGCGCCGATCGAGCTGCCGGCGCCGGGCACGTTGTCGATGATCACGCTGGCACCGCCCAGCGGCTTGCGCAGCGCCTCGGCGAGGTCGCGCGCGACGCGGTCGGTGGGGCCGCCGGCCGCGAAGGGCACGACGATGGTGACGGGCTTGCCCGCCGGGAAGTCCTGCGCCTGCACGGTGAAGGCGCAGGCGGCGGCCACCGTGGCGAGGGCGAAGGCGAAAGCGGAACGCTGGGTCATGGAGTCTCCGGGTATTGAAAGGTCGAATGCGAAAAGAGGGTCAGGGCGCGCGCGCCGGCACGCGCTGCTCGAGCGGCGGCGGCTGCCAGGCCGGCTGGATGTGGCAGCCGTTCTTGCCGTCGGTGTCGTAGCGCGGCATCAGCGCGGCGCAGCGTTGCGCGAGGCCCGCGGGCGTGGGCTTCTCGCCCTTGTCGATCCAGTCGAGCAGCGCGGCGAACAGCGCCGGGTATTCCGAATCGCTGAGGTAGCTGTGCTCGCGCTCGTCGCTGAAGCTCTGCACCAGCAGCTCGCCGGTGCCGGCCGCGTCGCGGATGCGGCGGTAGGCGTTCTCGAGTTCGACGAAGGCGGTTGGGTCGTCGATGGCATGCAGCCCCACGGTGGGCAGCGCGGTGCGGCCCGTGGGCTGGCTGTCGGCCGCGAGCGCGCCCTTGGCCTGCGGATCGGCCGCGTAGCGCAGCACGCCGGCATTGAGCGCGGCCGCCTCGGCCGGCGCCGCGGCGTAGCTCACGCCGACATTGCCGAAGGGATTGCGGCCCTGCAGCCGCAGCTGCGTCAGGTCCTGGAACAGCCAGGTGGCCCAGTTCAGGTGGCCGACCAGCGATCGCTCGGGGATCTTCACGGCCGTGAGAATGGTCTTGAGCCGCGCGGCCTGCTCGGGCGTGCGCTGCGCCGCGGGCAGGCCCACGCCGGTGCAGTCGCGCACGCGGTCGGCCAGTTCCTTGCGCGTGAGCTTCGCATCGAGCGGCAGGCCCTGCCACAGCGGGTACTGCGGCTCGTCGGGCTTCGGATGGTTGCGGCAGACGTACTGGTAGACCACGCGCAGGTCAAGCCGGAAGTCGTAGGCGCTGTTGCCGCCGCCGAGCACGCCGCTGGTCAGCAGCAGGCCGTCGTAGGGGCCCTTGGCACCGCCGGCCGGCGCATAGAGTTCGGCCGCCTTCGCCGCCACGCCCGCGCCATAGCTCTGGCCGTGCAGCAGGGTGCGGCGCGGCTCGCCGAAATGGCGCACGAAGAGCTGGCGCAGGCGCTCGGTGTCTTCGGCCGCCATGGTCACGCCATAGCCGCCGCGCCGGTAGGTGGAGCCGGCCCAGGCATAGCCGGCCTTCACGGTCACGGCCCAGCGCTTGAGGTCCTCCGCGCTGCGCTCGAGCTTGGGGGGGCCGGTTTCAGGGCCGCCGTGCGCGTGCATCACGAGCACGCCGCGGTTCCAGTCCTTCGGGATCGCGATCCAGTAGAGCGCGCCCGTGCCGTCGGCGCCGGTGTAGCAGCGGGCGCCCTCGGGGACCGGGGCCGGGCAGGTGGCGGCGCGCGGTCCTTCGACGCGCGCGGCCTGCGCCGGCAACGTGGCGAACAAGGCGGCGGCCGCGGCCAGCGCCGCCGCGAAGGCGGGACGCGCCCGCCGCTCGAGATGCATCGTCAATGGCGTACTCCGAGTTGCAGCGCCGCGCTCGTGCCCGCGCCGGACACGAAGCCGAGCACGCCGCTGTTGAAGAGGAAGTGGTCCGGCGCACCGAGGCTGGATTCCACCACGCCCGGCACCGGCTTGTCGTAGCTCAGCGTCGCGGTCGTGCCCGCGAGGTTGAAGCCGGTGCCGGTCACAGTGGCCGCGGCGTTCTCGCCCTTCACGCTGGCCATCACGTAGCTGCCGTCGGCCGCGCCCGCGGTCAGGCTCAGTTGGGTCGCGTGCAGGCGCAGGCCGAAGCTGGTGGCAGATTCGCGCACCAGGTGCATCGGCACCGCGGCGCCGTTCACCAGGCCGATCACCATCGAGCCGGTGAGCGTGCCGCCGGTGGTGGTGGCGCCGCCGGTCGGCGCGGTGGCGCGCAGGTCGAAGGCATTGCGCGTGCCGTTCCAGCTGATGTAGCCCTTTTCGGTCTCGGTGCAGTTGGCGTCGTAGACCATGAAGCTGCCGGCATTGCCCGCCGCGCTGCGGCAGTACTGGAAGGTGCCCGCGTTGCGCAGCCGCACCGCGCCGGCATAGGGCACGGCGCTGCCGCTGCCCTGCTGCACGCCGACCGTGTTGAAGATGTTCGCGACCGGGTTGAACACCGCGGGCGAGGCCGAGTTCTCGAAGGTGTTCTGGAACGCGAGCAGCGGTGCGAAGCCGCCGCCGCTCGGCGCGTTCACGCCGCCCAGCAGCACGCCGCCCGGCGCGAACGCGAACACCGCGCCGCTCTCGCCGCTGGTGTAGCTGCACTGGCCCTGCGACACCAGCGTGCCGCTGCGCGTGGTGCCGGCGGTGCGCTGCAGGCTGGCGTCGACGGTGACGGTGTAGGCCATGGTGGCCGGGTCGATCTGCACGCGCAGCTCTTCGCCGAAGCTGTCGCCGCCCTTGTAGGTGGCGACGGCCGCGGGCAGGTTCGGGCAGGCCAGCGGATCGCCGACCTCGGTCACGCAGCTGTAGTTGACGGCCGCGTCGAGGCTGCCGCTGCCGCGGTACTTGGGCCAGGCCGGGAACTGGCACAGCGGGCGGGTGCGGCCGTAGGTGCCGGCCACCGCGTCCACCGCCACGCCGGTGGCGGGCGCGAGGCCGCCCTCGACCCAGCCCTCGAGCGCCGCGAGCGAATCCCAGTTGGGGATGAACACGCCGGTGCCATGGCCCATGCCGGGCACGGTGTAGAAGCGCACGTTCTGGTCGACCGAGGCCTGGCCCACGGTGGCGATCAGCTGCTTGTAGTAGTCGATGGTCGAGTTCGGGCTGATCACCTCGTCGGCCAGGCCGTGCAGCATGATCAGCTTGCCGCCGTGCGCGAAGAAGGGCGCGAGGTCCGGGTTGGTGGCGTCGGTGAGGTTCGACACCTCGGTCACGCGCGCCGCGTAGGCGCCGGGGTTCAGCGGATCGAAGGTCAGCGTGTCGAAGCCCTCGATGCGCGTCACGAAGTACTTCACCCACTGGTCGCCGGTGACGTACATGTTGGCGTCGGCCGACGTCGCCGGGTTGGCCGGCACCTTGCGCGTGCCGAGGTCGCGCGTGGTGTACGGGCCCGCCACCAGCGCGCCTTCGAGCAGGTTGTAGCCGCCCGCGCGCTTCACGCCGTTGCCCAGCGCGTAGCTCGTGAACTCGAGCGGCGACTCGATGGTGCGCACGGTATCGAGCTGCGCGTCGGACAGGCAGCCGTCGCCGGTGTCGGTGCCGCCGGTGCAGCGCAGCGAGGCGAGGATCTGCGTGTTGAGCTGGCGGCAGCTCTCGACGTTGCTCACGATGCCGTCGGCCGCGCCGTCGAGCTTGTCGCAGGCCTGCAGCACGGTCCGCTGCACCAGCAGCGTCTTGGCCACGTTCATCCAGCCCGCGCCGCCGTTGTTGTAGAGCGCGCGGCCCACGGCCACGTTCGACAGCCGCGTGCCCGTGTAGTTGAGCGCGGGCTCGTTGGCGATCACGCCGTCGTAGTCGAGCGGCCAGCGCTGGATGTAGCTCAGCGCATCGCGCCCGCCGGTCGAGGTGCCGAGGAAGTAGGCCTTCTTCGGCTTGCTGCCGTAGCGCGCGAGCACCAGCGCCTGCGCCACGTCGCGCGTCTTCTTGAGCGACTGGCCGCCGTAGTTGGCGAGCTGCTCGTCGTTGGCGGCGAAGCGGCCGTCGGTGATGCTGCTGGCCTGGTGGCCCGAGTCGTCGCCGTAGGTGGCATAGCCGAGCGCGAGCGGCGCGGGCTTTTCGCGCGGGCCGAAGCGGATCACCTCGGTGCCGTCGATCAGCACGCCGTCGAAGCCGCCGCCGCCGAAGTGAATGGTCTTCTGGTTCCACTTCTCGGGCAGGTTCAGCGCGAAGTTGATCAGCTGCGAGTTCGGGTCCACCGGCTGGATGGTGCCGCGCACGCGGCAGTAATCGCCGTAGTTGTTGCCGGCATCGCCCGCAGCCACCGCGGTGGCGCTGGTCACGGTGGCGCCCTGCGTGGGCAGGCTGATCTGCGCGGCGGCCAGGGTCATGCCGGCGAGCTCGGCGCAGGCCTTCGCGGTCTGGGTCGGCGGCGGGTCGACGGGCGTGTCGCCGCCGTTGCCCGGTGGCACGATGGGCAGGAACGGCAGGCCGCCGCCTCCGCCACCCCCACCGCAGGCGGCCAGGATCAGCGAGAGGCCCAGTGCGGTGGCACCGGCGCGCAGCATGGAGGGAAGGCCGAGTCGGGTCGGCACGGATGTCGGCAAGGGGCGCGGTGGGCGCATGGTCTTTGTCTCCGGAACACGGCCTCGTGGGGCCGCTCATTGAATAGGCGGCCGGACGATAGAAGCAGCCTGACCTAGGGTCAAATAAAATAACAAGGCACTTTCAATATGAAAAAAGTATGGAGATAAGACCGCTGCGCTACTTCGTGGCCGTCGCCGAGACCGGCCACATGACGCGCGCCGCCGAGCGCCTGGGCATCCAGCAACCGCCGCTGAGCCTGACCATCAAGGCGCTGGAACGCGAGCTCGGGGTGCTGCTGTTCAAGCGCCATCCGCGCGGCGTGACGCTGACCGACGCCGGCCGCCAGTTCCAGGCCGAGGCGCTGCGCATGCTGCAGGACATGGACGCGATGCGGCAGCGCATGGCGCGCGTGGCCAGCGGCCAGGCCGGCAGCCTGGCCGTGGGCTTCACCAGTTCGGCCGCCGCGCACCGCTTCGTGCCCGAGGCGCTGCGCGCGTTCCGGCGCGAGTACCCCGACGTCGAGCTGCAGCTCAGCGAGAACAACGCCGCCGAGATCACCGAGGCGCTGGCCGCGGGCCGCGTGCATTGCGGCCTGCTGCGCGTGCCGGTCGACCGGCCCGCGGGCCTGGCGTTCGAGACTTTGCTGCGCGAGCCGGTGCTGGTGGCGATGCCCAGCGATCACCGCTTCGCCACCGCGCGCAGCCAGCGCACGGCTTCCCGCCCGCTGCCGCTGGCAAAGCTCTGCGAGGAAGACCTGATCCTGGTGCGCCGCCCCGGCGCGCCCGGCCTCTATGCCGAGCTGCTCGCGCTGTGCCATGCCAAGGGCCTGCGCCCGCGCGTGGTGGCCGAGGTCGAACGCATGATGACCAACCTCAACCTCGTGGCCGCGGGCGTCGGGCTGTCGGTGGTGCCGGCCTCGATGACCGGCGTGCATGCGCACGCGATCGCCTATGCGCCGCTGGCCGACGGCGGCGCGCTCGACGCGCCGCTCACGCTGGTGTCGCGCGCCGACGAGGACAACCTGCCCGCGCGCCGTTTCGCCGCACTGCTGCGCGGCCTCGTGGCCGGCGACGCGAAGGGCCGGCCATGACGCGGGCGCTGCATCGCCGCGTGCTGCTGGGCGCGGGCGCGTCCTTCGTCGGCCTCGCCACGCTCGGCGTGTCGCGCGCCAGCACCGCGCCGGCCTGGCCCAGCCGGCCGGTGCGGCTGATCGTGGTCTACCCGCCGGGCGGCGTCAGCGACGGCATGGCACGCGTGCTGGCCGAGCCGCTGGCGCAGTCGCTCGGCGTGCCAGTGCTGATCGAGAACCGGCCCGGCGCCGGCGGCAGCGTGGGCATGGATGCGCTCGCGCGCGCCGTGCCCGACGGCCACACGCTGGCCTTCTCGGCCATCAGCCCGCTCACCTTGCATCCGCTGCTCGCGCGCGTGGCCTACGACCCGCTGCGCGCCTTCGTGCCGGTGGCCAGCCTGATGCGCACGCCGGTGCTGGTGGTCGGCACCCAGGCCTTCAGCGGCCGCGGCTTCGGCGACCTGATCGCGCAGGCGCGCGCCCATCCGGGCGCGGTGCGCTGGGCCAGCTCGGGCGTGGCCACCATCGGCCACCTGGTGCTCGCGCAGGTGCGCGTGCAGAGCCGCACCGACATCACCCACATCCCCTACCAGGGCGGCGGCCCGCAGCTCAACGACGCGCTGAGCGGCCAGTTCGAGGTGCTGTCGACAAACGTCGCGGCGCAGCAGTTGCAGTACATCGAGAGCGGCCGCTTCCAGGCCCTCGCGGTCGGCGCGCCGCGCCGCATCGAGGCCCTGCCCGATGTGCCCACGCTCGCCGAGCTCGGCTACGAACGCGCCAACCGCGATTCGCTGTTCGGCCTGTTCGCGCCGGCGCGCACGCCGCAGCCCGTGGTGCAGCGGCTCAATGCCGAGATCCAGCGCCTGCTGCGCGGCGAGACGCTGCGGCTTCGGCTGCGCGAGGCCTACAACCTGCCGGCCGGCGGCAGCAGCGAGGATTTCGCGCGCGAGATCGCGCTCGATCGGCGACGCAACCGGGCGCTGGTGGCGGGGGATCGGTCGCAGTTCGATTGAGGCCGCATCGCGCGGCCGGGGCGCTGCTCAGGCTTCGGCGACCCAGAGCCCCGGATAGTCATGCACGAAGCCATCGGCCGTGACGCCCAGCACCGCCTCGTAATCGAAGCGCTTCGCCACGTAGCGGTAGGCGTTGTCGCCGCTGCGCTCGTAGCGCTGCATCAGCTCGCCGAGGCTGCCGCCATCGAGGTCGATCCAGGCCGCGGGCGCATCGGCGCCCTCGCCCTTCGAGAGATTGAGGCGACGCAGCTGCAGCAGGTTGGTCGCGGGCGTGAAGCCCAGGTCGAGGTCGACGCAGTGCGAGAGATCGGGCACCGGTTCGTCGTTGAGCTTCCAGCGGCCCTGCGCGTCGCGCGTGATCGAGAGGTCCACCGTGCTGTCGCCGAGCCAGCCGCGCACCGTGCCCCACTGCGCATGCCAGTGCAGGTCGCAGCGCACGCGGTAGTGCAGCTGCGCCACCCGGCCGTCCTCGGCGCGGAAGGCCGAGGCGCCGTCGAGCTGCCAGGCGCTGGCATTGCGTTCGAGACGGCAGGCATCGTGGCCCGGGACGTCGAGCCTGCGCCAGAGGATGGAAGCGACGGTTTGCATGGGGCGGATGATGGCGCGGGCCGTGGGGCGGCGCAAGCATTGCCCCGCCACGCCGCAGGTGCTGGTCAGGTTCGGGAACTAGCGTCGCTCGCCATGACGCCGCCCGACGCCTGCCTCGCCACCCGCCTGCTCGACCGCCTCGACCGGCTGGCGATGCCGCTGGCGCTCGCGATCGCGCTGCTGCTGTTCCTGCAGTGGCCGCTGCGCGGTCTCGCCGGGGCCGGCTTCGGACCGACGCAGGCCAACGACCTCGCGCAGTGGCTGTTCGCGCTCTACGTGGCGGTGGCGCTGCGGCACGCGGGCCGGCGCGGCGCGCATCTGGTGGCACGGCCCGACCTCGCTGCGGGCAGTCCCGCGCGCTGGCGCCGCGCCGGTGCGGCGCTGTGCGTGCTGCCGTGGGCGCTGTTCCTGGTGGCCGTGTCGGCACGTCCGGTGCTGGGCTCGGTGGCCGCGCTCGAGCGCTTTCCCGACACCTTCAACGCGGGCTACTTCATGGTCAAGATCGCGCTGCTGCTGCTCGCCGTGCTGCTCGCGCTGCAGGCGGCGCTCGAGCTCTGGCAGGCCTGGCCGTGGCGGCGCACGCGATGAGCGCCGGCACCGGCTGGCTCGGCCTGGCGCTGCTCGCAGTGGCGCTCGCGCTGATGATGAGCACGGGCTGGCCGACCTATGCGGTGCTGCTCGGCGTGTCCACGCTCGGCGCGGTGACGGGCCTGGCGCTCGGCGCCTTCGACATGGCGCTGCTGCAGAACCTGCCATGGCGCATCGTCGGCCTGCTCGAGCACGACCTGCTGCAGGCGCTCGCGCTCTATGCGCTGGTGGGTGCGCTGCTCAACCGGCTCGCGCTCGCGCAGCACCTGTACGAGGGCCTGCGCCGCCTGCTCGCGCGCATCGCGCCGCGCGCGGCCGCCGAGATCGCGGGCATGGTGCTCGGCCTGCTGCTGGCGCCGATGAACGGCTCGGTCGGCGCAAGCCTGCTCACGCTGGCGCGCACCGCGGGCGAGGGCTGGGCACGCGAAGGCCTGCCGGCCCCGCGCCGCACGGCGCTGGTGGCGGTGACCGGCACGCTCGGCGTGATCGTGCCGCCCTCGCTGGTCCTGCTGCTGCTTGCCGACGCGATGCTGCGTGCCCACACCGAGGGCGTGAACATGGCGCGCAGCCTGGGCCTGCCGGGCGCCGCGGCCGAACGCATCGTCAACACGCAGGACATCCTGCAGGCCGCGCTGCTGCCGGCCGCGGCGCTGTTCGTCGGCTGGCTCGCGATCGCGGCCTGGAGCGCGCGGCCCGTCCTGTCGGCCACGCCGGCCGCGCGCGAGCCACTCACGAGGCCGCAGCGCTGGACGCTTTCGATCGTGCCGCCCGTGATCGGCTCGCTGCTGGTGCTGATCGCGCTCGGCCGCGTGCGGCCGGTCGAAGGCGCCGCCACCGCCTGCATGCTGCTGCTCGGCTGGGGACTGGTCTCGGGCCAGCTGCTGCGCGCGGGGCTGCTGCGCCAGGTGCTCGACGACGCGATGGCGCTGACCGGTGCGCTCTATGCGCTGCTGGTCGCGGCCACCACCTTCTCGCTGCTGCTGCGCGGCTTCGGCACCGATGCGCTGGTCATGCGGCTGATGCTCGCGCTGCAAGGCCATCCGATGATCGGCCTGGGCGCCGTGCTCGCCATCCTGCTGGCCTGCGCCTTCGTGCTCGATGCCTTCGAGCTGATCTTCCTCGTGGTGCCGATCGTGATGCCGCCCGTGCTCGCGCAACTCCCCGACGCGGCCTGGATCGCGACGCTCGCGCTGCTGGTGCTGCAGGCCGGCTTCCTGCTGCCGCCCTTCGGCTATGCGCTGGTGCTCGCGCGCGGGCAGACCGTGCCGCGCCCGCCGCTGCGCGCGGTGGCGCTCGCGCTGGCCCCTTACCTCGTGCTGCTCGCGCTGGTGATGGCCGCGACGATGGCCTGGCCCGACAGCACGCGCTGGCTACGCGATGCGCCCGAGGCGGCGGCCGCGCAGGCACCGATGGACGCCGACACGGTCGACCGCCTGATGCGCGAGATGGCCCCGCCGCCCGATCCGGCCGACGGTGCGCCCGCCACCGAATCGCCCTGAACGAAGCCGCGGGTGCTACTGCACCGCCGCCAGCACGCGGTCGAAGAACTCCGCCGCCGTGCGGCCGAAATCCTCGGGCAGGTAGTCGCGCTCGAAGTCGCGCGCGAACGCGGCCTCGACGTCGTCGTGCGAACCCCGGTAGTCGGCGATCTCGGCACGCAGCGCGGCCAGTTCGGCCGGGGTGCTCGATTCGCGGTACGAGGCCATGATCTCGGCGCCGGTCTCGCCGAAGAGGATGTCGGCATCCTGGCCGAAATAGACCTTGGTCAAGTGGTCGATCAGTTCGAATCGCATCGTGGGATTTTTGTGCTGGCTGTCAGAACGGATGGGCGGTGAGGATGTAGAAGGGCTTGCCGTTGTAGGCCTTCATGTTGAGCGTCACGCGCACCTTGGTGAGCTGGCTCACGGCGGTGCTGCCGCGCTGCACGCCGATGCCGACCACGGTGCCGATGTCGTGCTCGAAGGCCATCGGCTTGGAGCCCACCTGCGCCGAGCGCGACCAGGCGCGGATCGCGCGCGCATTGGCGCGCACCGTCTGGCTGATGGCCGACTCGGCGGTGGCGAGGTCGAAGAAGGACGACGACTTCTGCAGGCTGGGCTTCTTCGCGAAGCGGTCGAACAGGTCCTGCGCCGATTTGCCGACGTGTTCGCGGATGGTGTGGCCGCCGGCCTTGGAGCCGGCCACGCCTTCGTGCTCGATGAGGCGCACGGGCTCGAGCTTGAAGCGGCTCGCGCGCACCGCGATGACGCGCGATGCGGCGAGGCCGCCGGCCACGAACAGCGGCACCGCGACGTCGACCGCGAGCCCCACCTGCGCGCCGGTCTCGGGCGAGGCACCCATGGCCTGCGCGGCGGCATCGGCCGTCATGGCGGTGGCGGTGCGCTGCGAGCGGCCGGTCCAGATCTGGCGCGCGGCGGTGGCGGTGACGTCGCTGCCGTGGGCGCCGAGCACCACGCAGCCGACCTTGCTCGCCATGGTGGGTTCGGGCGCGACGCACAGCACGCCCGCGCCGACCAGTTCGATGACGCCGCCGACCAGCGCCGCGGTGCCCCAGAGCCGGTTGCTGAGGCTCGCCGACTCGGGCACGTCCTCGCCACCGAGCACCGCCGCCAGCTGCACCGGCGTCAGCGCGACCGAGAGGCCGCCTTCCTCGTCGTCACCCATGGTGGATTCCTTTCCGTTGTCCTTGCGGGGGATTGAAATTCCGAAGCATTCTTGCACGGCCCGGGCGAACATCGGCGCAGCGCGAGACAATCGTTACCGTGAGTTCCAAGCCCGCCGCCACGCCCCCGATCCGCCGCATCGCCCACCTCGACATGGACGCCTTCTACGCGTCGGTCGAGCTGCTGCGCTATCCGCAGCTCAAGGGCCTGCCGGTGGTGATCGGCGGCGGCCGGCGCAGCGTCGACGAAGCGATCCGCCACCTGCCGCCCGGCGGCACGCTGGCCGACATTCCGGTCGATGCCTTCGCGCGGCTCAAGGACTACGTGGGCCGCGGCGTGATCACCACCGCGACCTACCCGGCGCGCAAGTTCGGCGTGGGCTCGGCCATGGGGCTCATGAAGGCCGCCAAGCTGTGCCCCGACGCGATCCTGCTGCCCGTGGACTTCGAGGAGATCCGCAAGTACTCGCGCGGCTTCAAGTCGATCATCACCGACATCGCGCCGCTGATGGAGGACCGCGGCGTGGACGAGGTCTACATCGACTTCACCGAGGTGCCCGGCGGCCAGCGCGAGGGCGGGCGCACGCTGGCGCGGCTGATCCAGAAGTCGATCTTCCAGGCCACCGGCCTGACCTGCTCGATCGGCGTGGCACCCAACAAGCTGATCGCCAAGATGGCGAGCGAATTCAACAAGCCCAACGGCATCTCGGTGGTCTACGAGGACGACGTGAAGACGCGCATCTGGCCGCTGCCCTGCCGCAAGGTCAACGGCATCGGGCCCAAGGCCGACGAGAAGCTCAAGCGCCTGGGCATCGAGACCATCGGCCAGCTCGCGGCCTGCGAGCGCGGCTGGCTGATCGACAACTTCGGCAAGTCCACCGGCGCCTGGATGCACGAGGTGGCATGGGGCCGCGACGATCGCCCGGTGGTGACCGAGAGCGAACCGGTCTCGATGAGCCGCGAGACCACCTTCGAGCGCGACCTGCATGCGGTGCGCGACCGCGCCGAGCTCGGCGAGATCTTCACGCGGCTGTGCGAGAAGCTCGCCGAGGACCTGCAGCGCAAGGGCTATGTGGGCAAGACCATCGGCATCAAGCTGCGCTACGACGACTTCAGGATCGCCACGCGCGACCAGACCATCGACCGTTTCACCGACGACGCGAAGACCATTCGCCGCACCGGCGGCCTGTGCCTGAAGCGCGTGCCGCTCGAACGCCCGCTGCGCCTCTTGGGCGTGCGCGTGGGCGCGCTGGCGCGCGCGGGCAGCCCCGAGGCGCTGGCACCGGCCGGCGGCACGCAGCGCCCGGCCGCCGCGCCCGAGTCGGCCACCGCCTCGCTGTTCTGACGCCATGGCCTTCATCGCACGCTGGCTGCGCCGCTTCTCGCTGCTGCTGCTCGGCCTCGTGGTGCTGATCGGGCTCTACGTGGGAACGGCCTTCGCGCTGGTGTTCTGGCCCAGCCATGCGAAGGCCACGGCGCCGGCCGCGCCCTATGTCGAAGCCTGGGTGCTGAGCAACGGCGTGCACACCGACTACGTGTTCCCGGTGCGCTCGGCGCTGATCGATTGGCAAAAGCTGTTCCCGCTCGCGGACTTCCCGGCCGTGCCGCCCGGTGCCGAGTACGTGGCGCTGGGCTGGGGCGACCGCGAGTTCTACCTGCACACGCCGACCTGGGCCGACCTCACGGCCGCGCGCGCGCTGGGCGCGTTGTCGGGCCGCAACCGCGCGCTGCTGCACGTGAGCTATCTGCGGCGCGACCAGTTCGGCGCCGGCGCGTTCCGGCTGCCGCTGTCGATGCCGCAGTACCTGCGCCTGATCGAGCATGTGCGCAGCACCCTGCCCGCGGGCCAGGCGACGGCCATCGCGGGCGCGCACTACAACGCGCAGGACGCCTTCTACGAGGCCAACGGCGCCTACCACCTGTTCGAGACCTGCAACACCTGGACCGGCCGCGGCCTGCGCCGCGCGGGCGTGAAGGTCAGCCGCTGGACGCCGTTCGACTTCACGGTGACCTGGCATCTGCAGCCGGCGCCCTGAGCGCGGCCGCTTATGTCTCAGGGCCGCGGCACGCCGCCCTGCCACTGCCCCCAGTTCGCCACGATGTGGTCGACCACGCGCGTGCCCACCAGCGCGATGTTCTCCACCGTCTCGGCGAAGCCGCCGGCCGTTTCGCCGGGCGCGGGGTCGAGATGCTGCAGGGTGGTCTCGTTGGGATTGCCCTGGTCGAAGTTGACCGCGCCGCGCAGGCTCATCACGCGGTCGGTGCCGTGGGTGCGCTGGATCACGAGCGTGATCGCGGCGGCCTCCATCTCGGTGATCACGTAGTCGTCGGCGCCATAGAGCTTCGCGATGTACTGCGCCTGGTTCGACATGCCGGGGCCGTGGAAGAAGGTGTCGCCCGTCATGTGGGTGCCGGTGCCGACGAAGGGCGCGCGCCGCGCCGCGGCATCGGGGTAGCGCAGCCGGTAGCTGCGCGCCGATTCGGAATCCTTGAGCGGCGTGTCGGCCGTGAGCTTCATGGCCCAGCCGACGAGCTCGGGGTTGAGCTTGAAGCGGCGGTACGACTCGTAGCCCTTGCGCGGCATGAAGGTGGGCTCGCCGGGCTTGTTCTCCTCGGGTGCCCAGCGGTGGCCGAGGTCGTAGTCGACCAGCCAGGTGGCCCAGCTCACCTCGCCGATGGTGCCGCGCGAGGGCGGCGTGCCGGCCACGCCCGAGATCACGTAGTAGGCCTGCGAGAAATCGAACTGCGGGTTCAAGAGGATCGCCTGCATCGAGGCCGAGGAATTGACCTTGCCCATGCCGAGCACCGCGCCACAGACGCCGTCGGCATTGCAGTAGACGGGCTGCAGCGCGCCGGGCACGGCCATCGGCTTCGCGCCCTTCCAGTAGCGCTCGTACCAGTGCTGGAACTCGCCCGCGCGGTCACCGCTGTTCTGGCCGATCTCGAACATGGCGGCGACGAACACCTTCACCTTCACGGGCAGTTCGGCGCGGGCCTCGGCGCCGGGCGCGGGCGGCATGGTGGCGGCACTGGCGGCACCGGCCAGCAGCGCGGCGGCGGCCAGCGCCGAGAGGCGGGCGAAGCACAGGGAGGAGGAAGACGGCATGGGGGACTCCGTGGGTTCGAGAATTGGGGGCAGGACACGCAAGCGCGGCCATCGCACCGGCGGCGCTCGCGGCGTCCTACAGCCGCGCATTGTCGGCGCTGGCACAACGGGCCTGTCTACACCACGCAACCACCATGCCGGACACTGCATCCTCCGCGCGACGGCCTCCGTCCAAGCCCACGCCGATCGCGAACGGGCTGGTCTACGTGAACCCCGACATGCCGGGCATCCGCCGGCTGCGGCACGGCGCGAAGTTCCGCTACCGCGACGCGCGCGGCCAGTGGGTGCGCGACGCCGACGAGCTCTCGCGCATCCGCATGCTGGCGATTCCGCCGGCCTACGACGAGGTGTGGATCTGCCCGCTGCCCAACGGCCACCTGCAGGCCACCGGCCTCGACGCGCGCGGCCGCAAGCAGTACCGCTACCACGCCGACTGGCGCGCGCTGAAGGACGAGACCAAGTTCGACCGGCTCGAGGCCTTCGCGCGCGCGCTGCCGCGCATCCGCGCGCGGGTGCAGCGCGACCTGCAGGCCGGCAAGGGCACGGGCGCGCCGGCGCGACCCCAGGTGCTGGCCGCGCTGGTGCGGCTGCTCGACACCACGCTGATGCGCGTGGGCAACGAGGAGTACGCGAGCAGCAACGGTTCCTACGGCCTCACCACGCTGCGCAACCGGCATGCGGCGGTGAAGGGCGCGGCGCTGCGGCTGCGCTTTCGCGGCAAGAGCGGCGTGATGCACGAGGCCACGCTCGAGGACCCGCGCGTGGCGAAGATCGTGCGCGGCTGCCAGCAACTGCCGGGGCAGGCGCTGTTCCAGTACGTGGGCGAGGACGGCGAGCCGCACAGCGTCTCGTCGACCGACGTCAACGACTACCTCAGCGAGGTGGTCGAGGGCCAGAAGGGCCTGGACGGCGAGCGCTTCACCGCGAAGGACTTCCGCACCTGGCATGGCACGGTGCAGGCGCTGGAGCTCACGCGGCTGGCCTGCGAGCCGGGCCGGGTCGCCTCGGACGGCAACCGCTACACCGCGAAGGACATCCTCGCGACCGTGGCGCGCCAGCTCGGCAACACGCCCGCGGTCTGCAAGAAGGCCTATGTGCATCCTGCCGTGCTGTCGCTGGGCAGCGCGCTCGCGAGCACCGAGGCCGATGCGGCGTCGGCCCTGCTCGAACGCATCGCGGGGCGCCGCAGTGCGCGGCCGTCGCGCGGGCTGCACGCGGCGGAACGGCGGCTATTGGGTTTTCTGCAGGCGCATCGGCGCGAAGCCCAGGCCGCGACGCGGCAGCGCAAGAGCGCCAAGCCCGCCTCGAGCTCGACGGCCTCGAAGGAAGCGAAGCACGCACCGCTGCCGGTGCGCCAGGCCGCGCCGGCGCGGCCGCGTGCTCAGCCCGCGCCGAGCGAGAAGCGCACGCTGTCGCGCTCGAGCGCGATGCGGTAGCCGAGGTCCTCGGCCAGGCTCTGCAGCGCGACCGCGTCGATGGCCAGCGCGCGCGGCGCGCGGTGCGCATCGAGCACGGGATTGACGGCACTGGCCTCGCGCGGCAGTGCCGCGAAGCGCAGGCCTTCGGGGCCATCGGCCTCGATCCGGATCGCGCCGGCCTCGGGCGCGCCGTCGTGCAGGTAGCCGAGCGCGCCGAGGAACAAGTAGCGCAGCGCGGCCGCCGCGGGCCAGCGCTTCTCGTCCTCGCCGGCGGCGAGCGCATCGTCCACCTCGAGCGACACGCCATGCAGGTCGAAGGCGGCGCGCATCAGCGCGACGCAGCGCGCCACCAGCGCGGCGCGCGTGATGCCGTCGTCGGTGGTGGCCAGTTCCCAGTCGCGCAGCGAGCGGATGCCCTCGACCAGTTCGGACACCTGGCCGTCGACCAGGCCCATGCGTTCCTCGCTGACGGCGCGGTCGATGGTCTCGGCGCCGAGTTGGCGCTTGAGCATCAGCAGCGCCATGCGGATCACCGACACCGGCGCCGCCATGTCGTGGCGCAGCGCGGGCAAGGCGCGGGTCAGCAGTTCGTGGCGCACGCCGGCGGCGATCCAGCTGCGGGCTCCGGGAGAGCTCTTCATCGCGCCACGGCTCCGGCCGCGGGGGCGGCTTGCAAGGGACGATGCCCGAGCGTCGGGCCAGGGAGGGAAGCGAGGAAGGGGGGGAGGTTCAAGGGAAATGTCCCGGTGCGAGGCAAGCGACAGAGTATCGGCCGCGCCTCGTCGCCCGGGTGTAGGAACCTGCCTACGCAGGTTCCCGTTCACCGGCGCTCAGGGCTTGCCGAGGTAGGTCCGCACGTCCTTGACCTCGACGCCGGCGGCCGCGACCGCCGAGCGCAGTTGCGCCTCGGTCACGCCCAGGGTCTGGGTCCAGTAGCGCATCTCGTGCGCCTCGTTCACGTTGATGCGCGAGCGGTCGGGCTGTCCGCGCTTGCTCAGGTCGTCTGCCATGGTGCTGTCCTCCAGGATGGTTCAGGGAATGGGCAGCAGATTGCGTCCGTTCGATGAAGGCGCCGGAAAGACCGCAGCGCGTCCCGTTGCAGGACATGTCCGAAGCGAGGCGAGTCGCGCGCAATCGACGGCCCGCGACCGGGCATCCGCCTTGGCCGAAGGGAGGCTTCCGAAATCCGAGAGACGCGCGCCGCGCACGCGGATAGATTCAGGCGATGCACAGCAACGACACCCGCTTCCCCGACATCCGCGACGCCGTGCGCGACCTCTGCGCGCAGTTTCCCGACGAATACTTCCGCAAGATCGACGAGGCGCGCGGCTATCCCGCCGAGTTCGTGGACGCGCTCACCCAGGCCGGCTGGATGGCCGCGCTGATCCCGCAGGCGTACGGCGGCTCGGGCCTGGGCCTGACCGAGGCCTCGGTGATCATGGAAGAGATCAACCGCTGCGGCGGCAACTCGGGCGCCTGCCATGGCCAGATGTACAACATGGGCACGCTGCTGCGCCATGGCAGCGAGGCGCAGAAGCAGCGGTACCTGCCGAAGATCGCGAGCGGCGAACTGCGGCTGCAGTCGATGGGCGTGACCGAGCCCACCACGGGCACCGACACCACGAAGATCAAGACGACGGCGGTGAAGAAGGGCGACCGCTATGTCGTCAACGGCCAGAAGGTGTGGATCTCGCGCATCCAGCATTCCGACCTGATGATCCTGCTGGCGCGCACCACGCCGCTGGCCGAGGTGAAGAAGAAATCCGAGGGCATGTCGATCTTCATCGTCGACCTGCGCGAGGCCATCGGCCAGGGCATGACGGTGCGGCCGATCCTCAACATGGTGAACCACGAGACCAACGAGCTGTTCTTCGAGAACCTCGAGATCCCGGCCGAAAACCTGATCGGCGAGGAAGGCCAGGGCTTCAAGTACATCCTCGACGGGCTCAATGCCGAGCGCACGCTGATCGCGGCCGAATGCATCGGCGACGGCTACTGGTTCATCGACAAGGTGACGGCCTATGCCAAGGAGCGCGTGGTGTTCGGCCGCCCGATCGGCCAGAACCAGGGCGTGCAGTTCCCGATCGCCGAGGCCTTCATCGAGGTCGAGGCCGCGAACCTGATGCGCTACGAGGCCTGCCGCCTGTTCGACGCACGCGAGCCCTGCGGCGCGCAGGCCAACATGGCGAAATACCTCGCGGCCAAGGCGAGCTGGGAAGCGGCGAACGCCTGCCTGCAGTTCCACGGCGGCTTCGGCTTCGCCTGCGAATACGACATCGAACGCAAGTTCCGCGAGACGCGGCTCTACCAGGTGGCGCCGATCTCGACCAACCTGATCCTCAGCTATGTGGCCGAGCACATGCTCGGCCTGCCGCGTTCGTTCTGAGCGACGGGTCCGCCGCCGTCTTCTCAATCGAACAGCCGGCCATTGCCGGGCGAGCGCGCATCGAGCCCGGCCTTGCGCACCAGGTCGCGAAAGCCCGCGGGCGAACTCGAGACCACGGGCACCTGCAGCATCGACTCGAGTTCGCGCACGGCGTCGAGCGTGACGAGTCCGCCGCAGGAGATGAGGATGCCGTCCGCCCCCGGCCGTGCCTCGAACACCCGACGGCCCAGGTCCACCAGCACCTGCGTGCCGACCTGGCCGACCTGCTGCACATCGGAGATCGACAGGCCTTCGATGGCCAGCGGTTCGAAGTCGCTCTGTTCGAGATAGCGCCGCAGCTGCACGTTGACCTCGTCGATGTAGGCGGTGGCCACGGCGACGCGCTTCACGCCGAGGCCGCGCAGTCCTTCGACGATGGCGTTGCTCATGGTGGTGCAGGGCAGCTCTGTGGCGCGTGACATCTCGACTTCGAGCTGCCGGTTGAAGGCGGCGCCGCGGAAGAAGCTCAGCGAGGTGCCCATGAGGGAGATGGCGCCGACGCCCTCCTCCTTGAGTTCCAACGCCTTGTCGATCACCGAGTCGATGACTTCGGTGTAGCCGCGGGTGGAGATTTCTCCGAGGCCCAGGCCGCGTGCGCTGAAACGGATGCGATCGCCGTAGAGAAGCTGGCCGTCGATGGGGACTTCGCCTGCTTTCGGGGGGACTATGAGGCCCAGGTGTGGTTGGTTCATCTCTTCTGTTTCATTCAGTTTGGGGTCTGGGGCGCGTGCACAGGGCATCGGGTACTTCCCTCCGCGAATGTCCCCCGCCCTTCGGGCTCCTCCTTTATTTCGCTGCGGGAAGCACCCGACACCCTGTGCACGGGAGGCGCTGCGGTGGTGCCGGCGAGTCAACAACGATTGCGCCCCGACTCACGCCGATGGGGTACTCCCCGCAGCGAAATCAAGGAGGAGCCGAAGGCGGGGGACATTCGCGGAGGGGAGTACCCCATCGGCGTGAGCCCGCCCCGGACAACAAACGCCCAAAAAATCACCCCCCATCCGCCACGATCCGCTGCTCCGTGATGATGCGTTTCCACCGCACCGTCTCCTCGGCCATGTCCTTGCCGAGCTGCGCCGGCGTGGCATAGGCCCGCAAGGTCCCCTGCGCCGCCGCGGCAGCTCCAGCATCAGGCGCATCGAGCACCGTCTTCACGGCGGCTGAGAACCGGTCGACGATCTCGTTGGGCGTTCCAGCAGGCGCGAGCACGAAGATGCGCGGCGCCACATCGAACCCCGGCAGCGCATCGGCCAGCGGCGCAATGCTCTCGGCCCCTTCGAGCTTCGCGCTGTTCATCAGCGCCACCGCGCGCAACTTGCCGGCCTTGGACTGCGCCATCGCCGCCGTCGCGCTGACCACGCCGATCGGCACCTGGCCGCCGATCACGTCGGGCACGATCTGCGCGGCGCCGCGGTACGGCACATGCACCACGAAGCTGCCGGTGGACTGCTTGAGCATCTCGAAGCCCAGGTGCTGCACCGTGCCCACGCCCGAGGTCGCGAAGGAGAAACGGCCCGGGTTCGCCTTGAGCTGGGCGACGAATTCCGCCGGTGTCTTCGCGGGGAAGTCGTTGCCCGTGACGATCATCAGCGGCGAGACGAAGGCACCGGCCACCGGCTTGAAGCTGGTGAGCGGATCGATCGCGATCTTCGGCTGCAGCAGCTTGGCGATCAGCAAGGCGCTGTCGCCCATCATCAGCGTGTAGCCATCGGGCGGCGCCTTGGCGACGAAGTCGGCCGCGATGAGTCCGGTGGCGCCGGTGCGGTTCTCCACCAGCACCTGCTGGCCCAGCACCGCGGGCAGGCGCGCGCTCAACAGGCGCGCCACGGCATCGACGCCACCGCCGGCCGAATAGCCGACGATGAGGCGGATCGGCTTGTCGGGGTACTTCTGGGCCCAGGCCACGGGCGCCGCGAGCAGGCCCGCGAGGCCGAGGGCCGTTGCCGCGCGCAATGCCTGCCGGCGCCGGCGAAGGATCGTGGGTGTTGTTCTCATCGTTCAGGCCTTGCCCTTGCCGCGCGAGGTCGGCAGCTTTGCGAGTTCGCGCACGCGCTCGGCATTGGGCGCGAAACCCAGGCCCGGCGTCTCGGGCAGCGTGAGCCAGCCCTGCTCGGGGACGGGCAGGCCATCGAAGATCTGCTGCAGCATCTTCACCGCCACGTAGTGGTACTCGACCAGCCCGCCGTTCGACACGCCCGCATGCAGGTGCATGTTGTGGAAGGGCCAGGCGCCGCCGTTGTCGATCGGCACGTTGAAGGCCTGCGCCATGCCCGCGATCTTCAGGCACTGCGAGTAGCCGCCCGAGATCGTCACGTTGGGCTGCAGCACATCGGCCGCCTGGTTCACCAGCAGGTCGCGGAAGCGGAAGGCCAGGCCCTCGTTCTGCCCGCAGGCCAGCGGGATGCTCGTGCGCGCGCGCAGCTGGGCCATCTGGCGCACGTCGTTCTGGGTCAGCGGCTCCTCGAAGAAGCTGATGCCGTAGGGTTCGATGCGGCGCGCGAGTTCGCTCGCATGGAACAGGTCGAGGCCGCAGTTGGCGTCGACATAGAGCTTCACCTCGGGGCCGACCGCCTCGCGCACCGCGGCGACGCGGCGCACGTCCTCGGCGATCACCTCGTCGATCGGCCGCGGTTCGTCGCGGCGCGCGAGCGCATGGCCGCCGACGGTCATCTTCAGGCGGCGAAAGCCCTGCTCCACCCACAGCTTGGCGGCGGCCGCGAGCTGGTCGCGCTCGAAGAAGCCGAAGCCGAAGGTCGCATACACCGGCACCCTGGCGCGCGCACCGCCGAGCAGGCGCCACAGCGGCTGGCCCAGCGCCCTCGCCTTCAGGTCCCACAGCGCGATGTCGAGCGCGGCGATGGCATGGCTCGCGTAGCCGGTCTGGCCGCGCGGCGAGAGCAGCCAGTAGAGCTTGTCCCACAGGCGCTCGGTGGCCATCGGGTCCTCGCCGATCAGCGCCGGGCCCGCCACCTCGCGCACCGCGGCGGCGATGATCTCCTCCTCGGTGATGGCGGTCATGCCGTGGCCGACGAGGCCGGTGTCGGTCTCGATCTCGGTCAGGCACAGCGACAGCGAGGTCTTCATGTCGAGCCCCAGCACGTCGATGGCGACGGGAATGTTCAGCGGCGTGGCGCTGACGCGAACGATCTTCAAAATTGTCTCCTTCGTTGTGCGCGCATCTTTGCGCGCGCCCCGGTGGAGAACAATTCGTTTTTGGCGGGAGCGAGGCTTCGCGCGGCGCGAAGCCTCGTGCTTCAGTCGGGCCGGCTCAGGTGTTCCAGCACCGAGCGCGCGGCCACCGTCAGGTCCTGCTGCCGGCGCACGCACAACAGGTGGCGGCGCACGGCCCAGGGCGCATCGAGCTTGAGGCAGCGCAGCTTGAGGATCTGCAGCTGCGGCAGGATGGCCGCATAGGGCAGCACGCCGATGCCCGCGCCCTGCTCCACCATGCGGCACACCATGTCGAAGCTGCCGACCTGCATGCGCACCTTGAGCGGCAGCTGCGCCTCGAGCGCGGCATTCAGCAGCACGCGATGCAGCGCCGTGCCTTCGCGCACCACGATGTGCTCGTGGCGCAGCACCTCGTCCGCGCCGATGCGCTTGCGCCGGCCCAACGGATGGTCGCGCGCCACCACCACGGCCAGTTCGTCGCTGCGGTAGGGCAGGCATTCGAGCGGATCGGCCGGCGTGTTGCCCTCGATCACGCCGATGTCGGCCAGGCCGGCCTGCACCGCCTTCACCACCTCGGTGCTCGCGCGCTCCTGCAGGTCGATCTTGAGCACCGGATGCAGCCGCAGGAAGGAGCCGATCTGCGCCGGCAGGAACTGCGCGATGGTCGAGGCATTGGCCGTGATGCTGACCACGCCCGCCACGCCCTGCTGGAAGTCGTCGAGCTCGGCGCCGAGCCGGTCCATGGCCGAGAGCACGGCGCGCGCATGCAGCAGCAGCCCATGGCCGGCCGACGTGAGCGTGACGCCGCGCGCATGGCGCACGAACAGCGGCAGCCGCGCGCGCGCCTCGAGGTCGGAGATGCGCTTGCTCGCGGCCGCGAGCGCGAGGTGGCAGCGCTTGGCGCCCTCGCTGATGCTGCCGTGGTCGGCCACCGCCACGAACAGGCGCAGCGAACGGGTGTCGGGGGTCATGCGGGCAGGATGCCACACGGGCCGGGCGCCCCTCGCGAGCGGCCGCGGAAAAAGAAAAAGGCCGCTGGGGACAGCGGCCTTTTTTTCGTCTTCGCTTGCGTTCTGCGGCGGGTCTTGCGGACCCTTCGAAGAAGCAAAAAATTTGGAGCGGGAAAAGAGTCTCGAACTCTCGACCTCAACCTTGGCAAGGTTGCGCTCTACCAACTGAGCTATTCCCGCGAAGCCTCAGATTATATGCCCAAAAAAACGCCATTTTCGAATCCGGGCAAAAAAATCTTCAAAAAACTTCGGCGACACCGGTCCGCCTACTGGCGCGCCGTGCGCACGTTGGCCGGCAGCGCCTGCGGCCAGCTGGTGCGGAACGGGTTGATGTCGAGCCCGCCGCGCCGCGTATAGCGCGCATACACCGTGAGCTTGGTCGGGTGGCAGTGCTTCCAGATGTCGGTGAACATGCGCTCCACGCAGGGCTCGTGGAATTCGTTGTGGTTGCGAAAGCTCACGATGTAGGCGAGCAGCCCGGCCTGGTCGATCGGCGGGCCGCTGTAGCGGACCTGCACGCTGCCCCAGTCGGGCTGGCCCGTGACCAGGCAGTTGCTCTTGAGCAGCCGGCTGGTCAGCGTCTCGGTCACCGGCACCTGCGTGGCGTCACTCGAGAGCAGCTCGGGCGCGGGCTGGTACTTCGTGCATTCGATGTCGAGCCGGTCGAGGTCCAGGCCGTCGAGCTCGTGCACCGGCTCGCGGTCGAATAGCTCGGGCGCGACCAGCTTCACGCCGATGCCCGCCGCGCGGTCGCTGCCGCGCCACAGCGCCTCGGCCAGGTCGGTGCGCAGGCGTTCGCGCACGGCCTCGGCGTCGGCGAAGGCGGTGTTGTTGAAGCTGTTGAGGTAGAGCTTGAAGCTCTTGCTCTCGATGATGTTGGGCGTCTCGCAGGGCACGGTGAAGTGCGCGATCGCGAGCTGCGGCTTGCCGCGCGGGTTGAGCCAGCTCAGTTCGAAGGCGGTCCAGAGGTCGGCGCCGAAGAAGGGCAAGGCGCCGGCCGCGATGCCCATGGCCTCGCGCTGGGTGGCGCGTGCGATCGGGAACAGCAGCGTGGGGTCGTAGCGGTCGGCGTAGGCCGAGGCGCGGCCGAGCTGGGACTGCTCGGGCGTGTTGGGGTTGGGGGTGTGGGAGGCGTCGTGGCTCATGGATGGCGGGATGGCGTCGCGTTCAGGAACGGGACGATGTGTCTGGCAAGGATGGCGCAGACCTCGGGCGGGAGATCGTGGCCCATGCCGGGAATGGGCACGAACTGCGCGCCGGGGATGCGGCGCGCCGTGTCCTGGCCGCAGGCGATCGGCACCAGCGCGTCGGGCTCGCCGTGCAGCACCAGGGTCGGGCACTGGATGCGGCCCAGCAGCTCGGGGCGCTCGGTGTCGGCGCCGATGGCGAGCATCTGGCGGAACATGCCGGCCGGATGGTAGGCGCGGCGCATGGCGAAGCGCAGGCGCTCGGCCAGCGCCTCGTCGGTCTGCGGATAGGCCGGGCTCTGGATCAGGCGCAGCAGGCGGATGCTGTGCGCGATCAGCTCGTCCTCGCCGCGGCCCAGCGGGCGCCGCAACAGCATCGCGGCCACCTCGCGGCGCGGACCGGGCAGGCCGCGCGCGCCGCTCGAACTCATGATGCTCACGAGGCTCTGCACGCGCGTGGGCGCGGTCGCCGCCATGCGCTGCGCGATCATGCCGCCCATCGAGGCGCCGACCACGTGCGCCTGCGCGATGCCCAGCGCGTCGAGCACGCCGAGCGAATCGGCCGCCATGTCCTGCAGCGTGTAGGCCGAGCGCACCGGCAGGCCCAGGCGCAGCCGGATGCTTTCCCAGACGATGTTGCCCACGCCCTTGTGGTCGAAGCCTTCGCTCAGGCCGATGTCGCGGTTGTCGTGGCGCAGCACGCGAAAGCCGGCGTCGACCAGCAACTGCACGAAATCGCGCGGCCAGGCCACGAGCTGCATGCCCAGGCCCATGATCAGCAGGATCACCGGGCGGCCCTCGCCGCCGGTGTCGTCGACTTCGATCTGCAATCCGTTGGCCTGGACCTTCATCGCGGCTTTCTTGTGTTGCGGGCTAGCGGAACTCGCGTTCGCGCAGCCACTTGGTGGCGACCCACTTCTCGCCCGCGACCACGGGCGCGCCGCCGTGCAGCGTGCGGGTGGCGGGATCGGGATGGTCGTAGCTGAAGAACACGCCGGTGCCGCGCACCGGCGCGACCTCGAGGCCGACGTCGGGGAAGGTGGTGGCGCCGCCCTTCTCGGGCTCCTGCAGGTACATCACCAGCGTGGCGACGCGCTGGCCGCCGCGCTTGAGGATGGTGGGCGTGCCGGGCTCGCCGGGGTCGAAGTAGTCGTAGTGCGGCCGGTACTGCGCGCCGGGCGCGTAGCGCAGGATCTGCAGTCCCTCGCCGAACTCGAGCGGCCAGCGCAGCAGCAGCGCCAGGCGCTGCTCGAGTTGCCGCACGGTCTCGTTCTCGCCGCGCTCGAAGAACATGCCTTCGCTGGTGCGGTCGACGTTGAGCACCTCGCCGCCGGTCTTGGTCTCGACGGTGAGCGAGCGCGCGAGCCGCACGCGCGCGGCCGCGATCAGCGCCTCGCACTCCTCGGCCGACAGCAGGTTGCCGAACACGATCACGCGCGGATGCTTCATGGTCTGCAGCACCTGCACGCGGCGGTCGCCCACGTCGATGTACAGCGGCGAACCCTCGAGGTCGGGGCCCGGCATCGAGGTGCGCGGCGGCAGCGCCGACGCGGCCCTGGACTCGGGAAAGCCGGCCTCGAGCTGGGCCAGCGCGATGTCGGTGGCGGCATCGTGCCAGCCGGCCGCGCGCATCGAGGCGCGCAGCGCGGGCACCGAATGGCCGGCCGCGAGCTGGCTCACCAGCCAGTCGCGCAGTTCGGGACTCACGGCCTGCGTCATGCGCGCGCTCCGGTTGCCTCGCCTGCTTCCCTCACATCATTCATACGAGTTTTCTCCTGAAGACCAGCCGTTCGGCCGTGGACACCTGGGCGTCGAAACCATAACCCTCGAGATCGAATTTTTCCAGCGCCTTGGGCGTGGCCACGCGGTGCAGCACGGCCCAGCGCGCCAGCAGGCCGCGCGCGCGCTTGGCGAAGAAACTGATGACCTTGTAGCGGTCGCCCTTCCACTCCTCGAACACGCATTCGACCACACGCGCCTTCAGTGCCTTGGTGTCGACCGCGCGGAAGTACTCCTGCGAGGCGGCATTGATCACCACCGGCGTGCGGTCGGCCGCCAGCCGCTCGTTGAGGTGCTCGGCGATGCGCGCGCCCCAGAAGGCATAGAGGTCCTTGCCGTGCCGGTTGGCCAGCGCGGTGCCCATCTCGAGCCGGTAGGGCTGCAGCCGGTCGAGCGGGCGCAGCACGCCGTACAGGCCGCTGAGGATGCAGACGTGGTCCTGCGCCCAGTCCAGCTGCGCGGGCGTGAGCGAGCGCGCGTCGAGGCCGCCGTAGACGTCGCCGTCGAAGGCGAAGGCGGCCTGGCGGGCGTTCAGCTCGGTGCTCTTGGGACGCCAGGCGGCATAGCGCGCCACGTTGAGGGCCGAGAGCTTGTCCGACAGGCGCATCAGCTCGGAGATCTGCTGCGGCGACTTCTCGCGCAGCAGCTTGATCAGTTCGACCGAGGGGCCCTTCGGGCTCTCGAAATGGGGTTGGGTGGCGGGGACTTCGGCGGGGACCGGGGTGTCGTAGTCGAGCGACTTGGCGGGAGAGAGCAGGAACAGCATCGCGGAATTATCTGTTGGCACGACCGCCCCTCGCCGCGCCGGTAAAATCGTCCGCCTTCCCTGCCCCGCGCGGCCCGCGGCCCGTACGACCTGCGTACCGGCGCCATGGCCGCATTGCCCCCAAGCCCCCATGAGCGAACCCACCACACCCACCGCCCAACCCGGCCTCGAGAGCCTTTCCAAATCGTTCGAACCTGCGGCCCTCGAGGCGCACTGGGGTCCCGAATGGGAAAAGCGCGGCTACGCGCACGCGGGCTGGCGCGGCACCGGGAAGCCGAAGGCCGACGCCGGCGCGTTCTCGATCCAGCTGCCGCCGCCCAACGTGACGGGCACGCTGCACATGGGCCATGCGTTCAACCAGACGATCATGGACAGCCTCACGCGCTACCACCGCATGAAGGGCGACAACACGCTGTGGCTGCCGGGCACCGACCACGCGGGCATCGCGACCCAGATCGTGGTCGAGCGCCAGCTGCAGGCACAGAACATCAGCCGCCACGAGATGGGCCCGACGCCGCAGGAGGCGCGCAAGAACTTCATCGCCAAGGTCTGGGAGTGGAAGGAACGCAGCGGCAACACCATCACCCAGCAGATGCGCCGCATGGGCGACACCGTCGACTGGAGCCGCGAATACTTCACCATGGACGAGAAGCTCTCGCCCGTGGTGATGGACACCTTCGTCAAGCTCTATGAAGAGGGCCTGATCTACCGCGGCAAGCGCCTGGTGAACTGGGACCCGACGCTCAAGACCGCCGTGAGCGACCTCGAGGTCGAGAGCGAGGAAGAGGACGGCTGGCTCTGGCACATCGCCTACCCGCTGGCAGACGGCTCGGGCACGCTCACGGTGGCCACCACCCGGCCCGAGACCATGCTCGGCGACACGGCCGTGATGGTCCATCCGGAAGACGAGCGCTACAAGGCGCTGATCGGCAAGCAGGTGCGCCTGCCGCTGGTCGACCGGCTGATCCCGGTGATCGCCGACGACTACGTCGACAAGGCCTTCGGCACCGGCGTGGTGAAGGTCACGCCCGCGCACGACTACAACGACTATGCGGTGGGCCAGCGTCATCAGCTCGAGACCATCGGCATCCTCACGCTCGACGCGACCGTCAACGACAACGCGCCCGAGAAGTACCGCGGCCTCGACCGCTTCGTGGCGCGCAAGGCCGTGGTGGCCGACCTCGACGCGCTGGGCCTCTTGGTCGAGACCAAGAAGCACAAGCTGATGGTGCCGCGCTGCGCGCGCACCGGCGCCATCGTCGAGCCGATGCTGACCGACCAGTGGTACGTGGCCATGACCAAGCCCGGCGCCGACGGCCAGTCGATCGCGCAGAAGGCGATCGACGTGGTGCGCTCGGGCGAGGTGCGCTTCGTGCCCGAGAACTGGATCAACACCTACAACCACTGGATGGAGAACATCCAGGACTGGACCATCTCGCGCCAGCTCTGGTGGGGCCACCAGATCCCGGCCTGGTACGACGACGAGGGCAATGTCTACGTCGCGCGCAGCGAGGAGGAAGCGCAGGCCCAGGCGCCCGGCAAGACGCTGCGCCGCGAGGAGGACGTGCTCGACACCTGGTTCTCCGCGGCCCTGTTCCCGTTCTCGACGCTGGGCTGGCCGAACCAGGGCACCGAGCCCACGAGCGACTACAACCTCTACCTGCCCTCGAGCGTGCTGGTCACGGGCTACGACATCATCTTCTTCTGGGTCGCCCGGATGATCATGATGACCAAGCACTTCACCGGCCGCGTGCCGTTCAAGGACGTCTACATCCACGGCCTGGTGCGCGACGCGCAGGGCAAGAAGATGAGCAAGTCCGAGGGCAACGTGCTCGACCCGGTCGACCTGATCGACGGCATCGAGCTGCCCGAGCTGCTCGACAAGCGCACCCAGGGCCTGCGCAAGCCCGAGACCGCGCCCGCGGTGCGCAAGAACACGCAGAAGGAATTCCCCGAGGGCATCCCGGCCTTCGGCGCCGACGCGCTGCGCTTCACCTTCGCCTCGCTGGCCTCGCTGGGCCGCAGCATCAACTTCGACAGCAAGCGCTGCGAGGGCTACCGCAACTTCTGCAACAAGCTCTGGAACGCCACCCGCTTCGTGCTGATGAACTGCGAGGGCCAGGACTGCGGCCTCAAGGAGCACACGAAGGAGGAGTGCAAGGTCGGCGGTCCCGCGCACGGCTACCTGAAGTTCAGCCGCGCCGACTACTGGATCGTCTCGCAGCTGCAGCGCGTCGAGGCCGAGGTCGCCAAGGGCTTCGAGGAGTACCGGCTCGACAACGTCGCCAACGCGATCTACCAGTTCGCCTGGGACGAGTTCTGCGACTGGTACCTCGAGATCGCCAAGGTGCAGATCCAGACCGGCGACGACGCGCAGAAGCGCGCCACGCGCCGCACGCTGATCCGCACGCTCGAAACCCTGCTGCGCCTCGCGCATCCGGTGATCCCGTTCATCACCGAGGAGCTGTGGCAGAAGGTCGCGCCGGTGGCGGGCCGCACGGGCGAATCGGTGATGGTGGCGGCCTATCCGCTCAGCCAGCCCGAGCGCATCGACGAGGCCGCCGAGGCCTACGTGGCACGGCTCAAGGCGCTGGTGGACGGCTGCCGCACCCTGCGCGGCGAGATGAACGTCTCGCCCGCGCTGCGGCTGCCGCTCTATGCCGTGGCCGACGACGCCGAGGGCGCGGCCTTCCTGCGCGAGACCGCGCCGGTGCTGCAGGCGCTCGCCAAGCTCAAGGAAGTGCGCGTGTTCGACGACGAGGCCGCCTGGGCCGCGGCCGCCGAGGCCGCGCCGGTGGCCGTGGTCGGCAATGCCCGCCTGTGCCTGCACATGGAGATCGACAAGGTGGCCGAGCGCGCGCGCATCGGCAAGGAAATCGCCCGCATCGAGGGCGAGATCGCCAAGGTCAACGCCAAGCTCGGCAACGAGGCCTTCGTGGCCAAGGCGCCGCCGGCCGTGATCGAGCAGGAGCGCAAGCGCCTGGCCGACTTCACGGCCACGCTGGAGCGCCTGCGCGACCAGCTTGTGCGCCTCGGCTGACATACGGGCTTGTCCGCAGGCCGGTAGGATGGGTGGCCGATGCAGAATCGGCCAGGCGGCGGACCGGTTCCGCCGCCGCAGTTCCGGACGGCCCCGGCGGCCCTCACTCCTTCCTTCTTCCTGAACGAACCGACACCGAATTGCCCATGTCCACCTCCCCGACGCGCATCCGCAAGGCCGTATTTCCCGTTGCAGGCTTCGGCACCCGTTTCCTGCCGGCCACCAAGGCCCAGCCCAAGGAAATGCTGCCGGTGGTCGACAAGCCCCTGATCCAGTACGCCGTCGAGGAAGCCTATGCCGCGGGCATCCGCGACATGATCTTCGTGACCGGCCGCAACAAGCGCGCGATCGAGGACCACTACGACACCGCCTACGAGCTCGAGAGCCAGCTCGAGGCCAGCGGCAAGGATGCGCTGCTGAACATCGCGCGCTCGGTGATGCCCGACGACATGACCTGCTCCTACGTGCGCCAGCCGCGCATGCTGGGCCTGGGCCACGCGGTGCTGTGCGCCGAGCACCTGGTGGGCAACGAGCCCTTCGCCGTGCTGCTGGCCGACGACTTGATGGTCGGCCCCACGGGCGGTGAGCCGGTGCTGGCCCAGATGACCGCCGCCTTTGCGCGCCTCGGCGGCTCGCTGCTGGCGGTGCAGGAAGTGCCGCTCGAGCACGTGAAGCGCTACGGCATCGTGGCCGGCGACGCCGTCGAGGACGGCCTGGTGAAGGTCAACCGCATGGTCGAGAAGCCGAAGCCCGAGGACGCCCCCTCGCGCCTGGGCGTGGCCGGCCGCTACATCCTCACGCCCGGCGTGTTCGCCGAGATCCGCGAGCAGCCCAAGGGTGCGGGCGGCGAGATCCAGCTCACCGACGGCATCGCCGCGCTGATGAAGAAGGAATCGGTCTACGCCTATTCGTACAAGGGCGTGCGCTATGACTGCGGCAGCAAGGAAGGCTTCCTGCAGGCCAGCGTCGAACTCGCGCTCGCGCACCCCGAGGTGGGCGCCCAGTTCCGCGACTACCTCAAGAGCCTGAAGCTCTGAACTGGGTCACTCCAAATCAAAAGGCCGGGAAGCGATTCCCGGCCTTTTTGCTTTTCGATGCCGCGTCGCGGGCGGTCTCAGCGCCGCTTCAGCACATGGATGAAGTCGGTACCGACCGTCTGCTGCTCCATCAGCGCATTGCCGGTCTGGCGCGCGAAGGCCTGGAAGTCGCGCACCGAGCCGGGGTCGGTCGAGACCACGCGCAGCAGCTGGCCGCTGGCCATGTCGTTGAGCGACTTCTTGGCCTTGAGGATGGGCAGCGGGCAGTTGAGCCCGCGGGTGTCGATTTCGCGGTCGACGTCCATGCTCAGGCTCCCTTGCCGATGGGCGGCTCGGGCGGCAGGTTCAGGCCGCGGCGGCGTTCCTCGTTCTCGGCCGCGGTGAAGAACACCGGCTCGTGGCCGCGCGTGCGCAGCCAGTCGGCCAGCGCGTAGCCGGTGCCGGCGGGCCAGCACTTGAGGTCGGGCAGGTCGTAGAGGCGGTAGTCGACCAGCTCGGGCGAGAGCTTGACCTCGCCATCGGCCACCACGTGGTAGGCGATGATGACCTGGTTCATGCGCTGGAAGTCGTAGGCGCCGACGATCTTGGTGGCGCTCACGTCGAGGTTGGTCTCTTCCTTGACCTCGCGCGCGATGCCTTCCTCGGGCGTCTCGGCGGCCTCCATGAAGCCGGTGATCAGCGCGAACATCTTGCCGGGCCAGGCCGCGTTGCGCGCCAGCAGCACCTGGCCGCGGTACTCGACGATGGCCGCGAGCACCGGCGTCGGGTTGTTCCAGTGCGTGTGGCCGCAGTTGGGGCAGCGCAGGCGCTCCTTGGGGCCGCCGTCTTCCATCAGCGCGATCCATTCGAGCGGCGTGGCGCAGACCTGGCAGAACTTGGGATGGGGCATGGGGTGGCTCTTGTTCTTTCTTGTCTCGTTCCGGGGAACCGCCGGCGCGCCGCGTGGCGCACCGCGGTGCTGGCATCAGGCGGGGAAGACGCCGGTCGACAGGTAGCGGTCGCCGCGGTCGCAGACCACGAACACGATGGTGGCGTTCTCGACCGTGTTGGCGACCTGCAGCGCCGCCCACAGCGCGCCGGCGGCCGAGATGCCGCCGAAGATGCCCTCTTCGCGCGCGAGGCGCCGGCACATCTCCTCGGCATCGTCCTGGCTCACGTTGATCTCCTGGTCGACGCAGCTCGGGTCGAAGATCTTCGGCAGGTATTCGGCCGGCCACTTGCGGATGCCCGGGATGCGCGAGCCTTCGGCCGGCTGCGCGCCCACGATGCGGATCGCGGGGTTCTTTTCCTTCAGGAAGCGCGACACGCCGGTGATGGTGCCGGTGGTGCCCATGGCGCTCACGAAGTGCGTGACCTTGCCCTGCGTGTCGGCCCAGATCTCGGGGCCCGTCGTCTCGTAGTGGATGCGCGGGTTGTCGGGGTTGGCGAACTGGTCGAGCACGCGGCCCTTGCCCTGCGCCACCATCTGCTCGGCGAGGTCGCGCGCGTATTCCATGCCGCCGCTCTTGGGCGTGAGCACGAGCTCGGCGCCGAAGGCCTTCATGGTCTGGGCGCGTTCGATCGAGAGGTCCTCCGGCATGATCAGGACCATGTGGTAGCCCTTGATGGCCGCGGCCATCGCGAGCGCGATGCCGGTGTTGCCCGAGGTGGCCTCGATCAGCGTGTCGCCGGGCTTGATCTCGCCGCGCTCCTCGGCGCGCTTGATCATCGAGAGCGCCGGGCGGTCCTTGACCGAGCCGGCGGGGTTGTTGCCCTCGAGCTTGCCGAGGATCACGTTGTTGCGCCGCGCGTTCTCTTCGGCGTTGATGCGCTGCAGCGCCACCAGCGGCGTGCGGCCGATGGCGTCTTCGATGGTGGGGTACTTGTGGGTCATGACTGCGTCCGGTCTGCCGCGCGGGAGGCGCTGGATTCCGCCCCGGAGGGTAGCGGATATGCGAAAGAAGGAGCTTTTGGACGGTTCATCATTCCACTGTGCCATAATTTTGGGCTTCCTTCCTGCCGTGCCCGGGTGGTGAAATTGGTAGACGCAGGGGACTCAAAAATAGGGACTTCTACGTAGTTCTTGCTTGAGGTCACTGCCTGCCAAGCCGCATGGGACAAGGGATTGAGTGATAAATCGCCTCTTGATCGAGATGCCTGCATTTCGAGCCAGGAGTCAGCTAGGAGCCAGGACGATGCAAGCTGGCTCCCAGTGAGGAGTAGATAGTTGAAGTAGCATCGTGCGTCATGCCCGAGTGGTGAAATTGGTAGACGCAGGGGACTCAGACCAAATTTGAGCCCTCCGGGGGAAACCCCAGAGGTGAAGCCCGTCAAACTCGGCGAAGGCCCTGGACGCAAGTCCGAGCTAATACCGAGCCAAGCCCTGGAGCCGAAAGGCTCCTCGGAAGGTGTAGAGAGCAGACGGCGGGCACCTACGGCCGAAAGGCTATGGTGAAGGCGTGCTCCAGCCCACGAACGCCGTTTCTTCGGAGACGGCGGCGGCGAAAGCCGAAGTGGGAAGAAAATCCCCCGCCGCAAGGCGTGCCGGTTCGATTCCGGCCTCGGGCACCAATTCAAGAGCCGCCTCTGTCAAGCAGAGGCGGCTTTTTCGTTCTTGGTCTGCGTGCGCTTGAATCCTCGATCCCCCGCCATGAAGGTTTCCAGCATGTACGGGATCAGCATCGTGGCATCGACCGCCTCCCCATACGCCTGCGCGTACAGCGCGGCATAGCGGTCAAGGTCGGCTTTCAGGCTGACCGAGCACGCAAAGGTTAGCTTCGTGGACTCCAGCTTGGGCAGCGGCCCCAGCCGCAATTTCTTCGTCGTGCTCATCGCATCGCCCCCCGCTGGAAGAACATCGGCTGGTACGGTCGCAACACCAGATCGCGGTTGACGATGATCCGCACCGGCAGGCCCGGCCGCTCCGTCAAGGTCGGCTGAATGTTCATGTTGCGCCGGGTCATCTCCTGGCCGACCTGATTGATGCTGTCCTGCGCGCTGTCGCGCCCGGCAATCACGATGCGGTTGCCGTTCTGCCGGTTCTCCGGCGCGGCCAGCTCCGCGCCCACGCCCAGCAGTGTCGTCAGCGCCGCACCGGCAAAGACGCGATCCCAGTGCCAATCGACGCCATCCTCCAGGCCGGAGTAGCCGGCCGGGTCGGCGCCCGCGAGGTTGTCGAGCTTCAGCGAAGACGTATCCGGCAAGATAATGCGGTTCCACACCACCTGCACGCGGCTCTGCCCATAGCTCATCTGGCTGTTGTACTTGCCCATGAGGCGCGAGCCCTGAGGGATCAACAGAAACTTGCCCGTGGCCGAGTCGTAGACCGGCTCCGTCACCGTGCCAATCACGTCGCCCGGCAGGTCCGACTTGATGCCTGTCACCAGCGCCCCGGCGATCACCGTCCCGGCCATCATCTGGTACGGCGAGGCTGGCATTTGCAGATTGCCAGAATTGCGGGTTTCCGTAGAACCGCCTTTCAGGAAAGCCTCTTTCTGGTCTTGCCGGTTCTGCACGGCGGTCGGGTCGGCAGGCTGGGCAGCCGTCGAGGCCGGCCCAGCGGCCAGCGGGTCGAAGCCCGCCAAGGTCGATGCCGGGCCAGCCGCTTGCGCAGTCGCTGGCGCTGCGGTCTTGCCGGGCGTACCAGAATGGAAGAACACCGAGGAAGCCGCTGCCGCTTCGGCTTCCTTGCGCCGAGCGTCCTCCGGGTCGTGGCCCGGTGGCGCATACGTGGGTGTCACCGGCTGCTGCGCCTTCACGATGGCAGGGCCGAGATCGCCCGGCAGCGGCGGCCCCAGCTCCGGCACCTTCCGCAGCTTGGAGTAATCCGAAGGCAGGCCATCCAGCCCCTCGGACTTCGAGACGCGATCCACGTTGTAAAGCTCGGTCTGCTCGCCTGCGCCGCGCCGATGTGGCTGCAATGACCAGATCGTGGCCCCTAGCACGGCGACCGACAGGCCGCCCGTGAGCATGGCCAAGGTGCGCCGATTCAGGCGTGTGACCGGGCGCGGCTGGGCGCGCAGCGCCACCGCCTCGGGCGCGACCTTGCCCGCCTGTGGCGTGCCAAGATCGCGAGTGTCGTCCTGGCTCATGGTCAGTTCCTCCGCGTGCCACCGGAAACGCCATCGGTGCGCTCGATCCGCACCACATCGCCCTTGTCTCCGCCCAGGCGCAGTTCGGCCGCACCGAACAGGCGATCCACGATGTAATACGGCGACCGAAAACGGTAGTTCACCAACTGCCCGTCGCCCTGCGCGCCGATGACGAACAGCGGCGGCAGCTCGCCCTGCGCGATGCCCGGCGGGAACTGGATGTAGACCTTCCCGCCGTCATCGAAGGCGCGCAGCGGCTTCCACGGCGGATTGCTGCCGCTGACCGCGTAGCGGAAGCGGATCTTCTCCAGCGACAGGCCGCTATCGACCGGCGCGACGGCGCTGGCCGCTTGCGCCTGGCGCTGCAGGGCCAGCATCTTGTCCTTCGGGTACTCCCAGGACAACGACGCCATCCACGTCTTCTCGGTCGAAGTCAGCTCCAGCAGGTAGGTGCGCCGGCTGGTGGTGATGACTAGGTTGGTCTTCAACCCCGAGCGGATCGGTTTGACCATCACATTGACGCGCAGCGCATCGCCGCTGCCGCTCGACGTGTCCCCGACGATCCAGCGAACCGTGTCGCCAGCAGCCACCGTCACCAGCTCCTCACCAGGCTGGAGCGCGATCACCGTCACGCGGCCCACGGCCGCATAGACCTGATACAGCGCGCCATCTGTGAAGGGCCACACTTGAATCGCGTTGACGTAGCCCTCGCGCGTGGGCGCAATACGCGCCTCGGCGTTGGCGCGAGACACGCGCACGGTTTCATCGGCGGGTTCTGCGACGGACTTGGCATCCGGCACAGGTTTCATCTGCGCTGGCATCGGCAGCACCTGCGGCACAGCCACTACCTCCACAGGCGTAGGCGGCTCCGGCAGCGGCTGGGCCTGCACCGGCTCATCGAGCGAGATGGACGGCGGCGGCTTGCCCTGCGTAGCGCAGCCCGTGAGGGCAAGCAGCATGATCGGCAAGGCGGATTTACGGAAAAGATCATTCATGGTTTTGCTCCTTCGTTCGCTTCCAGTTCGCGGCTCCACGACAGCCCGTTGGCGTAGATGCCCAGGGGGTTTTTGCGCACGCGCTGCTCGGTGCGCGGCGTCTGCTGCACGATGGACACCACGGCGTTCCAGCGTTCGGTGCGATCCAGCGCGCCGTTGACGAAGCGCGTCTCCGTCCAGCGCACGTTGAACGACGTGTCGCTGGCGCGGGTCACGCTGCTGATCTGCACCGTCACCGACTCCTTGCCGATACGCGCGAACGGATCGTTCACGCGGGCGTACTCGTTGAGCACCACGGCGCCTTTGTCGGTCGTGTAGTCATAGGCATCGAGCCAGTTCTGCCGCACCACGATGGGGTCGATGGACAGCGAGCGCACCAGACCGATGAAGCGGCCGAGGTGGTAAGCAATCTGCGCATCGCTGGGCCGGTACGGCGTGGCCGCTTCGCCGACAGCGCGCACCTGACCCGAGTTGTCCACCTCGATGACGTAGGGGGTGACGATGGACTGCGCGGAACGCCAGACCAGGCCACCGGCCATCAGTACGGCCAAAGTGAGGCAGCCGAAGGCCATGAACCGCCAGTTCTTCGCCTGTACGCGGGCCGAGCCGATGCGCTCGTCCCAGGCCTGGGCGGCGGATTGGTACGGGGTAGCAGGCTGCGGTGTGTTGGCATAGCGCACCTGCGGTCTTTTGAATCGCATGGGAGTTCTCCTTCAAGATCAGGAATCGGAATCACGCAGGCTTGGCCCCTGGCTGGAGCTGCCGCCGTCGCCGCCGCGCAGCGTGTGGGCGGCGGTCGTCGCGGCATGGGTGAGTTGCTGCCTGCGGTGCAGGCGCTTGGCCCAGGCGGGTTGTTCGGCAGACGGAGCCGATCCGCTAGCGTCAGGGTCGGCGTGCGCGGCGCCGGAGGCCGGCGCGTCATCGGGCCGAAAGGCCGCCGCCATGCGTTCCTTCATCGACCGCGCCCCATCGGCGACTTTCTGCCCGGCCGCCTGCGCGCCGGTCTTGGCAACATTGCCCACGCCGGCGGCGGCACCCTTCAGGCCGCCACCGGCCGAAGTGGAGCCCGCCTGGTACGTCGACTTGGCGCTGCTGGCGGTCGATGCCATCGAGCGGGCGGCGGCGGGTGCCATGCGTGCCCCGGCCGCCACTGCGCTTCCGACGCCGGTAGCCGCGGCACCGACCGCCACGGCGGTTCCGGCTGCGCCGATGGCAGCACCGGCCATCGCGCCCGCGCCGAGCTGTGGCCCACCGGACACCAAGCCTGTCGCAATGCCCGGCCCAAAGATGCCCAGGGCCAGCATGGACAATGAGGCCAGCATGATGACCAGCGCCTGGTCGATGGACGGCTCGGAACCGGGCGGTATCCTGAATTCGGCGAACAGCCCTGAGCCGATACCCACGACGACGGCGAGCACCAGCACCTTGATGCCCGAGGACACCACGTTGCCCAGCACCTTCTCGGCCATAAACGCTGTCTTGTTCCAGAGGGCAAACGGCACCAGCACGAAGCCCGCCAGCGTGGTCAGCTTGAACTCGATCAACGTGACGAAGAGTTGCACCGCCAGCACGAAGAAGCTGACGATGACCACCAGCCAAGCGAGAAATAGCACGACGATGGGCGCGATGTGGATGAAGACCTCCGGGAAGCCCGCCATCTCCCGGATCTGGTCGAGGATGGGCGCCGCTGCGTCGATACCGGCCTTGGCCAACCGTCCCGGCTGCAGGAAGTTGCCCATGCTCAAGGTCGAGCCGCTGGCCGTCAGGCCCAGCCCGGCGAATGAGCGGAACAGGATGCCCGCCAGGGTGTTGAAATTGCCGATGATGTAGGCGAAGGCACCCACGTACAGCACCTTGCGGATCAGCTTGGCGATCACGTCCTCGCCCTGGCCGGTGGCATGCCCCATCGCCCAGAACAGCCCGGCGAGCGTCATGTCGATGACGATCAACGTTGCGGTCAGGAACGCCACCTCGCCATGCAACAGTCCGAAGCCCGAGTCGATGTAGCGCGAGAAGATGTCGAGGAAGCGGTCAATGACCGAAACGTCGTTCATGGCCTGGCTCCGTCAACGACTGTAGAAATCGACGGACCGCGGCGTGTACGGCGTGCCCTCACCCAGGAAGCGCCGGTTCACCTCGCGGCCCCGCTCCACGGCGGCGGCCTGCCGCGCCAGTTCCAGCGAGCCCGCGCGATCCTGCGTGATCTGCAGCCGCTGCGTTTGGATCGACTGCTTGGCCTGCAGGGCCAGCAACTGGTTCGTGGCCTGCATCGCCTGCAAAGCGCCCACCGCCGATTGGCTCTTGCCCACGAGGTCGGCCAGCACGCCTTCGTCGTCGCTCAGGTTCTGCGATGCCTGAGCCTGCATCTGCATGGTGGTCTGCAGGCCATCGAGCGTGTTCTTCCAGCGTTCCTGCGCGTCGCGGTACATCTGGTTGCCGCTCACGGTGGCGGCGTATTGCTCGGGGTACAGGCGCTGGAATTCCCGATCCAGATTCGTCACGTCATAGGCCAAGCCCTTGGCCTGCGCGATCAGCCGCTGGGTGGTCGCCAGATTGGCGCGCAGCTGGCCGACCACGCTGGATGGCAGACTGGCCAGGTTGCGCGCCTGGTTGATGAGCATCTGCGCTTCGTTCTGGAGCTGCTTGATCTGGTTGTTGATCTGCTCCAGCGTGCGGATCGCGGTCAGCGTGTTCTGCACGAGGTTCGTGGGGTCGATCACGACCCATTGCGCCTGCACGGCGGTAGCGGTGCAAAGCATGGCCGCGACGGCGGCGGCGAGAAGACGCTTTTTCATGATGGGTTCTCCTGGAGATGGGTGGACGGGAACGAGGACAGCAGGTCGGCGGCCCAATTCAGGCCGCGATGGCGCAGCCACGCGGCTACGAACGGGGTGGAAGCGGATGAAGCGGCAGCGAGCACCGCGTCGATGTCGCGCTGGTCTTGCGGCGTGGACGTGCCCGCAAAGGCCAGCGTCGCGGCGCCCAGGTCGAGGTCGAACAGGCGGTTGCCGAGTCGGGATTGGTAGTAGTAGTCGCGCTTGGGCTGCGCGGTCGCCACGATCTCGATCTGGCGCGAGTTCAGCCCGAAGCCTTCGTAGATAACCCTGATCTGCGGCTCGGTCGCCTGTGGGTTGGGCAGGAAGATGCGGCTCGCGCAGCTCTCGATGATTGCGGGCGCGATGCTCGAATCCTTGATGTCCGCCAGGCTCTGCGTGGCGAAGATGACGCTCACGTTCTTCTTGCGCAGCGTCTTGAGCCATTGGCGGATGCGCGCCGCAAACACCGGGTCATCGAGGAACAGCCACGCTTCATCGAGGATCAGCAGCGTGGGCGCACCGTCGAAGCGTTCATCGAAGCGCGCAAAGAGGTAATGCAGCACGGCCATGACGGCGGCCTTGCTGTGCATCAGTTCCTCCATCTCGAAGCACTGCACGGAGCCGGCGCCCAGGCGATCCGAATCCGCATCCAGCAGCTTGCCGTGGGCGCCGCCCAGCACGTACGGCGCGAGCGCCTGGCGCAGCGCATTCGATTGCAGCAGCACCGACAGGCCGGTCATCGTGCGCTGCTCCACCGGCGCACCGGCGAGACTGCCGAGCGCCGACCAGATGGCGGCCTTCTCTTCGGGGCCGACGGCTACACCCTCATGCCGCAAGCGCCCTTCGATCCATTCGGCGGCCCAGGTGCGGTAGCCCTCGCGGTCGATGCGGGCGAGAGGCTGAAACGCGATCTCGCCATCCATCCCGAGGTCGTAGTGCTCGCCACCCAGCCCGAGGATGGTGGCGCGCATCGAGCGTCCCATGTCGAAGGCAAAGATGCGCGAGCCGCGATAGCGCCGAAACTGCATCGCCAATGTGGCGAGCAGCACCGACTTGCCCATGCCCGTAGGACCAGCCACCAGCGTGTGGCCCACGTCGCCGATGTGCGTCACCAGCCGGAACGGCGTCGCGCCCTCAGTGCGCGTGACGATCAGCGGCGGGCCGTCGAGGTGCGCGTTCTTCTCCGGCCCGGCCCATACCGCCGACACCGGCATCAGGTGCGCCAGGTTCAACGTGGAGACAATGGGCTGGCGCACGTTCGCGTAGGCATGACCCGGAATGGACGACAGCCACGCATCCACGGCGTTGAGCGTTTCGGGGATGGTGACGAAGCCACGCCCCTGGATGACGCGCTCCACCCTGCGCAGCTTCTCGTCGGCCACGGCGGCATCCGCGTCCATGACGGTGACGGTCGCTGTCACGTAGCCGAAGGCCACTTGATCGCTGCCCAGCTCCTGCAAGGCGGCATCGGCATCGGTGGCCTTGTTGCTGGCGTCGGTATCGACCAGCGGGCTTTCTTGCTGGAAGATCGTCTCGCGCAGCAGCGCGATGACGTTCTTGCGCTTGGCGAACCACTGGCGGCGCAAGCGCCCCAACTCCCGTTCCGCCTCGGATTTGTCGAGGCACAGAAAGCGCGTGCTCCAGCGATACCCAAATCCCAGGCGGTTGAGGTCGTCCAGAATCCCCGGCCAGGTCGAGGTCGGGAAACCGCGCACCGTCGCCACGCGCAGATGCTGGTCGCCCAGCATCGGTGCCAGGCCGCCGATCAGCGGCGCGTCGGCTAGCAGAGCGTCGAGGTGGAATGGCACCTCGGGCACGCCCACGCGGTAACGCCGCGTTGAAACGGTGGCATGCAGGTAGGTCAGCGTCTGGCTGTCATCGAGCCAGACGATCTCCGGCATCACGCCATCGAGCAGGTCAAAGATGCGATCCGTCTCCGCGACGAAGGCAGTTAGGCGCTCGCGCCAATCCACGCCTTCGGTGGGTCGGTTCTCATAGAGCAGCCCTGCTGCGCGGGCGCGCGACTCCTCGGCCGGCAGGTACACCAGCGTGAGGTGGTAGCCACTCTCGAAATGGTTGCCCGAGTCCTCGAAGGCGGCGCGGCGCTCCTCGTCCACCAGCCAGGACAGCGGCTCAGGAAACTCCGAGTGCGGGTAGCTGGCCGCGGGCCGGCGCTCGGCTTCGATGAACAGCGCCCAGCCCGAGCTCAGGCGGCGCAGCGCGTTGTTCAGCCGCGCCGACGTGGAGATCAACTCGCCCTGCGTCGCGCTGTCGAGGTCAGGCCCCCGAAAGCGCGCCGTGCGCTGGAAGGCGCCATCCTTGTTCAGCACGACGCCCGGCGCGATCAGCCCGGCCCAAGGCAGCCAGTCGGCCAGCAGCGCCGGCCGCTGGCGGTATTCGGCAAGGTTCAGCATGGCATTCCCCTCACACGTCCAGCAGCGGCCGGTGCTTGATGTGGCGCGCGAAGACCTGCATGAACTGCGGATCGACACGCGCACCCCAGACCGCCAGCGCATGGCCGGCGATCCAGAGCACCACGCCCGGAATCCACAGTTGCAGGCCCAAGCCCACGGCGGCGGCCAAGGTGCCATTGGCAATCGCCACTGTGCGCGGCGCGCCGCCCAGCAGGATCGGCTCGGTCAGCGAGCGATGCAGGGGCACCTCGAAACCTGGAGCGAACCCCTGCACGCCATCGTGGGCCGCGTTCATACGACGGCCCCGCCCGAGAAGCTGAAGAACGACAGGAAGAACGAGGACGCGGCAAACGCGATCGACAGACCGAAGACGATCTGGATCAGCTTGCGGAACCCGCCCGAGGTATCGCCGAAGGCCAGCGCCAGGCCCGTGGCGATGATGATGATGACCGCGATGATCCGGGCCACCGGACCCTGGATCGACTCCAGGATGGATTGCAGCGGCCCCTCCCAGGGCATCGAGGAACCTGCGGCCTGCGCGGTGCCTGCGAGCAGCAGCATCAGCGCCGCGAGCATCAGACCCTGCAGGGCCGGGCGCGCCAAGCCATCCAGCCGCGCGGGGTGGCAGCGCAGGGCAAGCGGGTTTACAGAAATACGGAAAGCAGGAACGATCATCTGCGTCATGGCAGTTCTCCAGGTTGATCAGGGGACACGGAAGAAAGGTCGGACTGCGGCAGCAGCTCCGGGAATGGAGCCTCCAGCGCATCCGCCAGTTGGTAGCCCGAGCCGTCGAAGCCGACGACCCGAGCGATGCTCTCGATGCGGCGCTTGCGTCCGCGCCCGGCAATGTGGATGACCACGTTGACCGCTTCCGCGATCAGCGCACGGGGCGGGTTCACCGCCACTTCGAGAATCAGTTGCTCCAGGCGCAGCAGCGCGCCCAGCGCGGAGCCGGCGTGGATCGTGGCGATGCCGCCGGGGTGGCCGGTGCCCCAGACCTTGATGAGATCCAGTGCCTCGGCGCCGCGCACCTCGCCGACGACCACACGATCCGGGCGCAGGCGCATGGACGAACGCACCAGCTCGGTCATGGACACGACGCCCTGGCGCGTGCGCAGCGGTACGTGATCGCGCGCCGCGCATTGCAGCTCCACCGTGTCTTCGAGCACCAGCACGCGGTCGCCCGTGGCGGCGATTTCGGCCAGCAGCGCATTCGCCAAGGTGGTCTTGCCGGTGCTGGTGCCGCCCGCGATCAGGATGTTCTGGCGCTCGCGCACGGCGCGCACCAGCAAACCAGCCTGTGCGGCGGTCATCATCCCGTCCTCGATGTAGCGCGACAGCGGGATCACACCAAAGGCACGCTTGCGCAAGGCGAAGGCTGGCCCCGGTGCAGCGGGCGGCAGGATGCCCTCGAAGCGTTCGCCGGTCTCGGGCAGCTCTGCCGTCAAAAGCGGCTGGCCGCGATGCACCTCGGCGCCGACGTGGGCGGCCACGAGACGGATGATGCGTTCGCCATCAGCCTCGGACAGCTCCTCGCCCATCGGGGCGCGGCCCGTGGACAGACGATCCACCCAGAGCGTGCGGTCGGGGTTGAGCATGATTTCCACCACGTCCGGGTCTTCGAGCGCGGCGGCGATCAGCGGCCCCATGGCCGTGCGTAGCATCTGAATGCGGCGATCCAGCGAGGTGGCCGTGAAGGAGGAAAGAACGGCGCTCATAAGGCACGCTCCTGGGCATCTGCAGCGGCCGCCGCGCCCTCCGATCGCGTCGGATCGGGGTGCAGTTCCTCCACCACATCCCGCACCAGGCTGCGCCCGCGCAGCAAATGCCGTCCGAGCTGTTCGACGAACTGCTCGAAGCGGGCCTTGCCCTGGGCGCGAGCGGCGTCCTGATGGGCCTCGGGCACGGGCGTGCTCACAGTGAGGAAATAGCGGATGAACAGCGCCAATGTTTCGATGGCAATGTTCTGGTCGCGCTCCAGACGCTCGGCGTGGCGCGACAGGCGATCCAGTCGCTTGGCAATCGCCGCCTCGCGCTGGTCGGCCGCATCGGGCGACAGCCAGGAGGCCAGGGCCGCCGCGACGATGCTGGACTTGGACACGCCCTTCTTGGCGGCCAGTTCATCGAGCCGCTTGCTGTGCTCCGGCTGGATGAACACATTGAGGCGGTGTTGGGTCATAGGTCGATTCCGTCGTCAGGGTCAAGGGAAGCCAGCCGGGCCGTGCGCTGCAGGGCCGGGTCGAGCTGGCGAGGAAGGGGAAGCTGCATGTCATCGTCATCGAGCAGCCCGAGGTCGGCTGCAGGCGCAGCCAGGTCGGGGTCGTAGGCGGCGGCTTCGGAGAGTTCGGGTTGGCGACGCGGGCCGCCGTCGTCAGCGGCAGAGGGGAAGCCTTCAACGGCTTCGGTTGCAGGCGCCACCGGAACGGGAGGAACCGTCAGCCCGCTCCAGTCGTCGGGCCGTAAGGGAGGCACGTCGGCGTAGCGCCCCGCAACGAGTACAGGAGGCGGCAGCACGCGCCGCTGGAAGTTCGCGTCAGAGTAGTAGCGCAGCTTCTTGGCCTTGATCGGCGCGACGCTGGAAACCATCACCACCGCCTCATCGGGCGGCAGCTGCATCACCTCGCCCGGCGTGAGCAGCGGGCGGGCGGTTTCTTGTCTCGACACCATTAGGTGCCCCAGCCACGGTGCGAGTCGATGTCCCGCGTAGTTGCGCTGCGCGCGCAGCTCGGTAGCGGTGCCAAGGGTTTCGGAAATCCGCTTGGCCGTGCGCTCGTCGTTGGTGGCGAACGTCACGCGCACATGGCAGTTGTCGAGGATGGAATGGTTCTGGCCGTAGGCTTTGTCGATCTGATTGAGCGACTGCGCGATCAGGAAGCTGCGGATGCCGTAGCCCGCCATGAAGGCCAGCGCCGTCTCGAAGAAGTCCAGGCGCCCAAGCGCCGGGAATTCATCGAGCATCAGCAACAGCTTGTGACGGCGCTGGATGCCATCGCTGCCATCGAGTGATTCCGTCAGCCGCCGCCCGATTTGGTTGAGGATCAGGCGGATCAGCGGTTTGGTGCGGCTGATGTCCGAAGGCGGCACCACGAGATACAGCGACACGGGATGCTCGGCCGCGATCAGGTCGGCAATGCGCCAGTCGCAGCGCGAGGTGACTTCGGCCACCGTGGGGTCTCGGTACAGGCCGAGGAATGACATGGCGGTGCTCAACACGCCGGAACGCTCGTTGTCCGATTTGTTCAGGACTTCACGCGCTGCCGATGCCACCACCAGATGCGGTCCATCGCCGATGTGCGGCGTGGTCATCATCCGATGCAGGGTAAGCTCGAAGGGACAGGCCGGGTCGCTGAGGAAGTTGGCGACACCGCGCAGCGTCTTGTCTTCGCCTGCGTAGAGCACATGCAGGATGGCCCCAACCAGCAGCGCATGCGAGGTCTTCTCCCAATGGTTGCGCCGCTCCAGTGCTCCTTCGGGATCGACCAGAATGTCTGCGATGTTCTGCACGTCGCGCACTTCGTGCGCGCCGCGCCTCACCTCCAGCAGCGGGTTGTAGGCCGCCGACTTCGCATCGGTCGGGTTGAACAGCAGGCAGTGCGAGAAGCGCGAGCGCCAGCCAGCGGTGATGCTCCAGTTCTCGCCCTTGATGTCGTGAATGACGGCCGATGCGGGCCAGCTCAACAAGGTGGGCACCACTAGGCCCACGCCCTTGCCCGAGCGGGTAGGCGCGAAGGTCAGAACATGCTCCGGGCCTTCGTGCCGCAGGTACTGCTGGCGATGCAGGCCAAGGAATACGCCCGCAGACCGGTCAAGACTCGCCTTGTGGATGTCCTCCGCATTGGCCCAGCGCGCCGTGCCGTAGGTCGTGACCAGCTTGGACTGGCGCGAGCGCCAGATCGACATGCCGACGGCAACCACCACCGCGATCAGGCCGCTGCCTGCGGCAATGGCACCGCCCACGTCGAATACATGCGGCGCGTAGGCGTCGAAGAAGAACCACCACTCGAACAGGCGCCAGGGGTGATAGACCGGCGTGCCGAGGAAATCGAACCAGGGCGAACCCAGGCGTAGCTGGTAGCCCAGCGCCGCTGCTGTCCATTGCGTGGCGCTCCATACGCCAGCGATCACGATGCCGAAGACAACGGCAATCTGACCGAACAGCACGTTCGTTCCTTGCATTGGCCAACCTCCCGCTACGGCACAGGGACATGCCGTAGTGCCGAGGATCAAGGCGAGCGTGCAGGTCGGTCAAAGACCGTTATAGCGGGGATTCAGGCCAAAATGGCCAGACTTCTTGCTGTGGCGAAGGCAATAAAAATGCCGCATGCGCGAGCGCGCTGCGGCGTGATGAGGTAACAGCAAGAACTCTGTCGCGGCCAGGCGACGGCGCGGGGCGCTATTTGGATTGCTGTTCCGGCCGATCGCCGAAGAAACGCCGGTTGGCGGCTTCGGCCGCACGGCGGCAGAGTTCTTCTCCTGCCTTCGCGCGGTCTTCCTTGCACAGGCGCTGGACTTCTTTGAGGCGCTCGGGATGGGCAACGAGGAAGTCCACGGTTTCCGTCGGTTGGGATGGTCCACAGCCCGTCAGTGCGGCAACCATCAGCAGCGGCAGGAATCGGGTCATGGCTTGGGTCCTTTCAGCAGGTGGATCAGGAGTCCTCGGCGGCGCTGGAGCCATCCGCCGAATCAATGGAGGCCACTCGTTCGATGAACCGGGCCAGCATTTCGGAGGGCTCCACGTCACGGTGCAGCAGATACGTGGCCAGCATCTGCGGCTTGCCCGCCAAGCGCCGGGCCACAACACCTGGCCCACGGCCGGATGCAATGTGCGCGGCGCCCGCCAAACCGAGCGCCAATCCGGCTGAGACCAAGGTCATCATCACCTCATAGGACGCCACGCGCTGGGCGATCAGTGGCTGTTGCTCGTAGCGCTGCAAAACGCGATCAACTTGGCGTGCATGGCCTTCGCATATCGCCGGATCGCATAGCGCCAGCGGATAGCGCAACACTTCTTCCAACGGCACGTGCTTGTGGGCCAGAACAGGATGGCGAGCTGGGACCGCCACCATCAGTTCGTCTTCCCATGCAGGCCTGACCACAATGCCGTCGCCCACCTCTTCGGCCATCGAAAAGCCGACGTCATACAGGTCATCGTGCAGACCCTTGATCTGTTGATCCAACGGCACCTCAAATAGCCGAACATCAATCTCTGGATCTTCCGCTCGGCACTGTGCCAGCAGCGTCGGCATTCGCGAGGGCGTGATGCCATCGGACAAAGCGATGCGCAACTGTCGCTGAAACCCACTGGCGGCGGACTTGACGCCGTCACACGCCTGTTTCAGAGCTTCGAAGATTCGCGGCACCCGCTCCAGGAATGCCATTCCGGCAAAGGTCAGGCGGGTGCTTCGCGTGGTTCGCGTGAACAGTTGCGCCCCGAGCTCTTCCTCTATCTCCTTGATGGTGCGCGACAAAGGGGACTGATCGATGTGCAGCTTTTCCGCTGCGCGGCCGAAGTGAAGTTCTTCGGCCACCGCTATAAAGCAACGTAAATGCCGAAGCTCCATGGTGTATCTCATCCAATTTAAAAGGCCTTGACGAATTCCGGCACAACTGCGAAAAGGTCCGCCTCCAGCCCGTAGTCGGCCACGCTGAAGATCGGGGCCTCGGGGTCCTTGTTGATCGCCACGATCACCTTGGAGTCCTTCATGCCGGCCAGGTGCTGGATGGCGCCCGAGATGCCGGCGGCAATGTACAACTGCGGCGCGACGATCTTGCCCGTCTGGCCCACTTGCAGGTCGTTGGGGGCGTAGCCCGCATCCACGGCAGCACGGCTGGCGCCGATGGCAGCGCCCAGCTTGTCGGCCAGGGGGGTGATGACTTCGTCGAACTTTTCCTTGCTGCCCAGCGCACGGCCACCAGACACGATGATCTTGGCGGCGGTGAGTTCGGGGCGGTCGCTCTTGGCGATCTCGCTGCCCACGTAGCTGCTCTTGCCAGCGTCGGCGGCCGCAGCAGCGGTTTCGACAGCGGCGCTGCCACCCGTGGCGGCGGCGGCGTCAAAGCCGGTGGTGCGCACGGTGATGACCTTCACGGCATCAGCAGACTGCACGGTGGCGATGGCGTTGCCGGCGTAGATGGGGCGCTCGAAGGTATCGGCGGAGATGACCTTGGTGATGTCGCTGATCTGGGCGACGTCGAGCTTGGCAGCCACGCGCGGGGCCACGTTCTTGCCGCTGGCGGTGGCGGGGAACAGGATGTGGCTGTAGTTGCCGGCACCACTGCCATGGAGTGCCAGCACCTGGGCGGCCACGTTCTCGGCGAGGCCGTGGGCCAGGCTGGCGCCGTCGGCGTGGATGACCTTGGCAACGCCGGCGATCTGGCTGGCTTGCTGTGCGGCAGCGCCGGCGTTGTGGCCGGCCACCAGCACGTGCACGTCGCCGCCGCAGGCTGCGGCGGCCGTCACGGTGTTGAGCGTCGCGCCCTTGATGGTCGCGTTGTCGTGTTCAGCGATTACGAGTACGGTCATGTCAGATCACCTTCGCTTCGTTCTTGAGTTTCTCGACCAGGGCGGCCACGTCGGCCACCTTCACGCCGGCGCCGCGCTTGGCGGGTTCGCTGACCTTCAAGTTCTTCAGGCGCGGGGCCACGTCCACGCCGAGGTCTTCGGGCTTGACGGTGTCCAGCGGCTTTTTCTTGGCCTTCATGATGTTGGGCAGCGTGACGTAGCGCGGCTCGTTCAGGCGCAGGTCGGCGGTGATGACGGCGGGCAGCGTAAGGCTGAGGGTTTCCAGGCCGCCGTCCACTTCGCGGGTCACGGCTGCCTTGTCGCCGGCGATCTCGACCTTGGAGGCGAAGGTGGCTTGCGGCAGGTCGGCCAGCGCCGCCAGCATCTGGCCGGTCTGGTTGCAGTCGTCGTCGATGGCCTGCTTGCCCAGGATCACGAGGCCGGGCTGTTCATTGTCGATCAGGGCCTTGAGCAGCTTAGCCACGGCCAGCGGCTGCAGTTCTTCATTGGTCTCGACCAGGATGCCGCGGTCGGCACCGATGGCCATGGCGGTGCGCAGCGTCTCCTGGCATTGGGACACGCCGCACGAGACGGCGACGATCTCCGTTGCCGCGCCTTTCTCCTTGAGCCGCACAGCCTCTTCGACGGCAATCTCGTCGAAGGGGTTCATGCTCATTTTGACATTGGCGATGTCCACGCCGCTGCCATCGCTCTGGACGCGGACCTTGACGTTGTAGTCAACCACCCGCTTGACGGGAACCAGGATTTTCATGGGAGGGTTTCCTTTCAGGATCATTCAGAGTTGATCATCCGCCAGGGCCAGCGTGCTGGCGGCGCCGCCCGTGACGATGTCGCGCAACATCGGCGCCTGCACTAGGACATGCGCTGCGTAGTGGCTGGCCGTGGCACGCTTGGCGCCGAGAAAGCCCGCATCGCCAGATCTCGCCGCGAGTTGCGCAGTGGCGGCTTCGGCCATGCGCGCCGACAGCCAGCCGCCGATCACCGTGCCCGCCAGCCGCAAGAAGGGCACGGCGCCCGCCGCGCACTGCGCGGGTTGGTCGTCGTGGGCCAGCAGCCAGTCGGCCGCGTCCCCCAGCGCACGCGCCGAAGCCGCTAACACGCCGCCGATCTGCGCCAGCGCGGCATCGGGCATCTCGGCCAACCGGCGCGCATCGCCGTCGATGCGGCCCAGCAGTGCCTTCAGCGTGCGCCCGCCCTCGCGCGCCAGCTTGCGGCCAATCAGGTCGTTGGCCTGGATGCCCGTCGTGCCTTCGTAGATGGTCGTGATGCGCGCGTCGCGCAAGTGCTGTGAGGCGCCGGTTTCCTCGACGTAACCCATGCCGCCATGCACCTGCACACCATCGGACGTGATGCCCTGTGCGCTGTCGGTGCACCAGCCCTTGACCACCGGGATCAGCAGGCCGACCAGGGCCAGCGCCTGCTCGCGCTCTTGCGCGTCGGCGTGGCCTGCGGCGCGGTCCATCTGGCCGGCGCAGAAATAGGCCAATGCGCGCATGGCCTCGGTGCGGGCCTTCATGTCCATCAGCATGCGCCGCACGTCCGGGTGGCCGGCGATGGTGGTGCTGCCGCTGAGCAGTGGCTTGCCCTGCACCCGCTCCAGCGCGTAGGCGCGTGCGCGCTGGTAGGCGCGCTCGGCGATGCCCACGCCTTCAAGGCCGACGTTCAGCCGCGCATGGTTCATCATCGTGAACATGCAGGCCAGCCCCTGGTTCGGCTCGCCGACCAGGTAGCCGATCGCGCCCCCGCAGTCGCCAAAGCTCATCGACGCCGTGGGGCTGCCGTGGATGCCCATCTTGTGCTCGATGGAGGTGCAGGCCAGGTCGTTGCGTTCGCCCAGGGAGCCGTCGTCGTTGACCAGGTACTTCGGGCACAGGAACAGCGAGATGCCTTTCACGCCGGGCGGTGCATCGGGCAGGCGCGCCAGCACGAGGTGGACGATGTTCTCGGCCATGTCGTGCTCGCCCCAGGTGATGAAGATCTTGTTTCCGCTGACGCGGTAATGGTCGCCTTCGGGCACGGCGCGACTGCGCAGCGCGGCCAAGTCGGAGCCTGCTTGGGGCTCGGTGAGGTTCATGGTGCCGGTCCAGCGGCCCGCGACCATGGGCTCCAGGAAGCGGCGCTTGAGTGCGTCGCTGCCATGGTGCGCAATGGCTTCCACCGCGCCCAGCGTGAGCATCTGGCACAGGCTGAACGCGAGGTTGGACGACTTCCACATCTCCAGCACGGCTGTGGACACCAGCGTGGGCAGGCCCTGGCCGCCCCATTCGGTGGCAGCGGGCATGCCGTTCCAGCCGTTCTCGCAGAAGCTGGCCCAGGCTTCGCGAAAGCCATCGGCTGGCGTGACCTGGCCGTCGTGCCAGCGCGCGCCCTGCACGTCGCCGGTGCGGTTCAGCGGATCAAGCACGCCGGTGGCGTAGTGGGCAGCCTCCTGCAGGATGGCCTCGACCAGGTCGGGCGTGGTTTCTTCATGGCCCGGCTGGGCACAGATCGCATCCAGGCCTCCGACTTCCTTCATCGTGAACAGCATGTCGCGCAAGGGCGCGGCGTAGGTAGACATTGCTTACTCCTCTTTGTGGGTTCAACCCGTCTGCCCCATAGGGCATACATCCATGCATGACCCTACCCACCAGGACAAGGCCCGGTCGATCAACCGCTTCAGGGCGGCTGAATTTCTCAGGCGGCTTACGACGCGATTAGTTGGTATGACAAGATTTCTAGAAGCCGCTGAAGCGTGTGAAGTTCTCGACCGGCTCACGCTCGGTGCGCACGCGGTTCACCACGGCCGCCGGGTCGGCATAGCCCAGTGCCATGCCGCACAGGACCATCTGCCCGTCCGGGATTTGCAGGGCTTCAGCCAGAAGGCGCGGGTAAAGGGTCCACGCCATCTGCGAACAGGTATCCAGGCCTCGTGCGCGGGCCGCCAGCATGATGTTCTGTAAGAACATCCCGTAGTCCACCCAACTGCTCTGCACCATGCGCCGGTCCAAGGTGAAGATCAAACCGACCGGCGCATCGAAGAAGGCAAAGTTGCGTGCATGTTGAGCGCGCATGGCATCCGTATCTCCCTTGGAGATTCCGACTGCGGCATAAAGAGCGAAACCGCACCGACGCCGCCTGGTCAGGTAGGGCTCGAAGAACTCGGCCGGGTAGATGTCGTATTCGGACTGGTGCTCTCCCTCTTCATGGTGAAAGGCGTGCAATACACGGTCGCATAGGCGCTTCCTCGCCTCGCCCGCCACGGCAATGACATGCCACGGCTGGGTGTTGGTGCCACTGGGCGCGCTGGCTGCCACCGACAGAATCTGGGCCACCGCTTCTTGCGACACCGGGGTCGGCAGAAAGGCGCGCACGGAACGACGTTCGCGCATCACCGCATCAATCAGCATGTTGCGCAAAGGCACGGCGCAGACAGACATTCACTCTCTCCTGGTTGCTGGGCTATTCGGGTGAGCACACCGACATGCCGTTGCCGAAGAAGCATTCATGCGAATGCATCGATGCCGAACGTCCACGGGTCGTCCCTGGGTGTGCTACCAAGCGGTATTCTGGGCACTCGGCACATACGCGTCTTGCCCGCCAGTGCATGGCGAGTTGACTTTGTATGCACAAGGCAAAATCCGGTTGACCGCAGCCGGACGCTACATCGTTAGCGGGCCGTTTTCTTGGTGTAATTTCGGATTCAGCGCCAGCTATCGTTGCTCCCTTTGACCATGTTGAAACCCGTCGTCACTGTTCCTGTTTTTGCCGTGCATGGCCTGCTCGACGGCGCGCGCAGCAAAGGACTGGCCACCGAGTCCTGGCTGGATGGCGTTCTGGCGCAGGCCCGCATCGCCGAGTCGCTGCTGCATCTGGAGCAGTCGCGTGTGACCATAGAGCAATACATCGCACTCTTCAGTGCCGTGAAGAACAGCTTGGACGACGAATGCCTAGGCCATCTACACGGTCGGCCGTTGCGCTGCGGCAGCTTTGCGCTGATGGCTCGCTCTACGCTCGGGGCCAAGACGCTGGCAGCCGCCTTGCAGCGCGTGAGTGCATCCTTCGCCCTGCTGCAGGACGACGTGGCGCTTGTGCCCGTCTCTGATGGCTTGCTCAAGGGTGCTGCTCTGGACGTGCGCCACGCCCTGGGCAAACATTCAGACTTCCTGCACGGGCTGCTGTTGCGCGTTTTCTGGCGTCTGCTGGTATGGCTGCACGGCGGCCGACTGGTGCCCAGAGGGCTCGATTTTGCCTTCGAGCCACCGCCGCGTGCCGCAGACTATGCCCAAATCTTCTCGGGCACGTTGCGGTTCGGGCAGGCGCGGTCGGCGGTCTGGTTCGAGGCATCCGCATTCACGCAGCCGATGCGCCGTGACACCGCCGCGCTCCAGACCTTTTTGCGTGCCACACCGGGCAACCTGATCGGCCCGCGTCTAATCGAGCGGACAGCCAGCGCGCGGGTGCGCGCGCTATTGCAGCAAGCGTGCCCGGAGTGGCCCGATCTGACTGTCGCCGCGCAGCGCTTGCACATGTCGGTCAGCGCACTGCAGCGGCATCTGGCCGTGGAGGGCAAGTCCTTTCAGGTGCTGAAGGACGAGTTACGGCGCGACATGGCGATCGTTCGGTTGACCAGCACCGATGCCGCGCTGAGCGCCATCGCCGCCGAGTTGGGGTTCGCCGACGGCACCGCCTTCCAGCGGGCCTTCAAGTCATGGACCGGCAGCACGCCAGGCGTCTATCGTTCGCGCACCCAAAAAACGTAGCGCTGCTTCGACGCGGTCGCACTCAAAGCGACGAGCACAGATGCCCGCCATCCACTGGCACGCAGGCGCCGGTCATCCACGACCCGGCCTCGGTCGCGAACAGCAGGAACAGACCGTTGAGCTCCTCCGGCTTACCCAGGCGGCGCATCGGGATGCGCTTGATAAGCGCCTTGCCATGGTCGGTATCCCACATGGCATCGGTCATCTCGGTGTCGATGTAGCCCGGCTCGATGGCATTGACGCGAATGCCGTGGCGCGCCCATTCGAGCGCCAGGCTCTTGGTCATGTGCACGACTGCAGCCTTGGACGTGGCATACAGCATGGCGCCCGGCATCACGCGTTCGCCCAGGATCGATGCGATGTTGATGACTGAGCCTCCCCGCCCCGCATCCACCCAGCGCTGCGCGGCACGCGCGGCCACCAGCCACACGCCGCGCACGTTGGTCTCCATCAGCGAGTCGAAGTCGGACACAGGCAGCGTGAGCGACAAGGCGTCGTTGGAAGCCCCGGCGTTGTTAACCACCACGTCGAGGATGGTGCCCGAGGCGTCTATCTCGGCGAAGGCGTCGTCGATGGACTGCTCGGAAGCCACATCCATTTCCAGCACCGTGACCTGAGGCGAACCGAGCTTTTCGAGTTCCTGGGCGAGTTTGTCGAGCCGCGCCTTGCGCCGCGCCCCAATCACTACCTTGGCCTTGCAACCAGCAGCCAGCCGAGCGAAGTTCTCGCCCAGGCCCGACGAGGCCCCCGTGACCAGCACCCGCTTGCCTGCCAGCATTGCACCCAGATCCATCATCGTCTCCTTGCATCTTCAGTTCGCCGTCGATGCCGGGAGGTTAGCGCAGGGCCGCTCGGCTGCGGGGTTGCCTCGCTCCCCCATCCGTCGAAAGAGGTGCCTTGTCAGTTGATCGAGACCATCCGTCATTGCCGCGCCAAGCACCGCTGCCTACGATTGCCTGTATGCCTTGGGTACCCTGAGCGCCGCACGAAAGCACGCCACGGTGTCGACGCTCCGGTCCCGATGGGCTGCGGCGTCTGGGGGCAGATTCAGGAGACGACAAGTGCTGCAACAGTCACCCATGGAATGGTCCATCGACCATGCGCCCATCGAGGGCAGGATAGATGCGACGGAAGCGATCCTCAAGGACTCCTTCCAGCGCTGGAGTCTTTCCTCCCCGGCGAAGCCTGCTGCATTCCAGGCGAAGTTGCGGCGACACGAACTCGCCGGAGCCTCCTTGGTATGCACCGTGACCGGTGCTTGCGTCGAGCAGTCTCCTCCTGGACATTCGTCATTCGACGATGAGTTCTGCCTGGGGCTGCAGCTGAACCTGAGCGGCCGAGTACAGTTGCAGCAGTGGGACACGCCAATCTGCGAGGGCGACATGTTCCTCTGGCGTACCGATCAGCGGCAAGACTATGAGGTGCTGGAACGAACCCACAGCGTGTCGTTGATGATTCCCTGGCAGCTCATGCGCGAGCATCTACCGGGCCGCAAGCAGCCGCCCGCAGCCTGCCGCATTGACAGTCACACAGGCGTGGGCTCACTGCTCAGCCAACACCTGATGGGGTTGGCAAAGGAGATCGGCGCCGTGCCGCCCTCCGCCCACGTCGCCCTTTGCCGCACGGTGATCGGGCTTCTGGACATTGCGCTGCCAGAGCCGGAGAGCGCCACTCGATTCACGGCCATGGCCGCGTTGCGCGAACGAGTACTTGCCTACATCGCCCAGCATTTTCAAGAGGATGACCTGAGTCCGGCACGCATCGCCGCGGCGCACGGTATTTCACTGCGTTACCTTCATGCGCTGTTTGCGCAGGGCGATACCACGGTGGTCGGCCACATCCTGGAAAGCCGATTGCAAGCGTGCTGGCGGACACTCGTTGACCCGGTCTGCCGGCATCTGCAGGTCTCGGCGATCGCCTTTCACTGGGGCTTCAACTCCACCAGCCATTTCTGCCGCGCATTCAAACAACGCTTTGGAGTGTCGCCCAGCGATGCACGCGGCATGACTGCTCACGGCTCCGCCATCGGCCCGGTCGAGTCAGCCGGGCTTTCCCTTGCACACGCAAAGTCAACTTGCCATGCACTGGCGGGCAAGACGCGCACGGGCTGAATGCCGACCATATGCCCTGGACAGACTGAGAACGCAGAGATTCGACGCTTCGCCCGCCCCGTTGTGGGTATGCGGGCATGACCCGGGGCCGCATCGCTGGCCAAGTTTTCAAACCTTCATCGTACAAACCTTCTGAGGAGCGCTCCCATGCTGCCGCAATTGCACCGTCAACCCTGGATGGACAGCGACATCGAGACCTTTCGCGACCAGGTGCGCCGCTACATCGCCGCCGAGATGGCTCCGCACCTGCCCGCTTGGCGCGAACAGGGCTACGTCCCGCGCGAGACCTGGCGGCCCTTCGGCGAGATGGGGTTCATGCTGCCCGAAATGCCCGAAGCCTACGGCGGCACCGGGGCCAGCATTGCCTACCAGCTGGTGGTACAGGATGAGTTGACCAGAGCGGAAATGCCCAACAACGTCCAGGTGAACAGCATCGCTGCGCACTACATCATGGACTACGGCACCGAGGAGCAGAAGCAGCGCTGGCTGCCCAAGCTGAGCAGCGGCGAGATGCTGCTCGGCATTGCGATGACCGAACCCGGCTGCGGGACGGACCTCAAGGCCATCGCCACCCGCGCGCGCCGTGATGGCGACCACTACGTGATCGACGGTGCCAAGACCTTCATCACCAACGGCTACACCTGCAATCTGCTGATTGTGGTCGCACGCACCGGCGAGGCGGGCAGCCGAGGCCTTTCGCTGATCGTGGTGGAGACCGAGAACCTGCCAGGGTTCCGCGTGGGCCGCCTGCTCGACAAGATCGGCCTGCATGCGTCGGACACCGCCGAACTCTTCTTCGACGGGGTGCGCGTGCCGGTCGATCAAGTCCTGGGGGGCGTCGAAGGGCTTGGTTTCAAGCAGTTGATGGGCCAGTTGCCCTACGAACGCATGACCATCGCCGTGCCTGCGGCGGCCATCATCGACCGGGCCCTGGAACTCACCGTCGAATACACGAAGGAGCGCAAGATTTTCGGCGCACCGCTGTTCGAGATGCAGACCACGCGCCACAAGCTGGCCGAGATCGCCACCACCGCTCACGTGGTGCGCACCTTCGTCAACGACTGCATCCAGCGGCTGCTGGACGGAAAGCTCGACGCCGAAGCCGCGTACATGGCCAAGTGGTGGTGCAGCGAGCAGCAGTGCCGCGTGGTGGACGAGTGCCTGCAGATGTTCGGCGGCTACGGCTACATGTACGAATACCCGATCGCGCGCATGTACACCACCTCGCGCGTGCAGAAGATCTACGGCGGCGCGAACGAGGTCATGAAAGAACTGATTGCGAGGAAGCTGTGAACGCCTCGCACATGCTGCAAAAGCCACTGCACGGCGTCCGTGTGGTGGAGTTCGAAGGGATCGGGCCGGGCCCGCTGGCCGCCATGATGCTGGCCGACATGGGTGCCGAGGTGATTGCGCTGACACGGGCCGAGCAGGCCGCCGGGGCGCAGCCGCTGGGCGGGGCGGCGGCCAACCCGCTGCACCGGGGCAAGACGGTCGAGATCACCGACCTGAAGTCGCCCGGCGGCAAGGCGCGCGCCCTGGATCTGATCGGCCAGTCCGACGTTCTGATCGAAGGCTTTCGCCCCGGCGTGATGGAACGGCTGGGGTTCGGCCCCGCCGAATGCGCGGCGCGCAACCCCAAGCTGGTCTATGGCCGGATGACGGGCTGGGGCCAGGACGGCCCGCTCTCCCGGGCCGCTGGCCACGACCTGAACTACGTGGCGCTGACGGGCCTGCTGTCGCTGTCGGCCCGCAAGGGGCAGATGCCCATCGTGCCGCCCTCGGTGCTCGGGGACGCGGCCGGGGCGCTGGGCATGGCCTTCGGTGTCGCCTGCGCGCTGGTCGATGCGCGCGGTAACGGTAGGGGCAGTGGCCGCGGCCGGGTCGTGGATGCCGCCATCATCGACATCGTGGCCATGATGGGCACGCTGGTGCATTGGATTCGCGCCAATGGGCAGATCGACGGCACGAAGCCGAGCCCGTTTCACGATTCGCCGTTCTATGACGTGTACGCCTGTGCCGACGGCGGCTTCATCAGCCTCGCGGTGGTGGAGCCCGCGTTCCACGCACTGCTGCTGTCGAAGCTGGGCCTGACGGACGTGAACCCTGCCGACCAGTACGACACGACGACGTGGCCAGCGCTGAAGGAGCGCATTGCGGCCCTCATCCGCAGCCAACCCAGGGCGCACTGGTGCGCGTTGCTCGAAGGCAGCGACGCCTGCTTCGCGCCCGTGCTCAGCCTGGCCGAGGCGGCGCGGCATCCGCACAACGCGGCACGGGGTATCTACCAGACCACCCCCTCCGGCGCCATCGAGGCGGCCCCGGCCCCACGGTTCCAGGCACTCAACGCAACCACATAGGAGACCAGAGAATGACCAACACCACCAAGATCGTGCGCGGCTGCCCGTCTACCTCGGGCAACGACCGCCAGCTCAACACCACGACGCTCATCCGGCACGCCGCGCGCACCCACGGAGACCAGGAGATCGTCTACCGCACGCCCGATGGCGGCTGGGACCGCTACACCTATGCCGACTGCTACGCGCGCGTCTGCCGCAGCGCCAATGCGCTGCGCGCGCTCGGTGTCGAACCTGGCGACCGGGTCGGCATCCTGGACTGGAACAGCCGACGCCATTTCGAGCTGTACTGGTCCATCCCTGGCCTGGGCGCGGTCATGCTGCAGATGAACCTGCGCCTGGGCGCCGAAGACCTGGGCTACGTGGTCGGCCACAGCCAAGTGTCCTACGTATGCGTGGACGAATCATTGCTGCCCATCGCCGAATCCGTCGCGGCGAATTCGCCCCAGATCAAGGGCTGGATCGTCATGACCGACAAGCCGCTGGACCAGATTAAGACCACGCTGAAACCGCTGCTGCACTACGAAGACCTGCTGGCCGCCGCCGACCCCAAGATCGACTGGCCCGAGATCGACGAAACCTCGGCCTACAGCGCCTGCTACACCACCGGCACCACGGGCAAGCCCAAGGGCGTGTACTACTCGCACCGCTGCATCTACCTGCACTCCACGGGCATGGCCACCAATCTGGGCATGACGCTGAGCGACTGCGTGATGCTCATCACGCCCATGTTCCACGGGCAATGCTGGGGCCTGCCGCAGGCCGCCACGCTGCTGGGCGACAAGATCGTGCTGCCGGGCCGCTATGTCGCCGAGGACACCAAGCCCCTGGTTGACGCCATGATCGCCGAGGGCGTGACGGTCGCCAACGGCGCACCGGCCATCTTTCAGCCCATGCTGCAGTACATCGAAACGATGCCGGTCAAGCCGGACTTCAGCAGCATGCGCATGCTGTCCGGCGCCTCCGAGCCGCCGCTGTCGATGATGATCGGTTTCTACAAACTCACCGGTGCCGAGGTGGTCCACGGCTACGGTGCCACCGAAGCCACGACGCTGGTGACCATGAACCGCCTCAAGTCCACGCTCAAGAAGCGCCTGACCGAGGAAGAGCGCTGGAACCTCAAGCGCAAGCAGGGTCTGGTGCTGACCGGGGTGGACATCCGCATCCTCGATGCCGATGACAAGGACTTGCCGCATGACGGAAAGTCGGCGGGCGAGATTTGCGTGCGCGGCCCCTGGATCACGGCCAGCTACCACGACATGCCCGATTCCGCAGACCGCTTCCTGGAGGGTGGCTGGTGGCGCTCGGGCGATGTCGGCACGGTGGACGAGAACGGCTACCTCAAGGTCACCGACCGCATCAAGGACGTGATCAAGAGCGGCGGCGAATGGATTTCTTCCATCGACATGGAAAACCTGCTCATGGGCCACCCCGCCGTGCGCGACGCCGCCGTGGTCGGCGTTCCGCATCCGAAGTGGCAGGAGCGGCCGCTGGCCCTGGTGGTGCTCAAGCCCGGCCAGCAGGCGACCCAGGAACAACTGAAGGAGCACCTGGGCAGCGCCTTCGCCAAGTGGCAGTGGCCGGATCAGGTTCTGTTCGTCGAGGCCATCCCCAAGACCAGCGTCGGCAAGCTCGACAAGAAGCGCATACGCGTCGAGCAGGCAGACCGCTATTCCGCCTGACACCCGCTTTGCATGACCCCCAGTTTCTTACCAGGAGAACCACATGAATGACCATGAACCCGTGATCGTCGGCGCGCTGCGCACCCCCGTGGGCAAGCGCGGCGGGCGCCTGCAAAAATGGCACCCCGTCGATCTGATGGCCGAGACGCTGCGCCAGCTGGTCGAACAGTCCGGCGTCAACCCCTCCGATCTGGACGACGTGATCGTCGGCTGTGTGCTGCAGTGGGACCAGCAGCATGGCAACCTGGCCCGCCATGCCGTGCTGGCGGCGGGGCTGCCCGAATCCGTCCCGGCTGTGACGGTGGACCGGCAATGCGGCTCCGGCCAGCAGGCGGTGAGTTTTGCCGTGCATGGCATCCAGGCGGGGGCCTACCAGCTGGCCATCGGCGGGGGGGTGGAGTCGATGTCGCAGGCGCCGCTGCCGCCGTCGTTCAAGCCCGGCGCGCCGCTGGGCGCGCAATACAGCCCGCGCGAACTGGCGCGCTACCAGGACAACCCGCTGATACCGCAAGGCGTTTCGTCGGAGTTGCTGAACTCGCGCTTCGGCCTGACCCGTGAAGTCCTGGATGCATCCGCCGTGCGCAGCCACAAGCGCGCCGCCGAGGCGATTCAGGCCGGTCGCATCAAGGATCAACTGGTGCATCTGACCGAGGACCCGGCCGACCCGAACAGCCCCGTCGTCGCCGCCGACGAGGGCGTGCGCGCCAACCCCGACCCCGAGAAGCTGGCCACGCTGAAAGCCGTGTTTGCCGCCAACGGCACCACCACCGCCGGCAACTCGTCGCAGATCAGCGACGGCGCCGCCGCACTGCTGATCGCCAGCCGTGCCTATGCCAAAAAGCATGGCCTCAAGCCGCGTGCGCGCTTCGTCAGCACCGCCGTGGCCGCCGCCGACCCGGTGATCCAGTTCACCGCCGTGCTCGACTCCACCCGCAAGGCATTGAAGGAATCGGGCCTGACCATCAACGACATCGACCTGTTCGAAGTCAACGAGGCTTTCGGCGGCGTGCCGCTGATGTTCCAGCAGGAATTCGGCATCCCGGACGACCGCCTGAATGTCAACGGCGGCTCGATGGCCATTGGCCATCCGCTGGGTTCCACCGGCGCGCGCATGCTCACCGACCTGCTGTACGAACTGGAGCGCCGGGGCGGCCGCTATGGCCTGCAAACCATCTGCGAGGCTTCGGGCACGGCCAACACCACCATCATCGAGCGGCTTGCATGAGCGGGGCCACCATGAGCGAAGCCAGTGAAGTGCTCGTCAGCCGTGACGGCGCCGTCGTCACCCTGACCATCAACCGCCCGCGTGCGAAGAACAGCCTGAACCGCGCGGTGTTCGATGGCCTGTCCGCACAGCTTGCGCAACTGCGCGACGACGATGTCGTGCGGGTCGTCGTCATCACCGGCGCCGAGGGCGTGTTTTGCGCGGGCGCCGACATCACGGCCTTTGAAGTGCTGCGCGCCGCGCCGCTGCTGGGCGACCGCTCGGCGACCGGCTGGGACTTCTTTGCGGCGCTGGGGCGCTTCCCCAAGCCCGTCATCGCGGCGGTGGAAAAGGTCGCGCTGGGCGGCGGCACGGAACTGGCGCTGGCCTGCGACATCGTGATCGCGGGCGAGTCCGCCAAGTTCGGCGTGCCGGAAGTCAAGCTGGGCGCCATCCCCGGTGCGGGCGGCACCCAGCGCTTGATTCATGCCATCGGCAAGTCCAAAGCCATGGCGCTGTTGCTGACCGGCGATTTCATGGATGCCCGCAAGGCTTGCGACGTCGGCATCGTCGCCGAAGTGACGGCGGACGGCCAGGCCCTGCCGACGGCGTTGGCGATGGCCAGCCGGATTGCGGCCAATTCGCCGCTGGCCGTGGCGCTGGCCAAGGATGCGGCCCTGGCCAGCTTTGAAACCCCGCTCGCGCAGGGCCTGGAGCATGAGAAGCGCAATTTCGTTGTCGCTTTGCGTTCGGCCGACAACCTGGAAGGGCAAGCGGCATTCCTGGGCAAGCGCACCCCCAAATTCACCGGCCAATAACGCCTGTCTGTCATCTTCAAGGAAAAACCATGCAACTCAATTCCGGCATTTCTGCCGTCATCACCGGGGGGGCTTCCGGCCTGGGGGCCGCCACGGCCCGGCGTTTGGCCAGCCATGGCGTCAAGGTCGCCATCTTCGACATGAACGAAGCCGTCGGCCAGGCGTTGGCCAGCGAGCTTGGCGGCGTTTACTGCAACGTGGACGTAACGTCCGAGGAGCAGGTGGACGCAGCCTTCGCCAAGGCCCGCGCCGCGATCGGGCAGGAACGCGTTTTGGTCAACTGCGCCGGCACGGCCGACGCCGTCAAGACTGTCAGCCGCGATCGGAAAACGGGTGAGATCCGCCCGAGTGCGGTGGATCGCTTCAACCGCATCGTGCAGATCAACCTGGTGGGCACGTTCCGCTGCATTGCCAAATCGACGGCGGGCATGCTGGCGCTGGAACCGCTGGCCGACGGCGACCGCGGCGTCGTGGTCAACACCGCTTCGGCCGCTGCGGTGGACGGCCAGGTCGGCCAGGCCAGCTATGCCGCCAGCAAGGCCGCCGTCATGGGCATGACCTTGCCGATCGCACGCGACCTGATGGACGAAGGCGTTCGCGTCAACACCATCCTGCCGGGGATCTTCGGCACCCCCTTGCTGCTGGCCCTGCCGGACAACGTCAAGCAAGCGCTGGCGGCCAGCGTGCCCTTTCCCAAGCGTTTGGGCGACCCCGATGAATTCGCGCAGGCCGTCGAGTTTCTGGTCACTTGCGGCTACATGAACGCCGAGTCCATCCGCGTGGATGGGGCCCTCCGCATGGCGCCGCGCTGACGCCTTGAACCCTCGAAGAGCTGCGCATGATGTCGTCAACCCGAGAAAGCCGCGCGACGGGAGCCTGGAATGTCAGGGGGCCGGCCACGGGTGACTGCAAGTCATGGCGTGATGTCGATCCGCAGCTCGCCAGGAGCGTCATTCGCCATGATTGACCTGCATTACGCACCGACACCCAACGGCTGGAAGATCTCCATCCTGCTTGAGGAACTCGGACTTCCCTATACGGTGACTCCGGTCAACATCCGCGCTGGCGAGCAATTCAAGCCGGAATTTCTGGCGATCAGCCCGAACAACCGCATTCCGGCCATAGTGGACCATGCGCCGCTCGACGGCGGCGGCCCGCTTTCGGTGTTCGAGACCGGCGCCATCCTGGTCTATCTGGCCCAGAAAACCAACCGCTTCCTGCCCACGGATCTGCGCGGCTTCACCCAAACCATGCAATGGGTGATGTGGCAGGTGAGCGGACTGGGGCCCATGCTCGGCCAGCATGGTCACTTTGCGCTGTATGCGCAGGAAAAGATCGCCTACGCGATCGAGCGTTACCGCGACGAAGCGGCGCGGCTGTATCGCGTGCTCGATACCCAGCTCGGCAAGACCGGCGCCTATGTCGCCGGCGCCGAGTACGGCATCGCCGACATCGCCTGCTTTCCCTGGGCCATGACCCACAAGGCGCAAGGCTTCACGCTCGACGATTTTCCCCACATCAAGCGCTGGTACGCCAGCGTGCGCGCCCGGCCGCAAGTGCAGGCGGGACTGGCGGTCGGCAAATTCGAGAAGGAGCCGCTGGACGACGAAGCAAGAAAGAACATGTTCGGCCAGAAGGCCAAGGAGATGGCACACCGCATGTCGCCCAACAACCAGCGAGAAACACCATGATCGAATTCTTCTTCGACTGCTCCAGCCCCTGGACCTATCTCGCCTTCCACAACATCCAGCCGCTCGCCGACGAACTGGGCGTCGAGGTCACATGGCGGCCCATCCTGGTCGGCGGCATCTTCAACACGATCAATCCGACCGTCTACGCCTCGCGCGAGACGCCGGTGCCGCAGAAGGCCCGCTACCTGAAAAAGGATCTGGCAGATTGGGCCCGCTCGACGGGGCTTGCGATCAAGATGCCGCCGACGGTGTTTCCCGTCAACAGCGTGAAGGCGATGCGCGGCTGCGTCTGGCTCGGCAACGACATGGTGCCGTTTGCCCGCGCCATATTTGAAGCCTATTGGGGCGAGGACCAGGACATCTCGCAGGATTCGGTGCTGACCCATGTGTGCCAGCGCATTGGCATCGATCCCGCCCCATTCTTTGCAGGCATCGGCGAGCAGGCGATCAAGGATCAGCTCAAGGCCAACACCGATGAGGTGGTCGCGCGCGGCGGCTTTGGCTCGCCGACCATCTTTGTGGACAAGACCGACATGTATTTCGGCAACGACCGCATGCCGCTGATCCGCGAAGCCGTGCTGCGCCTGCAAGGGAAGACGGCCTGATACCGCAAGCAGGGTTCACCCATCCATTCATCTCACCACCACCACAGGAGACATCATGCAAAAAAGACAATTCATCACCATGCTTTCCGGCGCCATGCTGACCGGCGTTTCTGGCCTGGTCCGCGCGCAGGGCGCAGGCACCCCGGGCGTGACGGATCGCGAGATCAAGATCGGCTCGACCGGGCCGCTCAGCGGCCCGGCCGCAGGCTATGGCGTCGTCGGCAAGACCATGTCTGCATGGTTTGACCTGGTCAACGCCGAGGGCGGCGTGAATGGGCGCCAGCTCAAGCTGGTGCTGGCCGACGATGGCTACAGCCCGCCGAAAACCCTGGAGCAATCGCGCCGCCTGGTGGAGCGCGATCAGGTGGCTTTTCTCGCGGCGCAGATAGGCTCGTCCACTGGGCTGGCGTCGCGCAGCTATCTCAACAACGCCAAAGTACCGCAACTCTTCGTTTCGTCCGGCTCTGCCACGTGGCTGGATGATGCGGCTAAGTTCCCCTGGAGCATGGGCTGGCTGCCCCTGTACACCGACGAAGGGCGCATCCTGGCCAGGCACATCCTGCAGACGCGGCCCAACGCGAAGATCGCCATGTTCTACCAGAACGACGACGCCGGCAAGGATGTGCTGCGTGGCGTGAAGGAGGTTCTGGCTGCCGCCGGGAAGAAGCTCATCAGCGAAGAGTCGCATGAAGTGTCGGATCCGACGGTGGACTCGCAGATCGTCTCCATGCATGCCTCGGGCGCGGACGTGCTGGTGGCGTGGGGTTCGCCCAAAGCCACCCTCCAGTCGCTGCGCAAGACCCACGACATCGGCTGGCGCCCGGCCATCTACATCAACCCGAGCGCATCTTCGGTGCCCGCGGTGCTGACTCCGGTGGGGCTGGACAAGGTCAAGGGCATCATGAGCGCCGCGTTCCTCAAGGATCCGAGCGATCCGACCTGGAAGGACGACCCTGGTGTCCTGGCCTGGCATGCCTTCATGGACAAATACAACAAAGGCGCGGCCAAGGAGTACCTCACCGTGCTCGGTGCCTGCCTTGGGCAAGTGACAGTGCAGTTGCTCAAGCAGTGCGGCAACGACCTCTCGCGCGAGAACATCATGCGGCAGTCGCGCCGCCTGGACATGGATTTGCCCATGATGCTGCCGGGCCTGCGTGTCAAGACCAGCGACGCCCGCCCTCACCCGATACCGGACATGCGCATCCAGCAGTTCGACGGCACGAGCTGGAAGGTGATGCCGTCCTGACGGGGCGAGCGCAGCGATGGAACCCATTCTTTCCGTACGCGACCTGACGATCCGCTTCGGCGGTGTCGTCGCGCTGGACGCCTTCTCGATGGACGTGCCCGAGGGCTGCATCTTCGGCCTGATCGGGCCGAACGGCGCTGGCAAGACGACCTGCTTCAACTGCATCAGCGGCCTGTACCGGCCCACCCACGGCAGCGTGCGCTTCGGCCAGGCCGAGTTGACGCGCCTGCCGCGCCACGGCGTGGCACGGCTGGGTCTGAGCCGCACCTTCCAGAACGTGGCGCTCTACCCCTCGCTCACGGTGCGCGAAAACGTGATGGTGGGTGCGCACGCGCGGCTGCCGGTGTCGATGCTGGGTGCCGCGCTGCGCTCGCGCGCCGTCCGTGCCGCCGAGGAAGAAATCGCGCACTCGGCTGACGCGGCCCTGGCCACGCTGCGGCTGTCCGACTATGCCGACCGGGGCGTGGCGGAACTGCCGGTGGGCATCCAGCACCGCGTGGAAATCGCGCGGGCGCTGGTGACGCGGCCCAAGCTGCTGCTGCTTGACGAACCCGCCGCTGGCCTCACCGCTGGCGAGGTCGATGAACTGCGCGACGTGCTGCTGCGCCTGCACGAGGAATTGAAGCTGACCATGGTGATCGTGGAGCACAACATGCGCTTCGTGATGAAGACCTGCTCCGACCTCGCGGTACTGAGCTTTGGCCGCAAGCTCGCCCAGGGCTCGCCCGAGGAAGTGGCCAACAACGACGCCGTGCTCGATGCCTATCTGGGAGGTGTGCTGTGACCCAACGGCTTGAAATCCGCAACCTCGCGGTGGCCTACGGCCGAACGGCGGTGGTGCATGGCATCGACCTGCACGTGCAGGCCGGCGAGATGGTGGCGCTGCTCGGCGCCAACGGCGCGGGAAAGACCTCCATCCTGCGCGCCATCAGCCACCAGCAGGTGACTGCCAAGGGCACGCTGCGCTTCGAGGGCCAGGACATCATCGACATGGCCGCGCCCGCCATCGCCTCGCTGGGCATCGCCCACGTGCCCGAAGGGCGCGGCACCTTTGGCGACCTGACGGTGCTGGAAAACCTGCGCGTGGGCGCCATCCACCGCCGCGACAAGGACGGCATCGAGCAGGACATCGCCCGGATGCAGACGCTGTTTCCCAAGCTGTCCAGCCGCGCGAAGCAGGCGGCGGGCACGCTCAGCGGCGGCGAGCAGCAGATGCTGGCCATCGCGCGCGCGCTGATGACGCGCCCCAAGATGCTGCTGCTGGACGAGCCTTCGTTCGGCATCGCGCCGCGCGTGACGCAGGAGATCTACGAACTCCTGCACCAGTTGCGCGAAACCGAGCACCTCACGGCGCTCATCGTGGAGCAGAACGCCCAGGTCGCGCTGAACCTAGTCAACCGGGCCTATGTGCTCGAAAGCGGGCGCGTCACTGCCCAGGGCACCGCAGCCGAGCTGCGCGAAGACGACGCCGTGCGCCGCAGCTACCTCGGCCACTGATCAAAAAAGGTTCATCACCATGCAAGCATTCCTTCACCAGATAGCTTCGGGCCTGGCGGCGGGCGGCATCTATGCCAGCCTCGCCATCGCGCTTGTGCTCATCTATCGCTGCACTTCGTCCGTCAACTTCGCGCAGGGCGAACTGGCGATGTTCTCCACCTATATGAGCTGGGCGTTGGTTCAGGCGGGCGCATCATGGTGGGTGGCCTTCGCCGTCGTGGTCGTGGGTTCCTTCCTGCTCGGGCTGGCGCTGGAACGGGTCATCTTCCAGCCCCTGCGGCACAAGCCGGTGCTCTCGGTCGTGGCGGCCAGCATCGCGCTGCTCATCATCTTGAACAGCCTGGTCGGCTGGCTGTTCGGGCATGAGATGCTGGAGTTCGCCACGCCGTTCGGTGGCGTCCTCAGCCGTGCCGAACCCTATCTGTCGGCCCACGAGGTCGGCGTTCTGCTCGTCACCCTGGCCGAACTGGCGGCGGTATTCGCGTTCTTCCGCTTCACCCGGTTCGGCCTGGCGATGCGTGCGGTGGCGGTGAACGCGCCGTCGGCGGAACTGTCGGGCATCAGCACCAACAAGGTGCTGGCCGTGGGCTGGGGTCTTGCAGCGGTGGCCGGTGCCGTGGCGGGGCTGATGGCCGCGCCCATCGTGTTCCTGGAGCCGTCGATGATGATGGGGCCGCTGATCTACGCACTGGCGGGCGCGCTGCTGGGCGGCATCGCCAGCCCTGTGGGCGCCGTGGCCGGGGGCTTCGCCGTCGGGGTACTGGAGAACCTGCTGGGCGCCTACGTGGTCGGCAACGACCTGAAACTGACCTGCATCATGCTGTTGATCATCGCGATGCTGGTCTTGCGGCCCGCCGGTATCTTCGGCAAGACGGCCCAGGTGAGGGTGTGAGCATGAGTACCATGAACGCCCCACTCAACATCCGCCCGGCGGCATCGCCCACCTGGTTGCGCTGGACGGCCTCGGTGGTCGGGCTCGCGCTGCTGGCCTGGTCCTTTAGTTGGCAAAGTTATCCGTTGTACGTGATGACGCAGGTGCTGATCTATGGCATCGCCATCATGGGCCTGAACCTGCTCACCGGCTACACGGGCCAGATCTCGCTCGGCCACAGCGCCTTCTTCGCCATCGGTGCCTATACTGCGGCGGTGCTCTCGCATCACCTGGGCTGGCCATTCTACGTGGGCGTGCCGGTGGCGGCGCTGTTGTGCTTCGTGGCGGGTTTCCTCTTCGGCTTCCCGGCGCTGCGGCTGCCCATGCTTTATCTGGCGCTGTCCACCTTCGCGGTGGCGGTGGTGACACCGCAGGCGCTCAAGTGGAAAAAGATCGAGTGGCTGACCGGCGGCGTGGCGGGGATCGTCCTGGAAAAACCTGTGTTCCCAGGAGTGCTGGCCGACCGGGCGGACTGGGCCATCATGGCCTGCGTTGCGGCCTGCGCGCTCTGCGCCTTCCTGCTGGCGCGGCGGATTCTCGGCTCGCAGTTCGGCCGCCTGGTGGACGCCTCGCGCGACCAGCCGCTCGCGGCGGCGGCGGGCGGGCTCGACATCACCGCCCTGCGCACGCAGATGTTCGGCCTCAGCGCGGCGTTCACCGGCCTGGCCGGTGCCCTGAGCGTGGTGGCGGGCCAGTTCGTCGCGCCCGAGAACTTTCCCTTCCTGCTCTCGGTGTCCCTGCTGGTGGGCAGCTTCGTGGGCGGGGTGCGCAGCCTGTGGGGCGCCTTCCTGGGGGCTGCCTTCATCGTGCTCACGCCCAACTTGGCCGAGAGCGTGTCGCAATCCGCGCCGTGGATGATCTTCGGCTTCGCACTGCTCGCGGTGGTCTTCCTGGCCCCCAATGGCTTGAGCGGCTGGATCACCAGCCTCCGGCGCAGGCGTGCAAATTCCTCATCCGCCCAGTCTTAGATGCTTTCCATGCAGCCCGTCTTCGTCGCTGGCACGGGCATGACCCGTTCCGGCAAGCACATTGACTGCGGTCTCAAATCGCTCACCGCCGAGGCGATTGGCGAAGCCATTGCCGATGCAGGCATCACCCCGTCCCAACTGCAGGCGCCCCACATGCGCAACGCCGCTGCTGGTGTCATGGCCGACCAGGTGCTGATCCCCGGAAAGGTGGCGTTGCGCGGCATGGGCATCAGGCGCATTCCGGTCGTCAACATCGAGAACGCTTGTAGACGCATCCTTGCAGTGGGTGCTCGATATGCTGCTGGCTTCAGATAACAGATAAGCCCTGTTGCCGTCGGATTTGCCAGGATACGCGGCCGTCATGTACCTGCGCAGAAATCGGCATACCGAGTCGTTGTTCGATGACAGGCCTCCATGGCACCAGGCTGAACCCCATGCCGTCATCGAGCATGGCGTAGCGCCCGCTGGCCAGCATGACGCTGCGGCGGTAGATGCCCGCCACGCGCTGGCCATCGGCCACGGGCCGATGCTCCAGGCCAGTTTCGGCGGCCAAGTCCTTCGCGGCATGCGCTACATCCCGGCTGCGCAGCGTTGCCAGCAGATTGCGCGCCAGGATGACGCGTTGGCCGCGCCGCTCGGCCAGCCCCTGTTCGGCCAGGAAGTCGGTGCGCTGTTGCATTGCCTGCTTGGCCTCACCGCCAAAGCCCAGGTCGCCCAGGCCAGAGCCGCCGCCGATCAACTGCTGGTCAAGCCAGGTGGCCCCGATCACGCGGGCCTGCCGCTCGATGGGCAGGTGCGATTTCAGCTCCACGGCCACGCCGCCCAGGCGCTGCGCGTCGTAGCGACGGCCCTGATCGGGCAGGTCGCCCGGCACCTTCCATAGCCCTTCGGCCACGCGCTCCACGATGCCTGCCCGGCGCAGGGCTTCCAAGCGCCGGACGTGGGCCGCGACGACTTCCTGCGGATCGCGGCCCGGCACGGCCTGGCCCTGCGCGATAGCAAGGTGGTGGTCGGTGCGGTACAGACCATCGCTCGCCAGCACGGCGATGTTCTTGTCGGCCGCGCGCACGTCGGCCGATCCCTTCACCTCCACCACGGCGCCGGTGGGATAGTTCGCCAGCTCGTCGCGGGTGTTGAGCGCGACGTAGTGGGCCTTGCCGTCCACCCCGTCGATGACCAGATAGCCACGGTCGCGCAGCTCGTCGGCCAGCCCCTTCGCGGCTACGCGGCCGAGAATGGTTCGGCCATCGTCGCCCGGCTCGAACACCGCCAGTTCGCGCGGCTCGCCGCGCATGGCACGCTGCATGGTGCGGATGATGTCGCCACGCTCGCCCAGGGCGCGCAGGGTCTTCTCGGCATCGGCATGGACGGCCCAGGTGCCCGGCTGCGTCTCGTCGGCCAGCCCCAGGCGCTGCAAGCGTTGCAGGCGGCCGATCAGCAGCAGGCGTTGGCGTTGCAGCTTCGGTTCGTTGAAGCGTTCGATCTGCACCCGGCCGTCTTCGCCGGCCTCGCGTTTCAGCGTGCGATCCAGGCTCGTCCACCGCTCCTGCTCCACCTCGCGTTGCAAGGTCTGCTGGATCTCCAGTTCGGTGCGCGGCCCCAGCCATTCGGTCGCCAGCTCGGATGCGCGATGCCGAAAGCCATCGGCGATGTAGTCACCCGCGATGATGAGGTCTTTGCTGGTATCGTCGCGCCCGCGCACGATCAGGTGGGCGTGGGGGTTGTCGGTGTTCCAGTGATCAACGGCCACCCATTCCAGCCGTGTGCCCAGGTCAGCTTCCATGCGGTTCATCAGATGCCGTGTATAGGTGCGCAGGTCTTCCAGCTCCGCGCCGTCCTCGGGCGAGACGATGAAGCGGAAGTGATGCCGGTCGTCGGCGCAGCGTTCCTTGAAGGCGTCGAGGTCGGCGGTATCGGTCTGCGGCCCGTAGGCTTGGCCTGGCTCGCCGTCGCGGCCCACGCCGTCGCGCTCGATGTAGCGTAGGTGCTTGGCGAGCGATTGCGGGCTGGCCCGCTGCTGGTTCACCAGTAGGGTCTTGATGGTCACGCGCCGCGACATGGGTGTCAGCTTCGCGCCCGCAAACCGCGCCGCCGTATGGCCGCGCCCCAGGCGTGAGCCGGGCCGCTGGCCGGTGGCCTTGCCGCCGACGGCCGATGCCGGACGGCGCACCGAGGACTTGCCGCCACTGGCCTTGCCGGCCTGCTGGAGCACCTTGGAAACGAAGCCCTGGCCGCGGTTTTTTGGCGCGCTGGGGCGGATGTGGAAATCGTCGTCGCGGCGGTTGATCATGACTTCTCTCCCTGAAAGCTGGGGCGTAGTCCGTCGTGCGAAGCACGCGAACAAGCCCATATCGACGCGGGCCACGCGCCACAAGCAGCACGGCGGCGAAGCCGCTGCGTGCCGCGCCACCCCCACGTGCAGACTGGCTTTGCGGGCCGACAGGTGCCGCCCCCTTTTGTCTTGCCTTCCGCATTTGCCTCCCGCATCCGCTCCAGGCAACTGCGGCCCGGCGGCAAGGCTGCACCGGCAGCCAGCGCACCGGCGAACACGGCGATGGCCGCAGGCCATCCGTGTTCGAGACAAGACGCCTGCACGTGGGACGGCTGCGCCGGAGGCAGCGTGAAGTGCGGCGCGGATGCGCTCGCACTGCATGTGCGACGACACACGGAACGCCGCCGGAACGACACGCCCGATAGCACGATGATGCACAGCGAATCAGCGGCCATCATGGGCGCGACTCCAGCCAAACCGGGCGCGCAACGCCAACCACGGCGGCTGCGCTGACCGGCCCGAAATACCGGCTGTCGAAAGACGCCGGATTGGTCGCGCTGAGCAGGAACAGCTCGCCAGGCTGAAGGCGACGGCACTGCTGCCAGGATGGCAGCGGCCGGCCCCAGCGATCGGCAGGCAACACGGCGGCTGAAGGCACGCCGTCGATGCGGACTTTGCCGTCAGCGATACACACCTCTTGCGGCGCCATCGCGCCCACGCGCTTGAGCAACGGGATGCGCGTCGGTAGGTAGCCGCGCTGCGCAGCCAGCGCGGCGGCCTCGGCGGGCAGCGGCACCAACACGATGCTACCCACGGACAACGGACGTGGCGGCGAGCTGGTGCGATGGTCGAGCGGATCGACGCGATACCATCCGACCGCCACGCTGTCGGATGGGTTGTAGGTCAGGCGCGGCAGCGGATGCACGAAGGACGCCCAGGCAAGCGCAGCGAGGCCGCAGGTGGACAGGCCCGCCAGCATGAGGCGAGCGCGCAGGCGCGAGCGTGGATGCGTGACAGCAGTGGGAACAGAAATCGTGCTCATGACAGCGCCCTCACGGCCAGCCAGGCGGCGTGCCGCTCGGCGCTGTATTCGGGCAGCGGCAAGCGCGCCGCGAGCCGGTTGCCCAGCGTGCGCCAGTACGCGGGCGAGGCGGTAGCAGGCGTGATGCCCAGCGCTTCGATGCCGTCGATGCGTTCCAGCACGGCACGCACCGATTGCTCACCCTCGGCGTGCAGCAACAGGCGCGCGCCCGGCTGCACGCCGGGGATGCGCTGCGCGCCATCCATCGGCATGCACGCCTGCATCACCATGAGCTGCCAGCGGATCGTGCCGTAGTCGTTGGCCTGCCAGCGGATGCGGCAGAGAACCGCGTTCGGCGTGAACACCGCGCAGCGACGCCAGCGGTCGAATCGGATGATGCGCGAGGGATCGCCGAAGCGCAGATAGAGGTCGAAGCGTTGGTCGATGTAGGCGAGCGCAACGCGCGTCAGCGGCACGCCATCGGCTCGGCCGACTGGCGGGGCAGATGACGTCGGCAATGCTGTCGAAACGGGTGTGATCATGGAGACTTCTCCGGGAATTCCCGCTTCAGCAGCGCGCGCAACAGATCAGCCACCGTCACGCCTTGCGTGAAGGCCGATACCTTGATGCGCGCCCGCATGGCGGGCGTGATGTCGAGGGTCAGGCGGGCCGTGTAGAGGTCGCCTTTCTGGAGGTCATCGGCGCTGCCCTGGCGAATCCACGCCTCGGCGTGCGGATTCGCGGGCGGGCGCGCGCCGATGCCCACGCGCTTGCCCGTGCGTTTGCTGGCGGGACTGCTCATGACGGCCACCGCAGCAGTTCGTCCACCAGCGCGGTGATTTCGCTGGCGGCGGCGCTGTCGGGCGCCGTCTCGCGCGCCAGTCGGCCAGCGGCCACGCTGTCGGCGAACACGATGCGTTGATGCACTTCCGCGCGCAGCGCGGGCAGCGGCTGCTCGGCCAGCGCTCCGCGTGCTTCGCGTCCGATCACCGTGGTGCTGACGCGCCGGTTGATGACAAACGCCGCGCGCAGCGCAGGCCGAAACACCTGCGCCTCGCGGATCAGCGCCACCATCTCGGCACTGGCCCACAGGTCGTAGGGACTGGGCTGCACGGGAATCAGCACCCGCTCGGCCGCCAGCAGCGCGGAGCGCGCCAGCGCCGCGATGCGTGGTGGCCCGTCGATGACGACGTGATCGGCCCGCCTGGCGAGTTCTGGCGCTTCCTGGTGCAGGGTTTCGCGAGCAAGGCCCACAGCGCTGAACAGCCTTGGCAAGCCTTGCTGGCTGCGGCGCTGCGTCCAGTCCAGCGCGGAGCCCTGCGGATCGGCATCCAGCAGGACGACGTGCTGGCCGCGCATCGCCAGCTCGCCGGCGATGTGCGTTGCGAGCGTGGTCTTGCCCACGCCGCCTTTCTGGTTGAGCAGCGCGACGATCATGGCCTGGCCCTCCGCGTTGGAAAGCCCGGCTGTTGCCGCTGCGCTTCGCGTCCTGTGGCGGTTGTCCACCGAGACGCGGCGCTGCTACTACCAGTTAGAGTATTTAAGTTAGGGAAGTTAAGGGAGACCGAAACCCGCGCCAGCATTGGCTTTGCGGCCGATGGACACGCCTGATAGCACGATAGTCCCACGCCCGATAGCACGATACCTGGCACGCCTGATAGCACGAGCCCGTCCACAGGACGCGCACCGTTTATCCCCGTGCCGTGGACGGCACGGGACGCCCTGGCCGGAAGGTCAGCAGCTCGGCGCCATCCAGCCGTTCGATGCCCAGGACGTAGCCCGGCAGTGACTGCCGCGCGACCAGCGCACGCAGGTCGCAGGCAAAGTCGTAGGGCTTGGCCGTGCTGCCCGACTTGCGGTACAGGTGCTGGAAGTCGAACTGCCACCCGCCCGGCTGCCGCCCACCGTGCTTGCGCACCAGGCGGTACAGCCAGCGCTCGATCCCGCCCGTCAGCCGGAAGTACGCCGGGTCGATGGTCAGCACCAGGGCGGCATCGAGCACGCCCGCATAGAACCAGTCCGGCAGGATCAGCTCCAGTCCCAAGGGCGTTCCCCTGGCATCGGCCAGCTCCTTCCACTCGTTGATCCACGAGAAGCGGTGCAGCCGCCTTCCCGTGGTCTCCCGGATGGACGTGGCCACCGTCGTGGATTGCAGGCGATCCAGCGCGGCCTTGAGGCGCTGGTAGTCGCGCAGCGATGTACCGCGCCCGATGAAGCGCAGGATCTCGTAGGGCGTGGCCTGCATCAGCCGCGACGGGCGCAAGCCCGCGTCGCGCGCCTCCACGATCTGCGAGGCCGCCCAGATCAGCACGTCGGCATCCCAGATCGTGGCGATGCCGTGTTCCTGCGTGCCTTCCACGCGGATCGTGATGCCGCCGGCCTGAAAGTCGATCGGCGTCGTGCGCCGCGACTTCGCCAGCGAGAAGAACGGAAAGGCCATCAAGTCCTGGCTGTCGCGCGGCGCCATGTCGCCCGGCAAGGCGCGAAACAGATCGAGCTGTTCGCGCTCCTGCCTGACTGCCCCGGATGGGCTGAACATGGCGAAGGCCACCCGCGCGCCAGTGATCAGCGCGCACGGCTGTCCGCCGAGTGCTGCTCGGCGTATTCGGGATCGGACGTGCTCTCGAAGCTGCGCTCGGCGGCCCAGGCATCGAGGTCGGCCACGGCGTACATGACGCGGCGGCCGAACTTGCGGAACTTGGGGCCGCCACCCAGCACGCGCTGCTTTTCCAGCGTGCGCGGCGACAGCCGCAGGTAGTCGGCAGCCTCGTCGTTGGTGAGATAACGCTGCGGCTGTGCAGCAGCGGCCGGGGTAGCTGCGGGTGCGGCGGCAGGCCGCAAGGGAGCAGGACGCATGGTGAGAACCTCCATCGGTTGCAGGGCTCCGGCCACACAGCGCAACCGGATGGAGGCAGTCTCAGAAAACGAAGCGCTCCTGCTCAGGGTCGTTTTGCGTCCTCTTCAAAACGACCCTTCTCAAGCGGCGCAAGCTGTGCTAGGCGGCGATAGCCGCCGCGCATCAGCGCATCGCCGCGCCGCACCAGGCGGCGCACCTTGGAGCGCAGGCCGCCGTCGCTGTACCAGCCGGCCGCGGCGTCCGCACCGAACAAGCCCTCGGCCACGTCGCGCAAGGACGCGCCCGCCAGGGTGGCGTCGAGCGCCTGCAGGGTGTGCAGCTCCAGCAGCGCCGCAGGGGGCGGTCGGGGGCGAGCCATCGGCGCTGGCGTGTCAGGCACGTGGGTGGCCCCACGGCCACGGTAGGCATGGGCCACGGCCATGCCGTCCTCAAGGCCAGGCGCCAGCGCATAGCGCTGGCAAAGGCCGGGGCTGCGCGCGATCAGCGCCAGGCCCTTGCCGTCGTGGAGCAGTTGCTTGTGGCCGGGAATGCGCCAAAACGCGAACGGCTCGGCATCCGGTGGCGGATCGGCATCGGGGTGAAGCTGCACCACGGCCTCATGGCCGGGGAGCCAGGCCGGATGCGCGTCACGCGCGTCCAAGGCCGGGTCTTCCAGCAGACGCAGGCCCCAGCGATGCGCAGCCTCATGCATTGCTTGTGCTTGGCGATGACGGCGCAGCCAGTCGAGCCGGTAGTCGGGATGGCGACGCAGGTACTCCCAGGCCAGTGCGAGCGTGTCCAGGCACAGGACGTAGAGGTAGGCGGCGGTCGGATACCAGTGCGCGAAGTGGTGCGGCTCGGCCATGACGCAAGCTCCCGTAGAGCAGGACGGCCGTCACCGGTTTCACACGCAAACGTCACCGCATCAAACTTGCATCCAATCGTGAATAAGCTGGTAGATTGGTAACTTGCGTGTCAAGACGAAATGCATCGGATGGGTTGCATGGATCGTCTGAATGCGACGGTGGCGCGCGAGGACATACGCGCCTCCTGCGATATCCACCGTGCCCGATGCCACGGCCGGCATCATGACCGATTGCGCCACGATGGCACCGATTTGGTGCGATAGTGCGGACTAAGACCGGACGGGTCTGGAGCAAGACCGAAATAGTCTCAATGCGCCCGGCTTGGCCTGGGCGCGAACGGCTCAATCGAGGATGGAGCCGTTCTCCTGGGCCAGCCGCAGGTACTCCGACAACGGGCGCACCGCCCGGAAATACCGGTCCCGCATCACGGGCTGTTTGCTCGGCCCGACGATGGATGCGAGGTCGGACAGCTTGATCTCGCCTAGCTCGGGCATGCCGATCCCCAAGTCGATCAGGCCATGGGCCGTATCGCCGTCGGCGGGGTCGAGCGACACCAACAGCCAGGTGGCGTGTGCATCCGGCGTGAACAGCCGCACCACGGGCAGCGGGTCGATGACCCGGCCAGCGGCGCGGGCTTGGCCGTGTTCCAGCAACAGCCTGCGCTCGTCCTCGGTGATGAGCTGGTTCATGGGCGTCCCCTCATTCGCACAAAACCGCCGAAGCGTGAAAGCGCAAAACCGCATTGGCGGGTTTGTGGAAAGGCACGGATGCGGCTTTGCGCTTCTGTGAGAAGCCGCAGATACGGATTTCCGTAAAAGCACAAAAGCGGCAGGCAGGCATAGTTGAACACTATAGATTGTAGCCCTATAGGGCGCAATCGGCTGTCATCTTGGATTTTGGGGAGATCCAGGGTTGGCAGCGAAACATACATTGTCGGAGGCACTAAAGACCATCAGGAAAGCGCGTGGATTGAGCCAGGAGGCGTTCTCCGACGTGTCCAGCCGCACCTACATGAGCACGCTGGAGCGCGACCTCAAAAGCCCCACCCTGAACAAGCTGGCCGAGCTGTGCGAGGTCATGGAGGTGCACCCGCTCACGCTGCTGACGCTGGCCTATGCCGGCGACGACCTGCAGCAGGTTGATCAGCTTCTGGTGCAGGTGCGCCAGGAGTTGGAGACTGTGGCGAAGAAGAGTGACACGCCATAGCGTGCGACGTTGCTGGCGTGGCCGATCCGGCTCAGCCGGTTCGGGGACTGCAGGGGCGCCAAGCATCGCGCGGCGGGGATAGGCCACAGGGCTTTCCCCAGGAGGCAAGCGAAGCGCGCAGCGCCGCAGGCGCGAAGGCGTGAGGGATTGCAGCCGGATGGCCGTGACGGCGAAGTCGGCACGGGGCGCAGCCCGTAAAGCCCGGCGGTGCAACGCACCGACACGCCCGGCCACCGCTTGCGGCGGGCAACTCAACACATGCGAAAGCCGCTCGACACGGCGCAGCCTTGGCGATGGTGTTGCCTCCTTGAAGTGCCGCGAAGGCAGCACAGCGCCCCGCCACGTGGGCGGGGCGCTGTGGCGGTCACGCCGCCTGGGGCTTGCTGCGCGACCAGATCAGGTCGTGCGTGCCGTCCTCGCCTTCGATCAGGCGGGCATAGACCGTGGCCGGGAACGAAGGATCGTCAAGGGTCACGGAGATGTACTCCCGCCCGGCCTCGCTGGTCTTCTTCCACGCCGCGCCGATATCGTGGCTGGCGGCCTGCAGGCGAAAGTCCGGGGCCTTCTCGTTGTCCCCCTTGTCGTTGGGCACCAGCTTGACCTTGACGTTGAGCGTCAGGGTGCGAAGCGTGCCGGTGTAGCCGTCTTTGTCTGCGGTGAAGCTGCCGATGTTGGCCATGATGAAACTCCTTTTGGTGGAACAAGGTTCGCGCCCATCGCGTCCTTGTTGTGATCCGGCCGGCGGGGGACGGGCGGGCTGCACCGCTTGCGGTCGAAACGCAGTGGAGAGCCGGGAGGCGAAAAGAATTTGCTGCGCGAGGAAGCCGCGCAGCGGCGGGGAAATTGTTTTCGCTGGACGGTTGCAGCCATGAAGCCCGAGGCGCAGCCGCGCCCCCGCCAGGATTCACAACAACACAAGGACGCCTTGGGCCGAACCGCACCGAAAAGAGACAGGGCCGACTCGGCATCCCCGCACGAAGGCTGCACCGGCTCGCCCACTGACGCGGGCCGGGTCAACCACCCGACGACAAGCGAGAACGCCCCGGCCGCACCTTGCGGCGCCGGTCTTGAGGCGTGGCGTGGAAGCTCCATGGCGATGCCGGGCGGGATGTCCGTGAACCGTCCTTCGTGACGTGATGGGCGAGAACCGCCAGCGTTGAGGACGGCACGCATTCGTACAACCTGCCGCAGTAAGCGCCAGCGTGTTCGCCAGCGCCTCGTCCATCGTGGCGGGGCGTTGGCCGGGTCGATCCGGCATCGCCGGTTCGGCGGTATTTGAGGGGCGCCAAGCTCGCGCGGCGGGGATGTCCGACGCAGTGCTGGAACACATGCGCACGCGCTACCGTGTCGATGCACATTGGCTCCCCAACCGACAATCCGCGCAAACCTTGGCGGACCAGGCTACTGCGTGGGGCCGCATGGCGGGACCGGCCGACAGCAAGACGTGGGTGGGGTTGCCGTTGGCCGTGCACCGGCGCTGCGACAAGCCGATGCACGGACTGGCCAACCGCATCGCCTACGACGGTGCGATGGTGTACGGCACCATCGCACCGCGAGCCGACAAGGAAACCCCCGCCCGACTGCCTACGGGGTGGATTCACGCCAGTGGAACATCCGACGGGAACTGGGTGCCGGCTGAAGGAAAAGCCCTGCGGGCGCTGCTGGCCTTGCTTCATGAGGACGGAGTGAATGCAGCCGACATTTCGGTCATCACGCCCTTCAAGAATGTCCTGGAGAACCTCAAACGCTTGCTCGGCGACACGATGGTTTCCGGAACCATCCACACCATGCAGGGAAAGGAAGCGCCGGTTGTCATCATGGTGTTGGGCGGAAATACCGACGGTCCCGGCGCACGCGACTGGGCGGTCTCGGAGCCCAACCTGCTGAACGTGGCGGCAACGCGGGCGAAGCGGCGCTTCTATGTGATCGGCGACCGCAACGACTGGCAGAACCGCGCTCTGTTTTGTGATGTCATGGATCTCTTGCCGCTCCAGCGTCTTCCCGAACATGAAGCCGTGGCGATGACTCAACCTCAATAATTGTGCAGGCTGAGACCGTGCATGCACAGGTCATACTGGCGGCAAGCCTTGACTTCCCTGCAACTACCGAGTGTGCCGCCCGGCCACCTCCTGACACTGGCCCTGGACGGGCCAGTGCCCGAAGGCATTGCGCAATGCAGCAATGCCTTCGACACCGGGCGCGGCCACCGCCGCGCCCGGATTTTTGAAGCTCACCGCGCCTAGGGCGAAACGACCTAGGCGCGGTGCTGACGATGGTTATTCCTTTGTCTCAATGATCCACCACACGGCCCGCGCTAAGGCACGGCCCGTGATGGGATGAATGTCGGTGAGATCGGCTCGGGCCATCCAGCCCGAGGGCGGACGGTAACCGCGCACATCGCCCTCGCCGTGCCAGCGGCGGGCGCGTACCGTGCCGGGCGCGTAGACCGCCGCCATGCGCGGGCCACTGGTGATGTTGATGGTGGGCATGGTTCGGCTCCCTGCGGCAAAGCGCTCCGGCCTTGGCCCGGGCGCTTGCCTGCGGCATGGGTCAGGCGGCCAATGCCTCGGCAGGTTCATGCATCACGGTGGCTATTCTGGGCAATTAAAGTCGTAAACACCCACCCAGCATCCATGCGGCTGTTCGCAATGCCCAGCCAGGCCGCTGCCTATCTAAAGTCGTAAACACCAGCGTGGACTGCCCTCTCAATGAATGAGGTAGCTGAGGCCGGAGATGGTGCGGCCTCACGACTTCAGCTCATACCATGCGACGCCGCTCCCATCCACGGTGCACCCTACGGCGCTTTCCGCGATGAAGTAATTCATACAGGCCACGGCCTCGCCCGTGGCGAGACTCAGTTGCTGCCCGTCCTGCTCATCGATGGCACGGTGGAACAAGGCGGGGAACACGTCCACGATGCGCTGCGGCCCGCCCGTCAGCGACTGGCGCAGCCGTTCCAGCGCCCGCTCCTGACCGGCGCGCAGCGAGCCCAGGCGTTCGTGCAGCCCGTAGAAGGGTTCATTGTGCGAGGGCAGCACCAGCACATCGGCGGGCACTTCCCGCGCCAGCTTGTCCAGCGACTCGAACCACTCCTTGAGCGGATTGGCCTGCGGCTCGGTGGCGAACACCGACACGTTCGACGAGATGCGCGGCAGCACCTGGTCGCCCGCAACCAGCAGTTTCAGGCCGGGGCAGTACAGGCAGGCATGCTCCGGCGAATGGCCGCCGGTGGTGATGACCCGCCAGGCGTGCGCGCCCAACTGCAGCAGGTCGCCATCCTGCAGGCGCCGGAAGCTCTCGGGCAGCGCATGGATGTGCTTGCCGAAGCTGCCGAAGCGGCTGCGGTAGCCCTCGATGGCTGCCTCCGACCAGCCCGCGCGGCGGTGGAACAGCACGCCGTCGGGCGGCGCCTCGCGGTTCGTGTCGGCGTGCATCACGCGGCAGCTCAGGTATTCCAGGCGGCTCATGTGCAGCGGCACGCCAGCGCGGCGCGTGAACCAGCCTGCCAGCCCGATGTGGTCGGGGTGCATGTGCGTGGTGTACACGCCCTGCAGCGGTCGCGCCAGCGGCCCCTCACCCATCAGCGCCAGCCAGTCGGCCACGGTGGTGGGGTTGTTCAGGCCGGTGTCCACCAGCACCCAGCCATCGTGCGTGTCGATGGCCCAGACGTTGATGTGGTCGAGCCGGAACGGCATGGACAGCCGGATCCAGCGCACGCCGGGGGCGACCTCGACCGTGTGGTGCGACGCCGGGGGCTCGAAGGGGTAGGTCAGCGCGGGGGTGTCTGGCTTCGTCATCGCATCAGGTTATATGCCAGTGAGCCCGCCCGTGCACAGCAGGGTCTGGCCGCTCACGTAGTCGGACTCGGGAATGCAGAACAGGTAGGCCGCGCCGGCGGCCTCCTCGGGCGTGCCGGCCCGGCCCAGCGGAATGTTCCGCTCCATCGCTGCCATCAGGTCCGGGTTCACGCCCACCTTGATCTCGCGTCCCTCGACCTGGATGGCGGCGTCGGAATCGGCGGTGGCCTCGGTCATGCGGGTGCGGATGAGGCCGTAGGCCACGCAATTGACCGTGGTGTTCAGGCGCCCCCACTCCTTGGCCAGCGCCATGGTCAGGCCCACGATGCCCGCCTTGGCGGCGGAGTAGTTGACCTGCCCCGCATTGCCGAAGACGCCCGAGACCGAGGAGACGTTGACCACCTTGCGCACCACACGGCGGCCGGCCTCGGCGTCGGCCCGGCTCAGCGCGCGGACCACCGGCTGCGCCGCGCGCAGGATGCGGAACGGCGCGGTCAGGTGCACGTCGATCATCGCGTCCCACTGCGCGTCGCTCATCTTCTGGATGACGTTGTCCCAGGTGTAGCCCGCGTTGTTGATGAGGATGTCCAGCCCGCCAAACGCGCCGGTGGCCGTGCCGATCAGCCGGTCGGCGAAACCGGCTTCGGCCACGCTGCCGCAGCAGGCCACCGCCTCGCCGCCCAGCGCGATGATCTCCTCGCGCACGGCCATGGCGGGTTCGTCGTCGAGGTCGTTGAGGACGAGCCGGGCCCCTTCGCCCGCGAGCTTGAGGGCCATCGCCCGGCCAATACCCCGGCCCGAGCCGGTGACCACGGCCACCTTGCCGCGCAGTTTTTCCGACATGGTGTGCTCCTCCTGTTTACCGGGCGGGTGCCGCCTCGGCGTCGTAGGCGCCGGCGCTGCCTTGCTGGCGCAGGACGGCGCGCTGGATCTTGCCGGTCGCCGTCTTGGGCAGGCTGTCCATCTGGCGCAGGTAGCGCGGCTTGGCGAAGCGTGGCAGTTGGGCGCTGGCCTGGCGGACGATGTCCGCCATGTCCAGCGCCGCTCCCTCGCTGGGCACCAGGGCGAGCATCACCTCGTCCTCCCCGCCCGCGCCCTGCGCCGGAACGGCGTAGGCCGCCACTTCATGGACGCCGGGCAACTGGCCCACCACGACCTCGACCTCGGTGGCCGAGATGTTCTCGCCCCGGCGGCGGATGCAGTCCTTGATGCGGTCCACGAAGGTGATAAGCCCCTGTTCGTCCCGCGTGCCTGCATCGCCCGTGTGGAACCAGAGGTTGCGCCAGGCCTCGACCGTTTTCGCCGGGACGTTCAGGTAGCCCGCCATGAAGCCGAAGGGCACCTTGGGCCGCACCAGGATTTCGCCCACTTGCCCGGCCAGCACCGGCACATCGGTCTCGGGGTCGGCGATGCAGATCTCGAAACGGTCCTCGTGCGCCCAGCCGGCCGCGTTCGGCGCAGCGTGCCCGATGCGCCCCCAGATGGGAATGCCGACCTCGGTCATGCCGAACCCAGACAGCACGTCCTTCACGCCGAAGCGCTCGCGGAACACGGCCTCGTGCTGGGCCGGGTTGGGCGCGCTCAGGCTGGCGCGCAGGCGGTGGTCGCGGTCCTGCTCCGTGGGCGGCTGGTTGATGACGAACATGGCCGTCGTGCCCAGGTGGTTGGTCAGCGTGGCGCCGCTGCGGCGGATGTCGGCCAGCCAAGTGCTGGCGCTGAACCGCTGCTTGAGGAAGGCCGGTATGCCCGCCAGCACCGTCGCCCCCAGTTGCATGAACAGACCGTTGGCATGGAACAGGGGCAGGCAAATGTAGTACTTGTCGGCCTCGGTGATCTCCAGGCTGCGTATCGCCCCCAGCCCGAGCAGGGCGCAGTGGCAGTGCGGCATCAGCACGCCCTTACTGGGCCCGGTAGTGCCGGAGGTGTACATGATGCAGAAGATGTCCTCGGGCCGGGGCGCGGGGCCTTCCCACGGCGCGCAGGCGCTGCTGTCCATCCAGGCCACCTGCCGCCAGCGTTCGGGCACGGCGGCGGGCGCGTCGCCCACCACGACCAGGGTGCGCAGGTGGGGCAGCTCATCCGCCAGGCTGGCGACGTGCTCGACCAGCGCGGAGTCCACCACGATGGTGGCCAGTTGGCAATCGTTCAACTGGTGGCGGAGGAAGGAGGAACGCAGCTCGGTGTTGAGCATCACCGCCGTGGCCCGCAGGTAGCCGATGCCGAACGTGGTCGCCACCATGGCGCAGCTGTTGGACATGAAGACGCCAACGCGCTCTTCGGGCTGCACGCCCAGTTGGTGGTGCAGGAAGCTCGCAAACCGCTGGCTGCTGGTGAACGCCTGCCCCACGGTGAAGGCGATGCCCTGGCTGTCCTCCAGCCAGGGCGCTGCGGGGCGGCTGGCGGCCCATTCGCGCAGGGCATCGGTCAGCGTGCATGCGTGGGGTTCGTGGATGCGGCTGTACATGGCCTTCTCTTTCAGACTTCGAGATCCTGGAGCCAGGGAACGTGGGCCAGCGCCTCCGAGGGCATGGGCTCCAGCTCCGAGCCCATCAGGCCGTTCCAGCGATTGAACCAGCCGACCATGGCCACGCAGGACACGATCTCGACGATTTCCTCCTCGGAGAAGACCTGCCGGGCCTGGTCGATGGCCTGGCCCGGTTCGCGCACCGGCAGGCTGCCGCCTGCGGTGGCGATGGCCAGCGCCTTGCGCTCCTGCTCGGTGTACCGAGGGTCGTCCCGGTAGGACGGCAGCGCGGCCAGCTTGTCCCAGCCCACGCCCAGGTGGTGGGCGGCGTGGACGAGGTGCGTCGTCGTATAGCGACAGCGCGCACCGCGCGCGGCTTCCGCGGCGATCAGGAAGCGCAGCGCCTGGGTGAGCTGCCCGTCGCCGCGCAGCGTCACGCTCAACAGCTTGAGCAGCGCGGGCACCACGCCGGGTTTGCGCGCCATGGTCAGCAGCGCATTCGGGCGGTAGCCGACGAAATCCACCAGCTCTTCGAGCACGGGGTCGCGCGAGCGGGGGTCGCTTTCATGCAGGGGCGCGATGCGCGCGGCGGTGCGGGCGTTCATGGGCATGCCTTGGATTGGGGTTTGCATGGGCACGGAGCGGTCACGCCGCTGCGCCCGTCGTGATGAGGCCCTCGACGTGGGCGCGCTGCGCGTCCAGTTCCTGGGCCGTGCCGGACCAGGCGACCTGGCCATGGTCCAGCACGTACTGGCGGTGGGCCAGCTTCAGGGGCACCTTGAGGTTCTGCTCCACCAGCACGATGCCGGTGCCCTGGCGATGGACTTCGCTGAACACGCGGACCAGTTGGTCCACGATGACCGGCGCCAGCCCCTCGGTGGGTTCGTCGAGCAGCAGCATGCGCGGGTTGCCCAGCAGGGCGCGCCCGATCGACAGCATCTGCTGCTCGCCGCCGGAGAGCTGGTCGCCGCCGAAGTCCAGCCGTTCCCGCAGGCGCGGGAAGGCGTCCAGCACCCGGTCGAGGGTCCAGTGCCCCGGCTGGTGGGCCAGCGCGCCGATCTTGAGGTTCTCCAGCACCGACAGGTTGGGGAAGATGCGGCGCGTGTCCGGCACCAGCGCCACGCCGAGCTTGGCGATGGCCTCCACGCCCAGGCCCGAAATGTCCTGCTCGCCCAGCAGGCGCCGGCCGGCCACCAGGGGCATCAGGCCGACCAGGGCCTTGAGCAGCGTGGTTTTGCCTGCGCCGTTGCGCCCGACGATGGCGACGATTTCATGGAAATCGATCCGCACGGAGATTTCTTCCAGCGCCAGGGCCTGGCCGTACCTGACGCTGGCTTTTTCGAGTTCGATCACTGCGCGTCCTCCCCAAGGTAAATCGACCGCACCGCTTCGTTCCTGCGGATGTCCTCGGGGGCGCCGCAGGCGATGACCGAGCCGTTGCTCATGACCACGATTTCGTGGGACAGCGACATCACCGCATCCATGTTGTGCTCGATCAGCAGCACCGTGCGCCCCTGCGCGGCCTTGCGGATCAGGGCCAGCGCGGCCTGGATCTCGTGGTGGCCGATGCCCGCCAGCGGTTCGTCCAGCAGCAAAATCCTGGGATCGGGCAGCAGGGTCACGCCCAGTTCCAGCGAGCGCTGCAGGCCGTAGGGCAGCGTGCCCGCGACGTCGTCGCGGTGGGCCGCCAGCCCCGTCAGCTCCAGGATGGCATCCAGCTGCTCGCGGAACTGCCGGTCGAAGTGGCGGCTCATCCAGAAGGGCTGGAACCCGGGCCGGCGGGACTGGGCCGCGACCAGCAGGTTCTCGGCCACCGTCATTTCGCCGAAGATCTTGATGATCTGGAAGCTGCGCCCGATGCCCATGCGGGCCCGTTCGTAGGCGGGGCGCTGGCTGATCTCCCGGCCGCCGCAGTACACCTTGCCCGCATGGCGCATCTGCCGCCCGGCCAGCACGTTCAGCAGCGTGGTCTTGCCCGCGCCGTTGGGTCCGATCAGGCCGTAGATGCAGCCCTCCAGGAATTCATGGCTGACGTCGTTGACCGCCTTCAGGGCGCCGTAGCTGACAGTCACGCCCTCGCACCGCAGTGCTGCCTGGCTCATCGCGCACCTCCGCGCCGGTTCTTCTGGTAGGCCGCGAAACCCTGCTCCAGCTCGCCAACGATGCCGCGCGGGAAGAAGATGGTTGCAAGGATGAACACCAGGCCCAGCACGCCGTACCAGTACTCGGTCCAGCTGCTCAGCCATTCCTTGAGCACCTCGAAGGCGATCACGCCGACGGTGGCGCCCCACAGCGAGCCGGAGCCGCCCAGCAGGGTCATGATGATCACGTCCCCCGAGGTGGTCCAGTGCAGCATCTGCGGGTTCATGTACATCAGCAGCGAGGCCAGCAGCGCCCCCGCCAGGCCGCTCAGGCCGCCCGAGATCACGAAGGTGATCTGCTTGTAGCGGTTGACGTTGAAGCCCAGTTGGTCGGCGCGGGTCTCGTTGCCACGGATCGCCGCGATCACGCGGCCGAACGGCGAACTGCGCAGCGAGATCACCGCCAGCATGACCAGGGCATACACGCCCAGCACGAACCAGTAGTAGTGGACGGGGTCGTAGAAGTCGATGCCCAGGAAGCCCGGGCGCTCCACGCCCGAGATGCCGTCCGACCCGCCAGTGAAGCCGCGCAGCTTGCTGTCCGCCAGGATGAAGATCAGCTGGGACAGCGCCAGGGTCACCAGCGCGAAGAAGATGCCGGACACCCGCAGCGCGAAGAAGCTGAACAGCAGGGCGAACGCAGCCCCCACGATGATGGCCAGGCCCACGCCGGCGGAGAAAGGCAGCCCGTATTTCTGCGTCGCCAGGGCCACGGCGTAGCCGCCCACCCCGAGGAAGGTGGCGTGCCCGAAGGACACCATGCCCAAAGCGCCGAACACGAAGTCGAAGCCGATGGCGAAGATCGCCCAGATGGCCGCCAGGGTGACCAGCTGGATCAGCGCTTCACTCGGGTTGAGGAAGGGCAGCAGGATGCCGGCCGCGGCCAGCAGCAGGCCGAAGCAGATGTCGAACAGGGAGAGTTTCATGCCGTCCTCGCCGCGCGGTAGAACAAGCCCTGCGGGCGCGTCAAGAGGGTGCCGATCAGCAGCACGAAGGTCATGATGTCCACCCAGCCGGGCAGGTACACGTAGCCCAGGGCACGCACCATGCCGATCAGCATGGACGCCGCGATCGCCCCCCGGATGTTCCCCAGCCCACCCAGGATCACGACGATGAAGCAGTCGATGATGGTGTTGGTCGCCATACCCAGCTCGATGGGGAACAGCGGCGCCGCGATCGCGCCCGCCAGGCCCGACAGGCCACAGCCCGTGGCGAAGACCGCCATGCGGATCGCGCCCACTGGCAGGCCCAGGATGCGCACCATTTCCGCGTCGCTGCTGGCGGCCCGCACGAGCATGCCGAAAGTGCTCTTCTCAAGCACCAAGTACAGGCCCGCCGAGACGAGAGCGCCGAACCCGATCACGAACAGCCGGTACATCGGGATCGTGCTGCCCAGCATGTCCACGGTGCCGTTCCACAGCGGCGGAATCGCCACCTCCTGGTAGCCGGGGCCCCAGACGAAGCGCACCACGTCGCTCAGGATCAGGATCAGGCCGAAGGTCAGGATCAGCTGGTAGAAGTGCGGGCGCTCGTAGAGCGGTCGCAGCGCCAGCTTCTCGATCACCGCGCCCGCCAGCGCGGTGAAGAACGTAGCGGCCAGCACGCCCATGAGGAACGAGCCCGTGCGCCGCCCCGTTTCATACGAGACGTAGGCGCCCAACATATAGATGGCACCGTGGGCAAAATTGATCACACCCAGCATGCCGAAGATGAGCGTCAGGCCCGCCGCCAGCAAAAACAGCAGCATGCCCAGGCTCAAGCCGATCACGATAGTTGACATAGCGATTCACCGAGTGCGGAAGGCCGGGGCGGCCTCCCGCTGCGGCCTTCAGTTCTTGCAGGCCTCGAACAGCTTCTCTTCGGGAAAGACCTTGGTGATCTTCATCGTCAGCGCGGGGGCTGGCGGGGTGCCCTGCACCACCTCGCCCCAGAAGCCCGGCTGCAGGGCCTGGTGGTCGCAGGCACGCATGGTCTTCTTGCCTTCCACGGAGTTCTCGCGGACGCTGGCGGCGAAGGCGTCCACCCACTTCTCCTTGTCCCAGGAGCCGGTCTTTTCCACCGTGTCCAGCCACCACGCCATGCCGTCGTAGGCCTCCCCGGCCGTCATGCTGGGGAAGATGCCGAACTTCTTGCGGTAGGCCTCGACGAACTTGCGGTTGGCGGCGGTGTCGATGGTGTGGTCGTAGCGCAGGCCGGAATTGACGCCCAGCGAGGCCGGCCCCACGGCCGCCGCCATGGTTTCATCGGCGGCCACGGGTCCGAAAAGCACCTTGCTCTTGCCCAGGTTCACCTGGCCGGCCTGCTTGAGCAAAGTAACCACGTCCGAGCCCGTCAGCATCAGCAGCACGCCGTCGGCGTCGGACTTGGCGATCTTGTCCACGATGGACGAATAGTCGCGGTTGCCCAGGGGCGGGAAGTCCTCACCCACGATCTGGATACCGTTGGGGCCGGTCTGCTGCTTGATCCACTCGTAGCCGTCACGGGTGGCCTGGTAGTCGGCGGTAACGATGTAGATCTTCTTGAGCTTCCTGTCCTGCATGTACGCCAGCGCCATGCGGTTTTCCATGCCCAGGTTGTTCGATGTACGGAAGGTGTAGCGGGAGCCGCCGGGCACGGTGATCTTGTCGTCCGCCGAGATGGTGACGAGGTGGGGCACCTTGCGCTGCTTGGCCAGGTTCATGACCGCCAGCGTGGAGGCGGAGCTGAGCGCACCGAAGATCATGTGCGAGCCCTCGGAGATCAGCTTGGTGGCCTTCTGCACGGCGGGCTGGGGCTTGGTTTCGTCGTCCTCCCAGGTGACTTCGATGGGCACGCCCATCACCTTGCCGCCGCGCTCCTCGACGGCGATCTGCACGCCCCGGCGCATGTCCTCGCCCAGCAGCCCGTAGGGACCGGAGAGCGACAGCACGCCGCCGATCTTGAACTTCTCGGGCTTGGACTGGGCATGCCCGTTGGACACCAGCCCCATGGCCGCCGCCGCGGCGACCACCATGCCCTTTTTAAACCATTTCGCAACGCTAACCATGATGTGTCTCCTGTCGTTGATTTGCATGTATTCCAGGTCAGCCGATGCGGGCGGAAATACCGCCATCGACCATGATTTCGGCGGACGTGACGTACTTGGATTCGTCACTCGCCAGCCACAGGGCCGTGGTGGCCACGTCCCATGCGTCTCCCATGTGGCCCATGGGGCACTGCCGGTCCCGCTTGGCCAGCATTTCCTCCTGCGACGCTTCCCGGTACCCGTCCGCCAGCGACAGCACGGGCTGTCGGACCATGGGCGTATTCATCAGGCCCGGCATCAGCACGTTCGAGCGGATGCCCCGCTTGGCGTATTCCAGGGCGACGCTGCGGGAGAAGCCGAGCACCGCGGCCTTCGAGGCGCTGTAGGACACGTAGGCCACGCCGCTGTCGCGCACGCCGGCTACCGAGCCGATGTTGACGATGCTCCCCCGGCCTTTCCGGAGCATGGAGGGGATCGCATGCTTGCAGGTCAGGAACATGGAGGTGAGGTTGATGTCGAAGACCAGGCGCCAGTCCTCCAGGCTCTGCTCGACGACCCCACCCAGGCGGGCGGTGCCGACGTTGTTCACCAGGATGTCGATGTCGCCATAGGTGGTCACGCAATCCTGGACCAGCGCTTCCACCGCGCCGGGGTCGGTCACGTCGCACTGGGCCACGCTCATGGCCCCGCCCTCTTCCCGCACGATCGACTCGGTCTCGCGCGCTGCGTCCAGGTGGATGTCGCAGCCATAGACCTTCGCCCCTTCGCGGGCGAACAACACGGCCATGGCCTTGCCATTGCCCCAGCCGGGCCCCGATGATCCGCAACCGGTGACCAGGGCCACCTTGCCTTCCAGGCGTTTCACCATGATCTCGTCCCTCAGTCCGCGCGCCCGTACAGGGTCACCACGGTGGCGCCGCCCAGGCCCGCGTTGTGCTGCAAGGCCAGGCGTGCACCCTCCACTTGGCGTGCTTCGGCGCTGCCGCGCAGTTGGTGGGTCAGCTCGTAGCACTGCGCCAAGCCGGTCGCGCCCAGCGGATGGCCCTTGGACAGCAGCCCGCCCGAGGGGTTGACGACGACCGCGCCGCCATAGGTGTTGCTGTCCGACTCGACGAAGGCCCGGCCCTCGCCGACGGCGCAGAAACCCAGGCCCTCGTAGCTGAGCAGCTCGTTCTGCGCAAAGCAGTCGTGCAGCTCGCACACGTCGATGTCCTGCGGTCCCACGCCTGCCGCCTCGTAGACCTGGCGGGCGGCCTCGCGCGTCATGTCGAAGCCCACAACGGAAATCGCGGACTTGTCGGCGAACGCGCCGGGGCGGTCGGACACCAGCGACTGCGCCAACACCTGCACGTTGGCGGAGAGGCCCATCTTCTGGGCGAACTTCTTGCTCACGAAGACGGCGGCAGCGGCGCCGCAGGTCGGCGGGCAGGCCATCAGGCGGGTCATGGCGCCGGGCACCAGGGGCGAGCTGGCCAGCACCTCCTCCACCGTCACCTCCTTGCGGAACAGCGCCAGCGGATTGCGCGCAGCGTGGCGGCTGGCCTTGGCGCGGATCCTGGCGAAGGTGTCCAGCGGGGTGCCGTACCGCTCCATGTGCTCGCGGCCCGCCGCGCCGAAGTAGCGGATCGCCATGGGCAGCTCGGGGTGGCCGAAGATCTCGTCCATGACCCCGTTGAAGTGGTCGAGCGGATCGGGCCGGTCGTCCCAGTACGCCCTCAGGGCGCCGGCGGGCATCTGTTCGAAACCCACCGCCAGCGCGCAGTCCGCCGAGCCGTTGGCCACGGCCTTGCGCGCCATGTACAGGGCCGTGGAGCCGGAGGAGCAGTTGTTGTTGACGTTGATCACCGGCACCCCGGTCATGCCGACCTCGTAGACCGCGCGCTGGCCGCTGGCCGAGTCGCCATAGACGTAGCCCGCATAGACGTCCTGCACGTCGGAGTAGGTGAGGCCCGCGTCCTGCAGCGCCTCGCGGATCGCCTGCGCAGCCATTTCCGGGTACGGCAGGTTGTCGCCGGGTTTCTTGAAAGGGGTCATGCCGACACCGGCAACGAGAACGGGCTCTTGCATTGCGATACCTCCGGGGTTGAATCACCAAACGTGCGTCAGGAAACCATGCGCTCCTGCGCGTGCCAATACTTCTTGCGGACTTCTTTCTTCAAGACCTTGCCCACCGCACTGCGCGGCAGCTGCGCGACGATCTCGACCTCCTTGGGCGCCTTGATGCTGCCCAGGCGGTCCTTGACGAACTGGATGAGCGCCTGCGGCTCCACGGACTGGCCCGGGCGCAGCTCGATGACCGCCCTGACGGCCTCGCCCCACTTGTCGTCGGGCACGCCGATGACGGCGCAGTCCTTCACGGCCGGGTGGGCCATGACGGCGGCCTCGACCTCGGACGAGAAGACGTTGAAGCCGCCCGTGACGATCATGTCCTTCTTGCGGTCAACGATGAACAGGAAGCCCTGCTCGTCGAAATAGCCCACGTCGCCCGTGCAGTGCCAGCCGTGGCGCTGCACTTCAGCCGTGGCCTCGGGGTTCTTGTAGTAGCCCTCGGTCACGATGTCGCCCTGCGCGACGATCTCGCCCACGGCCCCCGGCTGGGTGAGCAGGCTGCCGTCGTCGTCCATGACCGCCACCCGCGTGAAGGGGAAGCGGCGCCCCGCGCTCAGCAGGCGCTGGCGGGGCGCCACCTGCCCGTCGATGAAATGGTCCTCGACCCGCAGCACGGAGATCGCGCCAGGCACTTCCGCCTGGCCATAGATCTGCAGCATGACGGGGCCGAACACATCGATGGCCTCCGCCAGTTTGTCGGGCGACATGGGTGCGGCGCCGTACATGAGGTAGCGCAGCGCGGAAAAGTCGAAATCGCGGACGTTGGGCTGCGCCAGTAGCGTATAGATGACTGTTGGGGGCAGGAACAGCATGTTGACCCGCTCCTGCTCGATCACCTTGAGCAGGTTCTGCGGATCAATCCCGTCCATCAGGACAACGCGGCCACCGCGCGCCATGAAGGGCAGCGACACCAGCCCCGCCGTGTGGGTGATAGGTGCCGCCGCCAGCACGGTCATGCAGTCGGTAATGTTCATGGCCGACATATGGTTGGCCATGGTCGCCGTCAGGTTGCGGTGGCTGAGCATGACGCCCTTCGAGCGCCCCGTGGTGCCACCGGTACCCATGATCATGGCCAGCCCCCGCGGCTGCAGCGGCGCTGCGTACATCTCGGGCGGCTGGCCTTGGATCAACCGAGCAATCGACAGATCCGCCCCATCGGCCTCTTCCAGAGCTATGTAGTGACGAATGCGGGGGACCTTGCCGCGGATCTCGGCGACCTGGCTGATATAGCGGGCCTGATAGAAAAGGACGTCGCAGTCCATGTCCTGCAGGAACTCGATGTTGGTCTCCACGCTGTTGCGCGCATTAACGGGCAGCCAGACACCCCCTCCGCGCAACACCCCCAGCAGCGCCACGAAAGCAGCCCCGGCATTGCCGCTCAGCACTGCGCCGTGAAAACCAGGTGCGAGTCCCAAGGCCTGTAGCCCCCGTGCGATCTGGCACGTGAGCGCTCCCGCTTGCGCATAGGTGACGGCCGGGGTATCACGCCCGCAGTCCACGAAACAAGGCGCATCCGGATGGCTGGTAGCACCAGCATCGAAATAGTCCAGCAGATTCATTGCTGTGCTTCTCCGTTCAAGTCAAGTCTGGTTCGGTGGAACAGCTATCGCAGACAATTCACATGCCTGCGGCGGCGGCGTTCAGCTGGAGGCCTCTGCATTCGGTGATGCCCCTTGCATGCTGTTCAAGCGGTACCATTTCTTTTAAATTGGTACCATTAGACGCGCTCGATTGGTACCAAGTCAATTGACTTGGTACCATGTCTCATTAGGAGAAACCCGCATGAAAAAGAAGCTCACAGACGAAGAGTTCTTCGATGCGCTGACCCATCTGCTCCTGACGGAGGGGGTCAAAGGCCTGACCGTGGGTGAAATCGCCGCACGGCTGCACTGCTCGCGGCGGCGCCTCTACGACATTGCGCAGACGAAGGAAGAGATCTTCTGCGCCGTCGTGCAACGCTTTTTCGATAGCCTCCTGAGACAGGGCGAAGCACTGATCCACCGTGAACAGGATTTGACGACAGCACTCGCTGCCTACCTGGACGTAGGCGTCCAGGCGGCTAGTCGCATCGGTGTCCAGTTCCTGAAGGACGTCGAAGATTCAGCAGTTGCCAGAGGTATCTTCGATCACTACCAGCAGGTCCGTACCCTTAGGCTATCCCAACTCATCGACGATGGGGTACACCAGGGTGTCTTCGCACCCTGCCATGGGCTGGTCGTATCCGAACTCATTCTGGGAGCCGCACTAAGGCTGCGCCGCCCGGCATTCCTTGCCCAGGCCAATCTCACCCTTGAGGACGCATTCCAAGAGTTCTACCGGGTGCTGCTAGGTGGGCTACTGATCGACTCAGCCACACCAAAAGCGGCTCGTAGGGGCGTACGGGCAAGCCGAGCCACTTCGCAGCGCACCGTCACAAAGAAAGATACAGACCCTGATGAAGTCGGCACGATGCTAATTGCCGCCTGGAATCGCGGTTAGGGAAGGTCTGCACAACACCCGCTGCGACAAGCGCCGGCACGTGATGTTTCAAGACCTGCACGTTTTCCTAGTGGTTGAAGCTGGCAGTACTATGGTTGCCTGCCCGCTTCAAGCGCCTGATGCGCGCTGCGCCCCGGCCGGAAGCCGTAGCTGTGCTCGCTGAAGGTCGGATCGATGAGCGGTTGCAGCACCTGCAGCAGGGCCTGCTGGATCAACCTGTCCACCACGGTGGGAATCCCCAATTCCCGCGTCCCTCCGCCCGGCTTGGGTACCCGGAATAGTGGCGGCTTCTTCCGCGCCGTTCTGCTGCGCAACCTGCGGGCTTTCCTCGGGTACGTCTGCCTTCGTGAAGATGGTAGGCATCCAGCCGGTGCCCTTCGCCAGCCGCTCGGCCTCGCTGGCAATGTCGGCCTTCTTGAGCTTTGCCAGCCGGTGGACGCTCTCGGGCGCGAACTCGCCCACGGCTTGCAAAACCGCCGCCTTCGCAACGTGCTTGAAATAGCCTTCCGCCGTGGGTTGCCACCATACGGCCATGTCGAGGCCCACGGCCTGCGCCAGTTCCGCGCCGGGCTGCTGCGCCGTGCCGCGCGGCGTCACCACGTCCACCGTCGAAGCCACGCACACGGCCAGCAGCTTGACCAACTCGCCTTGCTCCATCGCCAGCAGCGCGACGAACAGTGCGGCGCTGTCCTCGGGCAACTTGCCGCCCCACGCCTGCTGCAATTCGCGGAGCGCTACGGCGGCGGGTGACTCGGGCCAGTCCGGTGCCATGCCTTCCAGCCGGTCTTGAATTTTCAGGCTCACGCCCAGCGGAATATCGTGGCCGTAGTAGCGGCCCTGCAAGACGGTCTGCACCATGCCATGCACCAGCACGGCCAGCGCCACATGTGGATGCTGGGCCACCTCGATTTGCAGCGCCGCCGTGCGGTGCGCGCTCAGGCGTTGGGCCAGCCGGTCGGAAATCGCTGCGGCCTTGGGCTGCTCGTCTTCCTCGCCTTCGTCATCGTTCGCGGCGTCCGGGTCGCTAAAGCCTTGGCGCAACTTCTCCAGCGTGCGAAGGGCTTTCGCCTCGGCCTCGCGCAGCAGCCCTCGATGAATCACGGCCTCGCCGTTGCGGTCGATGGTGACGATGGCACCGGCTGCGGCCTTCACATTCGCGCCGTATCCCTGCAAGCCTTCTTCCAGTGCCTGCAACTGCTCGCCCAGGGCTTCGCCTTCCTCCTGCAAGGCATCGGCCTTGTCCTCGTCGTCGGCGTCCATCGCGGCATCCACCGCTTCGGCCACCTCCTGCATCTTGGCTTGCAGCTTCTCGATGCGCTGCGCTTCGCGCTTGTTGGGTTCGCGCCGCTCCCTCGGGGCGCGCTGGAAGGCGTGCAGGTCGGCATGGGTCATGCCCGGCGTGGCATCGGCCCAAGCCCAGCCCTCGGCCTTCACCTCGGCGGCGATGCCCGCCAGCTTGTCCTGTGCCAGCCGTTCCAGCAATGCAGCATCAGTCAGGTACACGCCCGCGTCATCCTCCGCGAACAGGTCGCGGCGGATACCGCCGCCCTCCTGCTCGTAGGCGTCCAGCCCGACGAAGCGCACCAACGGATGCCGGTAAGCGTCGATTTCCCGTTCGGTGAGGCGTTCGCGCAAATGCGAAGGGTGGCGTTGCCACTGCGGGGCGTCGTAGAAAGCGGCTTCCTGCGCCGCGTGGTCATCCGTTCCGGCCAGGGCCATCAGCTGGTCCAGGCTCACGGCGTCGGCCCGATAGTCGGCCATCAGGCGCGGGGAGACATTCGCCAGCTTCAAGCGGCGCTGCACGACCAGCGGCGTGACACTGAAATCCGCCGCAATGTCCTCGATGGGCCGGCCTTCGGCCACCAGTGTCGCGAAGGCTTCAAATTGGTCTGCCGGGTGCATGGCTTCACGCTGCACGTTCTCGGTGAGGCTGGCCGTGCGCGCAGTGCCATCGGCCACCTGCAGGCAAGGCACGTCCCAATCCTTGGCGATGCGGTGCTTCTTCGCCAGCAGCTTCAACGCGGCCAGCCTGCGCCCACCGGCCACCACCTCGTAATGCAGGCCATCGGCGGCGGGAATCACGATCAGGTTTTGCAGCAGGCCCACGCGCTGGATGGATGCGGCCAGTTCAGGGATGGACATGCGCGGGGTCTTGCGCACGTTGCGGCCCGTGCGGCGCAGCACCAGACGCGACAGCGGCACCAGGATCATGTACTTGCTCGGGTCGGCGGCTTGCAGCACGTTCGCGGCGCTGCTGGCTGCGGTGTTGACGGCGCGGGCTTCGGTGGTGGTAACGGCGTTCATGGCGAATCTCCAATCAAGTGAAACAAGGGAATGGAGGGGAACCGCCCCTCCGGCGGGGGAACGGTTCAGGCCTTGAGGGCGCGCATGCCATCGGCCAGCAGCCACAGGGCGCGATTCAGGCGAATGTCGGAATCAATGCCCTGCACGGGGCGGGTTTGCTGCCTGCGGCCATTGGCGGCGCGGCCATGCAATCCGCCCTTGGTCAGGTTCTCCTGCGTGCGGTTAAACACGCTCCACAAGTCGGGGCGGCGATCCTCGAAGCGGCGCGGCATCAGGATTTGCGATTCCGTGACGGGCGCGGGCTTGTTCGGGTCGTCGTACTTCAAAGCCAGCGCGGCACGGGCGAACACTTCGGATTCGCCATCGTCCAAGGTGATGCCGCGCATCAGGTCGCGGGACTCCTGCACCCGGTCAAAGCCGCGCAGAACCTCGAAGGCGCCTTCGATGACTTGGCCCGCCACGTCGCCTTTGTGAGGCACGCGCACATCGGCAAAGGTGTCGCCGCACACCAGCCCATTGGCGCAGATAAATCTGAATTGCCCGGCCAGCATCTGATAGCTGCTGGTGCCATCGTGCGAGTTCAGCAGCACGATTTCGTTAGCTTCCGCGCCGTTGATCTGGCTGGCGTGGCGTAGGCGCAGCAGGTGTTTCGTGTGTTCGCGCCGCCTCTCGTTGCGTACACGGGTCTGGCACACCATGAAGGGCTGGAAGCCTTCTTTGCGAAGCTCAGTCAAAACCGTAGCCGTGGGGATGTAGCTGTATCGCTCCGAACGGCTCTCATGCGGGGAGTCCGCGAAGATGGACGGGGCCACGCGCCGGATTTGGTCATCCGACAGGGGATAGTCGGAACGCAGTGCGGGGGAATGGTTTGCGAAACGGGATGCGAGCATGTCTTTCTCCTGACTTGGCTGTTGAAGAAACACCGGATTCCTAGATTCGGAGCCCAGCCTTTCGGCTGTTCGGTGCAGTCGGCACGAGGAACCCGGTTGGCCCTGTTGCCACCGTCTTTCCTGAGTTCATCGCCCGCGACGGTCAGGAGCGCGCGGACGGGGGCCGTCAAGGAGACAAGCGCAGGGTTGGTGCGGCCCGCAGGCGCAGCCGAGGACACGGCCCTGCGCGCCTTGACGGCACACGGCCGCGGGCTACAGTCGCGGACAAGGTGATGAGTCAGGGAAGACGGCTGGACAAGGCAACGGCCCCTCAACACGCCGACCGCACGGCAAGCGAAGCGCGCAGGCCCGAAGCTGGAAGCCGGGCCGGAGGCGTCAGCCGACCGGAGGGAGGGGACGATGGAAGCCCGTCAGGGGCGAAACCCCGCAGGGGGTTCGATGCGCAGCACGACAGCGCGACCGGCCATCTCCCAGGTGGCCGGGGACGTCCACATGACTTCAACGAAATCCCCTTGGACTGCTACTCGCCCAGCCATCGGCACAATGGCAATGACATGGACATACGAGCCCTACAAGACGATGAACTGATGGCCCAGGCCCGAGACTGGCGGCAACGGGCACTGCGCGGAGAAAAAAACGCACGCGGCTTTGCGCACGAACTGGAATGCGAAGTGCGTCGGCGCTTCCCCAAGAACGACAGGCCCTTGACGCTGCCGCCCGTGCGCCTGCTGGGCACGGTGTCGCAGCCTATCCAGCGTCGATGGAAGCCCTGGTGAACGCCCAGGGGGAGTAGAGAAAAGGGGCGTGGCGCCCCTTGACAGAATCAGAAGACGATCCGCCCCGCCAGCCGCGCATCCCGCGCATAGGCACTCAGCCGCTTCTCGGCACGAAAGTGCAGATCGCGCTCGATCGGCAACCCCAGCCGCCCGCGCACGGTCGCCAGTTCCTGCAGGCTGACCCAGCCCAGCTCGGGCATCCCCAGGCCCAGATCGCACAGACCGAAAGCATGGTCGTGATCGTCCGGGTCGATCTCGGTCAGCAGCCAGGTCGCGCCGGCATCCGGTGTGAACAGCTTGAGCACAGGGGCCGGATCAAAGTCCGACGTTTCGGTGGATTGCCGGCCGTTGGCCAGCAGCAGCGCACGCTGCTCGTCGGTGATGAATGCGCAGTTCATGGTGAACTCCTGAAGGATGCCGGGCGGAATTGCCCAGCCCTTCCGGGGCACGGCGCAGCGCAAGCAGTCAAGGGTCATCGACGGCCGCAGGCCGCAAGCGCCATCGGCGCGCAGCCCTTGACGGCGAGCACGCCGTGGCACGATGAAGGAAACAGCAAGCCGCCCCTCCAACGAAGGCACGGACTGGCAAGCGAAGCGCGCAGCGCCACAGGCGCGGAGAAACCCGCACCGGGCGCAGCAGAAAAAATGCGCCGCCCCCGCAAGGACGACGCACCGAAGGCTGCGCAGCGCGATCAGTTCGCCGCCGGCACCGTCATCGACTGCAACTGCTCGATCACGCCAGGCTCAACGAACACGCAAGCCTGCTCGTCCGCGATCGGCACGTTGAACAACTGCGCGAACACCGTGCGTCGCAGATGGGCCAGCCGGCCCGTCCGGTATACCTGTTCGGGCTTCATGCGCCCGCCGGCCTGCGAGCCGCTGCGCTGCGGATCGCATTCGACCAGCGCGACAAAGCCATCGTCGGACAGCTTCTGATGCTCGGGGCACAGACCCCAGCCCGTCTTCGTATGGCGCTCCATGCTGGCGCGCAGGCGCTTGTCCAGCAGGATGGTGCCGGTATCGAACGCCGTGCCGCAAACGAGGCAAACGTGCTGTTCGAGGGAAACGTGTGATTTATCGTTCATGACGATCTCCGGTTGCACGGGCGGAATTGCCCGGAACCGTCGCCCCCACGGCGTAGCGCAGCAGTCAGGGGTCGCAGACGGCCGCCAGGACGCAAGCGCGCACAAGCGCGCGCCGCCCTTGACGGCGAGAACGCCGTGATACGGTGAAGGGAACAGCAAGACCGCTCACACCCGCCCACTGCAAACACCCACCTTTAGGCAAGCGCAGCGCGCAGGCCCGGATCAGCGAGCCGGGCCGGAGGCGTCAGCCGAGTGAAGCGAGGGAACGATGAAAGCCCGAATGGGGCGAAACCCCGCAGGGGATTCGATGCGCAGCACGACAGCGCGACGACGGCACGCCGGGACGCCCGAATGCGAGGAACAGAACTACTCGCTGTCCGTCTTGCGCTGCTCGATTTGCAACCGCGCCCGCTCGGTCGCCTGCTGCAACCGCTCGCCCAGCACGGCGCGCGGTGGCAAGCTGGTCAGGTACTCGGCCACGTGGATGCCCGACTTGTCCAGTTCCAGCAGCTCGATCTGCTCGGACTTCTTGCCGGTGCAGAGGATGATCCCCAGCGGTGAGGCTTCTTCGGACTCCCGCTCGTGCAGGTCGAGCCAGCGCAGGTACAGCTCCATCTGCCCCTTGTAAGCGGCCTTGAACTCGCCGACTTTCAACTCCACTGCCACCAGCCGCCGCAGCTTGCGGTTGTAGAACAGCAGGTCGAGGTGAAAGTCGTCGCCGTCGATCTGGATGCGCTTCTGACGGGCAACGAACGTGAAGCCCACGCCCAGCTCCAGCAGGAAGGATTCCATTTCGCGGATGATCGCGGCCTCCAAGTCGCCTTCCTGCCAGGTGTCTCGCAGGCCCAGGAAATCGAGGATGTACGGGTCTCGCATGACCAGAGCGGGCGACATGCGCTGCGCATCGCGCATCCTCGCCAGCTCTTGCGCAATCGTCTCGTCCGGCTTTTGAGATAGCGCCGTGCGCTCGTACAGCATCGAGTCGATGCGCTCGCGCAGCGTCCGCACGCTCCAGCGCTCGATGTTGGCCATCTGTGCGTAGTAGTCTCGCTGGAGCGGGTCTTTCAGCGGCAGCAAGGCCACGAAATGCGACCAGCTCAATTGTCGTGACAGCGTCACGACAATTGGCTCGTCCGTGTAGGTAGCCGCGAACTGCACCATCCGGCGCAGGTTCTTGTCCGCGAAGCTGCGGCCGTAGTCCTGCACAAGCTGCGCAGCCAAGGTCGGCAGGATCTCATCACCGTATCCGGCCCGCTGACCAGCCAGCACTTCCGTGTGGATGCGCTGGCCGATGCGCCAAAACAGCAAGGTCAGCTCGGCGTTGACCGCTGACGCGGCGCGCTGCCGCGCCGCGTCGATCAGTACTCGAATGTCGCCCAGCAGCGTGGCTGGTGCCACAGATGACGCCACGGCTGCTTTGCGCCTGTTCATGCCGTGACCTCCTTCTGGTCCTGCATCAGATTCGGCGCAGCCCGCTTGGAATCAGGCGGCACGGCGCGCGTGGCGGCTTTGCGATGCCGGAATGGACGGTAGTTACCCAGGCTGGTGCGGGTCTTGTCGTCGTCCGTGACCACAGGAGACGGCTTCGGCAGCGCAGCCGGCGCATGGCCGTCGATGGCGCCCCGGCGTAGGGTGGCCACTTTCTCGGCAGCGGCACGCACCGGGTCATCCTCTGCATGGACATACGCCATGAACTGCGTGACGGTCTTGTGCGCAGTCAGCGCCATGCCGACCTTGATGGGGATACCGGAGTTGGCAATGTCGGTCGCCGCACGATGACGGATGCCGTGTGTTCCGACATGCGCTACCTCTGCGCGGCCTAAGATGCGCTTCCAGCCGTTGTAGTACGTGCTCTCGGGCAATGGCTTCTTGGCATCAAAGATGGCTGGACACACGTAAGGCGAGTTGTCGATGCGGGGCGCATTGCGCAGCAACTGGTACGCCGCCTCGCTCATCGGCTTGGACATATCGCCCGTCTTGCTGTCAGACCAGACGACCCGGCGATTCTCGAAATCCACCCAAGCCCATTCGAGCGTGCGGATTTCGGTCATCCGCGCGGAAAACTCGAATTGCAGGCGAACCGCCAGCGTCACGGTCGGATGCTCCAACCCCAGGGCATCCGCACGGTCGAGGTAAGCATAGAGCCGCCCCAGTTCCTCGTTGTTGATATACCGCGTCTCGCCGTCCTCGCGGTACTTGGGGACGTGTCGGCATGGATTGGAGCCGTCAGGCCGGTAGCCCCACACCTCGGCCATGTTGAACATCTTGCGCAAACAGGCCAGAACCCGATTGGCCGTAACGCCGATCTTTGCCTTGTCCTTCATCAGCGTGGTGATGTGCGCCCGCGTTACGTCCGGCACCTTGAGCTTGCCCAGGGTAGGCAGGATGTGGCGGTCGATGTAGCCCTGGTAGGAATCGACCGTCCGGGGCTTGTTGCGCGGCTTGGAGTATTCCTCGATGAACTGCCCGCACAGTTCCTTGACCGTCGGGGCCATGCGGGCAGCCAGCTTGGCGGCGCTGGGGTCGTCGCCCTTGCGCACGTCGGCCAGCCAGTCCTGTGCGATCGACCGCGCTTGCTCGACGGTCAGCTCGCCGAACTGGCCGATCTTCGGCTTGCGGCGCTCGCCCCAGTTCGTGCGGTACTGGAGCATGAAGACCTTGCGGCCGTGGGCGGTGACTTTGCAGAGAAAGCCGGGGACAATGGTATCCCGCAGTTCGTAATCCTTGCCGGTGACTTCTGCCGTATCGACAGCGGATTTGGTGAGTTTGATCTTAGCCATGACGCCTCCTAGTTCGAGATCGAACGCAGGAACCAGCCAGGAGCCACGGCATCAGAATGTCTGCCGCAATCGGTCTGGTCTAGGCGTAAGGCTAAACGGGACTAGCCTCTTGGAAAACCAAGCGCAGCAAGGCTCTGCGGGTTCCAGCGTGGTCTCATGCTAGTCTCGGGACTCAATCTCAAAATCCCCCGCCGCAAGGCGTGCCGGTTCGATTCCGGCCCCGGGCACCACACACGGCTTCTTCTTTTCCGGCGTCCTTCGCGGACTCCGCCTCCCCTTCAGCCTTCCTCGCGCAGCCCGGTATGCACCGTCGGATGCGCGAGCCGCACGCGCAGCTCGCGCTTGAGCCGCGTGTTATCGAGCCGGCGCGATTCGCCCATGAAGCTCAGCAGTTGCAGCGGCAACTGGCGCTCGGCCTCCTCGCGCGCCACCCGCGGCGGGCGCGGCATGCCGTAGAGGTCGGCCGCGAGGTCGATGTAGTCGCCCATGCGCAGCTCGGTGTCGTCCGAGGCATGCACGATGCGCTGCGGTCGGCCGCGGAACAGCGCCGCGATGCAGGCGCGCGCGAGGTCGTCGGCATGGATGTGGCTGGTGTAGACGTCGTCCTCGCGCCGCAGCACCGGGGTGCCGCGCTGCAGCCGCTGGCGCGGCGTGCCGCCTTCGCGGTCGGGCGCATAGATGCCCGGGATGCGCAGGATGCTGGCGCGCACGCCCGTGCTGCGGCCGAACCAGCGCACGGCGCGCTCGGCGTCGACGCGCCGGTGGCTGCGCGGCGTGTCGGGGCGCACGGGGCGGGTCTCGTTCACGCGCGCGCCGCCGCAATCGCCATAGACGCCGCTGGTCGAGCCGTAGACCAGCGCATCGGGCAGGCCGCGCAGCCGCAGCGCACGCACCAGCGCGGCGGTGCGCTGGTCGCGCCACCAGGCCGAGCCGCTGTCGCGCGGCGGCGGTGCCAGATGTAGCACGCGCGTGCCCAGCGCCGACAGGCGGCGCAGGGTCTTGGGATCGTCGAGATTGCCGATCAGCGGCCGGATGCCCGCGGCGCGCAGATCGGGCACGCGCTCGACCGAGGAGGTGAGCGCCACCAGCGACACGCGCCCGCGCAGATCGCGCGCCACGCGCTGGCCGACGTCGCCGCAGCCGACGATCAGGAGACGCGTCCGGCGGAAGCGCGCCGGCAGCGCGCCGGAGGGGCTATGGATTGAAGGCAAAATTCGGGTTCCCTTTTCTTTTTCAGCCCCCATGTAACGGGCTGATCCAAGCCGAAGAATACCGATGACTGTTGCAGCGCCGCATGAGGCGGGCTTTTCCATCACCGTCGAACCCAGCGGCCGCCATTTCGTGGCGCAAGGCGACGAAACCATCCTCGCTGCCGGCATCCGCCAGGGCATCGGCCTGCCCTATGGCTGCAAGGACGGCGCTTGCGGCTCGTGCAAGTGCCGCAAGCTCTCGGGCGAGGTCGAGCTCGGCCCGCACCAGAGCAAGGCCCTGAGCGCGGAGGAACAGCTCGCGGGCTTCGTGCTGACCTGCTGCGCCCGCGCGCGCAGCGACGTGGTGCTCGAATCGCGCCAGGTGACCGAGGCCGGCGCCCATCCGATCCGCAAGATGCCGGTGCGGGTGCTCGCTCTCGCGCGCAAGTCGCACGACGTGATGCAGGTGCGCCTGCAGCTGCCGGCCGGCGAGCCGCTGCAGTTCTACGCGGGGCAGTACGTGGAATTCATCCTGCGCGACGGCGCGCGCCGCAGCTACTCGATGGCCAATGCGCCGCACACGCTGGGCGAGCCGGGCACGGGCATCGAACTGCACCTGCGCCACCTGCCGGGCGGCAAGTTCACCGACCACGTGTTCCTCACCATGAAGGAAAAGGAGATCCTGCGCATCGAGGGCCCCTACGGCAGCTTCTTCCTGCGCGAGGATTCCGACAAGCCAATGATCCTGCTGGCCTCGGGCACGGGCTTCGCGCCGATCAAGGCGCTGCTCGAGCACATGAAGTTCAAGGCCATCGACCGCCCCGCCACGCTCTACTGGGGCGGCCGCCGGCCCGAGGACCTCTACATGGACGACTGGGTGCGCGAGCAGCTCGCGCAGATGCCGAACCTGCGCTACGTGCCCGTGGTCTCCAACGCCACGCCCGAGGACAACTGGACCGGCCGCACCGGCTTCGTCCATGCCGCGGTGCTGGAGGACTTCGCCGACCTCTCGGGCCACCAGGTCTATGCCTGCGGCGCGCCGATCGTGGTCGACTCGGCCAAGCGCGACTACGTGGCGCTCGCGGGCCTGCCCGAGGAAGAGTTCTTCGCCGATGCGTTCACCACCGAAGCCGACAAGGCACTGCCCTGAAGCCGGTGGCCCCGGCGCGCCGGCTAGGGATAGCCACGCTGCAAGCACCGCGCGGCGCGCCGACAATCCGGGGCATGACAACCCGCAAGACCTTCCTCGCCACCCTCGCCCTCTCCACGCTCGCCCTGGCCACAGGCGCTCCCGCCCTGGCCCAGCAGCAGCGACCGATCCGCCTCGTCGTGCCCTACGCGGCCGGCGGCCCCATCGACGTGACGGCGCGCGCGCTGGCCGAACGCGTGCGCGACACGCTCGGCGGCCCGGTGATCATCGACAACAAGCCCGGCGCGGGCGGCAACATCGGCGCCGACATCGTCGCCAAGGCCGCGCCCGACGGCCTGACCATCGGCATCGCGGCCACCGCCACCAACGCGGTGAACCCCTGGCTCTACAGCAAGATGCCCTTCAACGCGGCCACCGACTTCGCGCCGATCACGCAGATGGTCCGCGTGCCCAACGTGCTGGTGATGAACGCCGAGACCGCGCAGCGCCTGAAGATCGCCACGCTCAAGGACCTGATCGCCTACGCCAAGGCCAACCCCGGCAAGCTCAATTACGGCAGCGGCGGCAACGGCAGCGCCGGCCATCTGGCGGGCGAGATGTTCAAGAAAGCGGCCGGCATCTTCGCGGTGCACATCCCCTACAACGGCGGCAACCCGGCGCAGCTGGCACTGGTGTCGGGCCAGGTCGACTTCAACTTCGACAACCTCGCCACCGCCGCGCCCAACATCCGCTCGGGCAAGCTCAAGGCGATCGCCGTGACCACCCTGCAGCGCAGCAGCGCCCTGCCCGAGGTGCCGCCGGTGTCAGACACGCTCAAGGACTTCTCGATCGACACCTGGTGGGGCCTGGTCGCGCCGGCCCATACGCCGCCGGATGTGATCGCCAAGCTCAACCACGCCTTCGTCGACGCGCTGAACGCGCCGGAGACCAAGTCGCGCTTCGCGCTGCTGCTGGCGGAGCCGGTGGCCAGCACGCCCGCGCAGTTCGGCGCCTTCATGAAGAGCGAGCTCGGCAAGTACGAGCAGGTGGTGAAGGCCACGGGCGCGAAGGTCGACTGAGCTCGCACCCACAAGACAAAGGGCGGCCGGTGCCTCGCACCGCCGCCCTTTTTTTTGCGTGGCCTCGAAAGGCCCGCCGTGCCGCTTACTCGCCCAGGTACGCCGCGCGCACCTTCGGATCGCTGAGCAGCCCCTTGGCATCGCCCGACATGGTGATCAGGCCCGACTCCATCACGTAGCCGCGGTCGGCCAGCTGCAGCGCGCGGTTGGCGTTCTGCTCGACCAGCAGGATGGTCACGCCCTGCGCGGCCACGGCCTGCACCACCTCGAAGATCTTGTCGCACATGATCGGCGACAGGCCCATGGTGGGTTCGTCGAGCAGCAGCACCTTGGGGCGCGCCATCAGCGCGCGGCCCATGGCCAGCATCTGCTGCTCGCCGCCCGACATGGTGCCGGCCAACTGGTCCTTGCGCTCGCGCAGCCGCGGGAAGGTCACGAACACGCGCTCCATGTCGCTCGCGATGCCGGCCTTGTCCTTGCGGATGTAGGCGCCGATCTGCAGGTTCTCGGTGATCGTCATGCGCGTGAACACGCCGCGGCCCTCGGGCACCATCACCAGGCCCTCGCCCACCAGGTCCCAGGCGCCGCGGCCCTTGATGCTGCGGCCCAGGAACTCGATGTCGCCCGCGCCCGCGGGCAGCGTGCCGGTGATCGCCTTCATGGTGGTGGTCTTGCCGGCGCCGTTGGAGCCGATCAGCGAGACCAGCTCGCCCTCGCGCACCTCGAAGTCCACGCCCTTGACGGCCTGGATGCCGCCGTAGCCCACCTTCAGGCCGCTGACCTTGAGCAACACGTTGCCGACGGCCTTGCGTTGCGAAGCGCCCGCCGCGACTTCCTCTTGGGTTTGCACTGCTGCGCTCATCTCAATGTCCTCCGGTGCCGAGGTAAGCCTCGATCACCTTTTCGTTCTTCTGTACGTCCGCCGGCGTGCCTTCGGCGATCTGCTTGCCGTAGTCGAGCACCGTGACGCGGTCGCACAGGCCCATGATCAGCTTCACGTCGTGCTCGATGATCAGGATCGTGCGGTCGTCGCGGCGGATGCGGTCGATCAGCTCGCGAAGCTGGGCCTTCTCGGTCATGTTCATGCCGGCCGCGGGCTCGTCGAGCGCGATGAGCTGCGGGTCGGTGGCCAGGGCACGCGCGATCTCGAGGCGGCGCTGGTCGCCGTAGCTCAGGGTGCGCGCCTTGTAGTCGGCGAACTTGCCGATGCCCACGTAGTCGAGCAGTTCCTGCGCGCGCTGGGCGATGGCCTTCTCCTCGGCCTTGAAGGACCCGGTGCGCAGCATCGCGCCGACCACGCCGGAGCGGGTGCGGATGTGGCGACCGACCATCACGTTCTCGAGCGCCGTCATCTCGGCGAACAGGCGGATGTTCTGGAAGGTGCGCGCGATGCCGGCCTTGGCCACCTCGTGCACGGCCGTGGGCTGGTAGGGCTTGCCGGCGAGCTCGAAGCTGCCGCTGTCGGGCGTGTAGAGCCCGGTGATGACGTTGAAGAAGGTGGTCTTGCCAGCGCCGTTGGGGCCGATCAGGCCGTAGACCTGGCCGCGCTGGATGGTGATGCCGACGTCGGACAGGGCCTGCAGGCCGCCGAAGCGCTTGGAGATGCCGCGAACGTCGAGGATGGTGTCTGCCTTGCTCATGGGATGCGTCTCCTCGCTCACGGATTGATCGACATGGGACGCGAGGCCGCACCGGGCAGCTCGTCGGCCGGGGTGTCGACGCCCGGTGCGTGGGTCTGCAGCGAGCCCGGCGCCACGGTGGCGTGGGCCGGATCGACCGGCACGCCGCCCTTGCGCTGAAGCGTCTTGCCATGCTCGGGCGAGGGCCACAGGCCGCGCGGGCGCACCAGCATGATGACGATCATGGCCAGCGCGATGAACAGCTGGCGCAGGATGGAAGCATCGAGGCGCCCGTCGGTCAGCGCCTGCAGCGGGCCGGCGACGTAGCGCAGCACCTCGGGCAGGGCCGCCAGCAGCACGGCACCCAGGATCACGCCGGGCAGGTGGCCGATGCCGCCGAGCACGACCATGGCGACGATCATCACCGACTCCATGAGACTGAACGACTCGGGCGAGACGAAGCCCTGGAAGGCCGCGAACATGGAGCCCGACACGCCGCCGAAGCTCGCGCCCATGCCGAAGGCCAACAGCTTCATGTTGCGGGTGTTGATGCCCATCGCCTTGGCGGCGATCTCGTCCTCGCGGATCGCCATCCAGGCGCGGCCGATGCGCGAGACCTGCAGCCGGTGCGAGATCACGATGGTGACCACCACCAGCGCGAGGAACAGGTAGTAGTACAGCGTGACCGAGGAGATGGTGAAGCCGTCGAACTTCCAGGCCTTGCCCAGGTCGAGGCCCCAGAACTTGATCGAGTCGATCGAGGTGATGCCCTTGGGGCCGTTCGTGATGTTGATCGGCTGGTCGAGGTTGTTCAGGAACACGCGGATGATTTCGCCGAAGCCCAGCGTGACGATGGCGAGGTAGTCGCCGCGCAGCTTCAGCGTGGGCGCGCCCAGCAGCACGCCGAGCAGCGCCGCGAACACGAAGGCCAGCGGTATCACGATCAGCAGCGAGGTGTGCAGGCCGTTCGGGAAGGTGGCCTTGAACCACTCGAAGGTCTCGGACAGGTGGCCCGAGCCCATGAGGGCGTAGAGGTAGGCACCGACCGCGAAGAAGGCGACGTAGCCCAGGTCGAGCAGGCCGGCGTAGCCGACCACGATGTTCAGGCCCAGTGCGAGCAGCACGTAGAGCAGTGCGATGTCGGCGATGCGCACCCAGGCATTGCCCTGGCTTTGCAGCAGCAGCGGCAGCGCGAGCACGGCGATGACGCCGACCAGGTAGAGCGCGAGGTTCTTGCTGTTCTTCATGATGGCAAGCTCCTTCAGGCGCGATCGGCCACGCGTTCGCCGAGCAGGCCGGCGGGGCGCAGCGTGAGCATCACGATCAGCACGATGAACGCGAAGATGTCGCTGTAGTTGCTGCCGAGCACGCCACCGGTGAGGGTGCCGATGTAGCCCGAGCCGATGGCCTCGATGAGCCCCAGCAGGATGCCGCCGACGACCGCGCCCGCGAGGTTGCCGATGCCGCCGAACACGGCCGCGGTGAAGGCCTTGAGGCCGGGCAGGAAGCCCATGGCGTGCTGCGCGATGCCGTAGTTGGAGGCGTACATCACGCCCGCGATGGCCGCGAGCACGGCACCGATGATGAAGGTGGCCGAGATGACCATGTCGGGACGGATGCCCATCAGCGCGGCCACGCGCGGGTTCTCGGCGGTGGCGCGCATCGCGCGGCCGAGCTTCGTGTAATTGACCAGCCACATGAGGATGGCCAGCGAGACAGCCGTGACGCCGAGGATCATCACCTGCGTCGGCGAGATGACGGCGCCGGCGATGTGGATGGGGTCCGAAGGCAGCAGGGTCGGGTAGGCCTTGTTGGTGGGCTTCCAGATGATCATCGCCAGCGTCTGCAGCAGGATCGACATGCCGATGGCGGTGATCAGCGGTGCGAGCTTGGGCGAGTTGCGCAGCGGCCGGTAGGCGACCTTCTCGATCACGAAGTTCAGCGTGGCGGCGACGACGCACGCGATGACCAGCGCGATGATCAATATCAGCCAGCCCGGCGTGCCGGGCATCGACGACTGCATGAGCCCGATGATGGACCAGCTCGTGAGCGCCCCCACCATGAGCACTTCACCGTGCGCGAAATTGATCAGATTGATGATGCCGTACACCATGGTGTAGCCCAAGGCTATCAAGGCATACATGCTGCCGAGAACCAGACCGTTGATGATCTGCTGCAGCAAAATGTCCATAAAGAAGATTCCTCTGTGTTGCACCGTTGCGGGGTGCCATTCACCCACCGTGGCACCGGTTTGGCGCCTTGGCTTGACAAGCAAAAAACCAGCCAGCATGTGGTGGCCGCCGATTTAGTGGGCGGGATTGTAGTCACGGGCCAGCGCCTATTTGGTGCGCATCGACGGGGGTTTACCCGCTGACGTCATGCGCTTTGCGCTTGTATCCATGCACGTCTTGCGTGCATGCTGCAAGGGCGTATCAGTCGCCCTGTTCAGCGTTTCGGCGCCGCAGTTCGCGCAGCTTCTCGCCGATGCGGATCTCGAGTCCGCGATCGACCGGTTCGTAGAAGACCTGGCCCTGCAGGCCGTCGGGCAGGTACTGCTCGCCGGCCGCGAAACCGCCCTCCTCGTCGTGCGCGTAGCGGTAGCCCTTGCCGTAGTCGAGCTCCTTCATGAGCTTGGTCGGGGCATTGCGCAGATGCATGGGCACGGGCCGCGTGCTGTCCTTCTTGACCAGCGCACGCACCGCGTTGTAGGCCGTGTAGACCGCGTTCGACTTGGGCGCCATCGCGAGGTAGACCACGCACTGCGCCAGCGCGAGTTCGCCCTCGGGCGTGCCGAGGCGCTCGTAGACCTCGGCCGCGTCGAGCGCGAGCCGCAGCGCGCGCGGGTCGGCCAGGCCGATGTCCTCGCTCGCCATGCGCACCAGCCGGCGCGCCATGTAGCGCGGGTCGGCGCCGCCGTCGAGCATGCGCACGAACCAGTAGAGCGCGGCGTCGGGGTCGCTGCCGCGCACGGATTTGTGCAGCGCGCTGATGGTGTCGTAGAACTGCTCGCCGCCCTTGTCGTAGCGCCGCATGCGCTCGCCGAGCACGCGCATCAGCCATTCGTCGCCGATGGTCTCGAGCTTCTCGGCGCGTGCCGCGACGGCCAGCGTCTCGAGCGTGTTGAGCAGCCGCCGCGCATCGCCGTCGGCGTAGGCGATCAGGCGATCGAGCGCTGCGTCCTCGATGGCGGGCAATGCATTGATGGCCTGCGCCTTGGCGACGATCTGCTTGAGGTCGGCTTCGCCCAGCGACTGCAGCACGTAGACCGCGGCCCGCGAGAGCAGCGCCGAGTTGACCTCGAACGACGGGTTCTCGGTGGTGGCGCCGATGAAGGTGAAGAGGCCCGACTCGACGTGTGGCAGGAAGGCGTCCTGCTGGCTCTTGTTGAAGCGGTGCACTTCGTCGACGAAGACGATGGTGCGCCGCTGCTCGAGCCCGTCGCGCGCCGCGGTCGCGCGCTCGACCGCCTCGCGGATGTCCTTCACGCCACCGAGCACCGCGCTGATGCTCAGGAACTGCGCATCGAAGGCATCGGCCATCAGGCGCGCGATGGTGGTCTTGCCGGTACCGGGCGGGCCCCAGAGGATGCACGAGTGCGGCTGGCCCGACTCGAAGGCGATGCGCAGCGCCATGCCGGGCCCGAGCAGGTGCTGCTGGCCGATGACTTCACCGAGCGTGCGCGGACGCAGGCGCTCGGCCAGGGGTTGATGCGAGCTGACGGCCAAGAGCGGGATGAGCGAGTGAGGGGTGGATTACTGCTTGACGACGTCCGCGCCGGTGGGCACCTTGAAGTCGAAGGTGGCGGCGGGCAGCGCGGGGTTGACCTCGACCTTGCTGAACTTGAGCACCGAGCGCTGGCCGAAGCTGTCGAGGATCTCGAGCGCCGCGAGCGCGTCGCCCTGGAAGCCCACCTGCACGTTCTGCAGCTGGCCGTCCTTGTTCTTCGGCGTGGCCTTGACCCATTGCAGGCCGTCGCGCTCCGGTCCTGCCTCGAGCGCGAAATCGGCCTGCAGCGCGCGCAGGTCGGGCGCGGCGGCGATCAGGGCCGCGGGCGTCGAACCCAGGGCCTGCGCCTGCGCGCGCTGCGTGACCTGGTTGAGATCGGCGTCGTAGAGCCACAGCGTCTTGCCGTCGGCCACGATGCTTTGCGCGAAAGGCTTCTTGTAGTCGAACTTGAAGCGGCCGGGCCGCTGGAATTCGAAGGTACCGCTCGAGGTCTTCACGCGGCCAGCCTGGCCGTCGCGCGGCGGCGCGGTCACGGTCTGGGTGAAATCGGCGCGGCCGGACTTGGCGGACTTGACGAAAGCCTCGAGGCTTTCCATGCCGCCGGCCCATGCATGGGCGCCACAGGCTAGGAGAAGGCCGGCGAGCAGCCAGGGACGAGTCTTCATTTTTTCAAACCTTCGAAGCTGAACACCGCATCGACCTTACCCCGGCGGCCATGGCCGCCCTTGTAGGGCTTGATGAAGATTTGCAATGGGCAGCGAGCTTGTGCAAGCCGTATCTCAACACGTAACGGAATGGACGCGGGATCGCGTGGGAGCGCCTATTCGGCGCGCGCGGGCACGAGGATCTCGCGCTGGCCGCTGCCGCTCATGGCACTCACGAGGCCGGCCTTCTCCATGTCCTCGACCAGCCGCGCCGCGCGGTTGTAGCCGATCTTCAGATGGCGCTGCACCAGCGAGATGCTGGCCTTGCGGTTCTTGAGCACCACCTCGACCGCCTGGTCGTACATCGGGTCCTTCTCGGCATCGCCACCGCCGAGCAGGTCGCCGTCACCGTCGCCATCGACCGTGCCGCCTTCGAGCACGCCCTCGATGTAGTCGGGCTCGCCCTGGCTCTTGAGATAGGCCACCACGCGATGCACTTCCTCGTCGCTCACGAAGGCGCCGTGCACGCGGATCGGCAGGCCGGTGCCGCTGGGCATGTAGAGCATGTCGCCCATGCCGAGCAGCGCCTCGGCGCCCATCTGGTCGAGGATGGTGCGGCTGTCGATCTTGCTCGAGACCTGGAACGCGATGCGGGTCGGGATGTTGGCCTTGATGAGGCCGGTGATCACGTCGACGCTGGGCCGCTGCGTGGCCAGGATCAGGTGGATGCCGGCGGCGCGCGCCTTCTGCGCGAGGCGGGCGATCAGCTCCTCGATCTTCTTGCCGACCACCATCATCAGGTCGGCCAGCTCGTCGATCACGACCACGATGTGCGGCTCGCGGCGCAGCGGTTCGGGGTCGTCGGGCGTCAGGCTGAAGGGGTTGTAGATGAACTCCTCGCGCGCCTTGGCCTCGTCGATCTTGGTGTTGTAGCCCGCGAGATTGCGCACGCCGAGCTTGCTCATGAGCTTGTAGCGGCGCTCCATCTCGGCCACGCACCAGTTGAGGCCGTGCGCGGCCTGGCGCATGTCGGTGACCACCGGCGCGAGCAGATGCGGAATGCCTTCGTAGACCGACATTTCCAGCATCTTCGGGTCGATCATGAGCAGGCGCACGTCGCGCGCCTCGGCCTTGTAGAGCAGGCTCAGGATCATCGCGTTGATGCCCACCGACTTGCCCGAACCGGTGGTACCGGCCACCAGCACGTGCGGCATCTTCGCGAGATCGGCCACCACAGGGTTGCCGATGATGTCCTTGCCCAGGCCCATCGTGAGCATCGACTTGCCCTCGTTGTAGACCTGCGAGCCGAGGATCTCGCTGAGCTTGATCGACTGGCGCTTGGCGTTCGGCAGTTCGAGCGCCATGTAGTTCTTGCCCGGGATGGTCTCGACCACGCGGATCGACACCAGCGAGAGCGAGCGCGCGAGGTCCTTCGCGAGGTTGACGATCTGCGAGCCCTTGACGCCGGTGGCGGGCTCGATCTCGTAGCGCGTGATGACCGGGCCGGGCGAGGCGAGCACGACGCGCACCTCGACGCCGAAGTCCTTGAGCTTCTTCTCGATCATGCGCGAGGTCATCTCGAGCGTGTCGGCCGAGACGGTTTCCTGGCGGCTCTGGGCGGCATCGAGCAGGTCGACCTGCGGCAGCTTGTTGTCGGGCAACTCCTTGAACAGCGGCTTCTGGCGCTCCTTGGCGACGCGGTCGCTCTTGGGCACCTCGGTCATCGCGGGCTCGATCTGCACCGGCGGCGACGCGGGGCGGCGCTTGGCGCGCGGCTCGATGCGCAGGTCGTCCATGTCGGGCGCGGTGGTGGGTTGGTCGCCGTCGATCGAAGGTTCGATGGCGCCGCGCGGCACGTAGGCGGGTTCGTCGTCGACCTCGGCGCGGCGCTCGCGAACGGCCTTCTTGCCCAGCGCGATGTCGGCGGCAACCTCGCGCTTCTCGCGCCGCGATTCGAACAGCGAATACACGCGCGCGCCGATGCGCTCGGCGATCTGGCTCCAGGAGAAGCGGAACACCAGCGCCGAACCGATCACGCCACCGGCGATGGCCACCAGCGCGGAACCGGTGAAGCCCATCCAGCGCACGCTCGCGGGTCCGACCAGCAGGCCGATGGCGCCGCCGCCCGAGCCGGGCAGGTGCGATTCGAGCCGGTACAGGCGCGACCACTCGAGCATGGTGCTCGCGCACAACAGCAACACGAGCCCGAACCAGAAGGCCAGGCGGCTGCGGTTGAAACGGCCGCGCGGTGCCGGATCGCCCTGCGGACCGGTCTCGCCGCCGCGCATCCAGCTCGCGAGCGAGGACAGCCAGGCGCGCAGCCCGGCCGCCAGGCACCACCAGACCGAATAGCCGGCCAGGAAGTAGCTGCCGTCGGCCACCCAGGCGCCGATGCGGCCGCCCCAGTTCTTGATCTCGCCGCCGGTGCCCGAGGTCGACCAGGCCGCATCGGAGGGCGTGAAGCTCAGCATGGCGAGCAGCCAGAACAACAGCGCCGCGAAACCGGCGATCAGGGTGATCTCGTGGGCGAAGCGCATGGCCCGCACACGCACGGGCGCACCTTCGCCGGCCGTGGAAGAGTGAAGCGTATTGAGCGAATAGGTCATGAAATACTGGCGGCCAGACCGGCAGCATGCGGGTCTGGCGGCACGAACACTACAACGAAAAGGGCCGCGGCTATTCTGCCGCGTCCACGGGCCGCGGCAGTTTCGCTCACACCTTCTTTCACGCCCCGTGCCGGCTCAGGCCAGCGACAGCAGGCGCTCCTTGACGATCATCGAGCCGTCCTCGAGGGTCTGCACGAAACCGCGCTCCTCGAGGTCCTTCATCACGCGGCTCACCATCTCGCGCGAGGCGCCGACCATCTTCGCGAGGTCCTGGCGCGAGATCTTCTCGCGCACCTTGAGGTTGCCGGCGCCATCGTCGACCGCGAACTCGAGCAGCGAGCGCGCGACGCGGCCGTAGACGTCCATCAGCGCGAGCGACTCGATCTTGCGGTCGGCATGGCGCAGGCGCTGCACCAGGCCGCGCATGATGTTGTAGGCCATCGAGGAGTTCTCGGGCAGGCAGCGCGCGAAGGCTTCGCGGCCCCAGCATCAGCACGTCGCACTGGATCTCGGTGCGCACGGTGGCCGAGTGCGGCTCGTCGTCGATCAGGCTCATCTCGCCCAGATAGTCGCCGGGATGCAGCGTGGCCAGGATGACCTCGCGGCCGCGGCTGTCGGCGCTGGTCACGCGCGCCCGCCCCGTCAGGATGATGTAGAGCGCATCGGACTTCTTGCCCTGCTCGACCACGACCTCCGCGCGCTTGAAACGCTTCTTGATGATCGCATCCGCAATGCTTGCGGACTGCGAAGGAGTCAGCGACGCGAACAGCGGAACGCGCCGGAGCAATTCAAGGTTGGACAGCATCGACATTCATTCAATCCCTGGTACCGCGCGCTCCTGCGGTCGGGCCATCGGCGCGCCGATGGATTACTACAATCGCGCGCATTGAAAACACCGTGCACTCGGTGGTTGATCCGAGCGGCGATACTCCCCATGTATCGCTACCACCCTCAAAATGTACACGCTGAATCAGCGCAATTCCTAGGTTTTTACGCACCATGTCCGCTTCCCAACATGCCAAGGTTTTAATTCTGGGCTCAGGTCCCGCCGGTTATACGGCTGCCGTTTATGCGGCGCGTGCAAATCTTCAGCCTTTGCTGATTACCGGCATGGCACAGGGCGGGCAATTGATGACGACCACCGAGGTCGACAATTGGCCGGCCGATGTGCATGGCGTGCAGGGTCCCGACCTCATGCAGCGTTTTCTGGAGCATGCCGAGCGCTTCAAGACCCAGATCGTGTTCGACCACATCAACAAGGTCGACCTGAGCAAGCGCCCTTTCACGCTCACCGGTGACAGCGGCACCTACACCTGCGATGCGCTCGTGATCGCCACCGGCGCGTCGGCCAAGTACCTGGGCCTCGAATCCGAGCAGAAGTTCATGGGCCGTGGTGTTTCGGGTTGCGCCACCTGCGATGGGTTCTTCTATCGCGAGCAGGAAGTCTGCGTGATCGGCGGCGGAAATACCGCGGTCGAAGAAGCGCTTTATCTTTCGAATATCGCGAAAAAAGTAACGCTGGTGCATCGCCGCGACAAATTCCGCGCGGAACCAATCCTGATCGACAAGCTTCACGAAAAAGAAGCCGAAGGCAAAATCGAACTGAAAGTACACAATACGCTCGATGAAGTCCTGGGCGACGATTCCGGCGTGACCGGCATCCGCATCAAGAACACGCAGACCGGCGCGACCGAGCAGATCGACCTCAAGGGCTGCTTCATCGCGATCGGCCACCATCCGAACACGGACATCTTCCAGGGCCAGGTCGACATGAAGGACGGCTACATCGTCACGCGCTCGGGCCTGCAAGGCTTCGCCACCATGACCAGCGTGCCGGGCGTGTTCGCCGCCGGCGACGTGCAGGACCACATCTACCGCCAGGCCATCACCAGCGCCGGCACGGGCTGCATGGCCGCGCTCGATGCGCAGCGCTTCCTGGAGCAGGACGGCACGCTCTGAGCCGCCAGGCTCCTCGACGAGGCGGGCCCGGTGCCCGCCTTTTTCATGGGCCCGCCCCGGGCTTTGCTGCCGGGCCGCCAAAAGGGCTATAATCCGAGGCTTTGCCGAAATCGCGCCTCCTTTCCATGAAGGGTGGGCTCAGCGGCAATCCGGGGTACCGCCACCCGTTTCTGGCGAGGTCAAGCTGCAAAACACCCTCGGCCACTGCTGTCGAGCCGGTGCCAGCTGTTCAAGAAAGAGTGTCCTCATGGCACGCGTATGTGAAGTCACGGGCAAGGGCCCGATGGTGGGAAACAACGTTTCCCACGCCAACAACAAAACCAAGCGCCGGTTCCTGCCGAACCTGCAATACCGTCGTTTCTGGGTCGAAACGGAAAACCGCTGGGTTCGCCTGCGTGTTTCGAGCGCTGCCCTGCGCCTGATCGACAAGAACGGCATCGACGCCGTGCTCGCAGACCTGCGCGCACGCGGCCAAGCTTAAGGAGCTGAATCATGGCAACGAGCAAAGGCGGACGCGAAAAGATCAAGCTGGAATCCACCGCGGGTACCGGCCACTTCTACACGACCAGCAAGAACAAGAAGACGATGCCTGAAAAGATGTCGATCATGAAGTTCGACCCGAAGGCACGCAAGCACGTCGAATACAAGGAAATCAAGCTGAAGTAATTCAGTCTGAATTCTTTCTAAAAAGCCCGCAGCGCAAGCCGCGGGCTTTTTTATTTGCCCTGAATTTCGCCCGCGGAGCGAATTACCGGGACGAGCCAGCCATCTGACGGGCCCTCCACATTCCTTCCCCACGGAAACGTCGGGCACAAAAAAGCCGGCCATCGGGCCGGCTTTTTGACAGGGGCCAAGGCCCCGGCGGAGGTCAGGCGCGCGCCGAGCGCAGCCGCGTCGAGAACTCGCGCAGGCCCGCGATGCCGCTGGCTTCCGCGCGATGGCACCAGGCCGCCAGATCGGCCGCCAGCTGCTCGCGCGAATGCGAGGTGTTGAGCCAGAGCTGGCGCAGCTCTTCGCGCATGGTCGCCATCTTGTCGAGCACCGGGTGGGCGGCACGGGCCTGCACCACGTGCGAGCGGGCCGATGCAGGCACCTTGTCGTCGTCGCGGTGCATCCAGCGCTTGGCGGCCTTGAGCACCGAGAGGTCGGCACCCTTGCTCTTGAGCGCGGCGATTTCCTCTTGCGTGGCACGGCGCATTTCGCGCGCATAGCCGGCCATCACTTCGTAGCGGTTGGCGATGACGGCCTCGAGCGTCTTCTCGTTGGCCACGGGCTGGATGTCGCCGATCTGCATCTTCGGCGGCACCTTCTTGACCTTGGCCCAGCCGATCTTCTGCATCATCTGGATGTAGATCCAGCCGATGTCGAACTCGTACTTCTTGACCGAGAACTTGGCCGAGGTCGGGTAGGTGTGGTGGTTGTTGTGCAGCTCCTCGCCACCGATGATCAGGCCCCACGGCATGATGTTGCGGCTGGCGTCGGGCGCCTCGAAGTTGCGGTAGCCCCAGTAGTGGCCGATGCCGTTGATGATGCCGGCGGCGGTGATCGGGATCCACAGCATCTGGACCGCCCACACGGCCATGCCGAGCGTGCCGAACAGCGCCAGGTTGATCACCAGCATCAGGCCCACGCCCTGCCAGCTGTAGCGCGAATACAGGTTGCGCTCGATCCAGTCGTCGGGCGTGCCGTGACCGTAGCGCTCCATCGTTTCCTTGTTCTTCGACTCCGCGCGGTAGAGCTCGGCGCCGCGCCAGAGCACTTCCTCGATGCCCTTGACCTGCGGGCTGTGCGGATCTTCCTCGCTCTCGCACTTGGCGTGGTGCTTGCGGTGGATCGCGACCCACTCCTTCGTCACCATGCCGGTGCCGAGCCAGAGCCAGAAGCGGAAGAAATGCGACGGGATCGGACCGAGGTCCATCGCCCGGTGCGTTTGCGTCCGGTGCAGAAAGATCGTCACGGCGGCGATCGTGATGTGCGTGGTGACGAGCGTGTACAGCACGATCTGCCACCAGGTGAGATCCCACAGGCCGTTTCCGAGCCAGTCGATGGCCGCGCTCAGGATGGCGGAGTCAGGAAGCAACATTGAGTCAGGTACTCCATAACCGCACGAAGGTGCGGCTTCCAGGTAACTCGCAATTTTAGGGCCGGGGGTCAGGAATCACTCACCTTTCACCCCATGGTTTGCGCAGATTTACCCTAACTTTGGAGCCCCATACCTATTTGCGGTTCCACACGGCCGCAAAGAAACCGTCGGTGGCATGCAGATGGGGCCACAGGCGCAGGTAGCGCCGTCCGTCAGGGCCGCCCGCGACCAGGCTGTCGCCCTGCTCCACCTTGAGGCCCTGCAGCAGTTCCGCCGCGTCCACGGGCACGAAATCGGGATTCGCGGCGCCGAAAGCCTCCGCGATGGCCTCGTTTTCCTCGGGCAGCACGCTGCAGGTGGCGTAGACCAGCCGCCCGCCCGACTTCACGAGCCGGGCCGCACTCTGCAGGATCGCCGCCTGCTTCACGGTCAGTTCTTCCACCGACTTGGCCGATTGGCGCCATTTCAGGTCCGGATTGCGCCGCAGCGTCCCGAGCCCCGAGCACGGCGCATCGACCAAGACCCGGTCGATCTTGCCCGCGAGCCGCTTCACCCGGTCGTCGCGCTCGTGCGCGATCGCGGCCGGATGCACGTTCGAGAGCTTGCTGCGCGCCAGCCGGGGCTTGAGCGCGTCGAGGCGGTGCGCCGAGGTGTCGAAGGCATACAGCCGCCCGGTGTTGCGCATGCCCGCGCCGATCGCCAGCGTCTTGCCGCCGGCGCCCGCGCAGAAATCGACCACCATCTCGCCGCGCTTGGCGTCCAGCAGCAGCGCCAGCAGTTGCGAGCCCTCATCCTGCACTTCGATGGCGCCACGCACGAAGGCGTCGAGCTTGGTCAGCGCGGGCTTGCCTTCGAGGCGCAGGCCCCAGGGCGAATACGGCGTTGCTTCCGATTTGATAGCAGCCTTGGCAAGCTCCGCCTTCACGTCGGCCCGCTTGTCATGCAGGGAATTGACGCGCAGGTCGAGCGGCGCCGGCTGCTGCAGGCTCTGGACCAGCGGCCAGAAGCCGTCACCGAGCTGGCTCTTGAGCGGCGCCACCAGCCATTCGGGCAGGTTGTGGCGATGGCGTTCGAGCAGGTCGGCCTCGCTGACCGCGTCGCAGTTGTCGAGCCAGCGCTTCTCGGTGTCGTTGAGCGCGCTCTTGAGGAAGTCGCGCGGGCCGTGGAAGCCCAGGATCGCCATCCGGCGTTCCTTCGGGCCGCTGCCCGAGGGCGAGAGGTGATCGAACAGCAGTTTCTTGCGCAGCACGGTGTAGACCGTCTCGGCCAGGGTGGCGCGCTCGCGCGGACCGAACTCGCGGTGGTCGCGAAAGAAGCGCGAAACCACCTGGTCGGCGGGGTGATCGAATTTCAGGACCAGGCCGACCAGATCGGCGGTGGCGTCCAACAGGGCTTTGGGGTGCATGCCCCGATTGTCTCAGCCGCCGCCCGCCTCAGGCTCCGCGCGTCCAGACCGCCCCGAAAGCCTGCCGCTCGATGTCCTCCAGCGTCGGCGAATGCCCGGCCCAGAGCACCAGCGCCACGCCGGGCAGGCTCAGGGTCTGCTCGAGCTGTCGGCACAGCTGCCAGCGCTCCTCGTCGTCCAGGCCCGGCAACTCGACGAAGACGACGAAGGCGCGCCGCCACGGAAACTCGCGCAGGTTCTTGCGCACCAGCCACGCGCGCGACACCGGCAGGTTGCGCACGAGGTCGGCCCGCAGTTCGTCGAGCTCGTGCTCGTTGAGGTCGTGCCGGCCGATCTGGCTGAAGCTCGGCGTCTCGGTCAGTTCCTCCCAGGCGCGCGCCTCGGCCTCCTCGGCCTCCTTCAGGCGGCCGCGCCAGTGCTTGAGGCCGGCCTCGTCGTGCGGACCGGCGTCGGGGTTCTCGAGCACCGCCACCGCATTGCGGGCGGCCCACCAGCGGCTCGCGGCGCCCGCTTCGTGCAAGCGCTCCAGCACCGCGAGCCGGGTCTCGCGCTCGGTCGACGGGATCATCTGCGCCAGGCCGCGCAAGGCGCCCGGGTGCTCGGGCGCGATCCGCAGCGCGCGCTCGTAGCGCTCGCGCACCGGCGCCGAGGTGTCGAGGCGGCGCTCGGCGTCGGCCCATTCGACCCACTCGTCGGGCGTGTTGCGCTCGCCGCGCGCCGCCAGCACGGCGATGCGCTCGCGGATGCGCGAGCGGTGCGCGTGGTGCTGCTTCCAGTCGGCGGCATGGGCCTGGCGCCACTGGGCGTCGAAGTGCGCGATCCAGCGCGGGCCGTCGACCAGCATCTCGAGCGCCGGCCGCTTCGACCAGGCCGGCACCGTCGCCTTCTGGCGCAGCGCCTCGAGCCGGTCGCGCAGCACCGGATGGGTGTCTTCCAGGTCGCTGACGCGGCGCATCGCCTCGCGCAGCGCCTGGCGCGCGAACTCGGGTCCCGGTGGCGTCGCGGCGCACTCGCGCAGCCCCGCGAAGGGCCCCGGCGGCAGCGGTTCGCGTTCGGCCCGGGCCCAGTGCCAGGGCCAGAACTCGTTGGCGTACCAGTTGGCCTTGATCGAGATCTCGGTCAGCGCCGCGGCTGCCACCGAGGTGCCGAGCAGCCGGCCCGAGATGCGGTCGGCCTCGTACTCGTCCTGCCGCGCGAGCGCGAAGGTCTTGGCCGCGAAGCGCGGGAAGTACCAGCGGAAGAAGGCCTGCGAGACGATCGCCATCACGCCTTCGTTGCGCTGCAGGTTGGCGTCGAGCTTGAGCCACGACAGCCGCGTGCGGTAGATCCAGGCGCTGAGCTTGCCGTGGTTGCCGCGCAGGTGGCCGTACTCGTGCGCGAGCACCGACAGCAGCCGCCGCCGGTCGAGCATCATCAGCAGCGGCAGCCCGATGCTCAGCGAATTGACCGCGCCGCCGAAGAGCCCGAAGCGCGGCACCTGGCGGATGCTGGCGTTGAAGTCGTCGTCGAGGTAGACGCGATGGACCGGCGGCCCCTTGATCTTGCTGCGGATGCGGTCGAGCGCCTCGAACAGCTGGGGCGCGTCCTCGCGCGAGAGCTCCAGGCCGTCTGGCTCGTCGAAGCGCACCCACAGCGCGCGCACCGTGGCCCACAGCAGGCCCAGGCCAAACAGCAGCAGCCAGCCGCGCGACACGCTGAAGCGCCCGTCGCCCAGCGACACGGCGACCCAGACGATCAGCCCCATCGCCAGCCCGAGGCAGGCCAGCACCCAGAGATAGCCCAGCGCCGCGAACGCCGCCACGCCGCGGCGGTAGCGCGCGCTGTCCTCCGCACTGGCATGCTCGCTCAGCCGGACGAGATGGACAAAATCAGCGCGATCCATTCCGGTACTTCCGCCGGCCCCGGCATGCCTGCCGGCGGCCCCGACTCCTGACAAAGAAAGAAACGACTCCGTGACCGACGACGACCTGCCGCCCCTGATCCAGACCCCTCCGGGCCGCTACCGCCACTACAAGGGCGGGGAATACGAGGTGCTGGAAACCGTGCGCCACAGCGAGACCCTGGAACCGATGACGCTCTACCGCGCGCTCTACGGCGCCCGCGGCCTGTGGGTGCGCCCGGCCGCGATGTTCGAGGAAACCGTGGACATCGACGGCCGGCTGCAGCCGCGCTTCGCGCGGATCGACGGCTGAACGGGCATCGGCGCTCATCCTGCGTCGCCGGTTCGCCGTCCGTTCGGGAAATCGGGCCGAACCGCTCAGCCGCAGCGGACGTCCGTCACCCGGTTGCGCGCATCGACGTCGAGGTTGAGGCGCCCGCCATCGAGCTCGGTGGTCGCGGCGTCGCCGGGCTTGAGCACGCGCACCGTGCCGGCGCCCGCGCGCACCCTGGCGGCGGCTTCTAGTTGAGGCGTGAGCTGCTGACCCACGGCGAAGCGGGCACCGTCGGCACCGCACTGGAACACCGGGGCGGGCGGCGGCGCCGGTGCGGCGGGCGGCGGCGGGGCCGGAGCGGCGCAGCCTGCCATCAGGGCGGCACCGGCGATCGTGGACAGTAGCGATTGCGTTTTCACTGCGACTCCCGAAAACCCGCGAATATAAACAAGTTCTTTAAGGATTGTGTCCCAATGTATCCGTCAGCCACTGGGCGATGGCGCGTGGATACAACTGGTGCTCCTGGGCGAGCACCCGGCCGGCGAGCGTCGCCGCCGTGTCGTCGGGCAGCACCGGCACCACGGCCTGCGCCAGGATCGGGCCATGGTCGAGCTCGGTCGTGACCTGGTGCACCGTGACGCCCGCCACCTTGCAGCCCGCGTCGATCGCGCGCTGGTGGGTGTGCAGGCCCGGGAAGGCCGGCAGCAGCGAGGGATGGATGTTCACCAGCCGCCCGGCATAGCGCTCGACGAAGCCGGGCGTGAGGATGCGCATGAAGCCCGCGAGCACCACCAGTGCCGGCGCATGCGCGTCGACCGCCACGGCAAGCGCCTGGTCGAAAGCTTCGCGGCTCGCGAAATCCTTGTGCGGCACCACCGCGGTCGCGATGCCCTGCGCCCGGGCCAGCGCCAGGCCGCCCGCCTCCGCCTTGTTGCTGACGACGGCGGCGACGCGGGCACCGAAACGTTCGGCCCAGCGGTCGCGCGCCGCGGCGCGCACGATGGCCTCCATGTTGGAGCCGCCGCCGGAGATCAGGATCACGATGTTCTTCATGGGAGGCGGGATTATCCGTGCCCGTGAAAGCGCCCTTTTCCCGCCCTCCCCCTTGCCGCGCGAGGTCCGCGCACCCAGACTTGTCGCCGCGCGGACAGCGATTTGCAGCACGACCGTGCTAAAACTCGTGGCTCCGGAGACACGCCGCGTCTGCGGTGCACCGACGATCAACACAGCGAGGCACGCATGGATTTGAGCTTCACGCCCGAAGAACAGCAGTTCCGCGAAGAGATTCGCGCATGGGTCAAAGAAAACCTTCCCAAGGAAATCTCCACCAAGGTCCACAACGCGCTGGAACTCACGCGCGACGATATGCAGACCTGGGCCAAGATCCTCGGCAAGAAGGGCTGGCTGGGCTACGGCTGGCCCAAGGAATTCGGCGGTCCCGGCTGGACCGCCGTGCAGCGCCACCTGTTCGAGGAAGAAACCGCGCTGGCCGGCGCGCCGCGCATCGTGCCCTTCGGCCCGGTGATGGTGGCCCCGGTCATCATGGCCTTCGGCAACCCCGAGCAGCAGAAGCGCTTCCTGCCCGGCATCGCCAGCGGCGAGGTCTGGTGGAGCCAGGGCTACAGCGAACCGGGCTCGGGCTCCGACCTCGCCTCGCTCAAGACCAAGGCCGAACGCCAGGGCGACAAGTACATCGTCAACGGCCAGAAGACCTGGACCACGCTCGGCCAGTACGGCGACTGGATGTTCAACCTCGTGCGCACCAGCAGCGAGGGCAAGCCCCAGACCGGCATCAGCTTCCTGCTGCTCGACATGAAGTCGCCCGGCGTCACCGTGCGCCCGATCAAGCTGCTCGACGGCGGCCATGAAGTCAACGAGGTGTTCTTCGACAACGTCGAAGTGCCGGCCGAGAACCTGATCGGCGAGGAGAACAAGGGCTGGACCTACGCCAAGCACCTGCTCTCGCACGAGCGCACCAACATCGCCGACGTCAACCGCGCCAAGCGCGAGCTCGAGCGCCTCAAGCGCATCGCGAAGACCGAGGGCGTGTACGACGACGCCCGCTTCCGCGACGAGATCGCCAAGCTCGAGGTCGATATCGTCGCGCTCGAGATGATGGTGCTGCGCGTGCTCTCGGCCGCGACCTCGGGCAAGAACTCGCTCGACGTGGCCGGCCTGCTCAAGATCCGCGGCAGCGAGATCCAGCAGCGCTACAGCGAACTGATGATGCTCGCGGGCGGCCCCTATGCGCTGCCGCTGATCCGCGAAGCCATGGCCGCCGGCTGGCAGGGCAACTTCCCGGGCGGCAACCCGGCGCTCGCGCCGCTGTCGTCGACCTTCTTCAACATGCGCAAGACCACCATCTACGGTGGCTCGAACGAAGTGCAACGCAACATCGTCGCGCAGACGGTGCTGGGCTGAGGAGACAAAGACATGGATTTCAATTTCACCGACGACCAGGAACAACTGCGCGACGCCGTCCGCAAATGGGTCGACAAGGGCTATGACTTCGAGCGCCGCCGCGGCATCGAGGCCAAGGGCGGCTTCTCGCGCGAAGCCTGGGACGAGCTGGCCGAGCTCGGCCTCGGCGGCCTCTACATTTCCGAGGACGACGGCGGCCTGGGCATGGGCCCGGTGGCCGGCATGGTCGTGATGGAAGAGCTGGGCCGCGGCATCGTGCTCGAGCCCTTCGCGCAGACGCTGATCGCCGGCGCCGTGCTCGGCGGCTACGCGGGCGACGCGCTCAAGAAGGCCTGGCTGCCGCGCATCGCGGGTGGCGAGGCCATCGTGGTGCTGGCCTACCAGGAGCGCAAGGCGCGCTATCGCCTCGACGTCTGCGAAGCCAAGGCCGTCAAGGCCGGCGAGGGCTGGAGCCTGACCGGCGCCAAGAGCCTGGTGGCCATCGGCGACCAGGCCGATGCCTACCTCGTGCCGGCCCAGGCCGACGGCAAGATCGCCCTGTTCCTGGTCGAGCGCAGTGCCAGCGGCGTGGAAGCGCGCGGCTACGGCACGCAGGACGGCAGCCGCGCCGCCGAGGTGGTGTTCGACAAGGCCGACGCCACGCTGGTCACGGCCGACGGCCTCGCGGCCCTCGAGTACGCGGTCGACGTCGGCATCGCCGCCACCTGCGCCGAAGCGGTGGGCGTGCTCGACAAGACGGTGGACGTGACGGTCGACTACATGAACCAGCGCAAGCAGTTCGGCGTGGTGATCTCGAGCTTCCAGGCGCTGCGCCACCGCGTCGCCGACATGAAGATGCAGCTCGAGCTCGCGCGCTCGATGAGCTACTACGCCACGCTCAAGCTCAACGCCCCCGCGGCCGAACGGCGCCAGGCGCTGGCGCGCGCCAAGTACCAGCTCGGCGTGTCGATGCGCTTCGTGGGCCAGAACTCGGTGCAGCTGCACGGCGGCATCGGCGTGACCGACGAATACATCGGCAGCCACTACTTCCGCAAGCTCACGCAGCTCGAGATGAGCTTCGGCGACAGCTTCCACCACCTGGGCGAGGTGTCGGCGCGCATGCAGGACACGGCCGGCGTCTTCGCCTGACGGTGCTTTTCTCTTAGCATCCAACGCCCGCCCGCCTTCGCGCCGGCGGGCGTTTTTTCATTCGGAACGGCCGCCGCAACGCAACCACGAAGACCGACCATGCCATCCCGCCGCACCCTCCTCCTCGGCGCGCCGCCGGTCCTCGCCGGGCTGCTCGCGTCCCCCGCCCTCCTGTTGACCGCCTGCGCCAATGCGCCGACCGCCATGCCCTCGCTCGCCGACCGCCCGCCCATCGTCTTCGTGCACGGCAACGGCGACTCGGCCGCGCTGTGGCAGACCACGCTCTGGCGCTTCGAGTCGAACGGCTGGCCGCGCGAGCGGCTGTTCGCCTTCGACCAGCCCCTGCCGCTGGCGCGCGACGACGATGGCGTGGCTCAGCCCGGGCGCAGTTCCACGGCGGAATCGGCCGCCTTCCTCAAGGACCGGGTCGAGCAGGTGCTGCGCGCCACCGGCGCGGCCAGGGTGGTGCTGATCGGCAACTCGCGCGGCGGCAACACCATCCGCAACTACGTGCAGAACGGCGGCGGCGCGGCCGTCACCAGCCACGTGGTGCTCGGCGGCAACCCGGCGCACGGCATCTGGGCCGTGCCGGGCCTGCGCGAGAACAACGAGTTCTCGGGGCTGTCGCCCTTCATGCGGCAGCTCAACGCGCCCAAGGGCCCGAACGGCGACGAGGTGACGCCCGGCGTGAAGTGGCTCACGCTGCGCTCGGACAACAACGACAAGTACGCCCAGCCCGACGGCCTGTGGATCGGCTCGCCCGGCAAGCCGACGAACATCGGCTTCGACGGCCCGGCGCTCAAGGGCGCGACCAACACGGTGCTGCCGCGCGTGGATCACCGCGAAACATCGTTCTCGCCCGCGGCCTTCGCGGCGACCTGGCAGTTCCTCACCGGCGAGGCGCCGCGCAGCCCGGAGATCGCGCGCGAGGCCAACGTGGTGCTCGACGGCCGCGCGATCGGCGCGGAGAACCAGTCGCTGGCCGGCGCGCAAGTGCTGGTCTACGCGGTCGATCCGGCCACCGGCCAGCGGCTCGGCGAGCCCGTGCACCGCAAGACCGTCGGTGCCGACGGCCGCTGGGGCCCGTTCAGCGCACGCACCGACGCGGCCTACGAATTCGTGCTCGATACCCAGGCCAGCGTCACCCACGTCTACCGCAGCCCGTTCCCGCGCGGCAGCAGCCTCGTGAACCTGCGGCTCGACCCGATCGTGCCGGCCGACGGCAGCGCCAACGTGGTCGCCGTCTTCACGCGGCCGCGCGGCTATTTCGACGCGCAGCGCGACACCATGCGCTTCGACGGCAAGAGCCCGCCGGCAGGGGTGCCGCCCAAGGGGGCCGGCGTGTCGAGCTCGCGCTTGCGCGAGACGGGTTCCGAGCCGCAGCGCGCGGTCACGGGCGAGTTCAATGGCGAGCGCCTCACGGGGCTCACCTGGCCCGCGGTCAAGGGCCATGTCACGGTGCTGGAACTGACCCACTGAAGAAAAGGCGGCATGCGATGAACGACAGCTCCCCCTTCGTGCTCGAGGCCCGCGACGCCCGCGGCGTGGTCACGCTCACGCTCAACCGTCCGGGCGCGTTCAATGCGCTGTCCGAGGGCATGCTAGGCGCCCTCGAAACGGCCATCGCCGGCATCGCGGCCGACGACACGGTGCGTGCCGTCGTGATCGCGGGTGCCGGCAAGGCCTTCTGCGCCGGCCACGACCTGAAGGAAATGCGCGCCGCGCCCGCGCTCGACTACTACCAGCACCTGTTCGCGCGCTGCGGCGAAATGATGCTGTCGCTGCAGCGGCTGCCGGTGCCCGTCATCGCGCGCGTGCACGGCATCGCGACCGCCGCGGGCTGCCAGCTGGTGGCGGTGTGCGACCTCGCCGTGGCCTCGAGCGAGGCGCGCTTCGCGGTCAGCGGCGTCAACGTCGGGCTGTTCTGCGCCACGCCGAGCGTCACGCTGTCGCGCAACCTGGGCCGCAAGGAGGCCTTCGAGATGCTCGTCACCGGCGAATTCATCGGCGCCGAGGAGGCGCGCGAGAAGGGCCTGGTCAACCGTGTGGCGCCACCGGACCAGCTCGATGCCGCGCTCGAGGCGCTGCTGGCCAGCATCGTCGCCAAGCCGCGCACCGCGCTGGCGCTCGGCAAGGCGCTGTTCTACCGGCAGCTCGAGACGGGCATCGCACCGGCGCTGGCGGACGCCAGCCAGACCATGGCCTGCAACATGATGGATGCGAGTGCGCTGGAAGGCGTGCAGGCCTTCATCGAGAAGCGCCCGCCGGCCTGGAAGGCCTGAACCCGGCCAGCTAGCTGTCGTGCAGCCGCGAACTCTGCGGCAGGTGCGCCATCAGGAATTCCATCTGGTCCGCCAGGATGCGGCGGTTGCGCAGGATGAAGTCCTCCCAGAGGCTGGGCACGTAGGGCGCGTACAAGAGCGGCATGTTGGCCTGCTCGGGGGTGCGGCTGCTCTTGCGGTGGTTGCAGGGCTTGCAGGCCGTGACCACGTTCATCCAGGTGTCGATGCCGCGCTGCGCGAACGGAATGATGTGCTCGCGGGTCAGCTCGTCTTCATGGAAGTGGCCGCCGCAGTAGGCGCAGACGTTGCGGTCGCGCGCGAACAGCTTGCTGTTGGTGAGGCCCGGACGCTGGGTGAAGGGGTTGATGCGCGGCACGCCCTTGGTGCCGATGATGCTGTTGACGGCAATCTGCGACTGCTCGCCCGTCATCGCGTTGTGGCCGCCGCGGAACAGGGCCACCTGGCCGCCAGCCTCCCAGCGGACTTCGTCCGCTGCATAGTGGATCACCGCCTGTTCGAGCGAAATCCACGACTGGGGCAGCCCTTGGGCCGACAGCTTCAAGACCTTCACCACACGCCTCCTCGACAGAACGAAAGAAACACGGAGAGACCCGGGACACGGAGCGCGTCGGCGACCTCGCGGATCGGCGCACTGCGTCACAATATACCGGCTTTGTGACAAAACGGCCTGATGAGCCCATTCGGCGGGCGACAGGCGCTATCAAAAAGATATTCACCCATGCAGGTTTTCCGCGGCTTCCGGCACCCGGGCGTGGCTCCGGCCTGCGCCTTGACCATCGGCAATTTCGACGGCGTCCACCGCGGCCACCAGGCCATGCTGGCGCTCCTGCAGACGGAGGCGCGGCAGCGCGGCCTGCCGAGCTGCGTGCTGACCTTCGAGCCCCATCCGCGCGACTATTTCGCCGCGCTCGCGAAGAAGCCCGAACTCGCGCCGGCGCGCATCGGCACGCTGCGCGACAAGCTCGGCGAGTTGGCCGCCTGCGGCGTCGCGCAGACGGTGGTGCTGCCCTTCGATGCCCGGCTCGCCTCGCAGTCGCCCGAGGAATTCATCCAGAACGTGCTGGTCGACGGCCTGGGCGCGCGCTACGTGCTGGTGGGCGACGACTTCCGCTTCGGCGCCCGGCGGGCCGGCGACTACGCGATGCTCGACGCGGCCGGCGATGCGCGCGGTTTCGACGTCGCGCGCATGAACAGCTACGAGGTGCACGGCCTGCGCGTGTCGAGCTCGGCCGTGCGCGAGGCGCTGGCCGAAGGCCGCATGGCCGACGCCCAGACCCTGCTGGGCCGGCCCTACGCCATCTCGGGCCACGTGGTGCACGGGCGCAAGCTGGGCCGCGCGCTCGGCGCCTCGGCACCGGGGCAGGACGACGGCTTCCGCACCCTCAACCTGCGCTTCAAGCACTGGAAACCGGCGGCCAGCGGCATCTTCGTGGTGCTGGTGCATGGCCTGTCCGAGCGGCCGCTGCCCGGCGTCGCCAACCTCGGCGTGCGGCCCTCGCTGGACCCGAACGACGTCAATGCCGGCCGGGTCCTGCTCGAGACCCATTGCCTCGAGTGGCCCTCTCACCTGGGCGCCGAAGGGGCCTACGGTAAAATCGTGCGCGTGGAACTGCTGCACAAATTGCACGACGAATTGCGCTACACCAGCCTCGAAGCCCTCACCGCGGGCATCGCGAAGGATGGACGCGACGCGCGTGCCTTCTTTGCATCCACCCACGCAGAAACCCACCGCCAGACCACGCGCGATCGAATTTAGCCCTGCACGCTCCGTGCTGCCGCCCTTCGACAAGCTCAGGGCGAACGGCTTTTCTTCCGCACCGACGCCCTTTGTGCCGTTCGGGCTGAGCCTGTCGAAGCCCACTGTTTCGCACCCCCAACATGTCTGACGCTGCTGCCCCCACCGATTACCGTTCCACGCTGAACCTGCCCGACACCCCCTTCCCGATGCGCGGCGACCTGCCCAAGCGCGAACCGGGCTGGGTCAAGGAATGGAACGACGCCGAGCACGGCACCTACCACCGCCTGCGCCTGGCCCGCCGCGGCGCGCCCAAGTTCATCCTGCACGACGGCCCGCCCTATGCCAACGGCCAGATCCACATGGGCCACGCGGTGAACAAGATCTTGAAGGACATGATCACCAAGGCGCGCCAGCTCGAGGGCTACGACGCGCTCTACGTGCCGGGCTGGGACTGCCACGGCCTGCCGATCGAGAACGCCATCGAGAAGCAGTTCGGCCGCAACCTGAGCCGCGACGAGATGCAGGCCAAGAGCCGCGCCTACGCCACCGAGCAGATCGCTCAGCAGATGGCCGACTTCCAGCGCCTGGGCGTGCTCGGCGAATGGGACCATCCCTACAAGACCATGGACTTCGCCAACGAGGCCGGCGAACTGCGCGCGTTCAAGCGCGTGATCGAGCGCGGCTTCGTCTACCGCGGCCTGAAGCCGGTCTACTGGTGCTTCGACTGCGGCTCCTCGCTGGCCGAGTTCGAGATCGAGTACGCCGACAAGAAGAGCCAGACCATCGACGTGGCCTTCAAGGCGCACGAGCGCGAGAAGGTGCTCGCCGCCTTCGGCCGGCCCGATGCGCTGGGCGACGTCTTCGCCGTCATCTGGACCACCACCGCCTGGACCATCCCGGCCAACCAGGCGATCAACCTCAACCCCGAGCTCGAGTACGCGCTGGTCGACACCGAGCGCGGCCTGCTGATCCTGGCCGCCTCGCTGGTCGAGATGTGCATGACGCGCTATGCGCTCGACGGCAAGGTGATCGCCACCGTCAAGGGCGAGGCGCTCGGCGGGCTCGAGTTCGAGCATCCGCTGTACGACGTGGACGCGGGCTACCGCCGCCTGTCGCCGATCTACCTGGCCGATTACGCCACCGCCACCGACGGCACCGGCCTGGTCCACTCCTCGCCCGCCTACGGCCTGGACGACTTCAACTCCTGCGTCGCCCATGGCGTGGCCTACGACGACATCCTGAACCCGGTGCAGGGCAACGGCAGCTACGCGCCCGATTTCCCGCTGTTCGGCGGCCAGAACATCTGGAAGGCCGTGCCGGTGATCATCGCCGCGCTGCGCGATGCCAACCGCCTGCTGACCACCGAGACCATCAGCCACAGCTACCCGCATTGCTGGCGCCACAAGACGCCGGTGATCTACCGCGCCGCGGCCCAGTGGTTCATCCGCATGGACGAGGGCGAGGGCGTGTTCACCAAGGACAAGGCGCCCAAGACGCTGCGCCAGACCGCGCTCGACGCGATCGAGCAGACCAGCTTCTATCCGGAGAACGGCAAGGCCCGCCTGCACGACATGATCGCCGGCCGACCCGACTGGTGCATCAGCCGCCAGCGCAGCTGGGGCGTGCCGATCCCCTTCTTCCTGCACAAGGATTCGGGCGAGCTGCATCCGCGCACGATGGAGATCCTCGACCAGGCCGCCGACATCGTCGAGAAGGGCGGCATCGAGGCCTGGAGCCGCGTGACGGTGGAAGAGATCCTCGGCGACGAAGACGCGCCGAGCTACACCAAGAGCACCGACATCCTCGAGGTGTGGTTCGACTCGGGCTCGACCTTCTATCACGTGCTGCGCGGCACGCACCCCACGGTGCACCACGAAACCGGCCCCGAGGCCGACCTCTACCTCGAAGGGCACGACCAGCATCGCGGCTGGTTCCACTCGTCGCTGCTGCTGGCCTGCGCGCTCGAAGACCGCGCGCCCTACAAGGGCCTGCTCACGCACGGCTTCACCGTCGATGCCAAGGGCATCAAGATGAGCAAGTCGCTCAAGAACGGCATCGATCCGCAGGAGATCAGCAACAAGCTGGGCTCGGAGATCATCCGCCTGTGGGTGGCCGCGAGCGACTATTCGGGCGACATCGCGGGCGACGACAAGATCCTCGCGCGCGTGGTCGACGCCTACCGCCGCATCCGCAACACGCTGCGCTTCCTGCTGGCCAACACCAGCGACTTCGATGTCTCGAAGGACGCGCTGCCCCTGTCGGAGCTGTTCGAGATCGACCGCTACGCGCTCGCGCGCGCCGCGCAGTTCCAGGACGAGATCCTCGCGCACTACAAGGTGTACGAGTTCCACCCGGTGGTCGCCAAGCTGCAGATCTACTGCTCGGAAGACCTCGGCGGCTTCTACCTCGACATCCTGAAGGACCGCCTCTACACGACCGCGCCCGGCTCGCGCGCGCGCCGCAGTGCGCAGACCGCGCTGTGGCACATCGCGCAGGCGATGCTGCGCTGGATGGCGCCGTTCCTGAGCTTCACGGCCGAGGAGGCCTGGAAGTTCGTCGGCACCGGCCAGGCCGGCGACTCGATCTTCACCCAGACCTACAGCCGTTTCGACGCGCCCGACGAAGCGCTGCTCGCCAAGTGGAGCCGCATCCGCGAGATCCGCGACGCGGTCAACAAGGAGATCGAAACGGTGCGCGCCGACGGCAAGGTCGGCTCCTCGCTGCAGGCCAACCTGCGCGTGACGGCGCCGGCCGAGGACTTCGCGTTGCTGGGTTCGCTCGGCGAGGACCTGAAGTTCGTCTTCATCGCCTCGGCGATCGAGCTGGCCGCGGGCGAGGCGCTGGCCACGGCGGTCGTGCCGAGCACGGCGCAGAAATGCGAACGCTGCTGGCACTACCGCGAGGACGTGGGCCACGATCCGGCCCATCCGACGATCTGCGGCCGCTGCACCAGCAACCTGTTCGGCGCCGGCGAATCGAGGAGCTTCGCCTGATGGCCGCCACCCGCACCGTCTCGGCCTCGCGCTCGCGCGGCACCGGCATCTGGCCCTGGCTCGCGCTGGCACTGATCATCGTGATCATCGACCAGTTCACCAAGACGCTGATCCTCGGCTACTACAAGCTCGGCGACGCCACCTACGTCACCAGCTTCTTCAACGTCGTGCGCGCGCACAACACGGGCGCGGCCTTCTCGTTCCTGGCCGACCATTCGGGCTGGCAGCGCTGGCTGTTCACCGGCATCGGCGTGGCGGCGGCCGTGTTCATCGTCTGGATGCTGAAGTCGCACGCGGGCCAGAAGCTGTTCTCGTTCTCCATGGCCTGCATCCTGGGCGGCGCCATCGGCAACGTGGTCGACCGGATGATGCACGGCTACGTGGTGGACTTCCTGAGCTTCCACGCGGGCGGCTGGTACTTCCCGGCCTTCAACGCGGCCGACAGCGCGATCACGCTCGGCGCGATCTGCCTGATCCTCGACGAGATCCGAAGGGTGCGGCGCGGCAAGTAGCGGCCCACCGTCTTTTTTGCTCCCTCGAAGGGCGCGCCGGGATTCCCGGCGCGCCCTTCGCGCATTCGGGCGCACGGGTTTTCATCGATCCCGCGCTGTCATGGCGGGGTCATACTGCCGCGGTCCAATGTAATCGATTACATAGCACCCACCGATGAGCATCCAAGCAGTCGCGGCCAAGGCCGGCGTTTCCGTCGCCACCGTCTCGCGCGTCTTCAATTTCCCCGACAAGGTCAGCGGCGCCACGCGCGACCTGGTCGAGCGCGCGGCGCGCGAGCTGAACTACCTGCCAAATGCCAGCGCCCGCACCCTGCGCACCCAGCGCAGCCGCGTGCTCGGCGTGGTGCTGCCCACGCTGCTCAACCCCACCTTCGCCGAATGCCTGCAGGGCATCGCGCAGGCGGCCGTGGCCGGCGGCTACGCGATCATCCCGGTCACCACCGGCTACAAGCTCGACGAGGAGGAGCGCGCGGTCCACATGCTCCTGGCCGGCAATGTCGACGGGCTGATCCTCGTGGTCTCCAACCCCTCGACCTCGAAGGCGCTCGAGCGGCTGCGCGCCCAGCGCGTGCCCTACGTGCTGGCCTACAACCGCCATCCCGCGCATCCCTGCGTCACGGTCGACAACGAGGCCGCCGTCGCCGACGCGGTGGCGCGGCTGGTGCTGCTGGGCCACCGGCGCATCGCGATGGTCAGCGGCACGCTGGCGGCCTCCGACCGCGCCCAGCAGCGCTACCGCGGCTACCAGAAGGGCATGGCCGATGCGGGCCTCAAGCCGCAACCGCTGGTCGAGGTGCCCTTCGTCGAGAGCGCGGTCGACCGGCTCGCGCGGCTGCTGCAGCTGCGCCACCGGCCCAGCGCGCTGGTCTGCTCGAACGACCTGCTGGCCATCCGCAGCATCCGCGCCGCGCACCGCAGCGGCCTGGCCGTGCCCGCCGACCTCAGCGTGATCGGCTTCGACGGCATCGCGCTCGGCGAGGACCTCACGCCCGCGCTCAGCACCATCGCGCAGCCCAACAGCGACATCGGCCGCCATGGCGTCGAGCTGCTGATCCAGGCCATGGCCGGCGGCGGCGCGCTCGACGCCGATGCCAGCCTGCTGCTGCCCCACGTGTTCCGCGACGGCGAATCGTGCGCCGCCGCGCCCGACGGCGACCCGGGCGACATCGCCTGACGCCCCTTTTCTCCCGACCGCTTCAACCCACCCCGCCACAGGAGCTTCTCCCATGTCCTCTTCCTTGCGCCACATCGCGCGCCTCGGCCTGCTCGCCGCCGCGCTCGTCGGCGGCAGCGCCGCCTTCGCGCAGACCGCCATCTGCTACAACTGCCCGACCGAATGGGCCGACTGGGGCACCCAGCTGAAGGCCATCAAGGCCAAGACCGGCATCACCGTGCCGCCCGACAACAAGAACTCGGGCCAGTCGCTCGCGCAGATGGCGGCCGAGAAGGCCAGCCCGGTGGCCGACGTCACCTACCTCGGCGTGACCTTCGCGGTGCAGGCCGCCAAGGACGGCCTGGTCGAGCCCTACAAGCCGGCCGCCTGGAAGGACATCCCCGACGGCCTCAAGGACCCCGCGGGCAACTGGTTCACCATCCACTCGGGCACGCTGGGCTTCATGGTCAACGTCGACGCGCTCAAGGGCAAGCCGGTCCCCAAGTCGTGGGCCGACCTGCTCAAGCCCGAGTACAAGGGCCTGATCGGCTACCTCGACCCGGCCTCGGCCTTCGTCGGCTACGTCGGCGCGGTCGCAGTGAACGAGGCGCGCGGCGGCACGCTCGACAACTTCAAGCCGGCGATCGACTACTTCAAGGCGCTGCAGAAGAACGAGCCGATCGTGCCCAAGCAGACCTCGTACGCGCGCGTGCTCTCGGGCGAGATCGCGATCCTGCTCGACTACGACTTCAACGCCTACCGCGCGAAGTACAAGGACAAGGCCAACGTCGCCTTCGTGATCCCGAGCGAAGGCACGCTGGCCGTGCCCTACGTGATGAGCCTGGTGGCCAAGGCGCCGCACGCGGCCGACGCCAAGAAGGTGCTGGACTTCACGCTGTCCGACGAGGGCCAGGCGATCTGGGCCAAGGCCTACCTGCGCCCGGTGCGCGCCGGCGCGATGCCCAAGGAGATCGAGGCCCAGTTCCTGCCCGCGAGCGACTACGCGCGCGCCAAGAGCGTGGACTATGGCCGCATGGCTGCGGCGCAGCGCGCCTTCTCCGACGAGTACCTGAAGGAAGTGCGCTGAGCCGCACCGCATGAGATGACGCAGGCCACCGCCACGATGCCTTCGGACGGCGCCTCCGGCGCCTGGACCCCGCGCTGGCGGCTGCTGGCCTGCGCCCTGCCCGCGGCCGCCTTCTTCGCGGCCTTCTGGCTGCTGCCGGTGGTGCGGCTGCTCGCGCTGCCCGCCGACAAGGGCTGGGCCACCTACTTCGCCGTGCTGACCGACGCGCGCTACCTGCAGAGCATGGCCAACACCGTGCTGCTGTCGGCGGCGGTCACGCTGGCCACGCTGGTGCTCGGCGCGGCCGTGGGCATCTACCTCGCGCGCCATGCCTTCTGGGGCCGGCGCGTGCTGCTGTCGCTGCTCACGCTGCCGCTGTCCTTTCCGGGCGTGATCATCGGCTTCTTCGTGATCCTGCTCGGCGGCCGCCAGGGCGTGGTGGCCAGCCTGAGCGACGCGCTGATCGGCGAGCGCATCACCTTCGCCTACGGCCTGCTCGGGCTGTTCCTGGCCTACCTGTATTTCTCGCTGCCGCGCGCCATCGCCACCTACGCGGCCGCGGCCGAGGCCATGAACCTGCAGCTCGAGGAAGCCGCGCGCTCGCTCGGCGCCTCGCGGCTGCGCGTGGCGCGCGACGTGTGGATGCCCGAACTCGCGCCCACCACCCTGGCCTGCGGCGCGATCCTGTTCGCGACCTCGATGGGCGCCTTCGGCACCGCCTTCACGCTCGCGAGCAAGTTCGAGGTGATCCCGATCACCATCTACAACGAGTTCACCAACTACGCGAACTTCGCGCTCGCGGCCTCGCTGTCGATCGCGCTCGGCCTCGTGACCTGGCTGGTGCTGTTCGCCGCGCGCCGCTTCGGCGCGAGCCCCGTCGCGCGCTGAGGCCTTCATGCGAACGAACACCCGGCCCCAGGCCCCCTTCCTGCTCGCGATCACGCTGGTCGTGAGCCTGTTCATGATCGCGCCGATGCTGCTGTCGGTGATGGCCGGCCTGGTCAACAACTACAGCACCGGCCTGAAGAGCGGCCTCACCCTGCGCTGGCTCGGCGAGGTGTGGGAGAACTACGGCGGCACCGTCGGCTGGTCGCTCGCGCTGGCCGCGGCCTGCGTCGCCTGCACCGTGCTGCTCGGCGTGCCCTGCGCCTATGCGCTGGCGCGCAGCCGCTCGCGCGCGGCCCACGTCTTCGAGGAACTGCTGACCCTGCCGGTCGCGGTGCCGGGGCTGGCGACCGCGCTCGCGCTGATCCTCGCCTACGGCCAGCTCACGGCCTTCCGCCAGAGCTTCGCCTTCATCCTGGTCGGCCACGTCGTGTTCACGCTGCCCTTCATGGTGCGCACCGTGAGCTCGGCCTTCCAGCGCCACGAGCTGCTCGCGCTCGAGGAGGCCGCGCGCACGCTGGGCGCGAGCTTCCGCCAGCGCTTCATGGGCATCCTGGTGCCGGCCGTGTTCCCCGCCATCGTGGCCGGCAGCCTGATGGTGTTCACGCTCTCGGTGGGCGAGTTCAACCTCACCTGGATGCTGCACACCCCGCTCACGCGCACGCTGCCCGTGGGCCTGGCCGACAGCTACGCCTCGATGCGCATCGAGATCGGCTCGGCCTACACGCTGGTCTTCTTCGCCGTCATCCTCCCCGTGCTGTGGGGCCTCCAGTACCTCGCCCACCTGATCCAGAAACGCCATGGAACTTGAACGCGTCCCCATCGACATCGCCCACTGCGCCAAGACCTACGCCGACGGCACGCGCGGCCTGCAGCCCACCGACCTCCAGGTGGAGGCCGGCGAGGTGCTGGCGCTGCTCGGCCCCTCGGGCTGCGGCAAGACCACGCTGCTGCGGCTGATCGCGGGCCTGGAAACGCCCGACGCCGGCAGCCGCATCGCCTTCGGCGGCCAGGACGTGACGCAGCGCCCGGTCGAGCAGCGCGGCGTGGGCATGGTGTTCCAGAGCTACGCGCTGTTCCCGCAGATGACGGTGGCGGCCAACATCGGCTATGGCCTGCGCATCCGCGGCGTGGCGCCGGCCGAGGAGAAGCGCGCCGTCGGCGAGCTGGTCGACCTGGTGCGCCTGGGCGGCCTCGAGAACAAGCGCCCGGCCGAGCTCTCGGGCGGCCAGCGCCAGCGCGTGGCGCTCGCGCGCGCCGTGGCGGTGCGCCCGCGCGTGCTGCTGCTCGACGAGCCGCTGGCCGCGCTCGATGCCAAGCTCAAGGAGTCGCTGCGCGACGAGCTCGCCGAGCTGCTGCGGCGGCTGCACATCACCGCCGTGCACGTCACGCACGACCAGCAGGAGGCGCTGGCCATCGCCGACCGGCTCGCCGTGATGCAGGCCGGGCGCATCGTGCAGGTGGGGCGCGGCGAGGACCTCTACCGCGCGCCCGCCCATCCCTTCGTGGCCGAATTCCTCGGCCGCGTGAACCGGCTGCAGCGCACGCCCGAGGCGCTGCGCGACGATGTCGTGCGGCTCGGCGGCAGTGCCCTGCCCTGCCCCGGCGCCTGGCGCGACCGCGCGCTGCTGCTGGTGCGCCCCGAGGACATCGAGGTCGGCCCCGCGCAGCCCGCGCGCCCCGGCTGGGGCACGGCCACGGTCGAGCGCCGCACCTTCCTCGGCGACCGCGTGCAGCTGCAGCTGCGCGTGGCCGACCAGCCGCAGATGCTCCTGGCCGACACCGCGCGCGACACGCCCTACGGCATCGGCGATGCCGTCGCCCTTCGCATCCACCCCGACCGATTGATGAGCCCGCAGGACACCCGCGCATGACGACGACGACCCACGACACCTTCCTGGTCCAGCTCACCGACCTGCACATCCGCGAGCCGGGCCGGCTGGCCTATGGCCGCATCGACACCGCGCCCTACCTCGAGCGCGCGGTGCAGTCGGTGCTGGCGCTGCGGCAGGCGCCCGATGCGGTGGTGATCACCGGCGACCTCACCGACTTCGGCCGTGCCGCCGAGTACGAACACCTCGCGCGCCTGCTGGCACCGCTCGAGGCGCGGGGCATCCCCTTCCACCTGATGCCCGGCAACCACGACGACCGCGACCAGCTGCGCCGCAGCTTCCCCGGCCACGCCTACCTCGGCGACGGCGGCGACTGCGACGGCTTCGTGCAGTACACGCTGCGCGTCGGCGCGCTGCGGCTGATCGCGCTCGACACCGTGGTGCCCGGCGCCAGCCATGGCGCGCTGTGCGAGAAGCGGCTGGCCTGGCTCGAGGCCCGGCTCGGCGAGAGCCGGCGCGAGCCGGTGGTGGTCGCGATGCACCATCCGCCATTCCAGACCCTGATCGGCCACATGGACGAGATCGGCCTGCTCGAGGGCGCGGCGGAACTCGAGGCCCTGATCGCGCGTCATCCCAATGTGGAACGCGTGATCTGCGGCCACCTGCACCGCGCCATCGACGTGCGCTTCGGCGGCACCCTGGCCTCGACCGCGCCCGCGCCCGCGCACCAGGTCTGCCTCGACCTCGCGCCCGACGCGGCCTCGGCCTGGACGCTCGAGCCCCCGGGCTTCCGCGTGCATGCCTGGTCGGCCGCGGCCGGCCGGCTGGTCACGCACCTCGCGGCTTCCGGGCATTTCGAGGGGCCGTACCCGTTCCACGACAACGGCGCGTTGATCGACTAGGGCCCTGGCTGGCCTGCACCGGCCACATGTGGAGAATGGGGGGTCGACGCAAAACCGAATCAGAACGAAAAGAAAGGATCAAGCCCGACACCCATGAAGCATCTTCTGAACCTGCTGGCGGCCGTCGCCCTGCTGGTGTGGGGCACGCACCTCGTGCGCACCGGCGTTCTTCGCGTGTTCGGCGCCAACCTGCGCAAGATCCTCGTGCAGAGCATGCGCAACCGATTCACGGCCGCCCTCTCGGGCATCGGCGTCACGGCCCTGGTGCAATCGAGCACCGCCACCTCGCTGATGACCTCCTCCTTCGTCGGCCAGGGCCTGGTCACGCTGCCCGCGGCGCTGGCCGTGATGCGCGGCGCCGACGTCGGCACGGCGCTGATCTCGGTGCTGTTCTCGGCCGACCTGTCCTGGCTCTCGCCGATGTTCATCTTCGTGGGCGTGGTGCTGTTCATCACCCGCTCGGCCACGGTCGCCGGGCGCGTGGGCCGCGTCTTCATCGGCCTGGGCCTGATGCTCCTGGCCCTCCAGCTGGTGGTCGAAGCCACCGAGCCGCTGTTCTCCTCGGCCGCCGTGCGCGCCCTGCTGGCCTCGATCAGCAGCGACGTGCTGCTCGAGATCACGATCGGCGCCGTGCTGGCGATCGTGGCCTATTCGAGCCTCGCGGTGGTGCTGCTGGTGGCGACCATGGCCAATTCGAACGTGGTGCCGCTGGACGTCGCGCTCGGCCTGGTGCTCGGCGCCAACCTCGGCAGCGGCCTGCTCGCGGTGCTGACCACCGCCAAGTCGGCGATTCCGGTGCGGCAGGTGACCATCGGCAACCTGCTGTTCAAGGCCCTGGGCGTGGCGATCGTCGCGCCCTTCGTCGGGCTGTGGATCCGCCACGTGCAGCCGCAATTGCCCACGCCCACGCACGGCGTGGTGCTGTTCCACCTGGCCTTCAATATCGTCATCAGCGTCGGCTTCATCGGCCTCACGCAGATGGTCGCGAACCTGGTGACGCGCATGCTGCCCGAGCCCGCGCCCTCGACCGCCTCGCTGCGGCCGCACCACCTCGATCCCTCGGCGCTGTCGACACCCACGCTCGCGATCTCCAATGCCGCGCGCGAGGCGCTGCACCAGGCCGACATCGTGGAGACGATGCTGATCGGCGTGCTCGACGTGATCCGTCGCAACGACCTCAAGCTCGCGCAGGAGCTGCGCCAGCTCGACGACACGGTGGACGAGCTCTATTCGGCGATCAAGTACTACATGACGCGCATCTCGCGCGAGGCCCTCGGCGAGGAGGAGAGCCGGCGCTGGACCGACATCATCAGCTTCACGATCAACATGGAGCAGATCGGGGACATCATCGAGCGGGTGATCCAGGACGTGGAGGACAAGAAGATCAAGCCGCAGCGCAATTTCTCGGAGGCCGGCATGGCGGAGATCGTCGAGCTGCACGGGCGGCTGGTGGCGAATCTGCGGCTGTCGATGAGCGTGTTCCTGAACGGGAATGTTCGGGATGCGCAGAAGCTGCTCGAGGAGAAGGCTCGGTTTCGGGATCTGGAGCGGGCTTATGCGACGACGCACCTGGATCGGTTGTCGGATCGGACGACGTTGAGCATCGAGACGAGTTCATTGCACATCGATCTGATCAGTGATTTGAAGCGGATCAATTCGCATATCTGTTCTATTGCTTATCCGATCTTGGAGTCGGCTGGGGCGTTGGCGCCTTCTCGGTTGAAAGAGTCTCGTCTTGGGAAGATCGAAGGGTGAGTTTTTGTTGAGGCTGTTGGCCGGGTCTCGCCCCGGCGGGCGAGTCACTTTCTCTTGTCTCACCAAGAGAAAGTAACCAAAGAGAAGGCGACCCCGCTGTCTGTGTCCCTCCGCTTCGCTACGGGCAACCTGCGGTGCTCGGAGAAAGCGGGGGTCCGC
>NZ_JBWKPQ010000019.1:0-153451 GCF_059418345.1 Variovorax sp. GW821-FHT09B01 | reverse complement strand
GCCTACGTGGCCGGCCATGCGATCAAGGTCTGGGGCCTCACGCCCGAGCTGGGCCTGATCGCGGGCACGCTGGTGGGCGCGCTGCTGGGCTGGCTGTTCGGCGTGCTGGCCATCCGCCGCCAGGGCATCTACTTCGCGATGATCACCCTGGCGCTGGCGCAGATGATGTTCTTCGTCGCGCTGCAGGCGAGGTTCACGGGCGGCGAGGACGGCCTGCAGGGCGTGCCGCGCGGCAAGCTGTTCGGCCTGCTCGACCTGAGCAACGACCTGACGATGTACTACGTCGCGCTGGCGATCGTGGCTGCCGCCTTCCTGCTGATCGTGCGCACCATCCACTCGCCGTTCGGGCAGGTGTTGAAGGGCATCAAGGAGAACGAGCCGCGCGCGCTGTCGCTGGGCTACGACGTGGCGCGCTTCAAGCTGCTGGCCTTCGTGATCTCGGCGGCGCTGTCGGGGCTGGCGGGTTCGCTCAAGACGCTGGTGCTGGGCTTCGCGACCCTGTCGGACGTGCACTGGACCGCCTCGGGCCAGGTGATCCTGATGACGCTGGTGGGCGGGCTGGGCACCTTGTCGGGCCCGCTGGTGGGCTCGGCCGTGGTGGTGCTGCTGGAGAACAAGATCGGCGAACTGGGCAACCTGCTCGCGCGCATCACCACCATCGACTGGTTCAACACGCTGGGCGAGTCGGTGACCATGGTCACGGGCCTGATCTTCGTGATCTGCGTGCTCGCCTTCCGCAAGGGGATCATGGGCGAGATCATCGCCTTCATCGATCGGCGCAAGGCCCGATGAAGGCACGGGTGCGGGCGCCGGCCTAGAGCTTCAACGGCGCCACGTACCCCGTCATCTCCAGGTAGCCGCGCCCCAGGCGCTTGCCCTGGCCATCAAGCAGGTCGCTCAGGCCTTCCCAGTACACGCCACCGGTCGAGCCGCGGCTGTCGAGCTCCTGGTCGTCGAGCAGCGCGCGCACCTCGAACTCGCCCGCGGGCGTGCGCACGCGCCATTGCACGGGGTAGCGCGCCTGCGTGCGCGGGCTGTTCCAGGAACGGCCGGCCTCGAAGCGCACCTCGTCGGGGCCGAACACGCGCAGCGTGCCGTCGCTCGCGCGGAACGAGCCACCCGACCACAGCGCGCTGCCGTCGGCGCGGCGCAGGTGGAAGGCCGTGAGCGCGCCGCCGTCGTCGAGGTTCATGCCGATCCAGTCCCAGCCCACGGCCTCGGGATGCAGCAGCGCCTCGCTCCACTCGTGGTCGAGCCAGGCCTTGCCGCGCACCGCGAAGGGCCGGCCGTCGAGCACGATGCGGCCCTGTGCCGCGAGCTGCGGTTCGCTGTAGTAGTAGCTGGCCTGGGCCTCGTCGGGCCCCTTGCGTGACAGGCCCGCACGGCCCTGCAGCAGCACCGGCTGGGTGGGCGCGAAGCGCAGCTCGAGCGTGAAGCCGCTGGCGGGAATGCGCGCCGTGTAGCCGTCCGCGGCGCGCAGCAGCGACCAGTCGCGCAAACGCAGCGCGGTGTCGGTTTCGCTGGCCGAAGCCCCGCCGAGGCCCGCGCGCGCGATGCGCTGGTCGTGTCGCAGCGCGCGGCCCTCGAGGTCGGTGACGGCCGCGTGCGCGAACACCAGCTGCTGCGCCGCGAACTTCGAGCGCATGCCCTGCGTGGCGTCGACGCGCGAGCGGAAGAAGGTGACCTGGAAGCCGAAGGCGCGATCGCCCTCGGCCTGCGCATGGCCCGTGATGTACCACCACTCGGTGCGCAGCTCGGGATGGCTGCCGAAGTCGCGCGGGAACTGCAGCGTGCGCGGCGGCAGGGCCCAGGCGGGCGCGAGGCCTGAAGAGGCAGCGAGCGCCGCGAGCAGGAGGTCGCGGCGCGACAGGAGGGCGGGTGGCATGGCCGCACGAGTCTACAAGCGCCCTCGTCACGCGTTGTAACCCACGCGCGTGCGAAAGCGATTACCGTGGGCCGGCCCATAAAAAGAAGGAGACGAGATCCATGAAGCGCACGCCCAGCCCGCGCCCTGTCGCGCGGCGCATCGCATCCCCCCGTTCCGGTTCCCTCGCCCCGAGGCTCGTGCCGCTGGCCGTGCTGCTCGCGCTCGCGGGCTGCGCTTCTGGACCGCCCGCCGAAGCGCCGCCGTCGGCGAGCACGCCGCCACGCGCGCCCTCGTCCTTCGCCGTGCCGGGCCTCGAGAAGCCGGCCGAGGTGCTGGTCGACCGCTGGGGCGTGCCGCACCTCTACGCGGGCACGCTATACGACGCCTTCGTCGCGCAGGGCTTCATCGCGGCGCGCGATCGGCTCTGGCAGATGGACCTGTGGCGCAAGCGCGGCCTCGGCGAGATGGCGCAGGACTTCGGTCCCGCCTGGGTCGAGAGCGACCGCGCCGCGCGCGCCGTGCTCTATCGCGGCGACATGTACCGCGAGTGGTTGGCCTACGGCTCTGACGCCAAGCGCGTGGCCGAGGCCTTCACGGCCGGCGTCAATGCCTACGTGGCGCAGGTGCGCGCGCAGCCCGACCTGCTGCCGCCGGAGTTCAGGCTGCTCGGCTACCAGCCCGCGACTTGGTCGCCCGAGGACGTGGTGCGCATCCGCCACCATGGCCTCACGCTCAACCTCACCTCCGAGATCGAACGCGCGCGTGCCTACTGCGCGGGCGGCCCCGGCATCAAGGCCGACTGGCTGCGGCGCGAGCTCGACCCGCCCGTCAATCCGCGCGTGCCGCCGGGCCTCGACCCCTGCACCATTCCTGCCACCGAGTTGCGCGCGGCCTATCTGCGCGCCACCGAGTCACCACAGTTCACCAAGGCCAACACGCTGCTGCCGCAGCAGGGCGCGGGCCCCGGCAGCTTCGCGGTGTCGCAGGCAGGCGACGAGGCACGGGCCGAGCAGGGGGACCCCACCGCCGCCTACGGCAGCAACAACTGGGTGATCGCGCCCAAGCTCAGCGCCACCGGCCGGCCGATCCTCGCGAACGATCCGCATCGCGCGCACGGCGCGCCGAGCCTGCGCTACATGACGCACCTGAGCGCGCCCGGCATGGATGCCATCGGTGCCGGCGAGCCCTTCCTGCCGGGCCTGTCGATCGGCCACAACGGCACCATCGCCTTCGGTCTCACGCGCTTCTACATGGACCAGGAGGACCTCTACGTCTACCAGCTCAATCCGCGCAATCCCAACGAGTACCGCTACCAGGGCCGCTGGGAGCCGATGCTGCGCGTGACCGAGCGCATCGCGGTCAAGGGCGAGCGCGTGCCGCGCGAGCTGGTCAACACATTCACGCGCCACGGGCCGGTGCTGCTGTCGGAGCCCGGCAAGCGCCGCGCCTATGCGTTGCGCGCGGCCTGGCTCGAGCCCGGCATGGCACCGTACTTCGGTTCGATGGACTACATGCGCGCGCGCAACTGGGACCAGTTCCGCGCCGCCATGAACCGCTGGGGCGCGCCCGGCGAGAACCAGGTCTATGCCGACCGCAACGGCAACATCGGCTGGATTCCCGGCGGCCTCACGCCGATCCGCCCGAACTGGGATGGCCTGATGCCGGTGCCGGGCGACGGCCGCTACGAATGGTCGGGCTTCCGCAACGGCGACGAGCTGCCTTCCGAGTTCAATCCCGCGCGCGGCTACGTGGTGACCGCGAACGAGAACAACATCCCGAGCGAGCATCCGGCCGCGAAGAAGGGCATCGGCTACGAATGGAGCGACGCGGCGCGCGCGCGGCGCCTGAAGGAGCTGTTCGCTGCGAAGGTGGCCGCGGGCCAGCGCTTCACGCTCGAGGATTCGCAGCGCATGCAGAACGACATCGTCGCTACGCCGGCGCAGCGCCTGCTCAAGCTGCTCGCTGGCCTGGGCAGCAGCGATGCGCAGACCGCGGCCGGCCTCGCGCTGCTGCAGGGCTGGGACGGCACCATGGACCGCGACAGCGCGGCCGCCGCGCTCTACGAGGTCTGGAGCAGCAAGCCGCTGCGCCAGGCCGTGCTCAAGGCCGGCGCGGGCGAGTCGGCCATGCAGTACGCGCTGCCGGGCGACAACACGCGCATGGTCCTGCTGCTCGAGAGCCCGTTCGGCTGGGTCAGCAACGCGCAGCGCGATGCGATCCTGGTGCAGACCATCGCGCCCGCCATGCAGGAACTGAGCAACAAGCTCGGCCCCGACCCGGTGGCCTGGAAGTGGGGCGCGCTGCACCGCGCCGAATTCCGCCATCCGCTCGGCGGCATCGTCGATGCGGCCACGCGCAGGAAGCTCGACGTGGGCGACTGGCCGATGTCGGGCTCGGCCTTCACGCCGATGGCCGCGAGCTACCGCGCGAGCGACTATCGGCTGACCTCGGGTGCGTCCTTCCGCATGGTGCTCGACGTGGGCAACTGGGATGCCTCGCGCGTCATCAACACGCCGGGCCAGTCGGGCAACCCCGACAGCCCCAACTACCGCGACCTCGCGCCGCTGTGGCTCGAAGGCAAGTACGTGCCGCTGGTCTACAGCCGCGCGGCCGTGGAAAAGGAAACGGTGGAGCGGATTCGTTTGACGCCCGCGCCGTGAAGCCGTGCAGCGGAGCCTAGACTGCGCTTTTTTTGCATCGGGCCCGCACCATGACCTTCGACGAACTCCAGCGCCGACTCGCCGAGGTACCGGCGCGCCACAAGGAGATCTCGGTCATCGCGAGCCTCGACGACGAGCCCGCGCGGCCCAGCGCGCGCCTGCTCGACATCGCGCTGCGCGCCGCCTCGGCCGCGCGCGAGATCGCGCTGAGCGTCTACGACGGCCGCCCCTCGAGCGAGCCGCACTGGTTCGACACCTGGCCCGGCGAGCACTACCGCCTGCTCGCCGCGCTGGTGCGCACGCTGAAGCCGATGCGCGTCGTCGAGATCGGCACCTTCACCGGCATGGGCACGCTCGCGCTCGCGCAGGAATTGCCCGCGGGCGGCAGCGTGACCACCTTCGATCTGCATCCCTGGCACGGCTTCGAACAGACCTGGCTCGCGCCCGGCGATTTCGAGCACGGGCGCGTGCGCCAGGTGCTGCACGACATCTCCGCGCCCGGCGGCATCGAGGCGCATCGCGCGCTGTTCGAGGCGGCCGACCTGGTCTTCGTCGACGGACCCAAGGACGGCCACACCGAGGCAAGGATGCTCGACAACCTCGCCACGCTGAACTTGCCCGCGCATGCGCTGGTCGTGTTCGACGACATCCGCGTGATGAACATGGTCGCGACCTGGCGCCGCATCGCACGGCCCAAGCTCGATCTCACGTCGTTCGGCCATTGGAGCGGCACCGGCCTGATCGACTGGAACGCTTAGCGCAATCGGGTTGCATTGCCTGCGCGCGGCGATGCACGCATGCCGCGAAGTCTTCCGTATTCACTTCCCCTTGTCGCATGCAACGCCCGTTGCATGCGCATGACTTTTGGCACTGTTGGATGCGATCCGCGATGCATACGCTCGGTCCCCTTCGATGCATGGCCTGCGATGCCGCGCATCGGAATCCGACGCCGCTGCATTGCAGCCGCATTCATCGACCAGTTGCTACAGAGGGGGAGAGAACCCATGAGATTCAAATTTGCAGTGGCCGCCGTGGCGGTCGCATTGGCTGTTGCCGCGTGCGGCGGCGGGGGCGGAGGCTCGGGCTTCGGGTTCCTGCCGCCCGGCCAGAACGGCGGTGACCCCGGCGACCCGGGCGGCCCTGGCGGTCCCGGCACGCCCGCACGCAAGGATGCGAAGGTCACGGGCCGCGTGACCAATGCGCTCGACGGCGCCGGCATCGCGCAGGTCAAGGTCACGGCCGGCGGCGTCAGCGCCACGACCGCGGACGATGGCTCCTACACGCTCGAAGGCATCACCAATGGCGCCTCGGTGCTGCTGAGCTACGAGAAGAACGGCTTCGCACCGCAGAGCCGCTCGACCGCCGCGCTCGCGCCGGCCGAGGCCAGCACCGTCATCAACATTCCGATGCTGCCGGTGGCGTTCAGCGACACCTTCAACCCGGGCGCCGCGCGCGACCTCGCGGTGCCGGGATCGACCGCCATGGTGCGCCTGCCCGCCAATGCGCTGCGCCGCGCCGACGGCAGCACGCCCACCGGCCAGGTCACCGGCCGCCTCACGCCGATCGCACCCGCGACCAACGTCAACCTGATGCCCGGCAACTACCTCGCGGCCACCAGCGGCGAGCCCGCGGCGATGGAGAGCTTCGGCGCGCTCGACGCCAGCTTCGTCGATGCGGACGGCGCACCGCTGAAGCTCGCGCAGGGCGTGAGCGCCACCGTGCGCATCGCGCCGTCGTCGCGCAGCGCCGCGCTGCCGCCGACGGTGCCGCTGTTCTTCTACAACACGGCCACGGGCCTGTGGGTGGAAGAGGGCAGCGCGAGCCTGCAGGGCACCGCGCCCAACCAGTACTACGAAGGCACGGTCACGCACTTCACGACCTGGAACGCCGACCAGATCTACAACACGGTGCGCGTCAACGGCTGTGTGCAGAACGCGGCGGGCGAACGCGTCGCGGGTGCGGTCGTGGCGTCGGAAGGCAAGTCGTACAGCGGCGTCGGCTCGGCCGTCACCAATGCCAACGGCGAGTTCTCGGTACCGGCCAAGCGCAGCAGCGAAGCCTTCGTGGTGGCGAGCAAGAATGCCGAACTCTCCAATGCGGCGAATGCGACGCTGGGCGACCAGGACATCACGCTCGGTGGATGCCTCACGCTGACGAGCTCGGCCATGTCGATCAAGCTGACCTGGGGTGAACGGCCCTACGACCTCGATTCCCACACGATGGGCGCGAATGTCGGTGAAGAGGTCTACTACGCCAACAAGGGCTCGCTCGCGGCCGCGCCGTTCATCGGCCTTGACGTGGACGACGTGGACAGCTTCGGTCCCGAGTACACGACCTTCGCGAAGCTCGCGCGCAATCGCACCTACCGCTTCTTCGTCTACAACTTCTCCGACACCTACGACCCAGGTCAGACCGGATCGCCCGCGCGCGTGGAACTGAGCAACCGCGGCGCCCAGTCGGTCTTCTCGCCGCCGGCAGGCGAGGTGACGGATTCGACGCGCTACTGGCACGTCTTCGACCTGCGCACCGACGACAACTGCAACGCCACGGTCGTGCCGGTCCAGAAGTTCCTGGCCAACAAGCCGCCGGAAGTCAACACCGACGCGAACGCCCAGTACTGCAACTGAGCGGCATGAACGAGGGCCGGCGCGAGCCGGTCGTCTTCAGCCGATAAAAAGAAAAGGGAGCAGGGGGAAAAGGCGCGCAGACAAAGCGCCGGCAGGCACGGGACCGCGGACATCCGCAGGTCGCGTGCCTGCTTTTTTTTGCCTGCGCGAACCAGTGCCTACCAATCTTCCTTCACTGCCAGCACCGCATCCTTGCCGGCCGCGGCCCGCCCCGCCATCCACGCGGTGACGGTGCCCGCGGCCACCACGGCCGCGCACAGCGCGAGCAGCCGGCCCCAGGGCAGCAGCAGGTCCATGGTCCAGTGGAAGCTCTGCGGATTGACCACCTTCACCAGCACCACCGACACCGCGAGGCCCAGGCCCAGTCCGGCCACCGCGCCGATGGCGGTCCAGGCGGCGCCTTCGCCGGCCACCACCGCGAGCACCTGCGCGCGCGTGAAGCCCAGGTGCGCGAGCAGGCCGAACTCCTTGCGCCGCGCGAGCACCTGCGCGCTGAAGCTCGCGGCGATGCCGAACAGCCCGATCGCGATCGCCACCGCCTGCAGCCAGTAGGTGACGGCGAAGCTGCGGTCGAAGATGCGCAGCGAGACCGCGCGGATCTGGCCGACGGATGCGATCTCTACTTCCGAGCCCGCGCGTTGCGCCGCCAGTGCACGCACCGCTTCCTGCACCGCGCCTTCCGAGGCGCCGGGCGCGAGCCACAGCGCGACGTCGCTGACGTCGCGATCGCCGGTCAGGCGCTCGAAGTCGCGCGCCTCGATCGCGATGGCGCCGAACTGCCGCGCGTAGTCGCGCCATACGCCGGCCACGAAGAAGGTGGCCGGTGCGCCGCCCGCTGCGGGCGCCAGCGCGTTCGACAGCGGCGCGAAGCTGCTGCCGGGCCTGGCGCCGTAGAGCTCGACCATGGGCTCGCTCACGTAGATGCCGATCTGTCCCTCGGGCACCGGCAGCGCGCGGCCCACCAGCGGCAGCGCCTGCGCCACGCCGCCTTCGAGGTGGCGCGAGATCAGGGTCACCGCGGGCTGCGCCGTATCGAGCTGCAGCGAGCGCGTGCGCAGCGTGCCGCTGCGTGCCACGCCGGGCAGCCGCGACAGCGCCTGCACGAGCGCGGGCGCGAAGGTCGCGGTGTCGGTGCTGCTCTCGGCGCCGCTGTTGCCGCCGCGCCCGCTCGAGGTGGCGCGCACATAGAGGTCGGCCGGCAGCACGATGTCGAGCCAGTGCGTGACCGAGTCGCGGAAGCTCGCGACCATCACCGTGAGCGCGACCGCGAGACTGAGGCTCGCGACCACGCCGCTGACCGCCACCGCCGCGGTGCCGCGCATGCGGCGCGCGCGCTCGATCGCGAGCATCGGCAGCACGCGGCGCGACAGCAGCGGTGCGATGCGGTCGTAGAGCAGCGCGATCAGCCAGGGCAGCGCGGTGATGCCGCCGACCAGCAGGCAGGCCACCGACAGGTAGGCCGCCACCGGCACGCCGCGGATCGCGGGCAGTTTGGCGAGCGCCACGCCCAGCGCGATCAGGCCCAGCGCCAGCCAGTGGCTGCGGCCCTGCGCGGGCGGCGCGCCCAGGCCCTTGAGCGTCTGCGCCTCGGGCAGCGCCTGCGCCGCGCGCGCGGGCCACCAGCCGCCCACCAGCGCGGCCGCCACGCCGAGCGCGCCGTAGAGCAGGGCCGAGGCGCTGCTCCAGTGCAAGGTGGGCGCCACGCCCTCGAAGTAGCCGCCGCCCAGGTCGCCGCCGAGCACGCGCAGCGCGACGTCGGCCAGCGCGGTGCCGAGCGCGAGCCCGGCCACGCTGCCGATCAGCCCGAGCACCAGCGACTCGGCCAGCACCAGCCGCAGCCGCTGGCGCGGCGTGAGCCCCAGCACGCCGAGCAGCGCGAACTGCTGCGCGCGCTTGGCGACGCTGAGCGCGAGCACCGAGAACACCAGGAAGGCACCGGTGAACAGCGCCACCAGCGCGAGCACCGTGAGGTTGACGCGGTAGGCGCGCGAGAGGTTGCTCACGCGCTCGGCCGAATCGCCGGGCTCGGCGAACTGCAGGCCGGCGGGCCAGCCCGGCATGGCCTGCAGCGCCGCGATGAAGGCCGCGCGGTCGGTGCCGGCGGCCAGCCGCAGGTCGATGCGGCTGAGCTGGCCGAGGCGGCCGAAACGCTCCTGCGCGGTGGCGATGTCCATCACCGCGATCGCGCCGCCGCCGGCCGCCACGTGGCCGGCCACGCGCAGCCGCTGCCAGTCGGCGCCGCTGCGCAGCCGCACGCTCTCCTCGGCACCGGCCGGCGCCTGCGCGGGCAGGCCGAGCGCACTGCGCGCGGCGGCATTGAGGAACACCAGGCCGGGCGCGAACAGCGCGAAGCGCTCGGCGTTCGCATCGGGCTGCGGCATCAGCGCCGGCGCGATCGCGGGCAGCGCGAGGGCATCGACGCCGATCGCGCGCAGCGGCACCTGCCGTTCCTCGCCATCGGGCGTTGCGGCGACCAGCGCGAGCGCCTGGAACTCGAGCACCGGGCTCGCCAGCGTCACCTGCGGATGGCGCGCCAGCGTCTCGAACACCGCCTCGTCGAAGCCCCCCTGCGGCGCGTGCAGCTCGAGGTCGGGCTGGCCGTTGACCGAGCGCACCGCGCTCGAGAACTCGTCGAGCGCGGAGGCGTTGATGAGCTGCACCGAGAACGCGAGCGCCACGCCCAGCATCACGGCCAGCACCGCCGCCGCGTTGCGCCAGGGGTGGTGGCGCAGTTCCTGCCAGGAGAAGGTGGTGAGCAATGCACGCATGGGGCGATTGTGGCGGGGCGGGGCAAGGCCTTCGCGGCGTGGCACCATCCGGGCCTGTGTCCCTGCCCGAGGAATCGACGATGCGGCTTCTCTCCCGCGGCCCCCAAGCCTCGCTCCGGCGCCTGGCGCTGCTGTCCATGGCCTCGGCGCTGGCGCTGCTGCTGGCCGGCCCCGCCGCCGCGCAGTCGCCGCCCGGCGCCGCGCTCTCGCTCGCGAGCGACCCGGCCCTGATCGCGCGCACCGCGCTCGACGCCGAGCGCGGCACCGTGGTGGTGGGCCTGCTGCGCGGCGGCAAGGCCAGCTACGGGGCGGCCTACAACCCCGAGCCGCCCACGCCGCCGCGCGCGCTGTCTTCCGAGAGCGCCGAGCAGCCGATGTTCGAGATCGGCTCGGTCACCAAGGTCTTCACCGGCCTGCTGCTCGCGCAGGCGGTGGAGCGCGGCGACATGAAGCTCGACGACAACCTGGGCCAGCTGATGGCCGGCAAGATCAAGGCGTCGCTGTCGCCGGCGGTGGCCTCGGTCACGCTGCGGCAGCTGGTGACCCACACCGGCTGCATGCCGGTGATGGCCGACGGCGTGACCGGCGGCCCGGCGCTGGCCTCGCAGATGCGCGCCTTCGAACGCCAGGAGTTCTACGACGCGCTGCCGCGCATCAAGCTGCTGGGCGCCGCGCCGCCCTGCGCGGGCGCGTACAGCAACTACGGCATGGCGCTGGTCGGCCTGCTGGTGGCCGACCGCTACAACACGACCTGGAGCGAGCTGGTGCGCGCGCGCATCACCGAGCCGCTGGGCATGAACGACACCGTGATCCTGCTCGGCGACAAGGCCTCGCGCATGGCGCCGGCCTTCGCGGGCGACCGGCGCCAGTCGCTGCTCGACATGAAGGCCTATGCGCCGATCGCCGCGCTGCGTTCCACCGCGGCCGACATGATGGTCTTCAGCCGCGCCATCCTCGCCGGCGCCAGCGGTCCTTTCGGGCCGGCCGCGGTGCGGCTGCTCACGCCGCTGGCCAATTACGAGGGCGCCGAGATCGGCTATGCGGTGATGGTGCGCGGCGCCGAGGGCGGCCGCCGCACCTACTACCACGCGGGCGTCACCGAGGGCTACCGCACCCTGTGGCTGCTCGCGCCCGACACCGGCGAGGCCATGATCCTTTTGAGCAGCAACACGCGCGCGCCGCTGCAGCGCGTGATGCTGGCGATCGGCAAGAGCCGCTACCCGGCGCCCACGGTCGAGGTGCCGGTCGATGCCGACAAACTGGCCGAGTACCGCGGCGAGTACCGCGTCACCAAGTCCAAGTCGCTCGACTTCACCGTGCGCGGCGGCCGCCTGCTGGTGCGCGAGAGCGGCCGCGGCTACAACCCGCTCAAGCCGATCGGCACCGACCGCTTCACGGTGGGCGAGATCGGCGCGCAGATCGTGTTCCAGCGCGAGGGCGGGCAGGTGGTGGGCGTGACCCTGTCGCAGGGCGGCGCGCAGGTCGTCGGGCGCAGGGTGCGCGAAGGCGCGCTGGTGGACTAGGGCCTCAGCGACGCTCGGCGGCGTCGAGCAACTGCTCGATCCACGCCGCCCGTATCGCTCCCGGCACGCGCGTGCCGTCGCCGAAGATCAGCGTGGGCGTGCCGCTCACGTCGTAGCGCTTGCCCAGCGCCGCGTTGCGCTGCAGCGCCGAGGCATCGCAGCGGCCCGCGGGCGCGCCGGGGTCGATGCCCTTCTCGATCCATTGCTCCCAGTTCATGGCCGGTCGGGCGCTGCACAGGATGTTGCGCGCCTTGGCCACCGATTCCTCGCCGAGCACCGGATAGAGGAAGACATGGACCGTGACGTTGCCGATCGCCTTCAGGTCCTTGTCGACGCGCTGGCAGTGGCCGCAGCGCGGATCGGAGAACACCGCGATGCGGCGCTTGCCGTTGCCATGCACCAGCGTGATCGCGTCCTGGAGCGGCAGCTTGTCGAAGTCGAAGCCCTCGATCTTCTTGAAGCGGCCCGCGACATCGTCGCGCCGCGTCTGGGCATGGCCGATGGTGGCGGTGGCGCCCCAGGTGCAGGTGGCGAGCAGAAGGCGGCGGCGGAGGTTCATCGAGACGGTCCCTGACATCGTTGTGAGCGTGAATGCGGTTCGGGCAAGCGGCGAAGGTTCCCCGACCGCGCGCGCATCAATGCACTGCCTCGTGCAAGGTGCGCACTTCGTCCGCGGCATGGCGCGGCCACAGCGCGAGACCGCCCGCGAGGCTCCAGGCCTGCGCATGGCCGAGGCGGCGCAGCGCGCGTGCCGCCTGCGCGCTGCGGTTGCCGCTGCGGCAGAAGAACAGGATCGGCGTTTCGTTCGGCAGCGCCAGCCAGTCGGGCAGGGCGTTGAGCAGCCGCGAGAGCGGCACGGCCTGGCGCCGCGCGGCGTCGAGCACGCCCGGCTGTCCGAGCCGCTGCTCGTAGGGCTCGCGCACGTCGACCAGCAGCAGGCCCGGATGCCTGCGCAGCAGCGCGGCCGAGGCTTCGGGCGAGAGCTCGGGCATGCCGCTGCCGGCGCCGCCGGCGCAGCGGTCGACCCGCGCGCCGCAGGCCATGGTCCGGTACTCGGTGAGCCCGAGGTCGCGCTCGAGCGCCGCCTTCGCGCTCGCGAAGCCCCCCGCGTCGAGGTGGCCGTCGAGCACGTCGTCGAGCAGCGGCTGGGCCATGCGCTCGGTGACCAGCGTGCTCGCGAAGCGGTCGTCGTAGTCGTGGCCCGGCAGCAGCAGCGTGTCGGGCTTGAGGGCGCGCTGCAGCTTCAGCAGCGACGGGCCGAAGGCCAGCGGCCGGCTCTGCGCGAAATCGCTGCGGCCCAGCGCGCCGGGCATCACGGTGTCGCCGACGAAGGCCAGGCGCAGCCCCTTGGCGTCGCGCAGCAGGTAGACGGTGGAGTCGGCGGTGTGGCCCGGCACGGCCAGCCGCGTGAGGCGCAGCGCGCCGAGCGCGATCTGCGTCGCGCCTTCGGGCCAGCCGAGCGCATCCACCGCGCCCGGTGCCAGCTGCCGCGCCGGCACGGCGGTGCGCAGTTCGGGCCCCGAGGAGGCATGGTCGCCATGGCTGTGGGTGTCGAGCACGGCCGCCAGCGTGTAGCCGTGGCAGCCCAGCCACTGGGTCAGCTGCGCGTTCAGTTCGGGCAGCGGATCGATGACCACGCAGCGCCGGCTCTCGGCATCGGCCAGCAGGTAGCAGCAGGCGCCGTCCACCACGAAGCGGGTCAGGCGCTCGGGTGGCTGCGCCTCGTTCTGCGGCACCGGCCCCAGGCAGCTCTGGCGCAGCGACTCGCCGCAGGCGCGGATGCGCGCGCAGGCCTCGTCGATGAAGGCATCGTCGCTGGCCGGGCCGAAGGACAGCCGCACCGCCGACGCGGTCTGCCAGGCGGGCAGCCCCATCGCCTCGAGCACGTAGCTGGGCCGGGCCTTGGCCGCGCCGCAGGCCGAGCCGCCGCTCACGCGCATGTCGGCCGCGTCGAACAGGTCCAGCAGCAGCTTGGAGCTCAGGCCCGGCACCGAGAAGTTCAGCGTGGTCGGCAGGCACAGCGCGCGCGGCGCGTTGAAGACCAGGCCCGGGAAGGCCTCGGCCAGCGCGGCGGCCAGGCGGTCGCGGCAGGCCGCGAGCGCGTCGGCACGGCGGAAGGTGAAGCCTTCCTCCAGCGCGGCCAGCACCGCGCCGAGCGCCGCGATGCCCGACATGTTCTCGGTGCCCGAGCGCAGCGAATCCTCCTGGCCGCCGCCGGCCATCAGCGGCGTGAAGGGCGCGCCCTCGCGCACGTAGAGCAGGCCGATGCCCTTGGGCGCATAGAGCTTGTGGCCCGAGAAGGGCGCGTAGTCGATCGGCCGCTCGCCCAGGCGCAGCGGCAGCTTGCCGAGCGCCTGCACGCTGTCGACCATCCATAGCGCCGGGCTGCAGACCAGCGCGGCCGCGATGCCGTCGAGGTCGCTGACCACGCCGGTCTCGTTGTTGGCGGCCATGGTGCAGACCATGCCGGCGCGCGGCGCGTGGGCGCGCAGCCAGTCGAGGTCGTGGCGGCCGTTGCGGCCCACGGGAATCGCCAGCACCTCGAGGTCGAGGCCCAGCAGCGCGTTCCAGTGGCGCAGCGCCTCGGGCACGGCCTTGTGCTCGGTGGCGCCGTAGAGCAGCAGCTCGGGCACGCTCTCGCCGGTCTGGCGCCGCGCGCGCAGCGCGTTCAGGGCCGACAGCACGGCGGTCTGGATGCCCTCGGTCGCGCCGCTGAGGAACAGCAGCCGCCCCGTCGGCGCGCCGATCGCGCGGCGGGCGCGCTCGCGCACCGCGTCCATCAGCGCCCGGGCCTTGAGGCCGGTGTTGTGGATGCTGCTGGGGTTGCCGAAATCGCCGGCCATGGCGGCCAGCGCGGCCTCGCGGGCCTGGGGCAGAACGGGGGTGGTGGCGTTGGCGTCGAGGTAGATGTCCATGCCTCGATTCTGCGAAGCCGCGACAGGAAAAGGCTTGCGTTGTAGACTCGATTTACCTCGATTTTGAGAATCAGATTCTATTTTTCATGGCAAAGATAAAACTGGACGCCATAGACAGGAAGATTCTCGAGCTGCTGCAGCTCGACGCCGGGCGCCAGATCGCCGATCTCGCGAGCCAGGTCGGCCTGTCGCAGACGCCGTGCTGGCGCCGCATCCAGCGGCTCAAGGAAGCCGGCGTGATCACGCGCAACGTGATGCTGGTCGATCCGCAGAAGGTCAACGTCGGCGTGACGGTGTTCGTCGCCGTGCGCACCAGCACCCACACGCAGGCCTGGTTCGATCGCTTCAAGGCCGTGGTCGACGTGATCCCCGAGATCGTCGAGTTCTATCGCATGAGCGGCGAGATCGACTACCTGCTGCGCGTGGTGGTGCCCGACATCGCGGCCTACGACAAGGTCTACAAGCGGCTGATCGCCGACACCGAGCTGTTCGACGTCAGTTCCAGCTTCGCGATGGAGGAGATCAAGTTCACGACCGCGCTGCCGCTGTCGTACGCGCAGTAGCGAAGGGATCAGGCCGGCTGGGCGAGCGCGAACAGCGCGCGCGCCATCGCGTCGATCTCGTCGTGCATCGCGAGCGTGGCCAGCCACGGCGCCGGAATGCCCGCCACGCCGTGGAAGGCACCCGCGAGCTGGCCGCAGATCGCGGCCGTGGTGTCGGCGTCGTCGCCGAGGTTGGCGGCCGCGAGGATCGCCTCTTCGAAGGAATCGGCCTGCGCGAAGCACCACAGCGCCGCCTCGAGCGATTCCACGCAATAGCCCGAGCCCTTGATCGCGTCGCGCGGCTTGTCGCGCCAGCGGCCCGCCGCGAGCGCGGCCACGCCGGGGCTCGGTGCTTCGCCGAGGTCGCGCGGCGCGAGGATCGACGCCTTGTCCTCGCCGCGCAGCGCGGCCTGCAGCTGCAGCGCGAACAGGCGCGAGCAGGCGATGGCCTCGGCCGCGCCGTGCGTGGTGCGCGTGCTGTCGGCGGCAAGCCGCAGCAGCGCGGGCGTATCGGCCACGCCGAACATCGCGACCGGCGCGAGCCGCATCAGCGCGCCGTTGCCGGCGGTGCGCGGATCGGGATCGCCCGCGAAGGGGTCGCCGTTCGCGAGGTAGCGCGAGAGCGCGTTCGACACCGTGATGCCGATGTCGAAGCAGCGCCCGTTGCTGCTCATGTAGCCCACGCTGCGCCAGTTGCAGTAGCGGTTCATCTGGTCGACGGCATCGAAGCCGCGGCAATGGATCAGGCTGGCCGCGAGGCACAGCGCCATCGAGGTGTCGTCGGTCCATTCGCCGGGCGCGAGGCCGAAGGGCCCGCCGCCCTGCATGCCGGTGACGGGCACGAAGCTGCCGCGCGGGCTGAATTCCACGCGCGTGCCCACGGCATCGCCGCAGGCCAGGCCGAGCAGGGCGCCGCGGAAGCGGTCTTCGGTCGAGGTCGTCATGGTTTCAGCCCGCCCGCAGCCGGTCGCGCACCGCCATCAGCGCGAAGCCCAGCAGGTTCTGGCCGCGCCAGCGCGCCGGCTCGCGCGCATCGGCATGGCTCGCGGCCATGCCGATGCCCCAGATCGCGTCGTAGGGGCTGGCCTCCACGAGCACCTGCTCGCCGGTGCGCAGCAGGAATTCGCCCATCGCCGCGTGCTGCGAGAACTTCGAGAGGTTGCCCTGCACGACCAGGTCGAAGGCCGCGTGCTTCCAGGCCGTGTCGTCGAAGCCGCGCACCGCGCGGCCCAGCTTCTTGGCCTCGGCCGGCGTGCGCGCGGCGAGCACCTGGCCCAGGACCTCGGCGTCGCCGAACAGCCGCGCCTTGCCGGCCATCATGAAGTGCTCGGCCGTCGCGTAGCGCACGCCCTCGATCTCGAACGGCGCCTCGAACCACTGGCTGAAGCAGCCCTTGCCGGCGCTGCCGTCCTTCTCGGGCTGGTGGCCCCAGAACAGCAGGTAGCGGGGTTCGAAGCCTTGGGCGATGCGCTCGATCAGGGCGGTGCGGGTGTGGCGGTGGGTGGTCTCGTTGCTCATCGTGTTTCCTCGTCGGTGGCTTTCTGCAGGCTCCGGCCGTCGTCGGGCAGGAGGTCGAGGGGGTGCTCCTCGGGTGTCCGCAGTTCGGGGTCCTGGTTGTGTTGTGCATGCGGCCGCTGCGCGTCCACGAAGGCGCGCATGTCGATCACCTCGAGCAGTTCCTCGTGCGCGAAGGCCGCGAGCGTGTGTCCGCGCAGGCCCAACTGGATCGCGCGGCGTTCGAGCTTCGCGCCGTTGGGCGCATGGTCGGGATCCCATTGCAGCCGCACCTCCGAACGTCCCACCGCGGCCTGCCAGGCATCGCGGTCGGCGAAGCGCGCGGGATCGAAGGTCGAAGGCACCGCCTCGCGCACCACCCGTTCGAAGAACGCGCGTCTCAACCGCAGGCCGAGCGTGACTTCCTGGCCCGGCTTCGTGCCCCAGCCCGAGCGGTACATCATCCAGAGGAAGTTCGGCTTGATCCAGCTCATGCGCGCGAGGCTGAAATCGGGGCCGTCGAGCCGGCCGTGCGCGATCGCGTACTCGCCGATCGCGGGCCGGTAGGCCTGGTAGACGACCACCGATCGCGCGTCGTGGTGGGCGAGGATGACGCGACCGTTGCGGGGCCAGCGTTCGCGTTGTTCGAGGTGTCGCTGCACGGGCAGCGGGGTGATGCGGATGTCGTTCATTCTTGATTTCCCTTGTTGTTGTTCTGATGGTTGCTCTGTACAACTAATTGAGGGTTGTATAGTACAACTAATCGATCTAGAGTCAAGCCACCCGTGTCCACATCCCCGTCCACATTCCCCGCGCTGACTTTTCCCCGCCCCCTCGTCACCGTCGACGTGGCGATGTTCACCGTGCTCGACGACGCCCTGCAGGTGCTGCTGGTGCGCCGCCCCGCCGACAGCGCCGAGCCCTATCCGGGACGCTGGGCGCTGCCGGGCGGCTTCGTGAACGTCGATGAGGACGCCACGCTGCTCGACTGCGCGCTGCGCAAGCTGCGCGAGAAGACCGGCGTGGTCACGCCCTACCTCGAGCAGCTCGGCAGCTGGGGTGGGGCGAAGCGCGATCCGCGCGGCTGGTCGGCCACGCATTGCTTCTATGCGCTGATCCCGGCGCAGGCGATGCAGCTGCGTGGCGGTGCCAACGCGGCCGAGGTGGCGTGGTTCGAGGTCGAGGCGGCGCTGCGCAAGCGGCTGGCCTTCGACCATGGCGAGCTGCTCGCGGCGGCGGTGGCGCGGCTGCGCAGCAAGGTCGAATACACCTCGCTGCCGGCCTTCCTGCTCGAGGAGCCGTTCACGCTGCCGGCGCTGCAGCACACCTACGAGGTCGTGCTCGGGCGCCCGGTCGACAAGAGCGCGTTCCGCAAGCGCATGCTCGACGGCGGCTTCATGGAGGAGGCCGGCATGCTCGCGGGCGGGCCGGGGCGCCCGGCGATGAGCTACCGGCTGCGCGACCGCTCGCAGGCGGCGCTGTTCCCGCGCACCTTCAATGCCCGGCCCGACGCGGGCTGAGCGCGCCGCGCCTCACAGGCGCAGCATCATCGCGCCGAGGTAGGTGCGCACCGCCGCGCTGCTCGCGAGGCCGATGGCGCGCTCGTAGGCCTGGCGCGCCGCGGCCCGCGCGCCGCCGGCCGCCAGCAGGTGCGCGCGCGCGGCCCAGAAGGGCTGGTAGTTGGCGACGTCCCCGGCGGGGATCGCATCGAGCGTGCGCAGGCCCGCGTCGGGTCCGCGCGCGTTGGCGAGCGCGCAGGCCAGGCTCACCTGCGCGCCGATGCTCGGCCGCAGCGCCAGCAGGCCCTCGTAGAGCGATACCAGCGCCTCGGGCGGCACCGGCGCGCCGACGCGGCGCTCGCAGTGCGCCGACTGGATCGCGGCCTCGAGCTGGTAGGCGCCCAGGCGCTGCATGGCCGAGGCGCGGCGCAGGCAGGCCTCGGCCTCGGCGAGCAGGTCGGGGTCCCAACGCGCGGTGTCCTGCTGGTCGAGCGGCACATAGGCGCCGGTGTCGCTGCGGCGCGCCTCGGCGCGGCTCTCGCAGAACAGCATCAGCGCGAGCAGCCCCAGCGGCTCCGGCTCCTCGGGCATCAGCGCGCAGAGGATGCGGCCGAGGTCGATGGCCTCGGTGGTCAGGCCGTCGGGCCGCGCATCGGCGCCGTCGACGTCGTCCCAGCCGGTGCCGTAGGCGGCATAGATGCCGTCGAGCACGTCCTGCAGCCGCTGCGGCAGCTCGCGCTGCTGCGGGTATTCGAAGGGCACGCGGGCGCTGCGGATGCGCGTCTTGGCGCGCACCAGCCGCTGGCTCAAGGTGGCGGGCGAGGTGAGGAAGGCGCCGGCCATGCGCGCGGCATCGAGGCCCAGCACGGTCTGCAGCATCAGCGGCGTGCGCGCGGCGGCGTCGATGGCCGGATGGGCGCAGACGAAGAACAGGCGCAGCCGGTCGTCGGGCACCGCATGGCCCTCGGCCTCGGCGGTGTCCATCTCGCCGGCCAGCAGCAGCAGGGTCTGGGTGGCGTCGTCCTGCACGCGGGTGTGGCGCCAGGCGTCGAGCCGGCGGTTGCGCGCGACGCTCAGCAGCCAGGCGTCGGGCCGTTCGGGCACGCCATCGGCCGGCCAGCGCTCGAGCGCGCGCGCGAAGGCATCGGCCAGCGCATCCTCGGAGCCGGCGATGTCGTGCGTGCGTGCCGAGAGGATCGCGAGCAGCCGGCCATAGGACTGGCGGGCCGCTCGCTCGGCAGCCTCGCGGGCGGCCGTGTCGTTCATGGCGCGTGCCTCGGCGGCCTCAACCGCCCTGGGCGCTGGCGGTGAAGGCCGGACGGACTTCCACGCCGCCGGTGGCGGCGCAGGGCGCGCGCGCGGCCCATTCGAGCGCGGCGTCGAGGTCGGGCACGTCGATCACGAAGTAGCCGCCGAGCTGCTCCTTGGTGTCGGCGAAGGGGCCGTCCTGCACCTGGCGCTTGTCGCCGCGGATGCGCAGGGTGGTGCCGGTCATCGGCGGCATCAGGCCGTGGCCGCCGAGCGCGAGGCCCGACTGGCGCACCGCGTCGGCGTAGGCCACCCAGCTCGCGCGCCGGGCCTGGGCGGACGCATCGTCGCGCTGCTCGAATTCGGCAGGCGTCTGATAGAACAAAAGCATGTACTGCATGGTGCAACTCCGTCATGAAAAGCGGACCGAGCAAGATCGCTCACACCAATGACGGCCGGCCAACCGGCATTTCGACAGCGAGTTGCATATTCTTTTACGACCCGGCCGGCAGCGCAATGCCGGTCGCCCGTAGCTTCAGCCTGGGCGCGATGCGGCCGGCCGAATCGATCTTCGACGCGAAGTTGCTGTTGCTGCCGCGCTTCGGCGCGCTCGGCGGGCTCGTGCCGTGGCACGAGGTCTGCCTGCCGGTGGCGGACGCGGCCTGAGCCGCGTCGCTCGGGCTCAGGCCGCCCGGGCCTGTTCCTTCGGCGCGAACATCGCTTCGAGTTCGCTGCGCAGCTTGAATGCGTGGGTGCCGGTGTCCATCGCCACGTCGGCCCAGGTCAGGCTCTGGCCCTTGCGCACCGGGCGCACCAGCTTGATGCCGTGCGCCAGCCCCAGCGGCAGGCCGCCGATGCGCAGCGAGCGCTCGGCCGGCAGCAGCTTGCCCCAGACCGTGTAGCCGCCTTCGCCGTCGAGCAGCTCGCCGGGCGCGAGGTCGCGCTTGGCGGTGGCGACCACGTCGGCGTTCCAGCAGGTGGCCACGCCCGTGGGTTCGCCGCGCAGCGCCACGCTCGCGACCGACAGGCCGACCTCGAGCCCGATCAGGTGCCAGCGCTTGTAGAGCGTGAAGTAGCGTCCGCTCGGGTCGGTGTGGGCGTTGTATTCCTCGAAGCAGTTCTTGATGTAGTCGGTCTCGGCCTCGACCGTGACCCACACGCCCATGCGGATGTCGTAGGGGATCCTGCGGCCGTCGGCCTCGAGCGAGGAGACCACCTCGACCATGCCCTTGCGCTCGAGCACGCCGCCCTCGCTGCGCGGGCGGGTCACGAACGGGATGTCCTCCACGCTGGCCGGCGGATAGAGCAGGCCGTCGGAGGGCACGCCCAGCCCGGTGGCATTGGCCACGGCCGAGCTCTCGATCGAGGGCTTGGAGCCGTCGAGGAAGCTGTTGAACATCTTCGGGTTGAGCCCGCCGCGCTGCGCCTGCTCGGGCGTGAGGCCGTAGTTGCCCCAGACGGTCTCGGGCGTGGATTCGCTGAAATGCGGCAGCCACTTGTGGCCGCGCCCGGCCGCCACCACCGGAAAGCCGCAGGTGCGGGCCCAGTCCACCAGGTCGCAGATCAGCGCGGGCTGGTCGCCGAAGGCCAGCGAATAGACCACGCCGGCCTGCTGCGCGCGGCGTGCAAGCAGCGGGCCGCAGAAAGCATCGGCCTCGACCGTCACGTTGACCACGTGCTTGCCGTGCGCGAAGGCATCGAGGCAGTGGTCGACCGCGGCCACGGGGTTGCCGGTGCACTCGACCACGATGTCGATCGAAGGCTCGCGCGTCACGGCCTGCCAGTCCTCGGTGATCCAGGTGGCGCCGGACTTCAGCGCTTCCTGCACCGACGTTGCGTTGGCGCGCGCGGCCTCCCAGCCCACGCGCTCGAGGTTGGCGCGCGCGGCCGCGGGCGAGAGGTCGGCGATCGCGACCAGCTGCACGCCCGGCGTGCGCGGGATCTGCGCGAGGTACATCGAACCGAACTTGCCGGCGCCGATCAGGCCGATGCGGATCGGGCGGCCTTCGGCGGCGCGCTGCTGGAGTTTCTGGTGGAGGCTCATGGAAGAGGCTTGGTCTCGGTGGTTCTTCTTCGGGGGCTCAGGCAACGGCCTCGAGCGTCTCGGTCGAGGTGCGCAGCGCGCTCTCGGGCAGGCCGTTCTTCCACGGCAGGTCGACCGGGTAGGGCCGCAGCAGGCAGTCGTCGGGCAGCATCGCTATCGGCGCGAAGTCGCGGTGCGCGATGTATTCGGGGCGCTTGTGGCGGCGGATGTGGTTGCTGACCGCGCACAGGCTCAGGTAGACGGCCACGCGGTTGAACGGCGACAGGTTGCTGCCCGAGGCATGCACCAGGCAGCTGTGGAACAGGATCATCGAACCGGCCGGCCCCTTGGGCGAGACGATGCCGCCGTCCTTGCCGCCGGCGCGATCCACGAGCTGGCGGATCAGCGCGTTGTCGACCGTCCACAGCGGGTAGCTGGTGGTCGTGAGGTCGTGCTTCGCGTCGACCACGCCCTTGCGATGGCTGCCCGGAATGAACATCAGCGGGCCGTTGTGCTCGTTCACGTCGTCGAGAAAGATCGCGACGTTCATCGCGCGCTCGGTCGGCATCAGGTCGTCGTTGAGCCAGGTGCCGTAGTCCTGGTGCCACTGCCAGACGTCGCCTTCGAAGGCCATCTTGCCGTTGATCTTGAACTGGTGCATGTAGACCTCCTCCTCGAAGAGGTCGCGTACCGGGCCCACCATGCGCGGATGGCGCGCGAGCTTCGCGAAGGGCTCGCTGTAGAGGTGGGCCGCGAAGTTCGTGCGCACCGCGTCCGATCCCTTCTCGCGCACGTTGAAGGCCTCGCGGCGGCCGTAGAGCTCGGGCACCGCGTCGGTCAGCACGCGGGTCTCCTCGGGGGAGAAATGGCCGGGAAAGAACAGGTAGCCGTCGCGCTCGAACTGCGCGCGTTGCTCGGGGGTCAGCTTCATGCGGTGTCTCCTTGGGTCGTGCGGGGGTGGGAAGGGGAAGAGGGGGCCGATGCGGGCGAGGCTGCGCGCGCGAGCTGCGCGGCCAGGCGCCGGCCCAGCGCCTCGCTGGCCTGCGCCACGTGCTCCTCGCTCAGGCGCGCGGCCTGCTCGGCGTCGCCCGCGGCGATGGCAGCCGCGATGGCCTCGTGTTCGTCCCACAGCGATTCGCGCTGCGGCTCGGCCTGCAGCACCGCGCCCATCGCGCGGCGCAGGTGGCGCCAGTGCTGGTCGGCGCTCTGCGCGATCAGCGGATTGCCGGAGGCCGCATAGATGGCCTGGTGGAAGGCCATGTCGGCATCGATCATGGCCTCGACGTTGCGCCCGCGCGCGGCGCGGCGTCCGCGCTCCATCAGCTTGGGATCGATGCGAAAGCGCTCGGCCGCCGCGAGCCGCGCGGCCAGCACGTCGAGCGCGCCGCGCACCTGGTAGACCTTGCGCATCCAGTCGGCGTCGAGCGGCGCCACCAGCACGCCGCGGCCCGGCGCGTCGTGCACGAAGCCGTCCTTCTTGAGCAGCCGCAGCGCCTGCAGCACCGGCTGGCGCGACACCGAAAGCCGCTGCGCGATGTCCTCCTGCGTGAGCCGCTCGCCGGGCGCGAGCTCGCCGCTGCTGATCGCGCCGAGCAGGGCGCGGTACACCTGGTCGACGAGGTCGGGCGCGACCTCGATGCTGACGAGCTGGGCGGGCATGGAAGGACTCCGTTTCTGAACTCTGTATACAGAGTACGAAATCCGGAGCGGCTGCGCAGCTAGGGTTTTCACCGGAACGGCCGGCAGCGTTCGCAATGCTCGCGTAACGCCGGGCCAGACAATCCGGCCCGGTTCCGCCCCGGTTCCGGCCGGCCTTTCTTTCTTTTCAGGTCAGCTTTTCGTGACGTTCCGGGTGTACAACCCTCGCCCAATGCAAAACCAAGAAAACAACGCACCGCAGGATCCTCCCCCCCGCCCCCGGCAGGCCGACCCGGTGCGCAGGCGCGCAGGCTGGCCCCGCCAGGGCGCCGTTCTCGGGGCTGCCCTGCTGCTGAGCGCCTGCACGCTCGGCCCCGACTTCAAGACACCGGGCCTGCCGGCCGCCGCGCAGGGCGCCGACTACACGCCTTCGCCGATGCCGGCGCGCACGGCCCAGGCGCCGGTTCCGGGTGGGCAGTCGCAGCAACTGCTGCCGGGCCAGGACATCCCCGCGCAGTGGTGGGCCGTGTTCCGTTCCGAGCCGCTCGACCGCCTGATCCGCGACGCGCTCGCGCAGAGCCCCACGCTGGCCTCGGCCCAGGCCACCTTGCGCGAGGCGCAGGCCAACTACGAGGCGCAGTCGGGCAGCCTGCTGTGGCCGCAGGTCAACGGCACGCTGGGCGGCACGCGCCAGCGCGCCTCGCAGGTGACGACGCAGGTGCCGGGCGGCCAGCTGCTCACGCTCTACAACGCGCAGGTCAACGTCAGCTATGCGCTCGACGTCTTCGGCGGCAACCGCCGCGCGCTCGAGGGCGCGCAGGCCACGCTCGAGGCGCAGCGCTACCAGGTCGAGGCGGTCTACCTGACCCTCACCGGCAACCTCGTGACCACCGCGATCCGCGAAGCCGCGCTGCGCGCGCAGCTGCAGGCCACGCGCGAGGTGCTGCAGGCGCAGCAGCAGCAGCTCGACGTGATCGAAAAGCAGTTCGACACCGGCGCGATCCCGAAGTCGACCGTGCTGCAGCAGCGCACCCAGCTCGCGCAGACGCTGGCCACGATTCCCGCGATCGAGAAGTCGCTCGCGCAGACGCGCCACCAGCTCGCGGTCTACGCGGGCCGGCTGCCGAGCGAGGCCGGCCTGCCCGAATTCGATCTCGCGAGCCTGAGCCTGCCCGCCGAGCTGCCGCTGTCGCTGCCCTCCGAGCTCGCGCGCCAGCGGCCCGACGTGCGCGCCAGCGAGGCCCGGCTGCACGCGGCCAGCGCCGAGATCGGCGTGGCCACCGCCAACCTCTATCCGAAGTTCAACCTGACCGGCAGCTACGGCAGCAGCGCCACGCGCACGCGCGAGCTGTTCCGCTCGGCCAGCGATTTCTGGAGCGTGGGCGCGGCGCTCGCGCAGCCGATCTTCGACGGCGGCTCGCTGCGTGCGCAGAAGCGCGCGGCGGTCGCGGCCTACGACGCGGCGGCGGGGCAGTACCGCGACACCGTGCTCGGTGCCTTCCAGAACGTGGCCGATGCCCTGCGCGCGCTCGAGATCGACGCCACCGCGCTGCAGACCCAGGCCACGGCCGAGTCGCTCGCGCGGCAGTCGCTCGACCTGACGACGACGCAGTTCCGCGCCGGCGCCGTCAGCTACGTGCAGCTGCTGACCGCGCAGCAGGCCTGGCTGCAGACGCACACCGCACTGGTGCAGGCCCAGGCCGCGCGCTATGCCGACACGGCGGCCCTGTTCCAGGCCCTGGGCGGCGGCTGGTGGAACCGCGGCGAACTCGCCGACGCCACCATCGCCCCGGCCGCCGACGCCACGCCCGCAGCGGCGCCGGCGCAGAACTGAACCCCGCCGCGGCACGACGTCATCCTGCCGCGGCACCTCACCCCCTCATCCATAACTCGAAGAGAAGCCTACCCATGACCCGGAGAATGATCATCATGATCGGCTGCGTGCTGCTGCTGGTCGCCGCCCTGGCGCTCGGCAAGTTCCTGCAGATCCGCGCGTTGATTGCCGCCGTGCCCAAGCCGGGCCCGCAGACCGTGTCGACGGTCGAGGTGCAGAAGCTGCAGTGGCAATCGCAGTTCTCCGCGGTCGGCACGCTGAACCCGGTGCGCGGCGCCGACCTCGGCACCGAGGTGGCCGGGCTGGTGCGCCAGGTGCACTTCAAGTCCGGGCAGGACGTGAAGGCCGGCGCGCTGCTGGTCGAGCTCAACGCCGACTCCGACATCGCGCTGCTGCATGCCGCCGAAGCCGCCGCCGCGCAGGCCGCCACCGTGCTCAAGCGCGACCAGGCGCAGCTCGCGGTGCAGGCCGTGAGCCAGGCGCAGATCGATGCCGACACCAACGACCTCAAGGCCAAGCGCGCGCAGGTCGAGCAGCAGGCCGCCGTGGTGGCGAAGAAGTCGATCCGCGCGCCGTTCGCGGGCCGCCTGGGCATCACCACGCTGAACCCGGGCCAGTACGTGAACGCGGGCGACAAGCTGGTCACCTTGCAGACGCTGGACCCGATCTATGTCGACTTCACGCTGCCGCAGCAGCAGCTCGCCGGGCTGGCGGTCGGCCAGATGGTGAACCTCGGGGTCGATGCCTTCACCGGCCAGGCCTTCAGCGGCAAGATCAACGCGATCAGCCCCAAGGTGGATGCCACCACGCGCAACGTGCAGGTGCAGGCCACCGTCTCGAACCCGAAGCAGCAACTGCTGCCGGGCATGTTCGCCACCGTGAAGATCGACATCGGCGGCGCGCGCGAACAGCTCACGCTGCCGTCCACCGCCGTCACCTACAACCCCTACGGCTCGACGGTGTTCGTCGTGAAGACGGCCGATGCCTTCAAGGCCGCGACCGCGCCCGCCGCCTCGGCATCGGGCGCCGCGCCGGCCGCAGCGGCCAACGCCAATGCGCCGAGCGGACAGCAGCTCGTCGCGCAGCAGGTCTTCGTCGAAACCGGCCCGACGCGCGGCGACCAGATCGCCATCGTCAAGGGCCTGGAGGCCGGCCAGGTGGTGGTGAGCAGCGGACAGAACAAGCTGAAGAACGGCACGCCGGTCACGGTCGACAACAGCGTCCAGCCGACCAACAGCCCGAACCCGACGCCGCAGGAAAAATGAGGTCGCACGCATGAACTTCACCGACATCTTCATCCGCCGGCCCGTGCTGGCGATGGTGGTGAGCCTGCTGATCGTGGTGCTGGGGCTGCGCGCGCTGTCCGGCCTGCCGGTCAACCAGTACCCGAAGACCGAGAACGGCGTGGTCACCATCAGCACCGCCTACTACGGTGCCGACGCCGCCACGGTCGCGGGCTTCATCACGCAGCCGCTCGAGGCCGCCGTGTCGCAGGCCCAGGGCATCGACTACCTGTCGTCGTCGAGCAGCCTGGGCGTGTCGACCATCACCGCCACCCTGCGGCTGAACTACGACTCGAACCGCGCGCTGACCGAGATCAACACGCAGGTCAACTCGGTGCGCAACCAGCTGCCGCCGCAGGCGCAGCAGCCGGTGCTGACCGTGGCCACCGGCCAGACCACCGATGCCATGTACATCGGCTTCTACAGCGACACGCTGCCCAACAACAACGTCACCGACTTCCTGGTGCGCGTGGTGCAGCCCAAGCTCAATGCCATTCCCGGCGTGCAGACCGCCGAGATCCTGGGCGCGCGCACCTTCGCGCTGCGTGCCTGGCTCGATGCGCAGAAGATGGCTGCCTACGGCGTGACGGCGACCGACGTGAGCGCCGCGCTGGCCGCCAACAACTACCTCGCCGCCGTCGGCCAGAGCAAGGGCCAGATGGTGAGCGTGCCGCTCACCGCGGGCACCTCGCTGCACAGCGTGGACGAGTTCAAGCAGCTGTCCATCAAGAGCAGCAACGGCGCCATCGTGCGGCTGCAGGACGTGGCCAACGTGACCCTGGGTTCCGAGAACTACGACTTCAACGTCGCCTTCAACGGTGTGCGCTCGGTGTTCATCGGCATCAAGGTCGCGCCCGAGGCCAACATCCTCGACGTGGCCAAGCAGGTGCGCACCACCTTCCCCGAGCTGCAGGCCCAGCTGCCCAGCGGGCTGACCGGCAAGATCGTCTACGACTCGACCGACTTCATCAACACCTCGATCAGCGAGGTGATCAAGACGCTGGTCGAGGCGCTGCTGATCGTGACGGTGGTGATCTACCTGTTCCTGGGCAGCCTACGCGCGGTGCTGGTGCCGGTGATCGCGATGCCGCTGTCGCTGATCGGCACCTTCTTCGTGATGCTGGTGCTCGGCTACTCGATCAACCTGCTCACCTTGCTGGCGCTGGTGCTGGCGATCGGGCTGGTGGTGGACGATGCCATCATCGTGGTGGAGAACGTCGACCGCCACATGCGCGAGGGCAAGACGCCGATGCAGGCCGCGCTGCTCGCGGCGCGCGAGCTCGGCGGGCCCATCCTCGCGATGACCGTGGTGCTGGTGGCGGTGTACGTGCCCATCGGCTTCCAGGGCGGGCTGACCGGCTCGCTGTTCACCGAGTTCGCCTTCACGCTCGCGGGTGCCGTGGTGGTGTCGGGCGTGGTCGCGCTCACGCTGTCGCCGATGATGTGCTCGCGCATCTTCAAGCCCGAGCAGGACAGCGGCAAGTTCGCGTCGAAGATCGAACACGTCTTCGAGCGCGTGCACCACCGCTACGAGCTGATTCTGCGCGGCGTGCTGCGCACCTGGCCGGTGATGATCGTGATGGGGGTGATCCTCATCGGCCTCTTGTTCGTGATGTTCAAGATGTCGAAGTCCGAGCTGGCGCCCGAGGAGGACCAGGGCATCGTGCTGTCGCAGGTGGTGGGCGCGCCCACGGCCACCATCACGCAGATGCAGACCTATGCCGACCAGATCTTCAAGGTTGCGCACGACACGCCCGAGTACGCGCAGCTGTTCCAGCTGACCGGCGTGCCGAGCACCAACGCGGGCATCGCCGGCGTGCTGCTCAAGCCCTGGGACGAGCGCACGCGCAGCGCGCACGACATCCAGGCCGACCTGCAGCGGCGCTGGAACGGCATCGCCGGCGCGAAGGTGGTGGCCTTCCAGTTCCCGGCGCTGCCGGGCGCCTCGGGGCTGCCGGTGCAGTTCGTGATCAAGACCACCGAGCCGTTCGAGAACCTCAACACGCTCGCGCAGCAGATCATGGACAAGGCGCGCGCCGAAGGAAAGTTCTACTACATCGACGCCGACCTGAAGATCGACCTGCCGCAGGCCACCGTGGTGGTCGACCGCGACAAGATCGCCTCGCTCGGCATCACGCAGCAGGACGTGGGCAACGCGCTGGGCGCGGCGCTCGGCGGTGGCTACGTCAATTACTTCTCGATCTCGGGCCGCTCCTACAAGGTGATCCCGCAGGTGCAGCAGGTCGACCGGCTCAACCCCTCGGACGTGCTGAACTTCTACATCAAGACGCCCAACGGCGTGGTGCCGGCCAGCACGGTCGCGAGCCTGAAGTACAGCGTGCAGCCCGAGACGGTGAATCACTTCCAGCAGCTCAACTCGGTGACCATCCAGGGCGTGCCCAGCGGCACGCAGGGCGAGACGCTCGAGTACCTGCGCGGCGTGGTGCAGCAGCTCGCGCCCAGCGGCTACACGGTCGACTACGCGGGCCAGTCGCGCCAGTTCGTGCAGGAGTCGGGCAACTTCGCGATCACCTTCGTGTTCGCGCTGATCATCGTGTTCCTGGCGCTGGCGGCGCAGTTCGAGAGCTTCCGCGACCCGATCGTGATCCTGGTGTCGGTGCCGCTGGCGCTGTTCGGCGCCATGATCTTCATCTTCTGGGGCTTCGCCTCGATGAACATCTACACGCAGGTCGGGCTGGTCACGCTGATGGGCCTGATCAGCAAGCACGGCATCCTGATCGTCGAGGTGGCGAACCGGCTGCAGAAGCAGGGCCTGAGCAAGCTCGACGCCATCGTCGAGGCCTCGGGCACGCGGCTGCGCCCGATCCTGATGACGACGGCCGCCATGGTGTTCGGCGTGCTGCCGCTGGTCATCGCCTCGGGCGCGGGCGCGGCGGGCCGCCAGGCGATGGGCATCGTGATCTTCAGCGGGCTGTCGATCGGCACGCTGTTCACGCTGTTCGTGGTACCGGCGATGTACCTGTTCATCGCGGCGCGGCACGAGAAGGAAGAAACGAGCCAGGCCGACGTCGTCGCGCCGCAGGGGCAGGTGGCACCCGAGGCTTGAGCCGGCGCCCGTGCCACAGATGAAGAGCCCGCGGTCGCGAAGACCGCGGGCTTCTTTTTTGGCCGGCTTCCTCGTGGCCGCGGGCTTGCCCGCGCGCTTTCAACTGCGCGACACTAGGCCCATGCAACTTCCCACCTACGACGACGTCACCGCCGCGGCCGCGCGGCTCGAAGGCCATGCCCACCGCACGCCGGTGCTGCGCTCCAGCACCGCCGATGCCCGCTGGGGCGCCCAGTTCTTCTTCAAGTGCGAGAACTTCCAGCGCATGGGCGCGTTCAAGTTTCGCGGCGCCTTCAATGCCTTGTCGAAGTTCGACGCCGAGCAGCGCAAGGGCGGCGTGATCGCCTTCTCGTCGGGCAACCATGCGCAGGCGATCGCGCTGGCCGCGCGCCTGCTGGCCATGCCCGCGGTGATCGTGATGCCCAAGGACGCGCCGGCCGCCAAGCTCGCGGCCACGCGCGGCTACGGCGCCGAGGTGGTGCAGTACGACCGCTTCACCGAGGACCGCGAGGCGCTGACGCGCCGGCTCGCCACCGAGCGCGGCATGACGCTGATCCCGCCCTACGACCATCCCGACGTGCTCAGCGGCCAGGGCACGGCCGTGAAGGAACTGATCGAGGAGACCGGCCCGCTCGACCACCTGTTCGTCTGCCTCGGCGGCGGCGGGCTGCTGTCGGGCTCGGCCCTGTCGGCGCGCGCGCTGGCGCCCGGCTGCAAGGTCTACGGCGTCGAGCCCGAGGCCGGCAACGACGGCCAGCAGTCGTTCCGCGCGGGCCGCATCGTGCACATCGACACGCCCAAGACCATCGCCGACGGCGCGCAGACGCAGCACCTGGGCGAATACACCTTCGGCATCATCCGGCGCGACGTCGACGACATCTTCACGGTGAGCGATGCGCAACTGGTGGAGGCGATGCGCTTCTTCGCCGAGCGCATGAAGATGGTGGTCGAGCCCACGGGCTGCCTCGCGTTCGCGGCCGCCTGCGCGGCGGGTCCGCTGATCGCGGGCCAGCGTGTGGGCGTGCTGATCAGCGGCGGCAACGTGGACCTGGGGCGCTACGCGGCGCTGCTCGGCGGCACCGCCTAGGGTCGTTGCCAGACGACGCGGCGCGCGTTCTCTCCACACTCGATCAACTGCCGGTAGGCCGGCGCATCGAAGCCCGGCAGCTCGAACAGCCAGGCCTCGAAGCGCGCGAAGCCACCGGCCAGCGTGGTGACCGCCATCAGCGGCTGCGTGCCGTCGCGCTGCGCGCAGGGCTCGATCCACACGCGCGGCAGGCCCTCGGCCAGGGTCTGCGAGCGCACCGCGATCGCATCGATGGCCGCGAGTTCGACACGGGTCTGCACGCTGCCCTGGCGCACCAGCATCAGCGCATCGCTGCCGAGTGCGATGCGCGCGCCGTCGTAGGGCGATTGCGACGGAGCGGCCGGCCCCTTGCCGCGCAGCGCGCCACGCGCCTGCTGGAACGCGCGCAGCGAGCGGCTGCCGAAGATGTAGGCCGTGCCCACCGCATAGAAGACGGCCTGGAAGCCGATGAAGGCGATCGTCGCCGGGCCCACGCCATGGGCGTTGCGCGTGGAAATCAAGGTCCAGAGCGCGAAGGCGCTGGCGACGGCCGCGACCGCGCTGATCGCGCCCCAGAGCCAGGCCGCCGCGCGGCTGCCGCGCAGCGCGGCCAGGAACACCAGCGCATAGACGGCCAGCCGGATGCCGATCATCGAACTGGGCCGCGCGGCCACCTGCCACAGCTCGGTGGCGACATAGATCGCCGCGATCGCGGCCAGCGGCCAGGGCGCGCGCGCCATCAGCCGACGCGGATGCCCGCGGCCGTGAGGTGCAGCAGCCGGTCGGCGCGCGCGGCCGCGCTCTCCGAATGCGTGACCAGCACCAGCGAGGCGCCATGCTCGCGCGTCTGCGCGATCAGCAGGTCCATGACCTTGGCGGCGGTCGAGGGGTCGAGATTGCCCGTGGGCTCGTCGGCCAGCAGCAGCGCGGGCCGGTGCACCAGCGCGCGCGCGATCGCCACGCGCTGCAACTGGCCGCCCGAGAGCGTCTGCGGCAGCCGCGCGCCCATGCCCGGCAGGCCCACGGCCTCGAGCATGCGCGCGATGCGTGCCTCGTCGCGGCGCTCGCCGAGCAGCATCAGCGGCAGCGCGACGTTCTGCGCCACGTCGAGGTGTGGCAGCACGTGGAAGGCCTGGAACACGAAGCCTACGTGGCGCCGGCGCCAGAGCGCGCAGGCCTCGCCGTCGAGCGCGCCGATGTCGGTGCCGTCGTGCACCACGCTGCCGGTGTCCCAGCGGTCGAGGCCGGCCATGCAGTTGAGCAGCGTGGACTTGCCGACGCCCGATTCGCCGACGATGGCGACGAACTCGCCGGGCTCGATCGCGAGGCTGACGTGCTCGAACACCGGCGCCTGGCCGTAGTGCTTGCCCAGATCGGAGATGCGCAGGGTCATGGGAGGAGCGTGGGCGCGATGAGGCGCACCGCCGACTGCAGCGCGTCGGGCGCGTCGCAGGCGATCACGGTGCGGTGGGGCATGCCGCGCAGCCAGGTGACCTGGCGCTTGGCGAGCTGGCGCGTGGCGGCGATGCCGCGTTCGCGCAGGTCCTGCAGGGCGACGGCATCGGGCGGGTCGGCGGCGTCCAGGGTCTCCCAGGCCTGCCGGTAGCCCACGCAGCGCATCGAGGGCAGGTCGGGCGAGAGGTCGCCGCGCGCGCGCAGCGCACGCACCTCGTCGAGGAAGCCCGCGGCCAGCATGGCGTCGAAGCGCTGCGCGATGCGTGCATGCAGCCAGGCCCGGTCGGCGGGCTCGAGCGAGAACAGCCGGCCGCCCTCGACGCCGCGCGTGGACTTGCTGTCGCTGGCGTGGAAGTGCGACAGCGGCTGGCCGCTGCTCTCGTAGACCTCGAGCGCGCGCTGGATGCGCTGGCTGTCCTGCGGCGCGAGCCGCGCGGCCGTGACCGGATCGACCTGCGCGAGCCGCGCATGCATCGCGGGCCAGCCGAGTTCGGCGGCTTCGGCATCGATGCGCGCGCGCACCGCGGCATCGGCCGCGGGCATCGCGTCGATGCCGTCGAACAGCGCCTTGAAATACAGCATCGTGCCGCCCACCAGCAGCGGCATCGCGCCGCGCGCGCGGATCTCGTCGATCAGCCGCGCCGCATCGGCCACGAAGGCCGCGGCGCTGTAGCTCTCGCGCGCATCGAGGATGTCGATCAGGTGGTGCGGCACCGCGCGCAGCTCGTCGGCGCTCGGCTTGGCGGTGCCGATGTCCATGCCGCGGTAGACCAGCGCCGAATCGACGCTGACGATCTCCACCGGGTGTTCGCGCGCGAGCGCCAGCGCGACGGCGGTCTTGCCCGAGGCGGTGGGGCCGGCGAGGGCGATGAAGCGCGGAGGACCGGGAGGCGAGGAAGAAGAACCCATGAGGGGTCGAGCGTAGCAAATGGCCCGACCCCGATTCCGTGTCAGTTCGTCTCGCGCATGCGCCGTATGTCGCGCAGCGGCGGCGCCCCGAACAGCCGCGCATATTCGCGGCTGAACTGCGAGGCGCTCTCGTAGCCCACGCGCACGCCCGCGGTGCCGGCGTCGATGCCCTGGTTCAGCATCAGCTGCCGGGCTTCCTGCAGCCGCAGCTGCTTGAGGTATTGCATCGGGCTCATGCCCGCCACGGCGCGGAAGTGCTGGCGGAAGGTCGAGGGGCTCATGTTCGCGGAGGCCGCCAGTTCGTCGGCCAGCACGTTGCGCGTGAAGTTGAGCTTGAGCCAGGCCATGCTCTGCGCCACCTGCTGGCTCGGCGAGCCGATCGCCACCAGGCGCTGCAGCTGCGGGCCGTGGCGGCCCGCGAGCAGCCGCACCATGATCTCGCGCTGCAGCAGCGGTGCGAGCTGCGGGATCAGCCGCGGCTCGGCGAGCAGGTCGACCAGCCGCGTCACTGCGCCGAGCAGCGTGGGGTCGAGGTCGCCGAGCGACATGGCGCGCTGGTTGCCGTCCCGCAGCGGCGCGGGCAGCGCCATCTCGGCGGCCAGTTGCACGACCGCGCGCGGATCGAGCTGCAGCGCCAGGCCGACGAAGGGCTGCGCCGTGCTGGCGCGGGTGATGTGCGAGACCACGGGCAGGTCGGCGGTGGTCAGCAGCGACTGGCCCGCCGCGTAATCGAACACCTCGCCGCCGAGCGCCACCCGCTTCTGCCCGCTGACCGTGATGCCCAGGCCGAAGCCGTAGAGGCAGTGCAGCGGCGCGGTCGCGGCGCTGCGGCGGTGCAGCGAGAGCGCGGGAATGGCGGTGAGGTAGTCGCCGTCGGCATGCGCGGTGCGCGCCACGGCACGCTGCAGGTCGTCGAGCACGGCCGGGGAATCCAGCCGCGCGGGCTCGGCGAGGTCCATCTGGATCCTTTCGAAGTACAGGTCGCGAAAAGTCTAGCCCGCCGCTTTCGCGCGGCGCGCATTTCCGTCGCAGTCTCGGTGTTTCAGGCAAGAACGCGAGCGAATCAGGCAAACGCGCGGCCGGTCTTCGCCCCACACTCGCCGGCGGTGGGCCCGGTCCATGCAGTGCCATGCGGCGTCATGCGCCACGGGCCCGCCGTCGAATCAGGCAACCCCACTTTCCACGATGAACACAGAAAAGATCACCTCCATCGCAGCACCGCTCGTGCTGGCCCTGGCCGTCGGCGCCGGCGCGCTGTGGCCGCTGCAGGCCGACGCCAGCCTCGCGCTGGCCCAGAAGTACGCCTGCGTCGCCTGCCATCAACCCGCCACCAAGGTGGTGGGCCCGTCCTGGAAGGACATCGGCGCGAAGTACGGCGACGGCAAGGGCACGGCCGCGCAGCTCGCGGCCAGCATCAAGGCCGGCAGCTCGGGCAAATGGGGCCCGATGCCGATGCCGCCGCAGGCCCAGGTGCCCGACGCCGACCTGCAGGCGCTCGCGCAATGGTTGCTCGACGGCGCCAAGTGAATTCCATCCACCCCTACGGAGAAAGAAGCAATGACAGCGCTCCACGTCAATGGCCGTGACCACACGGTCGATGCCGACCCCGGCACGCCCATCCTCTGGGCCCTGCGCGATACGCTGGGCATGACCGGCACCAAGTTCGGCTGCGGCGCCGCGCTGTGCGGCGCCTGCACCGTGCACCTCGACGGCCAGGCGATCCGCTCGTGCATCACGCCGATCGCCGCCGCCGAGGGCAAGAAGATCACCACCATCGAACGCATGACCGACGGCAGCGACCGCGTCGGCGCCGCCGTGCACGCCGCCTGGGTGCGGCACGACGTCGCGCAGTGCGGCTACTGCCAGAGCGGCCAGATCATGAGCGCGACCGCCTTCCTGCAGTCGCTGCCCGCGGGCAAGCAGCCCAGCGCCGACGAGATCGACTCGGCCATGGCCGGCAACATCTGTCGATGTGGCACCTATGCGCGCATCCGCGCGGCCGTGGCCGATGCAGCCCGCAACCTCGCCTGAAGGAAAAGCCATGCTGCCCCACATCGACTACCACGACCTGCCGCGTTCGCTGCAACGCCTGATGGCCCGCCCCGCGGCCGACGAGCCCGCCGCGCTGCCGCGTCGCAGCTTCCTCAAGATCGTCGGCGCGAGCGGTTTCGCGCTCGGCACCTTCCCGCATCTGGCCCTGGCGCAGGCCGGCGGCGCGGCCCCGGCCGCCGGCGGCCTCAAGCCGACGCAACAGCCGCTGGCCTTCGTGCAGATCGCGCCCAACGGCGAGGTCATGGTGACCATCAACCGGCTCGAGTTCGGCCAGGGCGTGCAGACCGGCCTGCCGATGATCCTGGCCGAGGAGCTCGACGCCGACTGGGCCCTGGTGCGCAGCCGCAGCGGCACCAACGACGCCGCCTATGCCGACCCCTTCTTCGGCATGCACCTGACCGGCGGCTCGAACACGATCAAGAACAGCTTCGTGCAGTACCGCGAGCTCGGCGCGCGCGCCCGCGCCATGCTGCTGTCGGCCGCGGCGGCGCGCTGGAAGGTCGACCCCTCCACCCTGCGCACGCAGGCCGGCACGGTGCTCGGCCCGGGCGGGCGCAAGGCGAGCTACGGCGAACTGGCCGAGGCGGCGATGGCGCTGCCGGTGCCCGAGAAGGTGGTGCTCAAGGACCCGAAGGACTTCCGCATCATCGGCCGCCCGACCCAGCGCCTCGACGCGGCCGCCAAGAGCAGCGGCCGGCAGGACTTCGGCATCGACGTCAAGCACCCGGGCCAGCTCACGGCGGTGGTGGCCCATCCGCCGGTGTTCGGCGCCCGCCTGGCGTCGGTCGACGACAGCGCCGCGCGCGCCGTCAAGGGCGTGAAGGCCGTCGTGCGCATTCCGCTGGACCGCGGCGCCGAGGGCGTGGCGGTGGTGGCCGACGGCTACTGGCCCGCCAAGCTGGGCCGCGACGCGCTCAAGCTGCAGTGGGACACGGCCGCCGTCGAGAAGGTCGACTCCGACAAGCAGCTGGCCCAGTACCGCGAACTGGCAGGCCGTCCCGGCAACCGCAAGTTCGACGCCGACATGGCGCCGCTGGCCAGCGCGCCGCGCAAGCTCGAGGCCGAGTTCGTGTTTCCCTATCTGGCGCATGCGCCGATGGAGCCGCTGAACTGCACCGTGAAGCTGTCGGACGGACGCGCCGAGCTGTGGGTTGGCACGCAGTCCGCCGACCTCGACGGCTTCGCCGCGGCGCGCGCGCTGAAGCTCGAGCCCGCGCAGGTGAAGGTCAACGTGCAGATGGCGGGCGGCGGCTTCGGCCGGCGCTTCGTGAGCACCAGCGACTTCGTGGTCGAGGCCTGCGAGATCGCCAAGGCCACGCGCGCGGCCGGCCTCGACGTGCCGGTGCGCCTGCTGTGGAGCCGCGAGGACGACATCAAGGGCGGCTACTACCGGCCGATGCATCTGCATCGCGCGCGCATCGGCTTCGACGAGCGCGGCAAGATCCTCGCCTGGGACCACGTTATCGTGGGCCAGTCCATCACCGCCGGCACGGTGTTCGCGGGCGCTATGGTGAAGGACGGCATCGACGCCACGGCGGTCGAGGGCATGCGCGATCCCTATCCGCTGCCGATGCGCCTGACGGTGCACCATCCGCAGCTCAACGTGCCGGTGCTGTGGTGGCGCAGCGTGGGTTCGACTCACACCGCCTTCGTGATGGAGACGCTGATCGACGAGATCGCGCGCAGCACGAAGCAGGACCCGGTGGCCTACCGCATGCAGCTGTTCGGCGACAAGCATCCGCGCCATCGCGCCGCGCTGCAGCTGGCGGTCGACAAGAGCGGCTACGGCAAGAAGAAGCTCGCGGACGGCCGCGCCTGGGGCGTGGCGGTGCACGAGTCCTTCGAATCGGTGGTGGCCTACGTGGTGGAAGCCTCGGTCAAGGACGGCCAGCCGGTGCTGCACCGCGTGACCAGCGGCGTGCACTGCAACCTGGCCGTCAATCCGCGCAGCGTGGAAGCCCAGGTGCAGGGCGCGGCCGTGATGGGGCTGTCGACCTGCCTGCCGGGCAGCGCGATCACCCTGAAGGACGGCGTGGTGCAGCAGGGCAACTTCGGCGACTTCACGGTGGCGCGCATCACGCAGGTGCCGGAGTTCGACATCCACATCGTGCCGAGCGCCGATGCGCCCAAGGGGATGGGAGAACCGGGCCTGCCGCCGCTGGCGCCCGCGTTCGCCAATGCCGTGGCGCAGCTGACGGGCAAGCCGCTGCGGCAGTTGCCGTTCGACCTGGCCTGAAAACGGGGCGGTGAGAAAGGTCCGTGCCCTCGGGCACGGACCGGCGACGCTGCTAGATCGCCGCGGGCGCAGTGCTCGCGCGCGCTTCGCCGCGCACGTCCTGTGGCGACACCGCGGGCGGCAGCGCCGGCGAGGGCGGCGACAGCTTGGGCTGGTTGCGCGCCACCATGTTGTCGGGCTTCATGCGGAACAGCTGCGTGAGCGCCGCGCGGTACTGGGCTTCGCCGACCGAGTTGGTGTTGTGGTGCGAACCGCCCTCCACCAGCACGAAGAGCTTGGGCACGGTGGCCGCGTCGTAGAGCTTGCGGCCCAGGGTTGGGTTGATCAGGCTGTCGGCGGTGCCGTGCACCACCAGCAGCGGCGCGCCGATGTCCTTGACCTTGTCGATCGCCTCGAAGCGCTGGGTGATGAAGGGACGGAAGGGCAGCCAGCCCCACTTGAAGCTGCCGACCACGTCGGCGATCGAGGTGAAGGTGCTCTCGACGATGGTGCCGCTCTCGTCGTTCACGCGCGCGGCCAGGTCGATGCCGATGGCGCCGCCCAGCGAGTGGCCGAAGATGTAGCGGTGCTGGCGCGGATGGCGCGCGGCCAGCCAGGTCCAGGCGGCGCGGGCGTCCTCGCGCGCCGATTCCTCCGAGGGCAGGCCCTTGGAGCTCTTGCCGAAGCCGCGGTAGTCGATGGCCAGCACCGAGAAGCCCAGCTCGTGCATGCGCTGGATGCGCGGGGCCGAGCCGGCCACGTTGTAGCGTGCGCCGTGCAGGTACAGCAGCACCGGGGTGTCGGTGGTCTCGGGCTCGCCGCCGAGCCACAGGCCGTGCAGGCGCGCGGGTTCTCCCGTGATGGAGGACTGGAAGTCGATCCACACGTCCTGCATGCCCTGGGCCATGGTGGCGGTGTTGCCCCAGCTGCGGTCGCTGGGCTGGAAGATCCATTCACGCTGCTGCTCGTCGAAGGTCGAGCAGCCGGCGGCAAGAATGGCGCAAAGCGATAGGACTGACGCGAGGAGGGTCCAGCGTTTCATCATGGGAATGAGGGACAGCGAAGCCGGCGAAAAAGTTCATCTGCTTTCTGCCGAAACACGCCGACGTGCATTTCGACACCTCCCTGGCCAGCGCTTCATGGCGTCTTTGGCGAACTCACCATGCAACGTGCGTGCCCGCCATGCGGATGACGGCCCGAAACCCGGAAAAACCCTCAAAAAGCCGCCAGTTGGCGGCTTTTGGGACGGCTTTTGGTGCGGATTTGGCTCAGCGCCCGCGCATGAACAGGGCGTCGAGCTCCCGGATCGAGAGCTGGCGCCAGGTCGGACGGCCGTGGTTGCACTGGTCCGAACGCTCAGTCGCCTCCATCTGGCGTAACAGGGCGTTCATCTCGTCGAGCGTGAGCTTGCGGTTGGCGCGCACCGCGCCGTGGCAGGCCATGGTCGACAGCAATTCGTTCTGGGCCCGCTGCACCACGGTGCTCGCGTCATGCTGCGACAGCTCGGCCAGCACGCTGCGCGCCAGCTCGACCGGGTCGCCGTCGGCCAGCGTGCCGGGCACCGCGCGCACCGCCAAGGTGCGCGGCGAGAAGGGCGTGATCTCCAGGCCCAGCGTGGCGAGCACGGCGGTGCAGGCCTCGGCCGTAGCCACTTCCTGCGGCGTGGCGGCGAAGGTGGCCGGGATCAGCAGCGGCTGGCTCGAGATGGCGGCACCGTCGAGCTGGGTCTTCAGGCGCTCGTAGACGATGCGCTCGTGGGCCGCGTGCATGTCGACCACGATCAGGCCCTGGCTGTTCTCGGCCAGGATGTAGATGCCCTGCAGTTGCGCCAGCGCGCGGCCCAGCGGCCAGGCTTCGTCGTTGTGGGCCAGCGCCTGGGACTCGGCCGCGAGGCCCGCGGGAGCCTGGAACGGGGCGGCCGGGGCCTGGGTGCCGAGGCCGGCGGCCGGCGCCGCGCCGACGCCGGAATCGGACAGCACGGGCCAGTGGGCCGAGGAGGGTTCGGGCGCCAGCAGGGTCTCGCTGGCGCGCCGCGGCCACATGGCCTCGAAATCGCCGGCGCCGCGCTCGGCGGCCCTGAAATTGATGGCGGGCTGCGACCACGAGCCGGTCGTGACCGGCGACACCGGCTTGAAGAAGGGCTGCTGCGCCTGGGCCGCCTGCGTGGCGTCGCCGGCGCGCGGCGCGGCCAGCGCGTTCTCGACCGCATGGCGCACCGCCTGGTGCACCTCGCGGCCGTCGCGGAAGCGCACCTCGATCTTGGTCGGGTGCACGTTCACGTCGACGCGCGCGGGATCGATCTCGAGATAGAGCACATAGACCGGCTGGCGCTGGCCGTGCAGCACGTCCTCGTAGGCGCTGCGCACCGCGTGCGACAGCACCTTGTCGCGCACGAAGCGGCCGTTGACGTAGAAGAACTGGTGGTCGGCGCGCGAGCGCGCCGCATCGGGAATGCCGGCGCGGCCGACCACGCGCACCGGGCCGCCGACATGCTCGACCGTGACGCTCTGCGCCACGAAATCCTCGCTGAGCGCATCGCCCAGGCGCTGTTCGCGCTGCTCGCTGGCGCGCCATTGCTCGACCAGCTTGCCGTCGTGCCAGACCGAGAAACCCACGTCGGGCCGCGCCAGCGCATGGCGGCGCACCGCCTCGATGCAGTGGGCGAGCTCGGTGGCATCGGTCTTGAGGAACTTGCGCCGCGCCGGGGTCGCGAAGAACAGCTCGCGCACCTCGACCGTGGTGCCGCGCGAACGCGCCACCGGGCGCAGCTCGCCGGTGCGGCCGTCGAGCGACCAGGCGCCGTCGGCGCCCACCGCGCGCGACTGCAGGCTCAGCTCGGCGATCGCGTTGATGGCGGCCAGCGCCTCGCCGCGAAAGCCCATGGTGCCGACCGTCTCGAGGTCGTTGAGGCTCGCGATCTTGCTGGTGGCATGGCGCCGCAGCGCCACCACGAGTTCCTCGCGCGGGATGCCCAGGCCGTCGTCCTCGATCGAGATCAGCCGCACGCCGCCGGCCGCCAGCCGCACCGTGACCTGCGTCGCGCCCGCGTCGAGCGCGTTGTCGAGCAGCTCGCGCACCACCGAGGCTGGGCGCTCGACCACCTCGCCCGCGGCGATCTGGCTGATCAGCTCGTCGGGGAGTTCGCGGATCGGGCGGCGTTCGGCGGGGGGGAGGGAGGAGGTGGGAAGGGCGCTCACCGAACCATTCTAGAAGCTGGCCCGGACCGGCCCCCCGGGCGGGGCATCGGCTGTATTTGCAGCGCTTATACGGCCTCGCAACCGATCTCATTGGCGCTCGCGCGGCGCTCTCCCTAAGCTCCGGCCGCTCCACGAGAACGCCCTTCGAGAAAGACCCCCAATGACCCCCCGCCCCCTCCGTTCCGCCGCCTGGTTCGACAACCCCGAGCACAGTGAACTCTCGGTCCTCCACCTGGCCTGGTACCTCAACTACGGCCTGACGCGCGAGGAGCTGCAGTCCGGCCGCCCCATCATCGCGATCGCGCAGAGCGGCTCCGACCTGACGCCGTGCAACCGGCACCACCGCGAGCTCGCGCAGCGGGTGCGCGACGGCATCCGCGAGATGGGCGGCATCGCGATGGAATTCCCGATGCACCCGATCCAGGAGAACGGCCGCCGGCCCACGGCCGCGCTCGACCGCAACCTGGCCTACCTGGGCCTGGTCGAGACGCTGACCGGCTACCCGATCGACGGCGTGGTGCTGACCACCGGCTGCGACAAGACCACCCCGGCCGCGCTGATGGCCGCGGCCACCGCGAACATCCCGGCCATCGTGCTGTCGGGCGGGCCGATGCTCAACGGCTGGCACGACGGCCAGCGCACCGGCACCGGCACCACGCTGTTCAAGGCGCGCGAGCTGTTCGCCAAGGGCAGCATCGACTTTCCGGGCTACATCGACCTGGTCGGCTCCACCGTGCCCTCGATCGGCCACTGCAACGTGATGGGCACGGCCTCGACCATGAATGCGCTGGCCGAGGCCCTGGGCATGAGCCTGCCGGGCTGCGCCGCGATTCCGGCACCGTACCGCGAGCGCGGGCAGATGGCCTACGAGACCGGGCGGCGCATCGTGCAGATGGTGCGCGAGGACCTCAAGCCCTCGGACATCCTCACGCGCGCTGCCTTCGAGAACGCGATCGTCGTCAACTCGGCGATCGGCGGCTCGACCAATGCACCGATCCACCTGATCGCGATCGCCAAGCACGCGGGCGTGGAGCTGGTCATCCAGGACTGGGAGAGCGTGGGGCTCGACGTGCCGCTGCTGCTCGACATGCAGCCGGCCGGCAAGTACCTGGGCGAGGAGTTCTACCGTGCCGGCGGCGTGCCGGCCGTGGTGGCCGAGCTGCATCGCCACGGGCTGATCCGCGAGGGCGCGCTCACGGTCACGGGCCGCACGCTGGCGCAGAACTGCGCGCAGGCGCCGGTGAAGGACGCCGACGTGATCCGCCCCTTCGAGGCGCCGCTGCGAAAGAACGCCGGCTTCCTCGTGATGTCGGGCAACTTGTTCGACAGCGCGATCATGAAGACCAGCGTGATCTCCGACGAGTTCAGGGCGCGCTACCTGAGCGCGCCCGGCGACCCCGATGCCTTCGTCGGCCGCGCCATTGTGTTCGACGGTCCCGAGGACTACGAGCGCCGCATCGAGGACCCGGCGCTGGATATCGACGCCTCCTGCATCCTGTTCATGCGCGGCGTGGGGCCGATCGGGCATCCGGGCTCGTCGGAGGTGGTGAACATGCGCGCGCCCGCGCACCTGCTCAAGAGCGGCGTCTCGGCGCTGCCCTGCATCGGCGACGGCCGGCAGTCGGGCACCTCGGGCTCGCCCTCGATCCTCAATGCCTCGCCCGAGGCCGCGGCGGGCGCGGGCCTGGCGCTGCTGCGCACCGGCGATCGCGTGCGCGTGGACCTGAAGGCGCGTCGCGTCGACATGCTCGTGGACGACGAGGAACTGCGCTCCCGCGCGCGCCAGCTCGAGGCCGCGGGCGGCTACCCGATCCCCGCGAGCCAGACGCCGTGGCAGGAGATCCAGCGCGCGATGGTCGACACGCTGTCCGAGGGCATGGTGCTCAAGCCGGCCGTCAAGTACCAGCGCGTGGCGCAGACCGCGGGGATTCCGCGCCGCAACCACTAGCGCCAAAGAACCTCACCAAGAACACCCAGGAGACAACGACGATGAATCCCTACAGCTCCCTGGTCGGCGCCGCCGTCCACAAGGCGCGCTGGCGCCTGCTGCCGATGCTGATCCTCATGTACATCATGTCGATCCTCGACCGCGTCAACGTCGGCTTCGCGAAGAACGCGCTGCAGATCGACACCGGCCTCAGCGACGGCGCCTTCGCGCTCGGCGCCGGCATCTTCTTCGTGAGCTACGCCATCTTCGAGGTGCCGAGCAACGTGATCATGACGCGCGTCGGTCCGCGCATCTGGCTCAGCCGGATCATGGTGAGCTGGGGCCTGGTGGCCTCGGCCATGATGTTCGCGACCACCGAGACCTCGTTCTACCTGCTGCGCTTCCTGCTCGGCATCGCCGAGGCCGGCTTCTATCCAGGCGTGCTGCTGACGCTGACCTACTGGTTCCCGGCCAAGGTGCGGGCGCAGGCCAACGGCATCCTGCTGTTCGGCTTCGCGGGCGCGCTGGTGATCGGCGGGCCGGTCTCGGGCGCGCTGCTCGAGATGCACGGCATCGGCGGGCTCAAGGGCTGGGAGTGGATGTTCCTGATCGAGGGCGCGATGGCGGTGGTGGTCGGCATCGCGGCCTTCTTCGTGATCGTCGACCGGCCGCATGCCGCGAAGTGGCTCGCGCCCGCGGAGCAGGATGCGCTGCAGGCCGTGCTCGACCAGGAGGCAGCGCAGAAGGCGGCCGGCAGCCCGCACACCGTGATGCAGACGCTGCGCAACCCGAAGGTGATGTTCTTCGCGCTGAACTTCTTCATCGTGCAGATCGCGGCCTACGGCCTGATCTTCTACCTGCCGAGCCAGGTGTCGCAGATCCTCGGCCAGAAGATCGGGCTGATGGTGGGCTTCGTCACCAGCATCCCGTGGCTGCTGGCGCTGTTCGTCGTCTACTTCGTCACGCGCTGGTCGGACCGGCACCACGAGCGGCGGCGCCTCACGGTGGCCTCGCTCTACACGGTGTTCGGCGTGTGCGTCTGCCTGTCGGCGCACGGCTCGCCGATCTTCGCGATCGCGGCCTTGTCGATCGGCGCCTCGACCTACCTGTCGGGCACGCCGATCTTCTATGCCTTCCTGTCGGAGCGCCTCTCGGGGCTGGGCATCGCCACCGGCATCGCGCTGGTGAATTCCATCGGCAACCTCGGCGGCTTCGTGGCGCCGAGCCTGCGCACCTACGTCGAGCAGAACAATGGCGGTTCCGCCGCCGGCCTCTACACGCTGGGCGGCGCGGCGCTGCTCGCGGCCTTGATGCTGGCGCTGATGCCCAGGGGCTGGCGCACCGTGATCGCCGCGCCGCGCGAGGCCTCGCGGCCCGGCACGGCGCTCGAAGGCTCGGCGCTGCCGCGCGCCTGAGGCCCGGTCAGAGCGAGAGTCGCCAGGCGCGCGCCAGCGCCTGCATCGCGCAGTCGACCTCGGGGCGCCGCAGCGCGCCCGCGAGGCAGACGAAGCGCAGGTCGCTCTCGATGCCGACCTGGTCGGCGATCACCAGCCCGTCGCGCTGGCTGGCGCGCAGCGCCACCGCGTCGCGCGCCAGCGAGATGCCCACGCCCGCGCGCACCAGCGCGAGCATCGACGACTCCTGGTCGGCCTGCGCCGCCTTCTTCAGCACCAGCCCGCGCGCCTGCAGCACCGGCGCCAGCAGCCGCGAGTGCGAGGAGGTCGCCGGTGCCAGCACCCAGGGCAGGCAGCTCAGGTCGGGCCAGTCGCGGCCCATCACCTGCGGTCCCCAGCCCGGCGGGCCGATCACCTGGTAGCTGAAGCGCGTGAGCACGGTCGAATGGAAGGCCTTGCCCTCGCTGCGGCGCGAGGCCGAGCTGGCCTGCGGCAGGTCGCTCGCATCGGGATCGCCGAGGTAGAAGCCGACGTCGACCTCCTTGTTCAGCAGCTTGGCCAGCACCTCGCCGCTGGTGCCGTGGTGCAGCTCGGTCTCGAGCTCGGGCGCCAGCGTCACCAGTTCCTTGAGCAGGCCGCTCAGGCGCGTGAACTCGGGGTCGAGGATGGTGCCGATGCGCAGCGCGCCGCGCACGCCGCCCTTCATGCGCTCGGCGGCGATCGCGAAATCGTTGAGGCCTTCGAGCGCGTGTTCCGCGTGGTTCAGCAGCGCCGCGCCGTCGCGCGTCAGCAGCAGGCCGGTGGGCGTGCGCTGGAACAGCTCGAGCTCGACCAGCGCGCCGAGCTCCTTGAGCTGCAGGCTGACTGCCGGCTGCGTGAGGAAGAGGCGCTGCGCGCCTTTGGACACCGATCCCTCGCGCGCGACGGCCACGAAGGCCTGCAGCAGCCGCGGGTCGATCTTCTTCATGCGGCGCGCGTGCTCAGGGCATGAGCGTGTTCGAGGGCAGCGTCTCGTCGAGCAGCTTGCGCGCCGTCTCGATGCCGGCCACCGGCAGCAGCTTCGGGTCGAGCAGGCCTACCTGCACCAGCACGCTGGCCTGGTCCCAGTAGATGTGCTCGTGGTAGAGCTTGTCGCCGCGGAACTTGATGACCGCGAGCAGCGGCACCTCCACGCGCCGGCCCGTGGGCGCCACGCCCGGCAGCATCCACGGGATCTCGGTGGTGTGGGTGAAGGTGAACAGCAGCTCGTCGACCACCTGCGTCGCGCCGACGGTGCGCGAGATCGAGGTCAGCGCGGTGTCGGGCGGATTGCTGTTGACGAAGTGGTTGGTATAGAAGGCGTGCAGGTTCCCGTAGCCCACGCCGCCCGTCATGGTCGGAATGTGGTTGACGTAGGGCTCGGTCACCATGGTCGACATGGTGTCGTCGACGTTGCGCGTGCCGAACTCGTACTCGCAGTGCTTGTCCCACAGCGCCGAGAGGTCGTAGTGCGGCCCGATCGCGGCCTTGAGCGCGGCGATGCTGCGCTCGTGCGCCATCAGCGCCGAGGGCTTGTGGAAGTGGTCGCCGCCCGCGCGCGCGAAGGCGTGGTCCACGCCCGGATAGACGTGCAGCGCCACCTTCGGATGGCCCTGGAGCGCCTGCACGATGCGCTCGCGCGCCTCGGGCGGGCAGAACTTGTCGAGCTCGGCCACGTGCAGCAGCAGTGGCTTGCGGATGTTCTTCGCTTCCTCGAGCGCCGCGTCGATGCCCACGCCGTAGTAGCCCACCGACACGTCGGCATCGGTGCGGCAGGCCGCGAGGTAGGCCAGCTTGCCGCCGAGGCAGAAGCCCAGCACGCCAGCCTGGCGCTCGACCACCTCGGGCCGGTCGCGCAGCACGTCGAGCGCGGCCTGGATGTCCTCCATGCCCTTGGCCTCGTCGAAGCCGCCGTAGAACTTGAAGGCCTGCTGCCAGTCGGCCTCGCTGTAGCCCAGCTCCACGTCGGGCTGCTGGCGCCAGAACAGGTCGGGCACCAGCGCCACGTAGCCTTCTTCGGCGTAGTAGTCGGCCACGTCGCGCATGGTCTTGTTCACGCCGAAGATCTCCTGCGCGATCACCAGGCCGGGCCCGTGGCCCGAGGCCGGCACGGCGAGGTAGCCGCGGAAGCTGCCGCTGCCGTCTTTGGCGGCGAGCTGGATGTATTGACCTGTCATCGGTGTCTCCAAGGTGGGGATGGGTGTTCTGCAGGCGCGGTCGCGGCCTGGGGTCTTCGCCCGAGGGGCGGACGCTGCAAGGATAATCCGCCCCCATGGAAATCATCAGCTTTCTCGTCGACTTCATCCTGCATGTCGACAAGCACCTCGAGGCCTTCGTCATCGCCTACGGCCCCTGGGTCTACGCGCTCCTGTTCCTGATCGTGTTCGTCGAGACGGGGGTGGTGGTGATGCCCTTCCTGCCCGGCGATTCGCTGCTGTTCATCGTGGGTGCGCTGTGCGGCGTGGGGCTGATGAGCTTTCCGATCGCCTGCACCTTGCTGGTGATCGCGGCCATCCTCGGCGACCAGTGCAACTACAGCATCGGCCGCTACTTCGGGCCCAAAGTGTTCCAGTGGGAGAGTTCGCGCTTCTTCAACCGCAAGGCCTTCGACCAGGCCCATGCCTTCTACGAACGCTACGGCGGCATCACCATCGTGCTGGCGCGCTTCATGCCCTTCATCCGCACCTTCGCGCCCTTCGTGGCCGGCGTGGCCGAGATGAGCCGCGCCAAGTTCAGCATGTTCAACGTCGGCGGTGCGCTGCTGTGGGTGCTGGGCATCGCGACCGCGGGCTACTTCTTCGGCAACCTGCCGCTGGTGCGCCAGCATCTCGACAAGATCATCTGGGCGCTGATCTTCGTGCCGGGCCTGCTCGCGATCTTCGGTGCCTGGCGCGCGGCGCGGGCCGAGAAGGCGCGCGCGCAGCAGGGCGCCTGAGGCCGTCCGCCCACAAAAAAGAGCGCCCCGCGGGGCGCTCTTTTCGTTCAGGCAGTGCGGGTGGCAAGCACCCGGCCGATCAGTAGTTCGGGCCGTTGCGCGGGTAGTAGTTGCCCTGCGGATAACGCTGCTGGTTGTAGTAGTTGCGTTCGTCGGCATTGCGGCCGACCTGATTGCCGATGATGCCGCCGATGGCGGCACCACCCACGGTGCTGGCGGTGTTGCCGCCGATCGCATTGCCGACCAGCGCGCCACCGACCGCGCCGACGCCCGTGCCCAGGTTCTGGTTCGGGCCCGACGCGCAGCCTGCCAGCGCCATCACGGAGGTGGCCGCCGCAGCGGCAATCCAGATGCGTGCTTTCATGATGTCCACCTTTCTGTTTAAAAAAATCGATGGAGTGATCTTCTGCAAAACGGCGTTCCATCCTGTGTAGGAGCCCGCCGCGCCTGCCTGTGCGGGGCGCCGGGCCGCAGCGTGGGAAGGGGAGCCTGCGCGGGGTCGGCGCTGCCCACGCCGCCCTCTGAAAACAGGGCCCGCAGACCGCTCAGAGCTGCCGGCTGCGCGCCAGCGGCGGGTTCTGCGCGAAATAGCGCTGGATGCCGCGCATCAGCGCATCGGCCAGGTCTTCCTGGTACTGCACGCGGCGCAGGTTGGCTTCTTCCTCGGGGTTGCTGATGAAGGCGGTCTCGACCAGCACGCTCGGAATGTCGGGCGCCTTCAGCACCGCGAAGCCGGCCTGCTCGACCTGGCCCTTGTGCAGTCGCGCGCCGATGCCCTTGATCTCGCCGAGCATCGCGCCGCCGAGCTTGAGGCTGTCGTTGATCTGCGCGGTGGTGCTCATGTCGAGCAGCGCGCGCTGCACCTGCGCCTCGTGGTTGCCGACGTTCACGCCGCCGACCTTGTCGGCGTCGTTCTCCTTGTTGGCGAGCCAGCGCGCGGCGCTGCTCGAGGCGCCGCTCTGGCTCAGTGCGAACACGCTGGCGCCGCGTGCGGCCGGCGTGGTGAAGGCGTCGGCATGGATGCTCACGAACAGGTCGGCCTGCACGCGCCGCGCCTTCTGCACGCGAACGCCCAGCGGCACGAAGAAGTCGGCATCGCGCGTGAGGAAGGCGCGCATCGGGTTGCCGTTGATGCTGCTGGCGTTGATGCGGTCGCGCAGGCGGAACGCGACCTGCAACACGATGTCTTTTTCGCGCGTGCCGGCCGGGCCGATGGCGCCGGGGTCCTCGCCGCCATGGCCGGGATCGAGCGCGACGATGATGATGCGGTCGGTGCGGTTGGTGGTGGCGCCGCCGCGCGCGACCGCCACCGGCGGCGGCGGAGTCACGGGGCGGGGCGCGGCCGCGGGCGGGCTCGGCGGCATCGGCAGCGGGCGGTTCTCCGCGACCACCGGCGGCGGCGTCGCGGGACCGGGCCGCATCGACTGCTGCGCCATGAGATCGCCCAGCGGATCCTGTACGGGAGGCGGCGCGGTCGCGACGACGGGTGGGCGCACGGGCGGCGCGACGGGCGTGGGAACGGGCCGCGGTGCCGGCACGTTGGGCGAGGGCCGCACGAGGATCGGCGGCCCGCCGTCGGGTGCCAGGCCCGAGGGCGGCGTCGCGGGCGGTGGCACCGCGGGGGCGCTGGCCACCGAGGTGTCGTTGCTGCCGCTGGTGCGCGGGGCGTCGCGCAGGCGCTCGGTGATCAGCGCCTCCATCGGGTCGATGGCCTTCTCGGGATAGAGGTCGAGCACCAGCCGGTGCTTGTAGGCGGCGATCGGTGCGAGCGAGAACACCTGCGGCGCCACGGTCTGCTTGAGGTCGAACACGATGCGCACCACCTTCGGTGCGTTCTGTCCCACGCGCAGGCCGTTGATGTAGGGGTCGCCGGGCTTGATCTTGCCGACCAGTTCGCGCAGTTCGCTGCTGAGGTCGATGCCCTCGATGTCGACCGCGAGCCGCGGCGGGTTGCCGACCACGAGCTGCTGCGAATGCAGGCGCACGTCGGACTCGATGGTCACGCGCGTGTAGTCGGCCGCGGGCCAGACGCGCACCGCGAGGATGCTGGCGCCGCGCGCGATCTGATGGACGCCGAGCACCAGCGCGAGGCTGCCGCCCTGCAGCAGCACGCGCCGCTTGAGGCCGCCCGCCTTCATGCGGCGGCGTGGGACAGCAGGTCGCCGCCGCGAGGTGTGTTCGCCAGGAGTGTCACGCTGCGTGTGTCGTCGGTCATTGCTTCGATTTTAATAGCTAGGTCCGCAATTGGAGTGCGCCCCGCCGCGTTTTCGGGCCATTCCGCCAGCTTGAGGCCCGGGCCCGCGAAGATGTCACGGAAGCCCGCATCCTCCCATTCGCGCGGATCGCTGAAGCGGTAGAAGTCGAAGTGGAAGATCGCGAGGCCGTCGGGCGCCTCGTGCGGCTCGACCACTGCATAGGTCGGGCTCTTGATGCGCCCCGTGATGCCGAGCGCGCGCAGCAGGTGCCGCACGAAGGTGGTCTTGCCGGCCCCGAGGTCGCCGTGCAGTTCGACGAAGGCATCGCGCAGCGCGGGGGAGGCCGCGAGCGAGCGAGCGAAGGCCTCGGTGTCGGCCTCGTCGCGCCAGCGCATTTCTACAATCGGCAAGTGATCGTCAGCAGCCATCCACTCGTTGTGCGTATTCAGGCCTTGGCCCGGGAACTCGGATTCTCCCAAATCGGAATCGCGGGCGTCGATCTGTCGAGCGCCGAGGACGGTCTGATGCAATGGCTGGCCCATGGGTTCCATGGCGAGATGGATTACATGGCCGCGCACGGCACGCGGCGCGCGCGGCCCGCCGAGCTGGTGCCCGGCACCGTGAGCGTGATCACCGCGCGCATGGACTACCTGCCGCGCGATACCGATCCCGACTGGCAGGCGATCGAGTTCGAACGCCTGCGCTGGCCCGGCGAGGCGATCGTCTCGGTGTATGCGCGCGGCCGCGACTATCACAAGGTGTTGCGCAACCGGCTCGCGAAACTGGCCGAGCGCATCGCGCAGGAGGTCGGGCCTTTCGGGCATCGCGCCTTCACCGATTCGGCGCCGGTGCTCGAGGCCGAGCTGGCCTCACGCAGCGGGCAGGGCTGGCGCGGCAAGCACACGCTGGTGCTCGATCGCAACGCGGGCTCGATGTTCTTTCTCGGCGAGATCTACGTCGACATGGTCCTGCCCGAGAGCGAACCGGTGAGCTCGCACTGCGGCAGCTGCAGCGCCTGCATCGACGTGTGCCCGACGCAGGCGATCGTCGCGCCGCGGCGGCTCGATGCGCGGCGGTGCATCTCTTATCTCACGATCGAGCATGGCGGGGCGATCCCGGTCGAGCTGCGGACGTTGATGGGCAACCGGATCTATGGCTGCGATGACTGCCAGTTGATCTGTCCGTGGAACAAGTTCGCCAAGAAGAGTTCGTTGCCGGACTTCGATGCGAGGGAAGGGCTGACGGGGCGCAGTCTGGCCGAGCTGTTCGCCTGGACCGAGGAGGAGTTCCTGCGCAGGACCGAGGGGAGTCCGATCCGGCGGATCGGCCACGAGCGGTGGCTGCGGAACATCGCGGTGGCGCTGGGGAATGCGCTGAGGGCTGGCGAGGAGGGGGCTCGCGAGGCCCTGGTGTCCCGCAAGGACGGCGCCAGTGCCTTGGTTCGGGAGCACGTGGAGTGGGCCTTGGGGACCGTTGCTTCCGAGTAGGTTCTTTCGTTGGAGTGGCCGGCTGCGCTCGGCCTTGATGTTCGTCAGCCGGCTTCTCGCGCAACGGCGATGGCAGGCTGGCGGGCCAGTTCGATGAAGGCCCGCACGTAATCGATGGCGGTGTCCGCCTCGCGTGCCCCGAGGAAGATCTGCTTGGCGATGCCGCGCGGGCCGAGCCGCACCGGCACCACGTCCATCTTCTGCGCGTATTCCTCGACCAGCCAGCGCGGCAGCGCGGCCACGCCACGGCCGCTGGCCACCATCTGCAGCATGATGTCGGTGGTCTCGATGGCCTTGTGGCGCTTGGGCGTGACACCGGCCGGCAACAGGAAATGGTTGTAGATGTCCAGGCGCTCGACGTCCACGGGATAGCTGATGAGCACCTCCTCGGTCAGCTGCCGGGGCTTCACGTAAGGCGCCGAAGCCAGCGCATGGCCCTTGGCCACCACCAGCACCTGCTCGTAGTCGAACACGGGCTCGAACTTCAGGCCCGGCTTGTAGAGCGGGTCGGGCGTGACCAGCAGGTCGATCTCGTAGCCGAACAGCGCGCCGATCCCGCCGAACTGAAATTTCTGCTTCACGTCCACGTCCACATCGGGCCATGCGGCCAGGTAGGGTGAAACCACCTTGAGCAGCCACTGGTAGCAAGGGTGGCATTCCATGCCGATGCGCAGCGCGCCGCGCTCGCCCTGCGCGAACTGGCCCAGGCGCTCCTCGGCCAGGTCCAGTTGCGGCAGCACGCGGTTCGCCACCGCCAGCAGGTACTGGCCGGCCTGCGTCAGGCGCAGGCTTCGGCCTTCGCGCAGCCAGATGTCGGTGCCCAACTGCTGTTCCAGCTTCTTCATGCTGTGGCTCAGGGCCGACTGGGTCAGGTTCAGCACGCCCGCGGCGGCCGTCAGCGAGCCTTGCTGTTCGACCTGCCGGACGATGCTGAGGTGGAGGCGTTCAAGCATTCACATGACTCCTGTTCATGGATTGTTGAAATAAAACCATTTTACGTCATCGATTCCCCTGGCTAGCATCCAGCCAGATGAAAGAAGAAATGACACGTCCACTCCGTCTCGTCGCTGTTTCCGGCGGACTGCAACGCCCATCGAAGTCCGCCGCGCTGGCTGAGCACCTGCTGGAGCTGATCGCCGACGCGTTCCCTTGCGAACAGCGCCTGGTCGAACTCGGCCCCCTCGCGCCGCAGTTCGCCGGTGCGGTCTGGCGCTCCCAACTGCCCGAAACGGTGGAACGGGAACTGGCCGCGATCGAACGAGCCGACGTGCTGGTGGTCGCAACGCCGGTCTATCGCGGCTCCTACACGGGACTGTTCAAGCACTTCTTCGACTTCATCGATCAGGACGCCCTGATCGACAAGCCCGTGCTGTTGGCCGCCACCGGCGGCAGCGAGCGCCATGCCCTGGTGATCGACCACCAGCTGCGACCGTTGTTCAGCTTCTTTCAGGCGCGTACCTTGCCGCTGGGTGTCTACGCGACCGACAACGATTTCGTCGACCACCGCCTGCGGAGCCAGGCCCTCATCGAGCGGGCGAGGCTGGCGGTCCAGCGGGCCTTGCCATTGCTCGAATTGCCGCGCCTCGCCTCTCCCCTCGCGGCCGAGGAGGCGGCTCTGGCCTGAAGCCGGAATTCGTCTTCTCTCTTCAAAAAAACCAGATCGCTGGATTCCAATGAACAAAGAACTCGCCTTCAACCTCAAGAGCATCCGTTTCGATGAGAACTACCAGCCATCGGACAGCACGCGCATCACCACCAATTTCGCCAACCTGGCCCGGGGAACGAGCCGGCAACAGAACCTGCGCAACACCTTGAGGATGATCGACAACCGCTTCAACGACCTGGCGCACTGGGACAACCCGACGGGCGATCGCTATGCCGTCGAGCTCGAGATCATCTCCGTGGAGATGAGCCTGGATGCCGAGAGCGGTAATGCCTCGTTCCCGCTGATCGAGATACTGAAGACCAGCATCCTCGACAAGAAGACGAACAAGCGCATCGACGGCATCGCGGGGAACAACTTCTCTTCCTACGTGCGCGACTACGACTTCAGCGTGTTGCTTCCCGAATACAACGCCCATCGGGCTGAATTCGGCACGCCGGAGGATTTCGGCGACCTGCACGGAAAGCTGTTCCAGCAGTTCGCCAACTCGCGCATCTACAAGGAGCGTTTCGGTAAGCCGCCTGTCATCTGCATCAGCGCCTCGACCAGCAAGACCTATCAGCGGACCGGAAACCAGCACCCGGTACTGGGTGCCGAGTACCAACAGAACGAACTGTCCTCGACCGACCAGTACTTCGCCAAGATGGGGATGCAGGTTCGTTTCTTCATGCCGCCCAATGGCGTTGCGCCCCTGGCTTTCTATTTCCATGGCGACCTGCTGGGCGACTACACGAGCCTCGAGCTGATCGGCACCATCAGCACGATGGAAACCTTCCAGAAGATCTATCGCCCCGAGATCTACAACGCCAATTCCTCGGCCGGAAAAATCTACAGCCCGAGCCTGAAGAACCAGGACTACTCGTTGACGCAGATCGTCTACGACCGGGAAGAACGCAGCCAGCTGGCGGTCAAGCAGGGGAAGTTCGCGGAGGAGCACTTCATCAAGCCCTACAGGAACGTTCTCGCGCAGTGGGTTGCCGATTGCGTTGTCTGACCCCCATCCACATGCCATCGAGCGGCTGCGCGGCCCCACAGGCCCCGCAGTACGCTCGCCATCCCGTCTTCGCTTGAAAAAAGGAAAATCCAGATGTTCGAAACCTCCATCGCCGGCAGCCTGCCGAAGCCAGCCTGGCTGGCCGAAACCAACAAGCTGTGGCCTCAGTGGGCGGCCGAAGGCGATGCGCTCCGCCAGGCCAAGGCCGACGCGACCCTGCTGTGGATCAAGGCCCAGGAGGACGCGGGCCTGGACATCGTGTGCGACGGCGAGCAGTCGCGCCAGCACTTCGTGCACGGCTTCCTCGAGCAGGTCGAGGGCATCGACTTCGAGCACAAGGTGAAGATGGGCATTCGCGACAACCGCTACGACGCGATGGTGCCGCAGGTGGTCTCGGCCCTGCGCCTCAAGGGCCGCGTGCATGCCTTCGAGGCGCAGCTCGCGCGTGCGCACACGAAGAAGAAGCTCAAGTTCACCCTGCCGGGCCCGATGACCATCGTCGACACCGTGGCCGATCGTTTCTACGGCGACAAGGTGAAGATGGCCTTCGCTTTCGCCGAGTTGCTCAACCAGGAGGCCCTGGCGCTGCAGGCCGATGGCGTGGACATCATCCAGTTCGACGAGCCCGCCTTCAATGTCTACATGAAGGATGCCGCCGACTGGGGCGTGCAGGCGCTCGAGCGCGCGGCGCAGGGCCTGACCTGTACGACGGCCGTGCATATCTGCTACGGCTATGGCATCAAGGCCAACACGGACTGGAAGAGCACCCTCGGCGAAGAATGGCGCCAGTACGAGCTGGTGTTCCCCGCACTCGCCAAGAGCCGAATCGATCAGGTGAGCCTGGAGTGCATCCACTCCCACGTGCCGCCCGACCTGATGAGTCTGTTGTCCGGCAAGGACGTGATGGTCGGCGTGATCGACGTGGCCAGCGAGGCGATAGAGACCCCCGAGGAAGTGGCCGACACCATCGGCCGCGCCCTGCAGTTCGTCCCGAAGGAGCGCCTGTTCCCGTGCACGAATTGCGGCCTGGCCCCGATGAGCAGGGACGTGGCATGGCGCAAGCTCAAAGCCCTCGCAGAAGGCACCAAGCTGGCCAAGGAGCGGCTAGCCACGGCGTAACACCAAAAAGAAGGACGCGCCACGGCGCGTTGACCCTGATCCCCTCTGGCTGTGCCGAGGAGCGCAGGAGAAAGCGGGATCAGGGCCGCAGCTGTCTGAGCGGAACGAAGTGCAGCGAGTTCTGCGGACCCCCGCTTTCTCCGAGCACCGCAGGTTGCCCGTAGCGAAGCGGAGGGACACAGACAGTGGGGTCGCCTTCTCTTTGGTTACTTTCTCTTGGCGAGACAAGAGAAAGTGACTCGCCCGCCGGGGCGAGACCCGGCCAACAGCCTCCGCACGACCAACAAAAAAATCAAGAAAACACCGGTCGAAGCATTCAACGAGGCAGCGCCAAGGCAAACGGCAAACTGACCACCCCCAACACCGTAGACATAGTCACCAACCCCGCCACAAACGCCCCGTTGTACCCCATCCTCTGCGCCAACACATAAGCACTCGAAGCCGTAGGAACCGCAGAAAAAGCCATCAACACCGAAGCCTGCGCCGCATCCAGCCGCAACCACCGCGCCAGCCCCCAAGCCACCAGCGGCAAGATGAAGTGCCGAATCGAAAGCACCGAAGCGGCCAGCACCTTCCCCCGCCCCAACGTAGCAAACTGCATCCCCGCCCCTGCCGCCAGCAACCCGAGCGCCAACGAAGCCGCCCCGATCCGCGACAAGGTCGGCGTCAGCCAGCCAGGCACCGTGAACCCCAGCACATTCGCCAGCAACCCCGCCACCGTCGCCACGATCAGCGGATTGCGCACCAACTGCCGCGCGAACCCCGTCTGCGCATGCCGCGTCATTGGCCACACCGCCGCGATGTTCATCATCGGCACGCACACCCCGATCAGCACCGCGATCAGCAGCAGGCCTTCGGGTCCCGCGAGCCGCTCGGCCATCGCGAGGCAGATGAAGGAGTTGAAGCGGAACGCGACCTGCACGCTCGCCGCATGGTCGCGCCGATCGAGGTGCGAGCCGATGCCGGGCACCCAGGGCAGCGCATAGGCCAGCGCCACGCCGCAGAGGCTCACGCCCACGCCCGCCATCAGCAAGCTCGAGGTCGCACCGAAATCGAGCGGGCTGCGCACGATCGAATGGAACAGCAGCGTGGGAAAAAGAAAGTAGTAGACGAGGCTCTCGACCTGGTCCCAGACCTTGCGGTCCAGCGCGGTGTAGCGGCACAGGAGCCAGCCGATGGCGATCAGGGAGAAGTCGGGGAAAAGCAGCTGCGCGTAGTTCACCGCGCCGAGCATAAACCGCCCAAACCATGGGTATTCCACAGCCCGGGTCGCAGCGGCGAGCCGCTAGCATCGCTGCTTTCGCAATTTTCGTCCCCATCGTTCAAGGAGTAATCGATGCAACGTCGTCAATGGAGTGCCTTCGTCGGTGCCGCCGCGCTGGTCGCGGTCGCGGGCCCGGCCTTCGCCCAGGGCTATCCCAACAAGCCGGTCGAACTGAGCGTTCCCTTCGCCCCGGGCGGTACGACGGACATCGTGGCGCGCGTGGTGGCCGATCCGCTGGGCAAGGTGCTGGGCCAGCCGGTGGTGGTGATCAACCGCGCCGGCGGCGGCGGCATCGTGGGCGCGGCCGAGACGGCGCGCTCGGCGCCCGACGGCTACAAGCTCGGCGTGGCCACGGTGTCGAGCACCGCGGCCAACCCGGCCATCAATCCGAAGACGCCGTACGACCCGATCAACGACTTCACGCCGATCATCAACATCGCGGCCACGCCGAACATCATCGCGGTCAACCCGAGCTTCCCGGCGAAGAACTACGCCGAGTTCGTGGCCGAGCTCAAGAAGAACCCCGGCAAGTACTCGTACGCCTCGTCGGGCACGGGCGGCATCGGCCACCTGCTGATGGAGCTCTACAAGAGCCTCACCAACACCTTCGTCACGCACATCCCCTACCGCGGCGCGGGCCCGGCGCTCAACGACGTGGTGGCCGGCCAGGTGCCGATCATGTTCGACAACATCCCCTCGGCCATGCCCTTCATCCAGAGCGGCCGCCTGGTCCCGATCGTGGTGTCGGCGCCGCAGCGCCTGGCCGCGCTGCCGAACGTGCCGACCTTCAAGGAAGTCGGCCTCGAGCCGGTGAACCGCATGGCCTACTACGGCATCCTCGGCCCGAAGGGCCTGCCGAAGGAAGTGGTCGACAAGATCAGCGCCGGCGTGAAGAAGGCGGTGGAAGATCCGGCGGTGAAGAAGCGCATCGAGGACACCGGCTCGCTGATCGTGGCCAACACGCCCGAGCAGTTCTCGGCCCAGATCAAGGCCGAGTACGAGGTCTACAAGGACGTCGTGGCCAAGCAGAAGCTCAAGCTCGACTGAGCCTGCCCGATCCCGAAGGGGCCGTTCCCTGCAGAGGGAGCGGCCTTTTTTCATGGCCATCGCCATGGTTGTCGCCCAGGCCCGGCGCGGGGGCCGCGCTTTTTGCTATCTTGCCCACCCATGACCGAGGCCGCCGCCGCACCCACCCCCGACATCGACGAATTCATCGACGCCCTCTGGCTCGAGGACGGCCTGTCGAAGAACACGCTCGCCGCCTACCGGCGCGACCTCGCGCTGTTCGCGCACTGGCTCGACCAGCAGCGCGGCGGCATGAAGCTCGGCGCGGCGCAGGAGGCCGACCTGCAGGCCTACATGGGCGTGCGACTGTCGGCCAAGGGCAAGGCGACCTCGGCCAACCGGCGGCTCACGGTGTTCAAGCGCTACTACCGCTGGGCGCTGCGCGAGCGCCGCATCGTGGCCGACCCGAGCCTGCGGCTGATGCCGGCGCGCCAGATGCCGCGCGCGATCAAGCTGCTGTCGGAGAAGCAGGTCGACGACCTGCTCGGCGCGCCCGACGTCGACACGCCGCTGGGCCTGCGCGACCGCGCGATGCTCGAGCTGATGTATGCGAGCGGGCTGCGCGTGAGCGAGCTGGTGTCGCTCAAGGTGATCGACATCAGCCTCAACGACGGCGTGCTGCGCGTGCTCGGCAAGGGCAGCAAGGAGCGGCTGGTGCCCTTCGGCGGCGAGGCGCGGCGCTGGATCGAGCGCTACATCGAGGAGTCGCGCCCCGTGATCCTCGACGGCCAGCAGACGCCCGACCTGTTCGTGACCGCGCGCGGCGCGGGCATGACGCGCGTGATGTTCTGGGTCATCGTGAAGAAGCAGGCGGCCGCGGCCGGTATCCACGTGCCGCTGTCGCCGCACACGCTGCGCCATGCCTTCGCGACCCACCTGCTGAACCACGGCGCCGACCTGCGCGCGGTGCAGATGCTGCTGGGCCATGCCGACATCTCGACCACCACCATCTACACCCACGTGGCGCGCGAGCGGCTCAAGCAGCTGCACGCCCAGCACCACCCGCGCGGCTGAGCCCCGCGCTCAGTGGCTCCTGCGCCGCCGGCCCTCGGGCGCGGCGGAGAGCGCGGGCGAGAGCGTGTCGAAGAAGGCGCTGACCATGCGCATGTCGCGCCGCTCGGCCAGGCACAGCGCATGGGCCGAGGTGAAGATCTCGGTGTCGCTGATCGCCACGCGGTGCAGGTCGGGCGCGGGCACGTACTCGACCTCCGATACCGCGGCGATGCCCAGTCCCTGCAGCACGGCTTCGCGGATTACCTCGCGGCTGCCGATCTCCATCACCACGTCGGTCCGGATGCGCGCCTTGTCGAGCGCGAGCTCGAGCGCCTTGCGCGTGGTCGAGCCCTGCTCGCGCATGATCAGCCGCTCGCCCTCGAGCTCGGCCAGCCGGATCGCGCGGCGGCGCGCGAAGCGGTGCGAGGAGGGCACGAAGACCACCACCGGCTGCTTCATGAAGGGCACCGAGAGGAAGCGCTCGTCGCGCACCATCTGCGCGAGCACGCCCACGTCGGCGCTGTAGTCGAGCAGCTGGTTCAGCACGTCCTGCGAGTTGCCGGTGCTCACCGTCACCTTGATGCCGGGATAGCGCTGGTTGAAGTCGACCAGCATCTTCGTCACGTGATAGGGCCCGACGGCCGCCACGCGCAGGTGGCCGGTGCGCAGCTCGCCCGCGTCGCCCAGCAGGTTCACGGCGTCGGCCTCCAGGCTGAAGATCTGCTGCGCGAGCTGCATCAGCTGTTCGCCCATCACCGTGAGCTGCACGCGCCGGCCGCGGCGGTGGAACAGCTCGACCTTGTAGGCCTCCTCGAGAAAGCGCACCTGCGTCGTGATGGTGGGCTGGCTCACGTGCAGGCTCTCGGCGGCGCGCGTGAAGCTGCCTTCGCGGGCCACCGCGAAGAAGGAACGAAGCTGGGTCAGGCGCATGCGGCGGCTCCGGAAAAAAGCGGAATTCTCGATGAATCCGACTATAGGTTCATTGAATACATCGACGAAAAAATTTGAATTGGATCGATGAATGGGCCGGTGATGTACTCGCCGCCAGGCGCTCCAGGTCGGCACCCAAAAGACGACCGGAACGCCACGAATCCCCGGGCCGCCACGACGGCGGCGCGGGGGACCGGAACCGCAGAAGACTGGAGACACAGATGATGAAACGCAGAAGCTTGCTGTTCGGAGCTGCCGCCGGCGTGGGCGCGGCCTTCCTTCCACCGGCGCGGGCGCAGCAGGCGCTCACGGTCGGGCTGATTCCTTCCGAGGATTCGCGCGCGATGATCGCCAACAGCCAGCGCATGATGGACATGCTGGCCCAGGGCCTCGGCATGCCGGTCAAGCCCTTCGTGGCGGCCGACTACAACGGCGTGATCGAGGCGCTGCGCTCGAAGCGGCTCGACGTGGCCTACCTCGGCCCGTTCTCGTACGTGCTGGGCACCACGGTGGCCGACATCGAGGCCTTCGCGGTCGCCGAGACCAAGAAGGCCGGCCGCACCTTCTATTACAGCCAGGTGGTGGCCCACAAGGACAGCGGCATCAAGAGCGTGAAGGACTTGAAGGGCCGCACCTTCGCCTTCGTCGACCCCAGCTCCACCTCGGGCCACCTGTTCCCCAAGGCCGGGCTGATGAAGGCCGGCTTCGATCCCGACAAGGACTTCGGCCGCGTGATCTTCTCGGGCTCGCACGATTCGAGCGCGATCGCGGTGCAGAACCGCAAGGTCGACGCGGCCGCCATCGCCGACCGCATCCTCGATGCCGCGGTGGCGAAGGGCCTGGTCAAGCGCGAGGACCTGGTCGAGGTCTGGCGCTCGGATCCGATCCCCGAGTCGCCCACGGTCTGGCGCAAGGACCTCGGCGCCGATCTCAAGCAGCGCGTGCAGGCGGCCTTCCTGCAGGTGAAGGACATCCCCTGGTCCGACCAGGGCCTGCTCAACGGCTTCCACCCCACCAACGACGCGGCCTACAACGTGATCCGCGACACGGCCAAGATCCTGAAGCTCGACCTGGGGAAGATGAAATGATCGAGATCCGCGGCCTTGGCAAGCGCTACGGCGACTTCACCGCGCTCCACCAGGTCGACCTCGCGGTCGGCAAGGGCGAGTTCGTCGTCATCCTCGGTGCCTCGGGCGCCGGCAAGTCCACCCTGCTTCGCTGCATCAACCAGCTCGCCGAGCCCACGCAGGGCGAGGTGCGGGTGGACGGCGCGCCCGTGCGGCGCGATCGCGCGGGGCTGCGCCGCGTGCGCCGCGACGTGGCGATGATCTTCCAGCACTACAACGTGGTGCCGCGCCTGTCGGTGCTGAAGAACGTGCTGACCGGGCGGCTGGGCTCGATGCCGGCGCTGGCCTCGTGGTTCCAGGTCTTTCCGGCGCGCGACATCGCGATCGCGCGCGAATGCCTGCGCCGTGTCGAGCTCGACCACAAGGCCGACCTGCGCACCGACACGCTCTCGGGCGGCCAGAAGCAGCGCGTGGGCATCGCGCGGGCGCTGGCGCAACGGCCCAAGGTGATCCTGGCCGACGAGCCCGTGGCCAGCCTCGATCCGAAGACCTCGCGCAAGGTGCTCAATTACCTGCGGCAGGCCAGCCGCGAGGACGGCATCACCGTGATCTGCAACCTGCACCAGGTCGACTACGCGCGCGAGTTCGCGCAGCGCGTGATCGGCGTGGCGGGCGGGCGCGTGGTGTTCGAGGGCCGGCCCGATGAGCTCACGGACGAGGTGCTGCAGCGCATCTATCCGGGCGGCCTCGAGCCCGACCCCGGGGAACCGAAGGAAGACGCGGCCGTGGCCGCGGTGTACACGCCGGCGATGCCGCCGGTCCAGCAACTCGCCCTGGAGCAGCCATGATCGCGATCGGACGCTACAACCTGTTGATCGCCCGCAGCGGCGGCAACCCCGGCTGGTGGAAGTACCTGGTCGCCGCGGCGGCCGGGCTCGGCGTGCTCTGGTGGGCCGCGATCGGCGCGCAGGTGAGCTTCGGCGAACTCGCCAAGGGCATGCCCTGGATCGCCGATTTCCTCGGCCGCATGCTGCCGCCCAACTGGGAGTTCATGGGCAAGCTGGTGAAGCCCGCCATCGAGACGGTGCAGATCGCGCTCTGGGGCACGCTGCTGGCGGTGGTGCTCGCGGTGCCGCTGTGCTTCTTCGCGGCGCGCAACATCTCGCCGAACCCGGCGGTGTTCCATGCGATGCGGCAGGTGCTCAACATCACGCGCGGCATCAACGAGATCATCCTCGCGCTGATCTTCGTGGCGGCCGTCGGGCTCGGGCCCTTTCCCGGCGTGCTGGCGCTGGCGCTGCATGGCGCGGGCATGCTCGGCAAGTTCTTCGCCGAGTCGATCGAGGAGATCGACCAGGGGCCGATCGAGGCGCTGCGCTCCACGGGCGCGGGCCCGATCCAGACCATCGTCTTCGGCGTGATCCCCCAGGTCGTGACGGCATGGATCGGCGTCATCGTCTACCGCTTCGAGACCAACCTGCGCCAGGCCACCGTGCTGGGCATGGTGGGCGCGGGCGGCATCGGCTTCGAGCTGGTGGGCAGCATGAAGCTGTTCCAGTACCAGGACACGGCGACCTGCATCCTGGTCATCGTGGTCATGGTGATGACCGCCGACTACCTCTCGACCCGGCTGCGCGCCTGGATCCAGCAGGGCAGCCGTTCCTGAGGCCGCGCGCCGACGACCGACCCCGACCATGACCTTCCACTACTTCAACCCCGTGCAGAGCACGTACGGGGCCGGGGCCCTGTCGTCCCTGCCGAAGCTGCTCGCGGGCCGCCGCGCGGCGCTGGTGACCTTCCAGGAGGCCCGCGCGATCGGGCTGCTGGGCCGGCTCGAGGCGGTGCTCGGCGATGCGCTGGCCTGCGTGATCGACAACGTGCGGCCCAACCCCGACGTGGCCGAACTGGCCGCGACCTACGCGCAGTTCTGGCGCGCGCATCCGCAGGTGGAGGCGATCGTGGCGGTCGGCGGCGGCAGCGCCATCGACACCGCGAAGGCGCTGATGGTGGCGGGCGAGGGCGCGCGCTTCGACGACCTGGTGGCCGGCCTGGCCGGCGAGCGGCCCTTCGTGCCGGTGCACGCCAAGATGCTGATCGCCGTGCCGACCACCGCGGGCACCGGCAGCGAGGTCACGCCCTGGGCCACGATCTGGGACCGCGGCCGGCAGCGCAAGTATTCGCTGCACCTGGCGCAGACCTGGCCGCGCCATGCGCTGATCGATCCCGAGCTGATGCTGTCGCTGCCCGCGGCGGTCACCTTGCAGAGCGGGCTCGATGCGCTCTCGCATGCGCTCGAGTCGATCTGGAACGTGAATGCCAACCCGGTGTCGGACACCTTCGCGGTGGCCGCGGTGCGCGACACGCTCGAGGTGCTGCCGCAGCTGATGGGGCGGCTCGACGACGTGGCGCTGCGCGGGCGCATGGCGCTGGCCGCGCTGAAGGCCGGCATGGCCTTCTCCAACACCAAGACCGCGCTGGCGCACTCGATCTCCTACGAGATGACGCTGCGCTACGGCCTGCCGCACGGCATCGCCTGTTCGTTCCCGCTGCCGCTGGTGCTCGAGCGCGCGATCGGCCGGCGCGCCGACCGCGACGCGGTGCTGGCACAGGCGCTGGGCCTGCCGCTCGCGAAGGCGCCGCGCCGGCTCGCGGCCTTCATCGAATCGCTGGGCGTGAAGACCCGCTTCGCCGACTACGGTGTGGGCGAGGACGAGGCGCGGCGGATGCTGCTGCAGGCCCTGAGCGGCGCGCGCGGGCGCAACTTCATCGGCGGCGCGATCGCGCAGGACACCGCCTGAGCAGGCGGGGCGCGGCGAATCCCGGGTCGCTCGCGGCTTGCCGCAGAATCGGCGGCTTTCGAACACGAGAGACATCGACATGAGGATCAACCGCGTCTTCCTCGCCGGCCTCGCGCTGGCCGCGACCGCCGCCACCATCGGCCCCGCCCTGGCCCAGGGCTACCCCTCCGCCAAGCCCATCCGCCTGATCGTCGGCTATCCGCCCGGCGGCGGCATCGACTTCGCGGCGCGCACGGTGCAGGTGCCGCTGCAGGAGGCGCTCAAGCAGCAGCTGGTGGTCGACTACAAGCCCGGCGCGAGCGGCATGATCGCGGCCACCGAGCTCACGCGTCAGCCGGCCGACGGCTACACGCTGCTGCTGGCCAACACCGGGCCGTTCGCGATCGCGCCGTACCTGCAGAGCAAGCCGCCCTACGACCCCATCAAGCAGTTCACCTACATTGGCCAGATCAGCCAGGGCAGCTACATCGCGGTGACGCGGCCCGACCATCCGGCCAAGGACCTCAAGGCCTTCGTGGCCTGGGCCAAGGGCCAGCCCGGCAAGGTCAACTTCGCCTCGGGCGGCAACGGCACCTCGACGCACCTCAACGGCGAGCTGATGAACCAGGTCACGGGCCTGGACATGACGCACGTGCCCTACAAGGGCAGCGCGCCCGCGGTGCAGGACCTGATCGGCGGGCAGACGCAGATCCTGATCGACGCGGGCAGCGTGCTGCTGCCGCAGGTGAAGGGCGGCAAGCTCAAGGCGCTGGCCGTGACCGGGCCGCAGCGCGATCCGCAGCTGCCCGACGTGCCGACCGTGAAGGAGCTGGGCCTCGCGGGCATGGAGTCGGTGGGCTTCCAGGGCCTGGTGGGGCCGGCGGGCATGCCCAAGGAGGTGGTGGACCGCCTGTCGGGCGAACTCGCCAAGGCGCTGGCGCAGCCGGCGGTCCGCGCCAAGTTCGCCGCCGCGGGCGCCGAGGTCCATTCGCTGGGCCCGACCGAGTTCGCGGCCTTCGTGAAGGCCGACAACGAGAAATGGTCGAAGCTGATCCGCGAGCGCAAGCTGCAGCTCGACTGATGGAGGCAGACTCGAGCGCCATGACGAATCCGATGCATTCCTTCTTCTTCCCGACGCGCCGCACCGCGGTGCTCGCCTCGCTGGCCGCGGCCGGCGCCTTCCTCTGCGGCGCCGCGGCGGCCCAGACCCCGGCCGTGCCCAAGACCCTGCGGCTGATCGTGGCCTATCCGGCCGGCGGCGTCAGCGACGTGGTCGCGCGCGCGCTCGGCGACCGGCTCGCGGCGCAACTCGGCACCACGGTGGTGGTCGAGAACCGCGCGGGCGCCAGCGGCGCGATCGGCATGGACGCGGTGGCCAAGGCCGCGCCCGACGGCGCGACCCTGGGCTTCTCGGCCATCAGCCCGCTGGTGCTGAGCCCGCACCTGGGCAAGCTGCCCTTCGATCCGCTGAAGGACGTGGCGCCGGTGGCCAGCGTGATGTATTCGCCGGTGCTGCTGATCGCCACGCCCGCGAGCAAGGCGAAGGACTTCCGCGCGCTGCTCGACGACGCCAGGGCCCATCCGGGCGCGGTGCGCTGGGCTACATCGGGGCCGGCCTCGCTCGGCCACATCGTGCTCGAGCAGCTGCGCTCGGCGGCCAACGTCGACATCACGCACGTGCCCTACAAGGGCGGCGGCCAGCAGCTCAACGATGCGCTGGGCGGGCAGTTCGAGATCCTCTCGACCAACGCCAGCCCCACGCTGGGGGCGCACATCCAGTCGGGCAAGCTGCGCCCGCTCGCGGTGGGCGCGCCGGCGCGGCTCGAGAGCCTGCCGCAGGTGCCCACGCTGGGCGAGCTGGGCTACAAGGCGGCCAACATCAACTCGCTGTTCGGCGTGTTCGCGCCGGCCGCCACGCCGCCGGCGCTGCTCGCGCGCTACAACGCCGAGATCAACAAGGCGCTGGCCAGCCCCGAGCTGCGCGCCAAGCTCACGGCCACCGACAACGTGCCCACGGGCGGCCCCGCGGCCGACTTCGCGAAGGAGATCGCCAGCGAGTTCGAGAGCAATGGCAGGATCGTGAAGGCGGCCGGCATCAAGGCCGACTGAGAACCCCACCGGCCGCGCGGGCTTGTCGCCCGCGCGATAGCCACTCCGATTTCCCTACCTTATAGTAGGTAGCCATGAGCAGCGTTTCCTCAGCAGCCCTCGCCACCGGCAGCACGCGCGACCAGATCCTGGGCGCGGCGCGCGAACTCATCGCCACGCGCTCCTACCTGGGCTTCAGCTTCCAGGACGTGGCCGACGCGGTCGGCGTGCGCAAGGCCAGCCTCTACCACCACTTCCCGTCCAAGGAGGCGCTGGGCGTGGCCGTGCTGCGCGACGCGATCCAGGGCTTCCGCCGCAGGGACGAGGCCAAGGCCCGCACGCCGCGCGAGTCGCTCGACGCCTATTTCCGCATGTACCGCAACGGCCTGCGCGCCGGCTCGGCGGTCTGTCCCGCGGGGGCGCTGGCCCCGGGCTGGGACTGCATCAACGACGAGCTGCGCCGCACGGTGCAGGAGCTGCGCCAGATGCAGGTGCTGTGGCTGACCGGCGTGCTCGGCGCGCTGGTGTCCGAGCGCGCCCAGGGCGCCGGCAGCGCGGGCCCCGCGGCGCTGGCGGCCTATGTGTTCGCGGTCTGCCAGGGCGCGCTGATCGCGGCGCGCATGACCGGCCGCGTGGAGGATTTCGACGACGCGGTCGCGCAACTGAGGAGTTCGCTGCCCGTCTGACGCCCCGGCATCCACCCGAAGGCACGCCACGCGTGCCTCTTTTTTGACCTGTCAACCTACCGATTGGATGGTAGTTTTTAGGAGCACATCATGAAAGCCGTCATTTCCGCCTATGCCCGTTCGCCGTTCCATTTCGCGAAGAAGGGCGCGCTGGCCGAGGTGCGTCCCGACACGCTGGCCGCCGGCGTGGTCCGGGGCCTGCTGCAGCGCACCGACCTCGATCCCGCGCTGCTCGAGGACATCGTCCTGGGCTGCGCCTATCCCGAGGCCTCGCAGGGCAACAACCTCGCGCGCATCGTCGGCCTGCTGGCCGGCCTGCCGCACGAGGTGGGCGGCATGACCGTCAACCGCTTCTGCGGCTCGTCGATGCAGGCGGTGCACATCGCGGCCGCGCAGATCGAGGCCGGCATGGGCGAGGCCTTCCTCTGCGTGGGCGTCGAGTCGATGAGCATGGTGCCGCAGGGCGGCTTCAACTTCTCGCCGAGCCCGGAGCTGCTGGCCGACACCGACGCCTACATCTCGATGGGCGAGACCGCCGAGAACGTGGCGCAGCGCTGGAACGTGAGCCGCGCCGACCAGGAGGCGCTGGCGGTGGAGTCGCACCGCAAGGCCGCGGCCGCGCGCGAGCAGGGCCGCCTGGCCGGCGAGATCGTGCCGGTGCGCCTGGCCTCGGGCGAACTGGTCGAGGCCGACGGCTGCATCCGTCCCACCACCTCGGCCGAGGCACTGGCCAACCTCAAGCCGGCCTTCCGTCCCGATGGCGTGGTGACGGCCGGCACCTCGTCGCCGCTGACCGACGGCGCGGCCGCGGTGCTGGTGACCAGCGATGCCTTCGCCGCGCGCCATGGCCTGAAGGCGCTGGCGCGCATCAGGTCCTTCGCCACCGTGGGCGTCGACCCGGCCATCATGGGCATCGGCCCGATCCCGGCCACGCGCAAGGCGCTGGCACGCGCGGGCCTGAGCGTGGCCGACCTCGACGTGGTCGAGATCAACGAGGCCTTCTCCTCGCAGGCGCTGGCCTGCATCCGCGACCTCGGGCTCGACCCGGCCACGGTCAACCTCGATGGCGGCGGCCTGTCGATCGGCCATCCGCTGGGCGCGACCGGCGCGCGCATCACGGGCAAGGCGGCCTCGCTGCTGGCGCGCGAGAACGGCCGCTATGCGCTGGCCACGCAGTGCATCGGCGGCGGACAGGGCATCGCGACCATCCTCGAGCGCGTCTGAGCGCCGGCGCGACACGACGCGGCACGGTGGCGACAATGCCGCCGTGCCATCAGCGAAGGAGGAACGCACCATGACCGACACCATCACCCCCCGCGCCAAGCTCTACCTCGACGACCTCGCCGTGGGCGACCGCTTCACAAGCGGCGAATACGCGCTCGACGCCGAGAAGATCAAGGCCTTCGCGCTGCAGTTCGATCCGCAGCCCTTCCACACCGACGAGGAGGCCGCCAAGCGCACCTTCTTCGGCGGCCTGGCCGCGAGCGGCTGGCACACGGCGGCCGTCACCATGCGCCTGCTGGTCGACAGCGGCATCCCGCTGGCCGACGGCATCATCGGTTCGGGCGGCGACGAGATCCGCTGGCCGCAGCCCACGCGGCCCGGCGACGTGCTGCACGTGGTCAGCGAGATCGTCGAGATCGTGCCCTCGCGTTCCAAGCCGGGCCGCGCCATGGTCCGCGTGCGCTGCGAGACGCGCAACCAGCGCGGCGAGGTGCTGCAGCACTTCTCGCCCAAGCTGGTGGTGATGAAGAAGCCGGATTGACTCCTAGGCGGCGCTGCCGCCGCCCAGCGCCTTCAGCTCCTCGTCGCTGAAGCCCGCGCGCGTGCGCGCCTCGAGGTTGAACGGCGGCTTGAGCCGCGGCGCCTCGTAGCGCGCCACGAGTTCGGGGTAGGCGGCCTCGGCGTCGATGCCCGCGCGCTCGCAGAGCCAGCGGTACCAGTGGTTGCCGATCGCCACGTGGCCCACCTCGTCGCGCAGGATGATGTCGAGGATCTCGACCGCGCGCAGCGCATCGGGCGTGTTCACGCGCTTGAGCTTGGCCTGGATCAGCGGCGTGGCATCGAGCCCGCGCGCCTCGAGCGTGCGCGGCACCAGCGCCATGCGCGCGAGCACGTCGTCGCGCGTCTTCTCGCACATGCTCCACAGGCCGTCGTGGCCGGTGAAGTCGCCGTAGCGCCAGCCCATGGTCCGCAGGTGCGCATGCAGCAGCGTGAAGTGCTGCGCCTCCTCGTCGGCCACGCGCAGCCAGTCCTGGTAGTAGCGCGCGGGCATGCCGTCGTAGCGCCAGGCGGCGTCGAGCGCGAGGTTGATGGCGTTGAACTCGATGTGGCAGATCGAATGGACCAGCGCCGCGCGGCCCTCGGTGTTGAACGGCGAGCGCTTGCCCACCGCCATGGCCGACACGCGCAGCGGGCGCTCGGGCCGGCCCGGTACGCCGAGCTCGTCGCCGGGCACGCGCACGGGTTCGTCTGCTATGGTTTCGCTAGCGATATGCGCTGCCAGCGCGCGGGTTGCCGCCACTTTCTCTTCGGGGTCGGTGAGGCGCAGCGCGGCCAGGGCGCTCAATCGGGGGTGCATCCCTACAATTCTAGGTTTCACCCCTCTTTCCCTTTCCGGAGACTCCCACGATGGCCCTCTATGAACTCGACGGCGTGGCGCCGCAACTCGGCGACGGCGCCTGGGTCGCCGACAGCGCCGAGGTGATGGGGCGCGTGACGCTGGCCGAGAACGCGAACGTCTGGTTCGGCGCCGTGCTGCGCGGCGACACCGAGGCCATGACCATCGGGCGCAACAGCAACATCCAGGACCTGTCGGTGCTCCATTGCGACATCGGCTGCCCGCTGACCGTGGGCGAGAACGTCACCGTGGGCCACCAGGTCATGCTGCACGGCTGCACCATCGGCGACAACACGCTGATCGGCATGCAGGCGGTGGTCTTGAATAACGCGAAGATCGGCCGCAACTCGATCGTCGGCGCCGGTGCGCTCGTGACCGAGGGCTCGGAATTCCCCGACAACTCGATGATCCTGGGATCGCCCGCCAAGGTGGTGCGCACGCTCGACGAAGCGGCCGCCGCCAAGCTGCGCCAGGGTGCGGAGCACTACGTCAAGAACGCCCGCCGCTTTGCGGCCGGCCTGAAGAAGATCGCCTGAGCCTGCGCGCGAGGGCACCCGAAGAAAGAACCCCGTTGTGAGCGAGCTGCACAAATTCCTGTTCGATGGCCTGCCGGTGCGCGGCATGATCGTGCGCCTGACGGACGCCTGGCAGGAGATCCTCGCGCGGCGCGCCTCCAACACCGCCACCGGCGCCTACCCGCCGCCGGTGGTCGAGCTGCTCGGCGAGATGACGGCCGCGGCCACGCTGATGCAGGCCAACATCAAGTTCAACGGCGCGCTGATCCTGCAGATCTTCGGCGACGGCCCGGTGAAGGTGGCCGTGGCCGAGGTCAAGCCCGACCTGAGCCTGCGAGCCACCGCCAAGACCATCGGGGAGCTGCCGGCCGATGCGCGGCTGCCCGACATGGTCAACGTGAACAACAAGGGCCGCTGCGCGATCACGCTCGACCCCAAGGACAAGCTGCCGGGCCAGCAGCCCTACCAGGGCGTGGTGCCGCTGTTCGGCGACGAGGGCGAGAAGCTCGGCAAGCTCAGCGAGGTGCTGCAGCACTACATGCTGCAGAGCGAGCAGCTCGACACCACGCTGGTGCTGGCGGCCGACGACAAGGTGGCCGCGGGCCTGCTGATCCAGCGCCTGCCGGTCAAGGGCGAGGGCAACCTCGAGGGCACCTCGCCGGCTGATCGCGACCAGGCGAACGAGGACCAGATCGGCCGCAACGAGGACTACAACCGGATCTCGATCCTGGCCTCGACGCTCACGCGCGAGGAGCTGCTCACGCTCGACGTCGAGACCATCCTGCGGCGCCTGTTCTGGGAAGAGAAGCTGCTGCGCTTCGAGCCGCAGCGCGGCATGCTGGGCCCGCACTTCGCCTGCACCTGCGGCCGCGAGCGCGTGGCGCAGATGATCCGCGGCCTCGGCGCCGAGGAAGCCGAGAGCATCCTCGCCGAGCGCGGCGACATCGAGGTGGGCTGCGACTTCTGCGGCAAGCAGTACCGCTTCGACGCGGTCGATGCGGCGCAGATCTTCCGCCCGCCGGGCGACCAGATCCCCGGCACGCCGGTGGTGCAGTAAGTCGGTGCCGGGCGCTCAGCCCGGCTGCCGCAGCACCTTGACCATCGCCGCGAGCCGCTCGTTCGCATAGCCGGCCGCGAGCGCGCGGTCGAACCATCCCATCAGGAAATCGGGAAAGCCCGTGTCGAGCCGCGCCTCGCGCGCCTGCCGCACGAACAGCCGGCCCGAGCCCGCGCAGGTCGCCATCGAGCTCTCGGGTTCGCCATAGCGCTGGTCGTGGATGCTCTCGCCCTCGGCGCGGATCATCTCGCCGATCACGGGCGAGATGGTGCCGATCATTTGCGCGAAGTCCCGCACCGGCAACTGCTCCGATTCGAAGATGCGCACGCCGTGGAAGAAGCCGGCCATCGCGCCGAACATGCACGAGAGCGTGGCCAGGTCCCAGGCGGCGGCGTTGCCGATCGGCTCGCCCAGGTAGGCGATGTGGCCCGCGATGGCCTCGAGCACCGGCCGGCAGGCCGCGAGCGCGCGCTCCTCGCCCGACACGAACAGCGGCGTGTCGGGCCGGCCGATCTGCGAGGGCGTGGCGAGCAGCGCGCCGTCGAGGTAGGCCACGCCGTCGAGTCGCGCCCAGTCGTCGCGCGCATCCTGCGGCGTGCCGGTGCTCAGCTGCACCAGCACCTTGCCGCGCAGTGCCTCGGCCACGCCCGGCTGCGCGAGGATCGCGCGCCAGGCCGCGTAGTCGGCCACGCAGACCAGCACGATGGGGCTGGCGGCGACGGCCGCGCGTGCATCGGCGGCGAGCACGGTGCCCTGGCCGAGCAGCGCTTCGGCGCGGCTCGGCGTGCGGTTCCACAGCGTGAGCGTGTGGCCACGCTGCAGGGCGCGCGCGAGCGCGATGCCCATCGGGCCGAGGCCGATGAGGGAGACGTCGGTAGGGGTCATGGTTGCTTCCTGCATGGATCGGGGATGCGGTTCATTCGTGCGCCGGGCTGAGGTTCTGGCCCAGGCCGCCGTCGACCGTGAGCCGCGCGCCGGTGGTGAAGGTGGCGTCGAAGGCCAGGAACAGCACCGCGCGCGCCACTTCCTCGGCGCTGCCGTGGCGCCGCATCGGCGTGATCTGGTCGCCCAGGCGCACGAACTCCGCGCGCTCGGCGGGCGTGGCATCGGCCACGCCGAGCGTGGGCGTGTCGATGAAGCCCGGGCTCACCACGTTGACGCGGATGCCGCGCCCCACCAACTCGGCCGCGAAGCCCGAGGCGAAGGAGCGCAGCGCGGCCTTGGTCGCGCTGTAGACGCCCATGCCGTGCATGCCGCCCTCGTCGGCGATCGACGAGGTGAAGACGATGGACGCGCCGGGCTTCATCAGCGGCGCGAGCTTCTGCACCGTGAAGAAAGCGCCCTTGGTGTTGATCGCGAAGGCGCGGTCGTAGCCGGCCTCCGTGACCTGCTCGAAGGGCTCGAGCGTGGCGATGCCGGCGTTGATGTGCAGCAGGTCGACGTGGCCCAGCGTCGCGCGCGCGGTGGCCGCGAGCGCATCGATGTCGGCCAGCGAGGCGGCGTCGCTCGCCAGCACCTGCGCCTGCGGGCCCAGCGCGTGCCGCGCGGCCTCGAGGTTCTTCGGATTGCGCCCGGTCAGGATCACGCGGGCGCCGCCCGCGAGCAGCGCCTGGGCCGTGGCCAGGCCCATGCCGATGGTGCCGCCCGTGATGACGGCGGTCTTGCCGCGGTAGCGGGTGTTGCTGTCTTGGTGGAGAGTGGTGTTCATGGCCGCGATGATTCCGCGCGCATCGCGCGCGGTCGCGCACGATCGGGCAGCCCCGAGCACGAACGGACGACGGCGCGCGGCCGATAATGGCCCGATGAGCGACACCGACCTGCGCATCGAACTGCGGCAGACGCCCGCCGGCATCGTCGGCTACGAGCCGCTGCCCGAGCACCGCATCAAGCTCCACGTGGGCGCGCCGGTGGCCGGCGCCTGCCAGTTCCATCGCTTCCTCTACACGCGCGGCGACCTCGACATCGTGCCCGCGGGCGTGAGCGACGTGTGGCACGAGGAGGCAGCGAGCACCTCGCTGATGCTGCGCGTGTCGACCGCGCTGCTGCGCCGCACGGCCGACGAGATGGGGCTGCCCGCCGAGTGCGCCACGCTCGCGCAGCGCCACCAGTTCCGCGATGCCCACATCGAGCACATCGCCTGGGCCCTCGACGCCGAGCGCCGCGCCGGCTTTCCCAACGGCACCCTGTATGCCGACAGCCTCGGCACCGCGCTCGCCGTGCACCTGCTGAGCGGCCAGCGCCGCCCCGAGCCCGTGCCCGCGCGCGGCCTCACGCGGCCGCAGCTGCGCCGCGTGACCGAGCACATCGAGGCCCACCTCGACGGCGACCTTTCGCTATCCTCGCTGGCCGACGTGGCGGGCCTCAGCGCCTCGCACCTCAAGACCTTGTTCAAGCGCTCGACCGGCCTGCCGGTGCACGAGTACGTGGTTCACCGCCGCGTCGACCGCGCGCGCGGCCTGCTGCTGCGCAGCGAGCTGCCCGCGAGCCAGGTGGCGCTGGAGAGCGGCTTCTCGCACCAGAGCCACATGGCGCGCTGCATGCGGCGCGTGCTCGGCGTGACGCCGGGCGAGGTGCGGCGCGCGGGTTGAACGGGGCGCTCAGCGCGCCTTGGCTTCGCGCGGGTTCGCGCTGTCGAAACCGCCGAAGAAGATGTCGGGCGCGCTCGTGTTGTGCTTCGACGGCACGCTGCGGCCGAAGCGGAATTCCGTGCCTTCTAGCGTCTTCACCTCGGGCAGCGGCGTCGCGACCGACGGCGCGTCGGGCGTGGCCTGCCAGCGCACTTCGCTGACGTCGGCGTTGTCGGGCGTCACGTACATCGAGCGCAGCACCGCGAAGGGCCGTGCCTCGCGCGTGGGGGCCGAGAAGCGCACGTCGAGCGCGGTGCGTTCGCGGCTGATCTCCTCGACGTTGGCGACGGCGCTGCCGCCGCGCGCGAAGCGCAGGTGGATCGACAGCGGCTTCGGCACGATGCGGATCGAGGCGATGTCGACCACCGGCCGGCCGGCCTGCTCGACCGGGCCGAGCAGGAACGAGGAGCCGTAGACGCCGTCGCCGAAGCGCGCCTCGGGCAGGGGCTTGATGCGCCAGTAGCCGTCGGAGGGATAGAGCACCAGCGCCTCGAGTGCCTTGCCGTTTTCCTTGCGGAACACCTGCAGCAGGTGGAAGCCGCGGTCGCTGACGGTGCCCACGCGCACCGGCACGCGCTGCGGCCGCCAGAAGCTCGCGAGCGTCATGCCGACGATGCGCCACTGCGCGTTGTCGAGCAGCACCACGGTCCGCGGCTCGAAGCGGTGCGCGGGGTCGGTGGGATGCTCGCCGCCGTCGAAGTTGCAGCCCGAGAAGTCGGGCGCGGTGACGTCGTTGCCGATGCTGTCGAGGTAGGACGGCTGCAGCGCCTCGATGCGCAGCCGCCGGATGCCTTCGCCGCGCAGCACCAGCGAGACGTTGTCCTCCTCGGCGCAGGCGGTGGGTGTGGTGCCGTTCTCGACCGTGGCGCGCAACGGGGCCGCGCTGGCGGCGGCGCCGACCAGCACCGAGGCCGCGAGGGCGGTGGCGAGGAGGGCGGCGGTGCGGAAGCGACGGCGAAGAGGCATCGGGTCTCCAGGCAAGAGGAAGAGGAAAACGGCAACGGACGCCGAAGCTTAGAGGATGGCGCAGCGCAGGCCGGCGCCATGTCGGAGGGCACCGCGCGGGCGCGGCGGCCTCACTCGCGGCGCGCGAGCAGGTCGGTGAACAGGCGGTGCTCGCACTCGGGATCGGAGCACTTGTCGCAGGACCAGGTCCAGCCTTCGCCCGTCGTGGCGGCGTCGCGATCGGGCGCTACGGCATCGCGTCCGCCGTCGCGCGACAGGCCGCCGCGGTCGGCCACGCTCTGGATCGCGCGCCAGGCGCTGGCCAGCCGTTCGCTGCCGCTGCCATGCACCACGGTGTAGGCCACGCCCGCGCTGGCGAGCGCGCGGCGCACCATCGCGTCGACCGGCTCGCGCACGTGCGGGCCGTCGCGCATCTCGTCGGCCACCCAGGGCAGGTCGAGCGCGGTCAGCAGGGTGATCGCGCAGCGCTGCTGGGCCGCGAGCGCATCGGGGTAGAGGGTGGTGTCGGCGAACAGCAGCTCGCTGTAGACGGCGGTCATGACGGCCGTGGTGTCGGCCACCGCCACGCCGAGCGCGGCCGCGGCATCGATGCGGCGGGTCTGCTCCTCGGCGATGGCCTGCTGCTCGTCGGCACGCGGCGTGCGGCCTTCGCGCTCGCACCATTCGCGCAGGTACTCGCCGACGAAGGTGGCGTGGATGCCGCGCTCGTTCATGCGCTGCACGAGGGCGCGCGCGAGCTCGGTCTTGCCGGTGCTCTCGGCGCCGAGCAGCGCGACGATGCAGCCGGTGGGCAGCACGGGCGTCATGCGGCGGCCGCCCTCGGCAGCCGCTGGCGCCAGGCCAGGTAGCCGGCCACGCTGAGCGCCGCGAACACGGCGTACAGCCCGACCGTGAGCCACAGGCCCTTGTGGACGAAGAGGCCGATGCTGACCAGGTTGACGGCCAGCCACACGACCCAGTTCTCGATGAACTTGCGCCCGAGCAGGAACTGGCCGACCAGGCTCAGGCCGGTGGCGAAGCCGTCCCACCAGGGCACGTCGGTGTCGGTGAAGCGGCGCAGGAAGAGGGCGACCGCGGGCCAGGCCAGCGCGCAGGCCAGCAGCGCGAGCGCGAGGCCGCGGCGCGAGAGGCGGCTCACGCGCAGCGCCGAGCCGTCGGCCCGGTGGCCACGCAGCCATTGCAGCCAGCCCCAGAAGGCGACGACCGCGAAGAAGACCTGCAGCGAGGCGTCGCCATAGATCTTCGCCTGCGCGAACACGCCCACGTAGAGCAGCGAGCTGACGATCGCCAGCGGCCAGCCCCAGTGGATCTCGCGCATGTTGCAGCCGACCATGGCCAGTGCCAGCACGGCGGCCACGCATTCGAGCCAGGTGACGGGAGAGCCCCAGAGCGCGAAGGCGGGGGCGGAAAGGAGTTCGGGCATCGGCTGGGCGGCGTGCACGGCGCGCCGAGGGCTCGGCGAGAGCGGCCCGCGTGGATCAGTGGGCGATCTGGACGAAGACCTCGTTGGGCTTGACCATGCCCAGCTCCTGGCGGGCACGTTCCTCGACCATCTCGAGGCCGTCCTTGAGGTCGTTGACCTCGGAGGCCAGCCGCTCGTTGGTGATGGCGGCCTTGGCGTTCGACTCCTTCTGCGAGGCCAGCTTGGCCTGCAGCTGCGCCACGTCGCGCACGCTGCCGCGCCCGTTCCACAGCTGCCACTGGAGGATGGCCAGCAGCACGAGCAGAACGATGGGAGGAATGAAGCGCGCGCGCATGGTCCGCGGACTTTACCCGCGCTCCCCGCACGGCCCGCCAGGGACGGCGCATCGCCGATCCGCGAAATGCGGAAAAAGCGGCAATGCGCGCGGCTCTTCGGGCCGGGGAGGGGGCATCACTTGAGGTTGTAGAACGCGCCGCGGCCCGGGTAGACGGCGATGTCGCCGAGGTCTTCCTCGATGCGCAGCAGCTGGTTGTACTTGGCGATGCGGTCCGAACGCGAGAGCGAGCCGGTCTTGATCTGGCCGGCGTTGGTGCCCACGGCGATATCGGCGATGGTGCTGTCCTCGGTCTCGCCCGAGCGGTGCGAGATCACGGCCGTGTAGCCGGCGCGCTTGGCCATCTCGATCGCGGCGAAGGTCTCGGTCAGGGTGCCGATCTGGTTGATCTTGATCAGGATCGAGTTGGCGATGCCCTTCTCGATGCCTTCCTGCAGGATCTTGGTGTTGGTGACGAACAGGTCGTCGCCCACCAACTGCACGCGCTTGCCCAGGCGTTCGGTCAGGTGCTTCCAGCCGTCCCAGTCGCCTTCGTGCATGCCGTCCTCGATGCTGATGATCGGGTACTTGTCGACCCAGGTCGCCAGCATGTCGGTCCAGTTCTCGGCCGACAGCGAGAGGTTCTCGCCAGCCAGCACGTACTTGCCGTCCTTGTAGAACTCGCTGGCGGCGCAGTCCAAGCCCAGCGCGATCTGCTCGCCGGCCACGTAGCCGGCCTTGTCGATGGCTTCGAGGATCAGCTGGATCGCCGCTTCATGGCTCTCGACGCTCGGCGCGAAACCGCCTTCGTCGCCCACGGCGGTGCTGATGCCGCGGTCGCCCAGGATCTTCTTGAGCGCATGGAACACCTCGGCGCCGTAGCGCACGGCTTCGCGGAAGCTCGGCGCGCCCACGGGGATGATCATGAACTCCTGCAGGTCCAGGCTGTTGTTGGCGTGCGCGCCGCCGTTGATGACGTTCATCATCGGCACCGGCATCTGCATGCCGCCCATGCCGCCGAAGTAGCGGTACAGCGGCAGGCCCGATTCCTCGGCGGCCGCGCGGGCCACGGCCATCGACACGGCCAGCGTGGCGTTGGCACCCAGGCGGCCCTTGTTGTCGGTGCCGTCGAGGTCGATCATCGTGCGGTCGAGGAAGGCCTGTTCGCTGGCATCGAGGCCGAGCACGGCTTCGGAGATCTCGGTGTTGATGTTCTCCACCGCCTTGAGCACGCCCTTGCCGAGGTAGCGCTTCTTGTCGCCGTCGCGCAGCTCGATGGCTTCGCGCGAACCGGTGGATGCGCCCGAGGGCACGGCCGCGCGGCCCATGGTGCCCGATTCGAGCAGCACGTCGCACTCGACGGTGGGATTGCCGCGGCTGTCGAGGATCTCGCGGCCGACGATGTCAACGATTGCACTCATCTTCTTTTCTTTCTCCAGTAAAAACGGATCACAGACCTTCGACGACGACCATGCGCATGATCGCGGCGCCCTGGCGCGACTCGCGCGCCTTGCCGTATTCGGGCGAACTGTTGAACTGCTTCGCGGCCTCGACGCTCGGGAACTTGAGGATCACGATGCGCTGCGGCGCCCAGTCGCCCTCGAGCACCTCGACCTTGCCGCCACGCACGCAGACCTCGGCGCCATGCGCCTGCATGGCGGCGGTCGACCACTTCTTGTACTCCTCGTACTGGGTCGGGTTCGTGACTTCGACGTTGGCGATGATGTAGGCGCTGGTCACGCAACCGCCTTCAGCGTCTTGCCCGCATTGCCGGCGCCCTGGCCCTTGTGGTCGAGCGCGGCCTTGATGAAGGCGTTGAACAGCGGATGGCCGCTCCACGGCGTGGACTTGAACTCGGGGTGGAACTGCACGCCCATGAACCACGGATGCACGTCCTGCGGCAGCTCGACGATCTCGGTGAGCTGTTCGCGCTGCGTGAGCGCGGAGATCACGAGGCCGGCCTTGCGCAGCTGGTCGAGGTAGTTGACGTTGGCTTCGTAGCGATGGCGATGGCGCTCGGTGACCACGTCGCCGTAGATGCTGTGGGCCAGCGTGCCGTCGGTCACGTCGGAGCTCTGCGCGCCCAGGCGCATGGTGCCGCCGAGGTCGGACTTCTCGTTGCGCACCTTGATCGTGCCGTCGGCGTCCTTCCACTCGGTGATCAGCGCGATCACGGGGCAGGAGGTCTCGGGGTCGAACTCGGTGCTGTTGGCATCGGGCAGGCCGGCCACGTGGCGCGCGTACTCGATGGTGGCGACCTGCATGCCCAGGCAGATGCCGAGGTAGGGCACCTTGCCTTCGCGCGCGAAGCGGGCCGCGAGGATCTTGCCCTCGACGCCGCGCTGGCCGAAGCCGCCGGGCACGAGGATGGCGTCGTACTTGGCCAGGCGCGAGACGTCCTGCGCGGTGATGGTCTCGGAGTCGACGTAGTCGATCTTCACGCGCGCATGGTTCTTCATGCCGGCGTGGCGCAGCGCCTCGTTGAGCGACTTGTAGCTGTCCGACAGGTCGACGTACTTGCCGACCATGGCGATCGCCACTTCCTGCTGCGGATGCTCGACCTCGTAGACCAGTTCGTCCCAGCGCGAGAGCTTGGCCGGCGGCGTGTTGATGCGCAGCTTGTCGCAGATCAGGCCGTCGAGGCCCTGCTCGTGCAGCATGCGCGGCACCTTGTAGATGGTGTCCACGTCCCACATCGAGATCACGCCCCATTCGGGCACGTTCGAGAACAGCGAGATCTTGGCACGCTCGTCGTCGGGGATCGGGCGGTCGGCGCGGCACAGCAGGGCGTCGGCCTGGATGCCGATCTCGCGCAGCTTCTGCGCCGTGTGCTGCGTGGGCTTGGTCTTGAGCTCGCCGGCGGCGGCGATCCAGGGCACGTAGCTCAGGTGCACGAAGGCCGAGTTGTTCGGGCCCATGCGCAGGCTCATCTGGCGCACGGCCTCGAGGAAGGGCAGCGACTCGATGTCGCCCACGGTGCCGCCGATCTCGACGATGGCCACGTCGACCTCGTGCGCGGTGCCGATGCCGGCGCCGCGCTTGACGTATTCCTGGATCTCGTTGGTGATGTGCGGGATCACCTGCACCGTCTTGCCGAGGTAGTCGCCGCGGCGTTCCTTCTCGAGCACGGTCTTGTAGATCTGGCCGGTCGTGAAGTTGTTGGCCTTGCGCATGCGCGTCGTGATGAAGCGCTCGTAGTGGCCGAGGTCGAGGTCGGTTTCCGCACCGTCGTCGGTGACGAACACCTCGCCGTGCTGGAACGGCGACATCGTGCCGGGGTCGACGTTGATGTAGGGATCGAGCTTGATGAGGGTGACTTTGAGGCCGCGCGATTCGAGGATCGCGGCCAGCGAGGCGGAGGCGATTCCCTTGCCGAGGGAAGACACCACACCACCGGTGACGAAGACAAATTTGGTCATGCCAGTTCCGGACGCGAGGACCGGGCAGTGGGAAATTGAGATTATAGGTGTGCCCCCGGCGACACCCGGCGCGGGTGGACACTGTTACCTCGCCCGGCGCGGGACATCGGGGCCGCCGCGAACGACCGTTCGCCCCAGGGCGCGGCGGGGATGCGCGGGTCATTACACTCCGCCCCACCATGCAAGACCTCGCCGGCAAACACATCGTTCTGGGACTCACGGGCGGCATCGCCTGCTACAAATCGGCCGAGCTGTGCCGGCTGTTCGTGAAGGCGGGGGCCACGGTCCAGGTCGTCATGACCGAATCGGCCGAGCAGTTCATGACGCCGGTCACGATGCAGGCGCTGTCGGGCCGCCCCGTCTACACCTCGCAGTGGGACGCGCGCGAGCCCAACAACATGCCGCACATCAACCTGAGCCGCGAGGCCGACGCGATCGTGCTCGCGCCCTGCAGCGCCGACTTCATCGCGCGCCTGGTGCAGGGCCGCTCCGACGAGCTGCTGAGCCTGCTGTGCCTGGCGCGCCCGCGCGACCGCGTGCCGCTGCTTCTCGCGCCCGCCATGAACCGCGAGATGTGGATGCATCCCGCGACCCAGCGCAACCTGGCGCAGGTGGCGGCCGACGGCGCCACCGTGCTCGGCGTGGGCAACGGCTGGCAGGCCTGCGGCGAGACCGGCGATGGCCGCATGCTCGAGCCGGCCCAGCTGCTCGAGGACATCACCGCCTTCTTCCATCCCAAGCTGCTCGCGGGCCAGCACCTGCTGGTGACGGCCGGACCGACCTTCGAGGCGCTCGATCCGATCCGCGGCATCACCAACCACTCGTCGGGCAAGATGGGCTTCGCCATCGCCCGCGCCGCGCGCGAAGCCGGCGCCGAGGTCACGCTGGTGGCCGGGCCGGTGCACCTGCCGACGCCGCGCGGCGTCACCCGCATCGACGTGCGCTCGGCGCAGGAGATGCTCGCGGCGACCGTCGGTGCATCCTCGCGTGCTAGCGTTTTCGTAGCAACGGCGGCGGTCGCCGACTGGCGCCCCGCGACCCAGAGCGACCAGAAGATCAAGAAGGACGGCAGCGGCAAGACGCCGGTGCTCGAGTTCGTCGAGAACCCCGACATCCTGCTGACCGTGGCGCGCAGCGAGCGCGCGCAGGCGAAGAAGCTGTTCTGCGTGGGCTTCGCGGCCGAGAGCGAGAACCTCGTCGCGCATGCCAAGGCCAAGCGCGAGCGCAAGGGCATCCCCTTGCTGGTGGGCAATATCGGCCCGCTGACCTTCGGCCAGGACGACAATGCGCTGCTGCTCGTGGACGCCGATGGCGTGCGCGAACTGCCTCGCGCGCCCAAGCTCACGCTGGCGCGCGAGCTCATGACGGAGATCGCGGCGCGGCTGCCCGACTGGAGGGTCTGATGAAGGCTGAATGGAACACCCCGCCCAATGGCGACTTCGTGCGCTATGTCGAGGGGCTGACGGCCCAGGCCGCGAGGAACCTCGGGCGCGGCCAGACGGACGTGACCGGCGAACACGGGCTCGACGTCGGCATGACGCCGAGCGCGGGACCGGGCGCGGTGGTGCCGCCGGCACAGGCCCGCGCGCGCGCCGCGGCCACCAATGCCGCCAAGTCCGAATCCGCGCAGGGCGGGCCCTTCGGCGCGCTCACCAAGCCCCTGCTCGGCGCGGCCGGCGTGGCCTTCGTGATCCTGTGGTCGGTCGGCGTGCCGATCTACGTGCTCGTGGTGCTGGCCGGCCTGGCGTTCTGGTTCGCCGGCAAGCTCAAGACGCTGGCCTTCCCGGGCGCGGCCAAGTGGCAGCAGGTGCTCGAGCAGGCGAACCGCCGCGAGACAGAATCTCAACAAGGAAAAGCAAGCAAGTGAAAGTCGACGTCCGCATCCTCGATCCCCGCATGGTGGAGCAGTTGCCCACCTACGCCACACCCGGCAGCGCGGGGCTCGATCTCAGGGCCTGCATCGATGCGCCCGTCACGCTGGAGCCCAATGCCTGGCAACTGGTGGGCACCGGCATCGCGATCCATCTCGGCGACCCGGCCTATGCGGCGATGATCCTGCCGCGCTCGGGCCTGGGCCACAAGCACGGCATCGTGCTGGGCAACCTGGTCGGGCTGATCGACAGCGACTACCAGGGCGAGCTCAAGATCAGCGCCTGGAACCGCAGCGACACGCCCTTCGTGCTGCAGCCGATGGAGCGGCTCGCGCAGCTGGTCATCGTGCCGGTGGTGCAGGCGAAGTTCCATGTCGTCACCGAGTTCGCGCCCACGCAGCGCGGCGAGGGCGGCTACGGTTCCACCGGCAAGCACTGACCGGCAGCTGACTGCAGCGACGCGCAACCGCGCGCAACGGCGCGTATCGCGGCGGTAAAGAAAGGAACCTCGGAAGCGGGGCGGGGCTCACAGGTTTCAGCTTGTGTCCTTGCGTCATCGCCGTGGCCACTGCGGCGTTGAACACACAGGCGGGTGCGCCGCTCCATCGCATGGCGCACCGTTCTTTCCGAGGAGCCTTTCAACATGAAGATCTCAATGCGCTTCGTTTCCGTCACCGCATCCGTGCTGGCCCTGGCCACGCTCACCGCCTGCGTGGCACCCGCACCGGTCTACCAGACCTCCCGCTATCCCTACCAGCCGCCGCCGCAGGCCGTGCCCTACCGCGAGGCCGCCTACGTCGAGTACGGCCACGTGGCGAACATCGAGGTGCTGCGCAGCGAGACCGCCGGCACCGGCACCACCGGTGGCGGTGCCGTGGCCGGTGGCGTCATCGGCGGCGTGGTGGGCAACCAGTTCGGCCGCGGCAACGGCCGTGCGGCGGCCACCGCGCTCGGCGTGATCGGTGGTGCGCTGCTGGGCAACACCATCGAGGCGCAGCAGAACGGTCCGCGTGCCTACGAGAGCTACCGCATCTCGGTGCAGACCGACCGCGGCGGCTACCGTGCCTTCGACGTGCAGCACCCGGGCGACCTGCGCATCGGCGACCGCGTGCGCATCGACAACGGCCAGCTCTCGCGCATGTAGGTCGGCATCGGCGTCACATCGCGCCAGCCAAGAAAAAGCCGGGCAATGCCCGGCTTTGTCGTTGATGCGCCGAGGGACTCAGTGCAGCGTGTCGTTGCCCGGCGAGACCGGCTGCACCTTGAAGAAGGCCGTGCCCGCGGTGCCGCGGCCGATCTCCTCCTCGGTGGCTTCGCGCACCGAGCGCACGAGGATGTCGAGTCGGATCGCGATGCCCGCCAGCGGATGGTTGCCGTCGAGCACGAGGTGCTCGGGATAGATCTCGGACACCGTGTACATCGCATCCTTCGGGATGTTCTCGCTCACGCCCGCGGGCAGCGCGCTGCCCTCGAAGGTCATGCCTTCCTCGGTGCCTTCGGGGAAGAGGGCGCGCGGTTCGAGGAAGAGCAGCTGGTCGTTGAAGTCGCCGAAGCCCTGTTCGGGCTCGACCTGCAGCTGGATGCGGTCGCCGGGCTCATGGCCCTGCAGGGCTGCCTCGATCACGTCGAACAGATCGTCGCCACCGATCAGGAATTCGACCGGTTCGTCGAGCACGTCCAGCACATCGCCGAGCGTGTCTTTCAGGGTCCAGGTCAGGCCGACCACGCATTGTTCAGAGATTTCCATTGCAGAATTCTCCCATGGAGATCACAACACCGCTGCCCCTGCTGGGCGGCCTGAGCGCCGCGCAGTTCATGCGGCGGCACTGGCAGAAGAAACCGCTGCTGGTGCGACAGGCGGTACCCGACATGGTGCCACCCATCGACCGTTCCGCGCTGTTCGCGCTGGCCGAACGCGAGGAGGTCGAGTCCCGGCTGATCCGCCATGGCAAGACCGGCTGGAGCCTGAAGCACGGCCCGCTGCCGCGCCGTTCGCTGCCCTCGCTGAAGCAGGCCGCCTGGACCCTGCTGGTGCAGGGCGTGGACCTGCACCACGAGGGCATCCATGCGCTGCTGCGGCAGTTCGGCTTCCTGCCCGACGCGCGGCTCGATGACCTGATGATCAGCTACGCGAGCGACGGCGGCGGCGTGGGTGCGCATTTCGACAGCTACGACGTGTTCCTGCTGCAGGCGCAGGGCCGGCGCCGCTGGTCCATCGGCAAGCAGGGCGACCTGCGGCTGCAGCCCGACGTGCCGCTCAAGATTCTCGAGCGCTTCGAGCCCGAGCAGAGCTTCGTGCTCGAGCCCGGCGACATGCTCTACCTGCCGCCGCGCTACGCGCACGACGGCGTGGCGGTCGGCGGCGACTGCATGACCTTCTCGATCGGGCTGCGTTCGCCGTCCGCGGGCGAGCTCGGTGCCGACCTGCTGGCGCGCATCGCGCAGGCCCATGCCGACGAACTCGAGGATGCGGGCCCGTCGGCCGCCGTGCGCTACCGCGACCCCGCGCAGCCCGCGGTCGAGGCGCCCGGCGCCATGCCCGCCGCGCTGCAGGCCTTCGCGCGCAAGGCGGTCGAGATGGCGCTGCGCGACCCCGACGCGATCGACCGCGCGCTCGGCGAATCGCTGACCGAGCCCAAGGCCAGCACCTGGTTCGACGAAGGCGGCGAGGCGCCCGACGCGCTGCATGCGGTGCGGCTGGACCGCCGCACGCGCATGCTCTATGACGCGCGCCATCTCTACATCAACGGCGAGAGCTTCCGCGCAGGCGGGGCCGATGCCACGCTGATGCGGCGCCTCGCCGACCGGCGCGCGCTCGGGCCGCGCGAGCTCGCGAAGGCCAGCGACGATGCGCTGTCGCTGCTGGCCGAATGGTGCGAGGCGGGCTGGCTGCATGCCGAGTGACACCGCGTTGCCGTCGCCGCTGCCCGAGGGCCGCTTCGACGGCCGCGAGGACTTCGACCGGCTGCTGCGCACCGCGCTCGCGTCGGCCGCGCAGCAAGGCTGGAAGGAACTGATCTTCAGCGACCCCGACTTCGCCGACTGGCCGCTGGGCGAGCGCGCGAGCATCGAGGCGCTGCAGGCCTGGTCGGCCAGCGGCCGCAGGCTGGTGCTGCTGGCCGAGCGCTTCGATGGCGTGGAGCGCCGGCATGCGCGCTTCGTCGGCTGGCGCCGCAGCTGGGACCACATCGTCGAATGCCGCGCGTTGCGCGTGTCGCCGGCACAGGCCGGCAGCGGCGTGCCGAGCGCGCTGTGGACACCGTCGTGGTTCCTCCATCGCATCGACCTCGAACGCAGCCGCAGTCTCGCCAGTGCCGATGCGCGCACGCGCAGCGCGCTGCGCGAATCGATCGAGGAATGCTGGCGCCAGGCGCGGCCCGCCTTTCCCGCGAGCACGCTGGGCTTGTAAGCCAATGCCGCGAATCCCGCGGCCAGACATAAGAGCGACAGCATGCGGGTCTAGAATTTTTTTCGTCCCTCAAGACCTTCATTGCCAAAGGAGCCTTTTCATGAAGAAGACAACGTCCGTCCTGCTCGCCTCGCTGCTCGCCGCTTCCGCCCTGGTGGCTTGCGGCAAGAAGGAGGATGCGGCGCCCGCCGTGACCACGCCGCCGCCCGCGCCCGTGACCGAGCCCGCACCGGCCCCCGCGCCCGCCCCTGCCGCATCGGCGCCGTCGATGGGCGCCTCGGCACCATCGGCCGCCGCATCGTCGGCACTCGATGCGGCCAATGCCGCGACCGAAGCCGCGAAGAAGGGCGAAGCGCCGAGCAAGTAAGCCGTCGCCGCACACGAAGCAAAGCCGCCTCCAGGGCGGCTTTCTTCATGGGGCTTTCAATCGCCTTTCAATCGGCTGCCGATCGCGCGGCACGCGCGCTCAGACGTCGAGCCAGGGCGAGCCTTCGGCCGCGCTTGCGGTGAGCATCTCGGCCTCGTTGCCGCCGAGTGCCTGTGCCATCAGCTGGCGCACGATCTCGGGCCGGTTGTTCTGCTCGCTCAGGTGCGCCGCGACCACGTGGCGCAGCCCGTCGTGCAGCACCGCGCGCGCGATCTCCGCGGCGGCCTGGTTCGAGAGGTGGCCGTAGTTGCCGCCCACGCGCATCTTCAGGAACGGCGGGTAGGCCGAGTTGGCCAGCAGCTCGCTGTCGTGGTTGAACTCCAGCAGCAGCGAATGCGCGCCACTCAGGCGCGCGAGCACATGGGCGGTGGCATGGCCGAGGTCGGTCAGCACGCCGAGCGTGCGATTGCCGTCGGTGCAGCGCAGCTGCAGCGGCTCGCGCGCATCGTGCGGCACGGTGAAGGGATGCACCGAGAGCTCGCCGACCGCGAAGTCCTCGTCGTCGCGCGCGATGTGCAGCTGCCCTTCGAAGTCGCGCCCGCCCGTGGCCAGCCAGGTGCCTTCGCTCATCCAGACGGGAATGCGGTTGCGCCGCGAGAGGGTGTGGGCGCAGCCGATGTGATCGCCGTGTTCGTGCGTGACGAAGATGGCATCGATGTCGCTCGCGGCGAGCCCGGCGCGGGCCAGCCGCTGATCGAGCTGGCGGATGCCGAAGCCGCAGTCGATCAGGAGCCGGGAGGTGCGGCCGCCGCTGGTCGCCTCGACCAGCGCGGCATTGCCCGTGCTGCCGCTGCCGAGGCTTCGGAAGCGGAGCATGGGACTTACTTCAGGTCGTCGGCGATGACCTTGACGATGCGCTCGGCATTGGCCGAGGTCTCAGGCGCGCCGGCTTCGTTCTGCACCGACACCGTGCTGCTCTCGCCCTGGCTCTTGATCAGGATGCGGAACTTGAGCGGCGACTCGGTCTTGCTCGAGCTGAACAGCTTGCCGAAGAAGCCGGGCTCCTTCTTGTCGGGGTTCGGCGGCACGTAGCGCACGAAGTAGACGCCGGCGCTGCGGTCGCGGTCTTCCACCGTGAAGCCGGTGCGGTCGAGCGCGAGGCCGACGCGGCGCCATGCGCGGTCGAAGCCGTCGCTGAGCTGCACGATCGGCTGGCCGCCGACATTGGCCACGCGGGCGGTCTGCACCGGTGCCGCGGCGGCGGTGGCCGCGACCTGCTTGGCCTGCTCCTGCGAGACGCCGAGCTTGACCATCAGGCGGCGCAGGAATTCGGCTTCGAGCTCGGGGTCGGACGGACGCGGCTGCCAGACGGTCTGGTCCTGGCGCGTGTTGGTGTAGACCTCCTGCATGCCGCGGTGGCTGATGTAGATCTCGGTGCCGTTCGCCGTGCGCTCCATGCGGGTGCGGAAGCGGTCGAGTTCGCCGGTGGAGTAGATCGAGTCGACCAGCTTGCCCAGCGTGCCGCGGATGATGTCCTGCGGCAGCTTGGCGCGGTTCTCGGCCCAGTCGGTTTCCATGATGCCGAGGTTGCGCTGCTCGGTGGTCAGCAGGAAGCCGCTTTCCTGCCAGAAGTCCTTGACCGGCTCCCAGAGCTGGTCGGGCGAGCGGTTGACGACCAGCCAGCGCTGCGTGCCGGTGCGTTCCAGGCGCACGTCGCCGAGGTTCGAGACGGCGGTGGGCACGCCCGGTGCGTTGGCGACGCCGGTCTGGTAGGCATTGGCGGTCACGGCACCGCCGGGAATGTTGTAGCGGTTGTCACGCGAGAGCTGCGACAGGTCGGGCGGCACTTCGAGCGTCGGGGCCTTGCCGGCGCTCTTGTAGTCGATCTTGTCGCTCTCGAGAACGGAGCAGGCGGCGAGGCTGGCGACGAGGGCCAGGAGTGCGAATCGCGAGAGGTACTTCAACGTCGTCTTCCTTGTTGGAATGGTTCGGTCAATCGATGGGCCGCTGTGCCCGCCCGTTCTGAGCTCGGTTCAGGCAAAAGGTTGCTTAACCTCGGACGCGGCAGGGTAAAAGAAGATCGTGGAGGGAATGTGGAGGTGGCGAGGGCGCGGTGGCGCGCATCAGTCCTTGAGCAGCCCGGTCGCGCGCAGCGCGGCCTCGACCGCCGGACGGCTGGCCTCGGAGAGCTCGGTCAGCGGCAGCCGCAGCGCACCGCCGCAGAGGCCGAGGCGGGACATGGCCCACTTGAGCGGAATCGGATTGGGTTCGACGAACAGGTTGCGGTGCAGCGGCATCAGTTCGAACTGGATCTGCATCGCGCGCTTCACGTCGCCCGCGAGCGCGGCCACGCAGAGCTCGTGCATCTTGCGCGGCGCCACGTTGGCCGTGACGCTGATGTTGCCCTTGCCGCCGCACAGCATGAGCGCCACGGCGGTCGGGTCGTCGCCCGAGTAGACGGCGAAGCGCTCGGGCAGGTCGCGGATCAGCCACTGGGCGCGTTCGATGTTGCCGGTGGCTTCCTTGATGCCGATGATGCCGGGCACCTGGGCCAGGCGCAGCACGGTGTCGTGCGCCATATCGGCGACGGTGCGGCCGGGCACGTTGTACAGCACGGTGGGCAGGTCGCCCACGGCTTCGGCGATGGCCTTGAAATGCTGGTACTGGCCCTCTTGCGTGGGCTTGTTGTAGTAGGGGACGACCTGGAGCTGGGAATTGGCGCCCACGCCCTTGGCGAACTTGGCGAGCTCGATCGCTTCCTTGGTCGAGTTGGCGCCGCAGCCGGCCATGACGGGAACGCGGCCCCGGGCCTGTTCGACCGACACGCGGATGATTTCGCAGTGCTCTTCCACGTCGACCGTGGGCGATTCGCCGGTGGTGCCGACGACGCCGAGGCAGTCGGTGCCTTCGTCGATATGCCAGTCGATCAGCCGGCGCAGCGCGGGATAGTCAACGCTGCCGTCGTCGTGCATCGGCGTGGCCAGCGCGACGATGCTGCCTGTGAGTTGCTCCAAGGGGGAATCTCTTTGTCGTGGACGAAAGCACGCATTCTAATAGCGCACCCCCTGCCCGCCACCCGGGCGGCCCCGGGTCCCGAGGGGGTGGTCAGGCGGCCTTCAGCGGATGGCGCGCCGGCAGGTCCGCCGCGGCGGCGGGCGCCCGGACCGCGGCGATGCGCTGCACGAAGCGCGCCGGCTCGCTCAGGAAACCGTCCTCGTAGGCCACCACGCGCAGCCCGTCGCAGGCGGCCAGCAGCTCGCCCGGGCGCAGCAGGAAGTCGGGCCGCGAGGGCTTGCCCACGCTCTCGTTGCCCGCCGCGAAGGTCTCGTAGAGCAGCACGCCGCCGGGCGCCACGGCCGCGACGATGTCGGGCAGCCGCGCCCGCCACAGGTAGTTGGTGACGACCACCGCGCCGAAGCCCTGGCCGGCGAAGGGCCAGGGGCCGTCCTCGATGTCGGCGGTGACGACCGTGCCGAAGGCGGCTGCCGCGGCGGTGGCCTCGGGCGAGCGGTCGACGCCCGTGGCCGGGTGCCCGCGCTGCGCGAACCAGTGCATGTGGCGCCCGGCGCCGCAGGCCACGTCGAGCACGGTGGCGCCCGGCGCGAGCAGGTGGCTCCAGCGCACGATCCATTCCGAGGGCGCAGACAGGCCGTGGACCGGGGAAGGGGGATTGGTTACATCTTTCATGGCGCCTTGCGCCCGCCGGGCGCGCGATCGGTCAGAAGCACGACCAGATCTGGTCGACCAGCATCACCGCGAATTCGGGGTGGGTGTAGAGGCTGAACACGCCCGCCAGCGCCAGCGCCGCGGCGGCGAACCAGCCGGTGCGTGCGAGCCGTTGGCGCGAGAGGGGTGTCATGGCCGCCATTGTGATCCCGGCTCAGCCCGCGTATCAGCCCGCGTGCGCGGCGGGCCGGCCCACCGGGCGCGCGATCGCGCTCTCGCGCACCGGCAGGTTGACCAGCGCCGCGAACACGCCGAGCGCGATCGCGAGATACCAGACCACGTCGTAGCTGCCCGTGGTGTCGTAGAGGTAGCCGCCGAGCCAGACGCCGAGGAAGGAGCCGACCTGGTGGCTCAGGAACACGAAGCCGCTGAGCATCGAGAGGTGGGCCACGCCGAAGATGCCCGCCACGATCGCGTTGGTGGCCGGCACGGTCGAGAGCCAGAGGAAGCCCATCGCGGCCGAGAACAGGTAGACGCTCAGCGGCGAGGTCGGCACCACGAGGAACAGCGCGATGGACACCGCCCGCGCGAAGTAGATCGCGGCCAGGATCTTGCGCTTGGCGAGCTTCTGGCCCAGCAGCCCCACCGTGTAGGTGCCGAACACGTTGAACAGGCCGATCAGCGCCAGCGCATAGCCGGCCACGTCGGCCGGCAGGCTCTTGTCGCGCAGGTAGGTCGGCATGTGGATGCCGATGAACGCGAGCTGGAAGCCGCAGACGAAATAGCCGGCCATCAGCAGGCCGAAGCTCGGATAGCGGAAGGCCTCGCCCACGGCCTGCAGCACCGACTGCTCGCGCTGCGCGGCCGCCGCTTCGCGCCGCGGCTCGCGCAGGCCGAAGGCCAGCGGCACGATCACCAGCACCAGCACGGCGACCACCGCCAGCGCGGTCTGCCAGCCGAACTGGCCGATCAGCCGGCCCTCGACCGGCGCCATCAGGAACTGGCCGAAGGAGCCGGCCGCGGCCGCCACGCCCATCGCCCACGAGCGCCGCTCGGCCGGAATCTGCCGCCCGATCACGCCGTAGATCACCGCGTAGGTGGTACCGGCCTGGGCCGCGCCGATCAGCAGGCCCGCGCTCAAGGTGAACAGCAGCGGCGTCGGCGAATGCGCCATGCCCAGCAGGCCCAGCGCATAGAACACCGCGCCGCCGATCAGCACCCGGAACGCGCCGAAGCGGTCGGCCAGCATGCCCGCGAACACCCCGAAGATGCCCCACGAGAGGTTCTGTATCGCCAGCGCGAATGAGAAGGTCTGCCGGCTCCAGTCCTGCGCCTGCGTGATCGGCTGCAGCCAGAGCCCGAAGCCATGGCGGATGCCCATCGAGAGCGTGACGATCATGGCGCCGCAGAACAGCACCTGCCTGATCGAGAGGGTGGGAGTGGAAGGCGATTGCATGCGGCGACTGTAGCCAAGAGCCGGCTTTGCCATGCGCGCCGCCGGCGACAGCCATTGATGATTTATCGGCGGCGTTTCAATGCGTTTCAGGCATCAAAGCCAGCCGGTGCGATGGCCCGCGCTCCTGGAAAGCCATGGGCGCAGGCGCGCCAGGCCAGCCACAGCGCCGGCACCAGCAGCACGAGCAGCGACCACGGCAGCGCGCCGGCGCCGCGGCCCTGCAGCAGCAGGCCGCCGATCAGCCCACCGCCCGCGATGGCGCTGTTCCAGGCCGTGACCACCATCGACTGCGCCACGTCGGCGGCCTCGCCGGCCGCCTGCGCCGAAGCGGTCTGGAACAGGGTCGCGGCGCCCCCGAAGCTCAGGCCCCAGACGGCGACGGCGAGGAACACCGCCGGCGCGGAGTCCGTGGCCACGCCCAGCAGCAGCGCCGCCCCGCCGAAGGCCGCGGTGCTCGCCAGCACCAGCTCGCGCAGCCAGCGGTCGATCAGCACGCCGGTGAGCCAGATGCCCGCCAGCGAGGCGGCGCCGAAGGTCAGCAGCACCAGGTCGACCCGTTCGCCGAGCCCCGCATAGGCGAGAAAGGGCGCGATGTAGGTGTAGAGGATGTTGTGCGCCAGCACGAAGGCCAGCATCACCGCGAGCACGGGGCGCACGCCCGGCAGCACGAACACCTGCCGCACGCGCTGCCGGCGGCCGGCCGCCTGGCCGGGGAAGTCGGGCACGCGCCAGCGCACCCAGGCCAGCAGCAGCACGGACAGCAGCGACATGCACAGGAAGGCCGCGCGCCAGCCCACGCTGTGGCCCAGCAGCGTGCCGGCCGGAATGCCCAGCGACAGCGCCAGCGGCGCGCCGAGCATCGCCACCGCGGTCGCGCGGCCGCGCAGCGCGGGCGCCACCATGCGGCCCGCATGGCCGGCGACCAGCGCCCACAGCAGGCCCGCGAACACGCCGGCGAAGAAGCGCGCGACCAGCGTCAGCGCGTAATCGTGCGACAGCGCGGTCACCGTGTTGACGATCGCGAAGCCGCCGATGGCCAGCATCAGCAGCGGCCGCCGCCGCCAGCCCTGGGTCAGGGCGACCAGCGGGATCGCCGCCACCAGCGAGCCGATCGCATAGACCGTGACCCACTGGCCGACCAGCGCGGGCGCGATGTCCAGGCTGGCGCCGATCTGCGGCAGCAGGCCGGCCGGCATGGCCTCGGTCAGTATCGTGACGAAGCCGGCGGCGGCCAGCGCCAGCAGGCCGGACAGGGGCAGCCGGTCCTCGGGCGAAGGGGTGGTGCGCTCAGCCATGGATGGCGTCCCGCAGGTCGTTCACGAAGCCGCCCGACATGCCTTCGTAGAGCGTGTTCGTGAAGGCCACCACGCTGAGGCCGCGGGCGCGGTCCACGAACCACGAGTGCCCGTAGGCGCCGCCCCAGCGCCAGGTGCCGACGGATTCGGGCGAGGCCGCCGCCACCGGATCGTGCAGCACCGAGAAGCCGAGCCCGAAGCCGTAGCCCGGCGCGTCGGCCGGGCCCCAGGCGCCGGTGTGGTTGCGGCCCATCTCGTCGACCGAGGCGCGCGGCAGCAGCGGCGCGCCGCCCTCGCGCAGGGTCTCGAGCAGCCGCAGGAAGTCGTGCGCGCTGCCGACCATGCCCGCGCCGCCCGAGGGGAAGGCATCGGGGTCGAAGGCGCGCGCGGGATCGAAGCGGATGCCGATGGCGCCGTCGAACGGCGTCGCGACGATCGGGCCGTCCATGCGCCGCGGTGCCGCGCCGGGAACGTTGACGTAGGGCACGGCGAGCCGGGCTTCGTCCGGCGCGACGCCGAAGCCGGTGTCGCGCAGGGCCAGCGGAGCGGTCACGAGCCGGCGCACCGCGTCGGCCAGCGGCTGGCCGCTCGCGGCCTCGATCACGCCGCCGAGCACGTCGATCGCCAGCGAATAGAACCAGCCCGTGCCCGGCGCATGGAGCAGCGGCACCCGTGCAATGCGCCGCAGGTTCTCGGCCAGGTCGATGCCGCTGCGGTCCATGCCGTCGGACACGCCGGCCTGCGCGTAGGGACCGTCGTCGCTGGCCTCGAAGAAGCGGTAGCCGAGCCCGGCGGTGTGGGTGAGCAGCTGGCGCAGCGCGATGACCGGCTCGCTGCCGTCGGGCAGGCGCGGGCGGAAGTCCGGCAGCCAGCGCGTGACCGCGTCGTCGAGCGCGAGCCGGCCCTGCGCCGCGAGCACCATCGCGGCCGTCGAGACGATGGGCTTCGACACCGAGGCCAGCCGAAACAGCGCGTCCTCGCGCATCGGGCGGCCGGCCTCGCGGTCCGCCAGGCCGGCTGCGCGGCGGTGCACGAGGCGCCCGTCGTGGGCCACCAGCACCACCGCGCCGACCAGCCGCTGCTCGGCCAATGCGCGATCGATGGCCGCGTCGATGCGCGCCGGGTCGGGGCCGCGCCAGTTGGCGGCGGAAGAGGAAGGTTTTTCGTGGGCGAATGACATGGCGCCAACGATAGGAACAAGCCGACTGCGGAAAAAGGGGGATAGAGTTCCGCTCAGTGAGGACGTCGGTGTCCGTAATGGAGCCTCTCATGGACAGCCTCAGCGGCTTTTCCGTTTTCGTCCAGGTCGCCGAAACCCGCAGCTTCGTCGCCGCCGGGCGTGCCCTCGGCGTGTCCGCCTCGGCCGTGGGCAAGCGCGTGGCGCGGCTGGAGGAGCGCCTGGGCGTGCAGCTGTTCCACCGCAGCACGCGCAGCATCACGCTCACGGCCGAGGGCACGCTGTTCCTCGCGCGCAGCCGGCGCGTGCTGGCCGAGATCGAGGCCGCGGAGCAGGAGCTCTCCCACTCGGCGCTCGCGCCGCGCGGCAAGCTGCGCGTCAGCCTGCCGTTGATCAGCTCGCTGGTGCTGCCGGTGCTGGCCGGCTTCATGCGCGAGCATCCGGCCATCGAGCTCGACCTGGATTTCAGCGACCGGCTGGTCGACGTGGTCGAGGAGGGCTTCGACGCCGTGGTGCGCACCGGCGAGCTGGCCGATTCGCGGCTCTCGGTGCGCCGGCTGGGCGCGTTCTCGCAACTGCTCGTGGCCTCGCCCGACTACCTCGAGCGCCACGGCACGCCGGCCTCGATCGCCGAACTCGCCGCGCACGCCTGCCTGCACTACCGCTTTCCCGCCACGGGCAAGGTGGAGGTCTGGCCGCTCGTGCCGCTGCCCGACGGCAGCGAGTTCAAGCCGCCGGTCGCCATGATCTGCAACACCATGGAGGCCCGCCTGTGCTTCGCCGAGCGCGGCCGCGGCATCGCCTGCCTGCCCGACTTCAGCGTGCGCGAGGCCCTGGCCGCCGGGCGGCTGCGCAGCGTGCTGCCCGAAGCCGTGCGGCCCCACACCATCGGCCTGGGCGTGCTGTGGCCGTCGGGGCGCCATCCCGCGCCCAAGCTGCGGGCCTTCATCGACCACCTGAGTGCCCACCTGTTCACGCCGCCGCCGGCTTCCTGTACGGGCATCCAGTTGTTTGGCGGCGACTGACTACAATCCGCCCCCATGGCGACTCCCCCCAAGACTCCAACCAGTTCCTCCGACGCCTCCGGCTACTCCGAAGGCTCGATCCGCGTGCTCAAGGGCCTCGAGCCCGTCAAGCAGCGCCCGGGCATGTACACCCGCACGGACAACCCGCTGCACATCATCCAGGAAGTGCTCGACAACGCGGCCGATGAAGCGCTCGCGGGCCACGGCAAGAAGATCAAGGTCACGCTGCACGCCGACGGCTCGGTCAGCATCGAGGACGACGGCCGCGGCATCCCGTTCGGCCTGCATCCCGAAGAGAAGGCGCCCGTGATCGAGCTGGTCTACACCCGGCTGCACGCGGGCGGCAAGTTCGACAAGGGCTCGGGCGGCGCCTACAGCTTCTCGGGCGGCCTGCACGGCGTGGGCGTGTCGGTGACCAATGCGCTGTCGAAGCGGCTCGAGGTGGCGACGCACCGCGAGGGCTCGGTGGCCAGGCTGGCCTTCAGCGGCGGCGACGTGATCGAGGCGCTCGAGGTCCGCAAGCTCGAGGCCGGCGAGCGCAAGCAGGGCACCACGGTGCGCGCCTGGCCCGACGCCAAGTACTTCGAGACCGTCGCGCTGCCGATGGGCGAGATCACCCACCTGCTGCGCAGCAAGGCGGTGCTGATGCCCGGCGTGAGCGTCACGCTGGTCAACGAGAAGACCAAGGAAACGCAGCAGTGGCTCTACAAGGGCGGCCTCAGCGACTACCTGATGCAGACGCTCAACGGCGATCCGGTGATCCCGCTGTTCGAAGGCAGCGGCCATGCCGACAAGAACGCCGACAACTTCGCCGAGGGCGAGGGCGCCGACTGGTGCGTGGCCTTCACCGAAGACGGCCAGCCGGTGCGCGAGAGCTACGTCAACCTGATTCCCACCAGCGCCGGCGGCACGCACGAGAGCGGCCTGCGCGACGGCCTGTTCACGGCGGTCAAAGGCTTCATCGAGCTGCACTCGCTGCTGCCCAAGGGCGTGAAGCTGCTGCCCGAGGACGTGTTCGCGCGCGCTTCCTATGTGCTGAGCGCCAAGGTGCTCGATCCGCAGTTCCAGGGCCAGATCAAGGAGCGGCTGAACTCGCGCGACGCGGTGCGGCTGGTGTCGAGCTTCGTGCGCCCGGCGCTCGAGCTGTGGCTCAACCAGCACGTCGACTACGGCCGCAAGCTCGCCGAACTGGCGATCAAGGCCGCCCAGACGCGCCAGCGCGCGGGCCAGAAGGTCGAGAAGCGCAAGGGCTCGGGCGTGGCCGTGCTGCCCGGCAAGCTGACCGACTGCGAGAGCAAGGACATCAGCCACAACGAGGTCTTTCTGGTCGAGGGCGACTCGGCCGGCGGCAGCGCCAAGATGGGCCGCGACAAGGAAAGCCAGGCCATCCTGCCGCTGCGCGGCAAGGTGCTCAACACCTGGGAGGTCGAGCGCGACCGGCTGTTCGCCAACACCGAAATCCACGACATCTCGGTGGCCGTGGGCGTCGATCCGCACGGCCCCGACGACACGCCCGACCTCAGCGGCCTGCGCTACGGCAAGATCTGCATCCTTTCCGATGCCGATGTGGACGGCTCGCACATCCAGGTGCTGCTGCTCACGCTGTTCTTCCGCCACTTCCCGAAGCTGATCGAAACCGGCCACGTGTATGTCGCGAAGCCGCCATTGTTCCGGGTCGACGCGCCCGCGCGCGGCAAGAAGCCGGCCTCCAAGGTCTATGCGCTCGACGAGGGCGAACTGACCGCCACGCTCGACAAGCTGCGCAAGGACGGCGTGCGCGAAGGCGCCTGGAGCATCAGCCGCTTCAAGGGCCTGGGCGAAATGAGCGCGGAACAATTGTGGGAAACCACGCTCAATCCGGACACCCGGCGCCTGATGCAGGTCCAATTGGGCCGTTTCGACTTCAGCGCCACCCAGGGCGAGATCACCAAGCTCATGGGCAAGGGCGAAGCGGCGGCGCGGCGCGAACTGATGGAACTGCGCGCCGACGACGTCGACATCGATGTTTGATTCCACCCCGCATGTCTCTCCTCAAGCCTTCGTTGCTCCTGGCCTTTCTGCTGCTCGCGCTGCAGGGGCCGGCGCGCGCCGCTGACGTCTACGGCTACATCGACGCCAACGGCGTGGCGCACTTCGCGGCCGAGAAGATCGACGAGCGCTACCAGGTGTTCTTCCGCGACGGCCAGAGCTTCGACACCACGCAGGGCATCTCGCCGCTCGGCCGTCTGGGCCGCGGCGACCGCAAGCTCGACGGCAAGTTCGATGGCAAGGTGTCGCCGGCCTCGCAGACGCTGCTGGCCATGTTCGAGGCCTCGCCGAGCTACAAGATCGCCAAGAGCGCGCTGCGCGATGCCTCGAACAAGCATGCGATCGACTACGAGCTGCTGCAGGCGCTGATCGCCACCGAGTCGGGCTTCGACGCGCAGGCCGTCTCGCCCAAGGGCGCGCGCGGGCTGATGCAGCTGATGCCCGGCACCGCGCAGCGCTACGGCGTGGCGGGCGACCAGCGCGCGAGCCTCGAGAAGAAGCTGTTCGACCCGCGCATCAACATCGCCGCCGGCTCGCACTACCTGCGCGACCTGATCGCGATGTTCCCGGGCCAGATCGAGCTGGCGCTGGCGGCCTACAACGCGGGCGAGGGCGCGGTGCAGCGCGCGGGCAACAAGATCCCGAACTACAAGGAAACGCAGAACTACGTGCAGACGGTGCTGCAGCTCTATGCCTACCTCAAGCCCTCGGTGGCCCGGGGCGGCAGCCTGCGCGGCGGCAAGACGCCGGGGCGCATCCGCATGGAGATGACGGTGCCCGCCGGCGGCGCAATCGGCCGCGGCAACATGCCCTCGGATTCGCCGCGCAGCCTGCCGGCGATGCCCGCCGTGCCAGAGTCGGCCGCGCCGCCCGCGGCCGATGCCGGCGAGCGATCCGCCGCGCCGCTCTCGTGAGCACGGCGTCCCGCGAGCGAGCGCCTTCGCCCGCCCCGACCATCCCAAGAACGAGGAGACCGCGATGCAACGCCGAGATTTCGTCCTGGCCGGCGCCGCCGCGCTGAGCGGTGCCGCGCGCGCCCAGCATCCGGCCTCGCACGCCGCGCCGCAGCCCGTGCCGTCCTCGGCCGAGCCTTATGCACGGCTGCAGGGCGGCGTGCCGCACCACATGACGCCCGAGCAGGAGTCGCAGCGCGTCACCGACAGTCCCGCGCCGCGCGGCCCGCAGGGGCGCTGGGCGGCGCGCGCGGCGCTGCCGCTCCCGCGCAGCGAGATGGCCTGGGCCACGGCCGCGCAGGGCCGCATGCACGTGGTCGGCGGCTACGGCGAGGGCGCGGTCAACCGCGACTACCACCACATCTACGACCCGCAGGCCGACCGCTGGCTCGACGGCGCGCCACTGCCGCGCGGCGCCAACCACGTCGCCGTGGCGGCCGATGGCGGCCGGGTCTACGCGCTCGGCGGCTTCGTCGAGCAGAACCGGCGCTCCGACACGAATGCCTACGTCTACGAGATCGCGGCCAACCGCTGGACCGCCATCGCGCCGCTGCCGCGTCCGCGCGGCGCGGCCGCCGCCGTCGTGCTCGACGGGCAGCTGCACCTGATCGGCGGCGCCTCCGAGCCCGCGGCCGAGCGCGCCAGTGTGGGCTGGCACGAGGTCTACGACCCCAAGGCCGACCGCTGGAGCGCGCGCAAGCCGCTGCCCGGCGCGCGCGACCACGTGGGCTGCGTGGCGCACGGCGGCCTGATCCACGTGGTGGGCGGGCGCTTCAACACCTTCGAATACAACACCGACCTGCACCACGTCTACCTTCCCGCGCGCGACACCTGGGAGCCGCGTTCGCCGCTGCCCACCGCGCGCTCGGGTCATGGCCTGGTGGTCTACCGCGACCGCTTCTTCGCCATGGGCGGCGAGGGCGGTTTCCTCGTCGGCGGCGTGCCGCGCCAGGCCAAGGTCTTCGGCCAGATGGAAAGCTACGATCCGGTGGCCGACAGCTGGCAGCGCCATGCGCCCATGACCACGCCGCGCCACGCGGTCGGCGCCGCCGTCATCGGCGACTGGATCTACGTGGCCGGCGGCGGTGCCGTGCTCGGCGGCTCGGTGCAGTCGGCGGTGCACGAGGCCTTCACGCTGGGCTGAACGCCTTCGCCGCCACTCCTTTTTTTCGTTTTCTCACCCGCTCTTTCATGGACTCCCAACCCCCGCTCGATCTCCTGCCTCCCGGCGACGACAACAACGACGGCGGCGACGGCACCTCGCTCACGCTCGCCGACTATGCCCAGACCGCCTACCTCGAATACGCGCTGAGCGTGGTCAAGGGCCGCGCGCTGCCCGACGTGTCGGACGGCCAGAAGCCGGTGCAGCGGCGCATCCTCTATTCGATGTCGCGCATGGGCCTGGGCTTCGGCGGCACCAACGGCACCGTGGGCGCCAAGCCCGTGAAGAGCGCGCGCGTGGTCGGCGACGTGCTCGGCCGCTTCCATCCGCACAGCGACCAGGCCGCCTACGACGCGCTGGTGCGCATGGCGCAGGACTTCTCGCAGCGCTATCCGCTGGTCGACGGCCAGGGCAACTTCGGCAGCCGCGACGGCGACGGTGCCGCGGCCATGCGCTACACCGAGGCGCGCCTCGCGCGCATCACCAGCCTGCTGCTCGACGAGATCGACGAAGGCACGGTCGACTTCATCCCCAACTACGACGGCAGCACCGAGGAGCCGCGCCTCCTGCCCGCGCGGCTGCCGTTCACGCTGCTCAACGGCGCCAGCGGCATCGCGGTCGGCCTGGCCACCGAGATCCCGAGCCACAACCTGCGCGAGATCGCCGACGCCTGCGTGGCGCTGATCAAGTCGAACGGCAAGCTCAGCGAGGAAGAGCTGTTCGCCATCGTGCCCGGCCCCGACTATCCGGGCGGCGCGCAGATCATCAGCAGCGCGGGCGACATCGCCGATGCCTACCGCAGCGGCCGCGGCTCGCTCAAGGTGCGCGCGCGCTGGAAGATCGAGGACCTCGCGCGTGGCCAGTGGCAGCTGGTGGTCAACGAGCTGCCGCCGGGCGTGAGCACGCAGAAGGTGCTCGAGGAGATCGAGGAGATCACCAACCCCAAGGTCAAGGCCGGCAAGAAGGCACTGAGCACCGAGCAGACCCAGGTCAAGGCCGCGATGCTCTCGGTGCTCGACGTGGTGCGCGACGAGTCGAGCAAGGACGCCGCCGTGCGCCTGGTGTTCGAGCCCAAGACCTCGCGCATCAGCCAGGAGGAGTTCATCACCACCTTGCTGGCGCAGACCTCGCTCGAGACCTCGTCGTCGATCAACCTCACGATGGTGGGCATCGACGGCAAGCCGACGCAGAAGTCGCTGCGGCAGATGCTCAACGAGTGGATCGCGTTCCGCGAGATCACGGTCGAGAAGCGCACGCGCTTCCGCCTCAACAAGGTGATGGACCGCATCCACATCCTCGAAGGCCGGCAGCTCGTGCTGCTCAACGTCGACGAGGTGATCGCGATCATCCGTGCGGCCGAAGATCCGAAGGCCGCGCTGATCGAGCGCTTCAAGCTCAGCGAGATCCAGGCCGAGGACATCCTCGAAATCCGCTTGCGCCAATTGGCGCGGCTCGAGGCCATCAAGATCCAGCAGCAGCTCGACGAGCATCGCACCGAGCAGAAGAAGCTCGAGGACATCCTCGCCAACCCTGCCACGCTGCGCCGCCTGCTCGTCAAGGAGATCGAGGCCGATGCCAAGACCTTCGAAGACCCGCGCCGCACGCTGATCCAGGCCGAGAAGCGCGCCGTGGCCGAGGTCAAGGTGGTCGACGAGCCGGTCACCGTGATCGTCTCGCAGAAGGGCTGGGTGCGCGCGCAGAAGGGCTGGGCCAGCGAGAAGGCCGCGGGCAACGGCGCCGCGGCGCCCGAGTACAGCTTCAAGTCGGGCGACTCGCTCTACGGCGCCTTCGAATGCCGCAGCGTCGACACGCTGCTGGTGTTCGGCAGCGCCAAGGACAAGAGCGTGCGCGTCTACACCGTGCCCGTGGCCTCGCTGCCGGGCGCGCGCGGCGACGGCCAGCCGGTCACCACGCTGATCGAGCTCGATGCGGGCACGCATGTCACGCACTACTTCGCGGGCCCGGTCGCGGCCAGCCTGCTGCTGGCCAACTCGGGCGGCTACGGCTTCATCGCCACGGTCGAGAACATGATGTCGCGCCAGCGCGGCGGCAAGGCCTTCATCGACGTGGGCGAGGGCGAGCAGCTGTGCCGGCCCTCGCTGGTGGGCGGTGCCGGCGGCGCCGAGCCGATGCCCATGGCCACGCACGTGGCCTGCGCCTCCACGGGCGGGCGCATCCTGACCTTCGAGATCGCCGAGCTCAAGAGCCTGCCCAAGGGCGGCCGCGGCCTCACGCTGATCGACCTCGAGCCTAAGGACACCCTCGCGGGTGCCGCGGCCTACACGCGCAGCGTGAAGATCGAGGGCATCGGCCGCGGCGGCAAGGAGCGCGACGAGACGCTCGAGATCCGCACCCTCAACAACGCGCGCGGCGCCCGCGCGCGCAAGGGCAAGGCGGCCGACCTGGGCTTCAAGCCGACCAGCATCGTGCGGGTGCTCTGATGGGCGGCCTCGACATCAGCACCATCGGCTTCGTCATCGCGATCGTGACCGGCATCGGGAGCTTTCTCGTGGGCCGGCACTTCCGCGGCAAGCGCGCCGAGAAGAAGCGCGCGAAGGAGCGCGTGGCGGCGCAGGCGCTCGAGACGCGCCAGCAGCGCCGCGCGCGCGAGCGGCGCGAGCGCGGCTAGCCGCTCGCTGCCCGTTACTTCAGGCCTTCCCACCAGCGCACGTTGGTGCGCGCCTGGCCCACCGTCAGCACCTCGCCGATCACCGGCGTGGCCAGCTCGATCTTGCGCTCCTGCGTGAGCTTCGCGATGCGGTCCAGCGGGTCGTGCCAGCTGTGGAAAGCGAGGTCGAAGGTGCTGTTGTGCACCGAGTACAGCACCTTGCCGCGCAGGTCCTCGAAGGCCTGCACGCTCTGCTCGGGCGTCATGTGGACCGCGGGCCAGTAGGCGTCGTAGGCGCCGTTCTCCATCAGCGCGAGGTCGAAGCCGCCGAAGCGCTCGCCGATCTGCTTGAAGCCCGGGAAGTAGCCCGAGTCGCCGCTGTAGAAGATGCGCTGCTCGCCGCTTTGCACCACCCACGAGGCCCACAGCGTGCGGCCGCGGTCGGTCAGCGAGCGGCCCGAGAAATGCTGCGCCGGCGTGGCCGTGAGCTTCACGCCGTCGTGCTCGCCGCCCTGCCACCAGTCGAGCTCGCTGATGCGCTCGGGCGGCACGCCCATCGCGACCAGCCGCGCCTTCACGCCCAGCGGCACGAAGTAGTGCTGCACCCGCTTCGCGAGGTACTCGATGGTGTAGACGTCGAGGTGGTCGTAGTGGTCGTGCGAGAGGATCAGGCCCTCGATCGGCGGCAGGTCCTGCAGCGCGATCGGCGGCTGGTGGAAGCGCTTGGGCCCCGCGAACGAGAACGGCGACACGCGCTCGCCGAACACCGGGTCGATCAGCCAGTACTTGCCGCGCAGCTTGAGCAGGTGCGAGGAATGGCCCAGGCGCACCACGTGGTTGGCCTGCGCATCGAGCGCGGCCAGCGCCGCCGGCGTCAGCGGCTTCACGGGGATCGCATCGGTGGGCACCGAATCGGTCTTGGTCTCGAAGAAGAAGCGGGTCCAGATCTTCCACGTGCTCTGGTTGGGCAGCACGTCGGGGTTGTCCATGTTCTCGAAGGTGCAGCCCTTGAACTGCGGCGAGGCGTCGTAGCGGACCTCGCAGCCGCTGTTGCTGCTGCAGCCGGCCAGCAGCGCGCAGGCGGCCGCGAAGGCGGCGGTGGCGCGCCTGCGCAGGCGCTGCGAAAGGGAAGGAGCGTTGGGGTCGGTCATGGCAGGTGTTGTGTGGTTCTGCGGGCGGCGCGAGCTTAGCGGCAGGTGCGCGGGCAATGGTTTCAACGTCAGAAACATTCGCCGGGCAGGGGCATTGGCGCGTCCTGTGCGATCCTTCGGCCCTGCCGTCCCGCGCACCAGAAAGGGTTCCCATGACACTCGCCGTCCTCGTCATCGACATGCAGCGCGGCCTCGTCGACGACGCCCCGCGTCCGCACGAAGCCGCCGCGGTGATCGAGCGCATCAACGCGCTCACCGCCCGCGCCCGCGCGGCGGGCGTGCCGGTGGCCTTCATCCAGCACGAGAACGAGGTCGACCTGGTGTTCGACTCCGAGCGCTGGCAGCTCGCCGGCGCGCTGAACACGGACACGCGCGACGCGCGGCTGCGCAAGACCACGCCCGATTCCTTCCTGCGCACGCCGCTCGACGCCTGGCTTTCGGAACGCGGCGTGAAGCGCGTGGTGGTCTGCGGCTATTCGTCGGAGTTCTGCGTCGACACCACGGTGCGCCGCGCGGCCGGGCTGGGCTACGAGGTGACGCTCGCGGCCGATGCCCACACCTCGCACGACAAGCCGCATGCCACGGGCGCACGGATCCGCGCCCACCACAACGCCACGCTCGCGGACATCACGAGCTTCGGCGTGCCGATCCGCGCGGTCGACAGCGCGCAGGTGTCGTTCGGCGGTTGAGGTCGGCGGGTCTTCAGTCGGCCCCGGGCTTCCACACCCGCACCAGCGCCCCGAGCTTCTCCCGGAAGCTCATGCGGTCGTTCGACAGCACGTCGATGAAGTCCGACAGCCGCTGCGACTTGACCATGGTGTAGACGGTGAGCCAGGTCGTGAACACGAGCACCACACCGAACCAGACCGCCTTGCGCCACAGCGGCGCCTCGGCCTCGGCCAGCAGGTTCATGCCGAGGAAGCCGGTGGTGATGGTGCCGATCAGGCCGAACAGGGTCACGACGGTGAGCCGCACCACGGTGTTGGCCTGGCGCCGCAGGCTGTCGGCGTCGAGGTAGGTGTTCATGTCGGCGATGCGTTCCTTGACCTCGTCGTAGAGCGGATCGAGCCCGAGGTGGGTGGCGCACAGGTGCGACAGCGCGCGCACCTGCGCCTGTTCCGAGATCTCGTGGAACCAGTAGCGGTGCGTGAAGCGCAGGAAGCGCTCGAAGCTGGCGCGGATGGCGCGCTTGAAGCGCTTCACGCTCGGCGTGCTGCGGATGTCCAGCCGCTTGAGCGCCTCCACCAGCTGGTCCGAGAACATCAGCAGCGAGGCCTTCTGGAAGTGCGCGATCAGGAACAGCAGGAAGTGCTGGTGGCGGAACTGCGCGAGCACGCCGCGGTCGCGGCAGCAGAAGAACTCGGAGCGCGCGTCGCCCACCACGATCAGCGCATGGCCGTTGCACAGGTAGCGCGTGTTGGGGGCGGCGCCGGCGTCGACCCAGAAGCGGTCGTAGCAGTAGCGGCTCTCGAAGTCGGCCAGGTGATGGTCGGCATAGGGCAGGTGGTCCTGGCGTCCCGCGAGCGCCGCCTCGGCCTCGCCCGCGCCCGTGACCAGGCCGAGGCGGACGAAGTCGTTGCGCGTGAGCCGCTTCGGATCGTCGAGCGACAGGTAGGCCATCACCGGCATGCGGTAGTACTCGATCTGCCGGTAGCGCAGCGCGCCCTTGTCCTCCGAATGGTCGCTCACCAGCGGCTGCATCAGGTAGGCCCAGTGGGCCGCGATGCGCGGCGCGCGGTGCTGCGCCACGTGCGAGATGAAGGCCTCGCTGTGCTGCGCGTCGGAGCTGGCGAGCACGCGGCCGTCGGCCGCCAGCCATTCGACGCTGGCCATGCAGTGCAGCGCGCCGCCCTCGGCATCCCAGCCCGCGGGATAGGCGCGGCCGAAGCGGTAGAGCAGCTCCTGCGCCTGCGCCAGGCTCAGGTCGTTCACGCCGACCTCGAGGTTCAGCAGCACCACGTCGACGTCGAAGAAGAAGTAGAGGTCGCAGTGCACCACCTCGAGCGTGATCGGTGCCTCGCCGGCGCGCGTGACCACGCGCACCGCGGCGATGTCGTGGCGGCGGAAGATGCGCATCGGCGAATCGCCGTCGCTGCCGGATTCGGGTCCGCCGGCCTGCGCGCGCGAGCGTCCCTCGCCGTAGAGGAAGCGCTGCACGTAGGGCAGGAAGCTCACGAACTCGTTGTAGTGGCGCTGGTGGAAGCGGCTGCTGTCGCCCGTGTATTCGTCGATCTCCTCGCGCCAGGGCGAGGCCTCGCCCATCTCGCGCAGCAGGTGCCAAGGCGCCTGGTGCGCGGACTTGGCATCGCGCACCGGCATCAGCCGCACGGGCCACAGCAGGGCCTGGCGCAGGTGCTTCACGGCGGGGGCATGGGCGGAGGTCTCGGCGAGCGTGGCGCCGGGGTCTTCGGCCATGTCGTCCAGCTGCGCGGTCGTGGGGTCGGCCAGGGGTGTGAGCATCGCGGAAGTGTAGGCAGCGGCCCCCCGCAAAGACCGACTAGGGTAATCCCTCGGTCATCGTGAAACCGGTTTCATATAAGCTGCAAGCATTGCTTTTCCACTGTGCGCGTACACCCGCGCCGCAGCCGGACCATGAACTACCAGTTTCAATTCGACGCCGTCTTCGCCGCCTGGCCGCTGCTGCTCAAGGGCACGTGGATCACCGTCCAGCTGTCGCTGGTCGCCACCGTGCTCGGGCTGGTGGTGGCCATCTTCTGCGCCTGGGGCAAGACCTCGGGGCCGGGCTGGCTGCGCTTCGTGATCAACGCCTACATCGAGGTGATCCGCAACACGCCGTTCCTGGTGCAGCTGTTCTTCTTCTTCTTCGCGCTGCCGGCCATCGGGCTGCGCTGGTCGCCGCAGACGGCCGCGCTGGTGGCGATGGTGGTGAACCTCGGCGCCTACGCCACCGAGATCATCCGCGCCGGCATCGAATCCATTCCCAAGGGCCAGATCGAGGCGGGCCGCGCGCTCAACCTCAAGTCCTGGGAGATCTTCCGCTTCATCATCATCAAGCCCGCGCTCAAGGCCATCTATCCCGCGCTCACCAGCCAGTTCATCCTGCTGATGCTGAGCTCGGCGGTGGTCTCGGTGATCTCGGCCGACGACCTGACCTCGGTGGCCGCCAACCTGCAGTCGCAGACCTTCCGCAGCTTCGAGATCTACATCGTGGTCGCGGCCATCTACCTCGCGCTGGCGCTCGCCTTCTCGGCGATGTTCAAGCTGATCTACAAGCGCACGCTCAACTACCCGGACCGCCGGTAAGCGTCGACCGACGGAGACCACCACACCATGCGCACCTTCGGCTTTCCCGAATTCCTGTTCATCCTCGAAGCGGCCCAATGGACGCTCGCGCTGTCGGCCATCGCCTTCGTGGGCGGCGCGATCCTGGGGCTCGCGATCGCGCTCATGCGCACGTCCGAATCGGCGTGGGCACGCGGCGTCTCGACCACCTTCATCCAGATCTTTCAGGGCACGCCGCTGCTGCTGCAGCTGTTCCTGGTGTTCTTCGGCGCGCCGGTGCTGGGGCTGGACATCAACCCCTGGGTCGCCGCGGGCGTGGCGCTGGTGCTCAACAGCGCGGCCTTCCTCGGCGAGATCTGGCGCGGCTGCATCGAGGCCATTCCGCGCGGCCAGTGGGAGGCGGCGCAGGCGCTGAGCCTGAGCTACAGCGCGCGCATGCGCGACGTGGTGCTGCCGCAGGCCTTCAGGATCGCGCTCGCGCCCACCGTGGGCTACCTGGTGCAGATCATCAAGGGCACCTCGCTCGCGGCCATCATCGGCTTCGTCGAGGTCACGCGCGCCGGCCAGATCGTCAACAACGCCACCTTCCAGCCGCTCATCGTGTTCTCGGTGGTGGCCGCCATCTACTTCGTCATCTGCTGGCCGCTGTCGCTGCTGGCCGCGCGCATGGAACGCAAGCGCGCACGCGCGCTGGCCCGCTGATTTCCCCGTTCGCCATCTTCCCCGTCGCTTTCGTTTTTTCCGTCGCTTCCTTTCTTTTTCAGGAGACACATCCCATGACCCGCATCACCACCCGCCGCGCAGCGATCGCAGCCCTCGGCCTCGGCGCCGCCCTCACCGTGTTCGCCCCCTTCGCCTCGGCGCAGAGCGTGGCCGACATCAAGAAGAAGGGCGAGATCACCATCGGCATGCTGGTCGACTTCCCGCCCTACGGCACCACCGACGCGAAGAACCAGCCCGACGGCTACGACGCCGACGTGGCCAAGCTCTTGGCCAAGGACTGGGGCGTGAAGGCCAACATCGTGCCGGTGACCGGCCCGAACCGCATTCCGTTCCTGCTGACCAACAAGGTCGACCTGCTGGTCGCCTCGCTGGCCATCACGCCCGAGCGCGCGAAGCAGGTGCAGTTCTCGCAGCCCTACGCGGCCGCCACCATCGTGCTGTACGGCGCGTCCAAGACTCCGATCAAGGCCGCCGCCGACCTCAAGGGCCTGCGCGTGGGCGTGGCCCGTGCGTCGACCCAGGACGTGGCCGTGACCAAGGCCGCGCCCGAAGGCACCGAGATCCGCCGCTTCGACGACGACGCCTCGGCCATGCAGGCGCTGATCTCGGGCCAGGTCGACGCCATCGGCTGCTCGGTGACCGTGGCCGCCCAGATCGCCAAGCGCGTGCCCGCCGGCACCTACGAAAACAAGTTCACGCTGGTCCAGCAGTCGATGGGCATCGCGATGCGCCCGGGCCAGGACGAGCTGACCAAGGCCGTCAACGACTTCGTGGCGAAGAACACCGCCAACGGCGAGCTCAACAAGCTCTACCAGAAGTGGCTGCAGGCCGACCTGCCGAAGATGCAGTAAGCCGGGAGCGGAACACCCCATGACCGACCCCATCATCCGCATGGAAGCCGTCAACAAGTGGTACGGCGACTTCCAGGTGCTGACCGGCATCGACCTCAGCGTGCGCGCGGGCGAGCGCATCGTGATCTGCGGGCCCTCGGGCTCGGGCAAGTCGACGCTGATCCGCTGCATCAACCGGCTCGAGACGGTGCAGAAGGGCCGCATCGAGGTCGACGGCATCGATCTCACGGCCGGCGGCAAGAACGTCGACGCGGTGCGGGCCGAGGTCGGCATGGTGTTCCAGCAGTTCAACCTGTTCCCGCACCTCACGATCCTGCAGAACTGCACGCTGGCGCCGATGCGCTCGCGCGGCATGACGCAGGCGCAGGCAGAGGAGGTGGCGATGAAGTACCTCACGCGCGTGCGCATTCCCGAGCAGGCCCACAAGTACCCGAGCCAGCTCTCGGGCGGCCAGCAGCAGCGCGTGGCGATCGCGCGCGCGCTGTGCATGACGCCCAAGATCATGCTGTTCGACGAGCCCACCTCCGCGCTCGACCCCGAGATGGTGAAGGAAGTGCTCGACACCATGATCGGCCTGGCCGAGGACGGCATGACCATGCTGTGCGTGACGCACGAGATGGGCTTCGCGCGCAGCGTGGCCGACCGCGTGATCTTCATGGCCGAGGGCAAGATCGTGGAGCAGGCACCGCCCGAGGAATTCTTCGGCAATCCCCAGAACGAGAAGACCCGGCAGTTCCTGGGCCAGATCCTCAGCTCGCACCAGGCCCACTGATGTCCTTCGAGGTCCTGATCTCCCTGTCCTCCTTCGGCGCGGCCGAGGTGGGACGCCATGGCCAGCTCTGGTGCTCGCAGCTGTCGAAGCGCGCGGGCGCCGATTCGGTGGAGGTGCGCGGTGAGATGCTGCGCGACGCCGAGGCCGAACTGCCGGCGCTCAACGGCCTGGCCTCGGTCTATTCCAGTCCCGAGGGCCTGTGGGCCCAGGGCGGCTGGCTCGACAGCGCCGCGCTCAAGCGCGGCATCGCGGCCGCCACGCGCGTGGGCGCGAAGCGGCTGAAGATGTCGATCGGCGACTTCCAGCCGTCCTCGCACGGCTCGCTCTGGGGCCTGAAGGTCGAGCTGGCCGAGACCCGCGTCGAGCTCGTGATCGAGAACGACCAGAGCGTGCGCGCCGGCACCGTGCCCGCGCTGCAGGCCTTCTTCGAAGCCGCCGACCGCGCGGGCGTGTCGCTGGGCATGACCTTCGACATGGGCAACTGGCACTGGGTCGGCGAATGCCCGCTGCAGGCCGCGCAGGCGCTCGGCCCGCGCGTGCGCTACGTGCACTGCAAGGGCGCGCAGCGCCTGCCGCACAAGTGGGTGGCGGTGCCGCTGGGCGACTCCGTGGCACCCTGGCGCGCCGTGCTGCGCGCGCTGCCGGCCGACGTGCCGCATGCCATCGAATACCCGCTCGTGGGCGACGAACTCGAGGCCGTCGTCCGCACGCAGATCGACTTCATCCGCGCCGCGCGCGCGTAGCGAAACCACTCACACCGATGACAGAACCCACCGCCTTCGACGTCGCCCTGTTCGGCGAGGCCATGCTGCTGCTCGTGGCCGACCGGCCGGGGCCGATCGAGGATGCGCAGTCCTTCCACAAGCGCACCGCCGGCGCCGAGACCAACGTGGCCATCGGCCTGTCGCGCCTGGGCCTGAAGGTGGGCTGGGCCAGCCGGCTCGGCACCGACTCGATGGGCCGCGCGCTGCTCAACGCGATGCGCGCCGAGGGCATCGACTGCTCGCACGTGATCGCCGACGCCACCCAGCGCACCGGCTTCCAGTTCAAGGGCCGCGTCACCGACGGCAGCGACCCGCCGATCGAATACCACCGCAAGGGCTCGGCCGCGAGCCACATGGGCCCGGCCGACATCGACGAGCCCTGGCTGCGTTCGGCGCGCCACCTGCACGCCACCGGCGTGTTCGCGGCCATCTCCGAAACCAGCCTGCAGGCCGCGCTGCGTTCGATGGACGTGATGCGCGCCGCGGGCCGCACCATCTCCTTCGACACCAACCTGCGCCCGACGCTGTGGTCCTCGAAGGAGACCATGCGCCACTGGATCAACGAGCTGGCCGTGCGCGCCGACTGGGTGCTGCCCGGCATCGAGGAGGGCCTGCTGCTCACCGGCCACGACAGGCCCGAGGACGTGGCGCGCTTCTACCGCGAGCGCGGCGCGAAGTTGGTGGTGGTCAAGCTCGGCGCCGAGGGCGCCTACTACGACAGCGACGTGGCCGGCACCGGCCGCGTCGCGGGCTTCCCGGTGAAGGAAGTGATCGACACCGTGGGCGCGGGCGACGGCTTCGCGGCCGGCGTGATCAGCGCGCTGCTCGAGGGCCGCAACGTGCCCGAGGCGGTGCGCCGCGGCGCCTGGATCGGCGCGCGCGCGGTGCAGGTGCTCGGCGACACCGAGGGCCTGCCGACGCGGGCCGAACTCGAAGCGGCGGGGCTGTGAACGCCATGGCTTCCTCTTCGTCTCCCTCTTCCTCCACCCGCAAGAACGTTGTCGTCTTCCGCGGCTTGCCCGAGGACCAGCTGGCACGCCTGCAGGCCGCGCACGAGGTCGTCGTGGCCGATGCGCGCCAGTCGCCCGAGGCCTTCGCGGCCGCGCTGCCGGCGGCGCAGGGCCTGATCGGCTCGAGCGTCAACTTCAATGCCTCGATGCTCGACGCGGCGCCTCGGCTCGAGGTGATCTCGAGCGTCTCGGTCGGTGTCGACAACTACCCGCTGACCGAGCTGCGCCGCCGCAACATCGTGCTGTGCCACACGCCCGACGTGCTGACCGAGACCGTGGCCGACACGATGTTCGCGATCCTCATGGCCACGCAGCGCCGCGTGGTCGAGCTCTCGACCCTGGTGCGCGAGGGCCGCTGGACGAAGAACATCGGCGAGGACCTGTTCGGCACCGACGTGCACGGCAAGACGCTCGGCATCCTCGGCTTCGGCCGCATCGGCCAGGCAGTGGCGCGCCGCGCCGCCCTGGGCTTCGGCATGCCGGTGCTCTACCACGCGCGCCGCGCGGTCGACCTGGCCGCGCAGGCGCCCGAGCTGCAGGGCCGCGCCACGCACACGCCGCTCGACGAGCTGCTCGCGCGCGCCGACATCGTGCTCGCGATGCTGCCGCTGACCGAGGCCACGCGCGGCATGGCCGACGCCGCCTTCTTCGCGCGCATGAAGCCCGGCGCCGCCTTCATCAACGGCGGCCGCGGCGCGACCGTGGATGAGCAGGCGCTGCTCGACGCGCTCGACAAGGGCACGCTGCGCGCGGCCGGCCTCGACGTGTTCGCCAAGGAACCGCTGCCCGCCGACTCGCCGCTGCGCACCCATCCGCGCGTGACGCCGCTGCCGCACATCGGCTCGGCCACGCACGAGACCCGGCATGCGATGGCCGAGCTCGCGACCACCAACCTGCTGCAGGTGCTGGCCGGAGAGACGCCGACCGCGCCCTACGACACGGCCAGCGCATGAAACCGACGGGCCGCGCCACCATCGCCGACGTGGCGCAGGCCGCGGGCGTCTCCAAGGCCACGGTCTCGCGCTTCCTCAACCACCGCGAGCGGCTGCTGAGCCCCGACATCGCGGCGCGCGTCGAGGCCGCGATCGCCCAGCTCGCCTATTCGCCGAGCCCGATGGCGCAGGCGCTGAGCCACGGCCGCTCGCGCCTCATCGGCCTGATCGTGGCCGACATCACCAACCCCTATTCGGTGGCGGTGCTGCGCGGCGCCGAGAAGGCCTGCCAGGACGCCGGCTACCTCGTGATGCTGTTCAACCTCGGCAACGAGAGCGAACGCGAGCGCGAGGCCATCGACGCGCTCGCGGGCTACCAGGTCGACGGCTTCATCCTCAACACCCTGGGCCGCGGCAGCGGCGTGTTCGACGCGGTCGCGCTGCACGGCAAGCCCGCGGTGCTGGTCGACCGGCGCCACGCGGGCATGCACACCGACTTCGTCTCGCTCGACAACGAGGCCGCGATGAAGGCCACCTGCGACCACCTGGTCGAGGGCGGCTTTCGCGAGTTGCTCTACGTGACCGAGCCGCTCGCGGGCGTGAGCTCGCGGCGCGAGCGGACCGCGGCCTTCGGCGCCTGCGTGACCGCGAACGGGCCGCGCATGGCGGGCGAGGTGTTCGAGAGCGTGGAGGGCGAACAGCAGGCGCTCGACGATGCCCTGGCGGCGCTGCGCAAGCGCGCCAAGCGCGGCCGGCGCGCCGCCGTGGTGGCGGGCAATGCGGTCGTCACGCTGCGCGTGGCGCAGGCGATGGCGCGGCTGGGCTGGCAGTTCGGCGCCGACCTCGGCTTCGTCGGCTTCGACGATCCCGAATGGGCCTCGCTGATCGGCCCGGGCTTGAGCACCGTGGCTCAGCCCACCGACGACATCGGCCGCGCCGCCGCTAGCTGCCTGATCGACCGGCTGCGGGGGCTCGAAAGCCCGCCGCGGCAGTTGCTGCTGCCGGGGCAGTTGCAGGTGCGGGGCTCGTCGAAGGCGCCTGTCCCCGCGTAGCCGGATCGGCCTCGGCCGCGAAGCGCGCAGGCCCGCGCATCCAGTCGGCCGCGCGCTCGGCGATCATCACCGTGGGCGCGTTGGTGTTGCCGCCGATCAAGGTCGGCATCACCGAGGCATCGACCACGCGCAGGCCCTCGATGCCGCGCACGCGCAGCCGTGGATCGACCACCGCCCCCGCGTCGTTGGGCGCGCCCATGCGGCAGGTGCCGACCGGGTGGTAGATGGTGTCGGCGCGCGCGCGGATCTGGCGCACCAGGTCCTCGTCGCTGCGCGCATCGGCCGTGTAGAGCTCGCGCTGGCGGTACTTCGCGAGCGGCGCCGCCTCCATGATCCCGCGCGTCTTCTTCACGCCCTGCAGCAGCAGCGCGAGGTCCTCGGGGTCGGACAGGAAGCGCGGATCGATGCGCGGGGCCGAGGCCGGGTTGGCATCGGCCAGCCGCACCTCGCCGCGGCTCTTCGGCCGCAGCACGCAGACATGGCACGAGAAGCCGTAGCCCGCATGCAGCTTGCGCGCATGGTCGTCGGTGATGGCGATCACGAAGTGCAGCTGCAGGTCGGGCCGGCGCAGCTCGGGCGAGGACTTGACGAAGGCGCCGCCCTCGGCGAAGGGCGTGGCGATCAGGCCGGTGCCGGTCCTGCGCCACAGCAGCGCCTGGCGCAGCAGGGTCCAGCTCGCGCCGAGGCCGATGCCGAACAGGTCGCGGTGCTTCGAGCGGTAGGCGAGGATGAAGTCGAGGTGGTCCTGCAGGTTGCGCCCCACGCCGGGCAGCGCCTGCTGCACCGCGATGCCGTGCTGCTGCAGCTGCGCGGGATCGCCGATGCCCGAGAGCATCAGCAGCTGCGGCGAATGGAAGGCGCCGCCGCACAGCGCCACCTCGCGCCGCGCATGGATGCGCTCGACGTTGCCGCCGCGGCGCACCTCCACGCCCACGGCGCGGCCATGCTCGATCACCACGCGCAGCGCCTGCGTGTGCGTGAGCACCGCGAGGTTGGGGCGCGTCATCGCCGGATGCAGGTAGGCGGCCGCGGCCGAGCAGCGCTCGCCGTTCCTCGCGCCGCCATGGAACTGCGTGACCTGGTAGAGGCCCGCGCCTTCCTGCTCGATGCCGTTGAAGTCGTCGTTGAAGGGCACGCCGGACTGCACCGCGGCGCGCACGAAGTCCTCGCTGATGGCGCGCGGCGTCTGCTGGTCGGCCACCTGCAGCGGGCCGTCGGCGCCGTGCAGCGGGCTCGCGCCGCGCTGGTTGCCCTCGGCGCGGCGGAACCAGGGCAGCACGTCGCCGAAGGACCAGCCGCTGCAGCCGGTGCGCTCCCAGTCGTCGTAGTCCTCGCGGTGGCCGCGCACGTAGAGCATGGCGTTGATCGCGCTCGAGCCGCCGAGGCAGCGCCCGCGCGGCTGGTAGCCGCGGCGGCCGTCCAGGCCCGGCTGCGGCTCGGTGCGCAGCGCGTAGTTGTTGATCGGCGGGCGGCCCGGCAGCATCGCCACCGTGGCGGCCGGCGCGCGCACCAGGATGCCGCGGCCGTCGCCGCCGGCCTCGATCAGGCACACGCGCACGCGCGCGTCCTCGCTGAGCCGCGCGGCGAGCGTGGCGCCCCCGGAGCCGCCACCGACGATCACGTAGTCGAACTCCATCGCCCCGCGTCCTTTCCTGCTTCTTCTTCGATTGCGCCGATGCCGGCCCGTGGACTGTAGGAACGAAACGGGGCGGGGCGCCTAGCGTTTTCCCGTCGGACCAAAGTGGCACTGTCGCGTGCGCGACGCGTGTAATAGGAACCTCCGACGGGGTTTCCCCTGGCGGGGCCGACAGGCGAATGACAGTTGCGCGGTCCACACTCGGCGAAGAACAACGACAGCTCCCGGAGACCGCCGCCATGCCGCCACTTCCTTCTTCCTCCTCCTCTTCTTCCTTCCCCGCGCTCTCGCGCCGAGGCGCGTTGCGCCTGTCGCTCGGCGGCATGGCGATGGCCTCGGTGCCCGGCCTCGGCTGGGCCGCCACCGGGCTGGCCGCGCCCGTGCCTGCCGACGGCCTGCCGCGCGGGCGGCCCGAGGCGCAGGGCGTGTCGTCGGCGGCGATCCTGGCCTTCCTCGACGAGGCCGAGCGCGGCGCCTTCGAGCTGCACGGCTTCATGCTGTGGCGCCGCGGCCAGGTGCTGGCCGAGGGCTGGTGGGAGCCCTACGGTCCGCAGCGCCGCCACATGACGCATTCGCTGACCAAGAGCGTGACCGTCTGCGCGGTCGGCATGGCGGTGGCCGAGGGGCGCTTCGGGCTCGACGACAAGGTGGTGTCCTTCTTCCCCGAGCACCTGCCGCCGGTGGTGAGCCCGAACCTCGCGGCGATGACGGTGCGCGACCTGCTGACCATGCGCACCGGCCATGCCGCCATGACCTCGGGCTCGGTCTGGCGCCAGATCCGCACCAGCTGGATCGCCGAGTTCTTCAAGATCCCGGTGGTGAATCCGCCCGGCACGCAGTTCGTCTACACCAGCGCCGCCACCTACATGCTGTCGGCCATCGTCACCAAGACCACGGGCCAGCCGGTGGCCGACTACCTCAAGCCGCGCTTCTTCGATCCGCTGGGCATCACGGGCTACGAATGGGAGGTCGGGCCCGAGGGCATCTCGCCGGGCGCCAACGGCCTGAGCTGGAAGACCGTCGATTCGCTCAAGCTCGGCATCCTGCATGCGCAGAACGGCGTGTGGAACGGCAGGCAGGTGCTCACGAAGGAATGGGTCGACGCGGTGCACCAGCCGCACACCAAGGACAAGTACGGCTACCAGTGGTGGCTGGGCCCGAACGGCGCCTACAACGCCGACGGGCTGTTCGGCCAGTACGCGGTGGTGTTCCCCGCGCACGACGCGGTGCTCGCGATCAACGCGGCGCTGCCGCCGAAGGCCGGCTTCAACGCGGGGCTGCTCTACAAGCATTTCCCGGCCGCGTTCGAGAACGCACCGGCCGATGGCGGCCAGGCCAGCGCCGCGCTGCGCCGGCGCATGGCGGGCCTTCGTCTGCTGCCGCCGGTGCGGCCGACCGCGTCGCCGGTGGCCGCGGCCGTGTCGGGCCAGCGCTACGAGTTTCCCGACAACCCCGACAGGATCAAGGCCGCGCGCCTGGATTTTGGCGCCGAGGCCTGCAGCTTCACGCTCGAGGACGAGCGCGGCACGCACACGGTGCAGGTGGGCCTCAGGAAGCCGATCGAGGGCGACACCACCATGACCGGCAACCGCCTGCACCACGAGTACCAGCCCGCGGTGATGCGGGTGGTGGCCAGCGGCGAATGGCTCGACGAGCGCACCTTCGTGATGAGCTGGACCTTCGTCGAGTCGGCCTTCCGCGACACCGTGACCTGCCGCTTCGCCTCGCGCTACCTGCGGCTCGACCGCAGCGTCAACGTGAACTCGAGCGCGACCGAGATGCCGACCCTGACCGGTGCGCGCGCGGTGAAGGCGGCCTGACAACTACGGAAGGTCGTAGGCCTTGCAGGCGCGGCACGGCGGCGGCGATGGCCTGTTGTCCTGCACGCGGCGGCGGCGTCCGCAACCTTTGGCGACACGCTGCGACGGATTAAAACCTCTGGTATCGAAAACCAAATGGAGGCCCGATCCGTGAATGAAGAACATCACTACCTCGACCAGTTCGAAAGCTTTCTGAAGCGCCGCGAGCAGGCGGCCGACATCTCGGTCAGCGTCACGGTCGAGATCGAGGAGCGGCAGCCGCGCGGCGTGCCCGAGAACTTCTGGACCGGCGCCGAGGCGCGCACGGCTGAACGCGGCGTGGCCGCGCATTAGATCCTCGATGCCGGGGCGCCCGCTCCGGCTCAGGCCGCGCGCAGCCAGACCTTGCCGTCGGCCGACTCTTCCACCGCCAGGGGCACCAGGCGCGCACCCTTGCAAGGACCGCCCACGCACAAACCGGTGTCGGGCTCGTAGATCGCGCCGTGCCGCGCGCACATCAGGAAGCGGCCCGAGCGCTCGAGCACCTGGCCCTCGAAATCGATCGGCCCGCCCACGTGCGCGCACTGGTTGAGGTAGCCATGGACCCGGCCCTGCCAGCGCACGACGAAGGCCGGGCCACGGCCCGGCGCCTCGAACTTCACCGCGTCGCGGGATTCGGGCAGCACGTCGCAGATCAGCAGTGCATCGGTCATGGTCTCGAAGACATTCAGGGCGGGGAGGGCTGCGACAGCACCCACTGCGCGAGTCGGCGCGATTCGTCGAGGCTCATGTGGGGCTGGCGCGGCATGATGACGCGGCCCCAGGCACCGACGCTGCCGTCGCGCAGCTTGTCGGCCAGCCGGGCCGGTGCCTCGGGGTCGTGGCGGTAGCGCGCCGCGATCTGCGCGAAACCCGGGCCCACCTGCTTGCGCACCATGCCGTGGCAGCTGAGGCAGGCATAGCGCGCGACCGGCTCGCGCAGCGGCGCCGGGATCTCGTCGGCCGCGGCCGCCAGCGGCGCGATGGCCGCGAGCGGCAGTGCCAGCCACAGGGACCGCGGCAGGCGAATCAGCCGATCTCCGCGATCAGTTCGATCTCGACGCAAGCGCCCATCGGGATCTGCGCCACGCCGAAGGCGCTGCGCGCATGCGCGCCCTTCTCGGGACCGAAGACCTCGGCGAACAGTTCGCTCGCGCCATTGGTCACGAGGTGCTGCTCGGTGAAGCTGCCGACCGAGTTGACGAGGCTCATCACCTTGACGATGCGCTTGACCTTGTCGAGGTCGCCCACGGCCGCGTGCAGCGTGCCCAGCAGGTCGATGGCGACCGCGCGCGCGGCCTGCTTGCCCTGCTCGGTGCTGACGTCGGCGCCGAGCTGGCCGGTCCAGACCTTGCCGTCCTTCTTGGCGATGTGGCCCGACAGGAACACGAGGTTGCCGGTCTGCACGAAAGGCACGTAGGCGGCGGCCGGAACCGAGACCGGCGGGAGGGTGATGCCGAGGCTGGAAAGCTTGTCGTAGACGCTCATGAAGAAGGCTCCTGGTGAGACGGTGGTGAAGGCGGCCGCGCGGAGGGCGGCTGCGGGGAATCGACCGGCGTTTGTACCGGCGAAGCCGCGATCGTAGGCGACGCCGCGGCCGAAGGCCCTGCGCCGCCGGGGGCTTGCGGCGACTCGAGCTCGTCGACCGGCTGCACCGTCACGCCCACGTGCAGCGTGTGGCGCGCGCCGCCATGCAGCACGCCGCGCATCGGCGAGACGTCGGAGTAGTCGCGGCCGATCGCCAGCGTCACGTAGTCCTCGCCGGGCTGGCGGCCGTTGGTGGGATCGAAGTCGGCCCAGTCGCCGGCGCTGTCGGGGCCGTCGCCTTCGCCGGGCAGGTAGACCGAGACCCAGGCGTGCGAGGCATCGGCGCCGATCAGCCGCGGCTGGCCCGGCGCCGGCTGCGTCAGCAGGTAGCCGCTGACGTAGCGCGCCGGCAGGCCCATCCCGCGGAAGCACGCGATCATGATGTGTGCGAAGTCCTGGCACACGCCCTTGCGCTGGGCCAGCGCCTCGGCCGCGGGCGTGTTGATCTCGGTGCTGTCGGCGTCGTAGTCGAAGTCGCGGTGGATGCGCTCGGTGAGGTCCATCGCCACGTCGAAGGCCGGGCGGCCCGGCGCGAAGCTCGCGCGCGCATAGGCGACGAAGTCGTCGTGGCGCGGCACGTAGGGCGAGGGGAAGACGAACTCCGAGGCCGGGTCGAACAGCGCGTCCTTGCGGAAGCGGAAGCGCTCGCGCACCGACTCCCACGGCAGCTCGCGCGCCACCGCGCTCGAGAGCACGGGCGCCGAGGTCTCGACCACGCTCTCGGCCGTGACCACCAGGCTGTCGTGCGTGGTGTCGAGCGCGAAGAAGGCGCGCACGTTGCCGTAGAGGTCGGCCTGCTCGACGCGCTGCGCGGGCGAGGGCTCGATCGCGAGCCGGTGGCTCAGCAGGCGCTGCGAGGGCGTGACCAGCGGCCGCAGGTGCGCGAGGTGCTGCGCGGTCTCGACCGGCGGCGAATACTCGTAGCGGGTTTCGTGGGTGACGTGGAGTCGCATGGCGCGGGTGCGAGATTACTTCGACGCGGCGCCGAAGTGCGCGGCGTAGATGCGGTCGTAGCTGCCGTCGGCCTTGATCTCGGCCAGGCCCTTGTCGAGCTTGGCGAGCAGCTCGGCGTTGCCCTTCTTCACGGCGAGGCCGTACTGCTCGGTCGCGAAGCCGGCATCGCTCACGGTCTTGAAGCCCGCGCCCGCGTTGTTCGCGAGGTAGTGCGCCACCACGCCGTTGTCGGCCACCACTGCCTGCACGCCGCCGGCCTCGAGCTCCTTGAGCGCGAGCGGCGTCGATTCGAAGCGCTTGATGTTGGCGCTCGATTTGCCCAGCAGCTTGCCGACCACTTCGTCGCCGGTGGTGCCGTTCTGCACGCCGACCTTGAGCGTCTTCAGGTCCTCGAAGCGGGTCACGCTCGCATCGCTCTTGATCGCGATCAGCTGGCGCGCATCGAAGTAGGGCTGCGAGAAGTCCATGGTCTGGCGGCGCTCGGGCGTGATGGTGATGGCCGACACCAGGAAGTCGCGGTCGCCCTGGTCCAGCGTATTGAAGATGCCTTCCCACGGCGTGTTGACGAACTTCACCTCGATGCCGGCCTTCTTCGCGACGGCATTCACGACGTCGATGTCGAAGCCCACGATCTCGCCCTTCTCGTTCTGCGATTCGAAGGGGGTGTAGGCGGCATCGGTGCCCACCACCAGCACGCGCGCGGCGGGTGGCGCTGCCGAAGCGGCGGCGGGCGCGGCGGCTTCCTGCTTGCCGCAGCCGGCGAGCGCGAGGACCGCGGCGAGGCCGGCGGCGGCCCGTGCGAAGCGTCGGTGGATGATGGTCATGGGGAGCCCTCCTGAGGTTGTCGTTGTTGGTGAATGGTCGGTCGCGCGGCGCGCGCAGCGCGGGCTCAGGCGCCCACGGAGCGCAGCGATTCGGAGGTCAGCGTGAAGTAGCGGATGCCGATGGCATCGGACACGTGGTAGGCCGCGGCCTCGCAGTGCGCGAGCAGCGCGGCCAGCGCCGCATAGGGGCCGTCCTCGCCGCCGGCGGGGCCGGGATCGCACAGGTGCTCGAGCGTCCAGGTGGCCGGGTCGGGCAGCTCGTACGACAGCGCCGTGAGCTTGCCGGGCGCGCTGCCCGCGAGCCGCGCGATGCGCCCGCGCAGGGTCTGCGTGACCCAGGCCAGCGAGCGCGGGTTCTCGGCGTCGAGCACCAGCAGGTCGACCAGCGTGGCGACATCGCGGCGCTGCTGGTAGCGCGCATGGAAGGTGATGGTGCTGTCGAACAGCGCGACCATGGCCTCGAAGCCGCTGACCTCGTGCACCGCGTGGTTCTGGAAACCCGCGAGCAGGGCGTTGGCGAGGAAGCTCAGGCGCTCGATGTGGCGGCCGATCGACAGCAGCCGCCAGGCATCGTCGCGCGTCATGCGGTCGGTCTGCGCGCCGGTCATGGCCGACAGCGCCGAACTGGCCGATTCGAGCGAGCGCAGCGCCGCGCCGGTGGCGAAGCTGCCTTCGCCGGCCTGCTCGGCGGCGCGGCGCAAGAAGTCGGCCTCGGCGCGCACGATCTGGTTCCAGTGGTCGGGCGAGAGCCGCTCGCGCACCGCGGCCGCGGCCTGGCGGATGCTGCGCAGGCTGTAGCCCACGCTGCCGCCCTGCGCCACGTCGCCGAGCTCGGCGATCAGCGCGCGCTCGAACACGCGGCGCGACTGCGGCGCGCTCGGCACGCCGGCCGGCACCAGCGCATTGCGCGCCGCCATGCGGTGCAGCCATTCGAGCAGCGGGCGCGAGGACTGGTCCTCGCCGCCGAGGATGTTGAGCGTGAGGCGCGCCAGGCGCACCGCGTTCTCGGCGCGCTCGGTGTAGCGGCCGAGCCAGAACATGTTCTCGGCCGCGCGGCTGGTGACCGGCGCGCGGTGCCGCGCCAGCGAGGCCGGCGTGGCCTGCGGCTGCAGCAGCGTGGTGCGGTCGACCTCGCCATGGGTCTGCACCCAGACGTCGGCGCTGCTGCCGCCGCGCTGCATCGAGGCGATCTGCGCATCGGGTCCCGCGAGCCGCGCCAGCCCGCCGGGCAGCACGCGCCACGACTGCGCGCCGTCGCTGACCGCGAACACGCGCAGCAGAACCGCGCGCGGCGCGATGTGGCCGGGCCCGAGGTCGCTGGCCCAGGTCGGCATCTGCGACAGCGGCAGGTAGCTCTGCACCGTGTGGGCCTCGCCCTCGCGCACGATGCGCCCGGCCCATTCGTCGAGCTCGCGGCGGCCGAACTGGCGGCCCAGCACCGCGTCGAAGCTCGCGCGGCCGTCGATGCCCGGGTAGGTGGGCTTGATGAAGCAGTCGCCGAGCTGCGGCAGCACGGCTTCGAGCGCCGCGCGCTCGCCGCACCACCAGGTGGGCAGCGCGGGCAGCAGCAGCTTCTCGTCGAGCAGGTGGCGCGCCAGGCCGGGCAGGAAGCCCAGCAGCGCCGGCGATTCGAGGAAGGCCGAGCCCGGCATGTTGGCCACCAGCACGTTGCCGGCGCGGATCGCCTGCAGCAGGCCCGGCACGCCGAGCGTGGAGTCGGGGCGCAGCTCGAGCGGGTCGAGGAACTGGTCGTCGAGCCGCTTGATGAGCCCGTGCACGGGGCGCAGGCCCTGCAGCGTCTTGAGGTACAGGCGCTGGTCGCGCACCGTGAGGTCGCTGCCCTCGACCAGCGTGACGCCGAGGTAGCGCGCGAGGTAGGCGTGCTCGAAGTAGGTCTCGTTGTAGGGGCCGGGCGTGAGCAGCGCGATGTGCGGCGGCACGCCGGCCGGGCACATGCGCTGCAGGCCGTCCATCATGGCGCTGTAGGTGGCGGCCAGCCGCTGCACGTGCAGCGCCTCGAAGGCCTGCGGGAACTGGCGCGTGATGGCGAGCCGGTTCTCGAGCAGGTAGCCCAGGCCCGAGGGCGCCTGGGTGCGCTGCGACACCACCCACCAGTTGCCGTCGGGGCCGCGCGCGAGGTCGAAGGCCGCGATGTGCAGCCAGGTGTCGCCCGGCGGCTTCACGCCGTGCAGCGCGCGCAGGTAGCCCGGATGGCCGCGCACCAGCGCGGGCGGCAGCAGGCCTTCGGCGAGCAGGCGCTGCGGGCCGTAGACGTCGGCCATCACGCGGTCGAGCACGCGCATGCGCTGCAGCACGCCGGTCTCGATCTGCGCCCAGCTCTCGGGCGAGACGATCAGCGGGAACAGGTCGAGCGACCAGGGCCGCTGCGGGCCGTGGGTGGCGTCGGCGTAGACGTTGTAGGTGACGCCGTTGTCGCGGATCTGGCGCTCCAGGCTGACCGCGCGCCGCGGCAGGTCGCCGAAGCCGTCGGGGCCGAGCTGTTCGAAGAAGGCATGCCAGGGCGGCAGCAGCGGGGGCTTGTCGCCGGGGGCGGCGGCCGACGAGGCGGGGTCGGCGGAGGGCGCGCGCGGGGGCGGGGATGCGGATTGCGATTGCGACTGGGTCGGGCCGGACCCGGCGCCCTGGGCCTGGGACTGGCTCTGCGTGCCCGCCGTCGCGTCGTGCAGGTGCGGCCCCGCGGGCGCTGCCGGCCCGGCGGCGGGCCGTGCCGCGGCCTCGGGCGTCGCCGTGCCGCGCAGCTCGTCGAAGTGGCCGGGCAGGGCGGCCGGGGCGAGCGCCGACGCCAGGGCGGCTGGAAAATCCAGCGCCTGGGCATCGAACAGGGATTCGTTGAGGGGTTCCACAGGGTTGGGATTGTCACATTGCCGTCACCGGCCCCGGTGGCGATGGCGTGCGAAATGCCCGCCGCAGCCATCGGTGTGGGCGCCACGACACAGCCGGCTGTCCGGCCCGCCACCCCGAAGGGCCGGCGGGCGCGCGGCGCCGCTCAGCGCCGCAGGTCGAGCGTGAACGGGAATTCGCGGCTGCCGGGCACCTCGATGGTGGCGGCCGGCGTGCGCATCAGCCCCGGCGTGTGGCCGGTGCGCGTGAAGCGCGACAGGCGCCGGCTCTCGGCCTCGTAGGCATTGACCGGGAAGGTCTCGTAGTTGCGTCCGCCCGGATGGGCCACGAAGTACTGGCAGCCGCCCAGCGAGCGCTTCATCCAGGTGTCGACCAGGTCGACGGTCAGCGGCGCATGGGCCTTGATGCTCGGATGCAGCGCCGAGGGCGGGTTCCAGGCCTTGTAGCGCACGCCGGCCACGAACTCGCCGGTCACGCCCGTGGGCTGCAGCGGCAGCACGCGGCCGTTGACGGTGACCACGTGGCGGCTCTCGTTGAGGCCGGTCACGCGCACCTCGATGCGCTCGAGCGAGGAGTCGACGTAGCGCACCGTGCCGCCGGCCGAGCCTTCCTCGCCCATCACGTGCCAGGGCTCGAGCGCGTTGCGCAGCGAGAGCTCGACGCCCATCGCCTGCACCTGGCCCACGAGCGGGAAGCGGAACTCGAAGTGCGGCGCGAACCAGTCGGGATCGAAGGCGAAGCCGGCCTGGCGCATCTCGCTGATGACGTCGTCGAAGTCCATCTTGACGAAGGTCGGCAGCAGGAAGCGGTCGTGCAGCTCGGTGCCCCAGCGCGTGACGGGTGCCTTGTAGGGTTCGTCCCAGAAGCGCGCCACCAGCGCGCGGATCAGCAGCTGCTGCGCGATGCTCATGCGCGCATGCGGCGGCATCTCGAAGGCGCGCAGCTCGAGCAGGCCGAGGCGGCCGGTGCTGGAGTCGGGCGAGTAGAGCTTGTCGATGCAGAACTCGCTGCGGTGCGTGTTGCCCGAGACGTCGATCAGGATGTTGCGCAGGGTGCGGTCGACCAGCCAGGCCGGCATGTGCTGGCCATAGAGCTCGCGGTTCTTCGCGATCTCCTTGAGCGCGATCTCGAGCTCGTAGACCTGGTCGTTGCGCGCTTCGTCGACGCGTGGCGCCTGGCTGGTCGGGCCGATGAACATGCCCGAGAACAGGTAGCTCAGCGAGGGATGGTTGTGCCAGTACAGCAGCAGGCTGGCCAGCAGCTCGGGCCGGCGCAGGAAGGGGCTGTCGGCCGGCGTGGCGCCGCCCATCACGAAGTGGTTGCCGCCGCCGGTGCCGGTGTGGCGGCCGTCGGTCATGAACTTCTCGGCCGACAGCCGGGTCTCGAACGCGGCCTGGTAGAGGAATTCGGTGTGGTCGACCAGTTCCTTCCAGTTGTGGGCCGGATGGATGTTGACCTCGATCACGCCGGGGTCGGGCGTGACCTGCAGCATCTTCAGGCGCGGATCGCGCGGCGGCGGATAGCCTTCCATCACGATGCGCACGCCGAGTTCGCGCGCGGTGGCTTCGACGGCGGCGACCAGGTCGAGGTAGTCCTCGAGGCGTGCCAGCGGCGGCATGAAGACGTAGAGCACGCCCGAGGCGCTGCCCTTCTTCTCGGCCGCCGGGCCGTTGGCGCGGCGCGGGTCGCGCACCTCGACGCACAGCGCGGTGCGCGTGACCCAGTGGGCCGATTCGCCGCGCAGCGGCTGGCGCGTGGCGGCGGTGTCGAGGGTGGCGTCGGCATCGGAATCGGCAGCACTGCCGTCGCCCGGGCCTTCACCGGTGCCGGTCCCCGGCCCCTGCATGCGCAGCGTGGCCGGCACGGCCGCGGGCGTGCCGAAGGCATAGGGCACGGCGCCCAGGTCGGCACCGGTGCCGCCGGTCGCGCCCACGGTGTAGCGCGCGCGGTAGTCGGCCGCGCTCGGCAGCGCGCCGCGCGCCGCGGTCGGGTCGCGCTCGATCAGGTAGGGGTAGTCGCCCTTGCTGGCCCAGGGTTGCGAGTCGAGCGGCAGGCGGTAGCCCATCGGCGAATCGCCGGGGATCAGGTAGAGGCGGTCGTCGCGCAGGAACCAGGGGCCGGTCTTCCAGGCCGGGCCCTCGAGCGCGGGCGCGTCGCGGTTCGCGTTGCCGGGCTCGATCGGCAGCATGTAGCCGATCACCGCGTCGAGCTTCTGCGTGAACACGCGGCGCAGGCGCACGCGTTCGAGTTCGTCGTCGAGCTTCGAGTCGAAGGGGTCGACGTTGACCGGCAGGCGGCGTTCGCGCCACAGGTAGTAGTAGATGTCCTCGAAGCCCGGCTGCACGTAGCGGTCGGTCAGGCCGAGCTTGCGCGCCAGCAGGCTGGTGAAGCGGCGCGCGTCCTCGCTGGTGTAGTGGGTCGGGAAGCGCTCGTCGGCGAACAGCTCGGGGTCGTGCCACAGCGTCTGGCCGTCGGCGCGCCAGAAGATCGACAGCGCCCAGCGCGGCAGCTGCTCGCCCGGGTACCACTTGCCCTGGCCGAAATGCAGGAAGCCGCCCTGGCCGTACTCGGCGCGCAGTTTGTGGACCAGCTCGGTGGCGTAGCCGCGCTTGGTGGGGCCGAGCGCGTCGGTGTTCCACTCGGGCGCGTCGCGGTCGCTGGTGGCCACGTAGGTGGGCTCGCCGCCCATCGTGAGGCGCACGTCGCCGGCCTGCAGCCGCGCGTCGACCGCGTCGCCCAGGGTCAGCACCTCGGCCCATTGCTCCTCGGTGTAGGGCTTGGTCACGCGCGGCGATTCGTAGATGCGCGTGACCTTCATGTCATGGCCGAACTCGACCTTCGATTCGTCGACGCCGCCCTCGATGGGCGCGGCGCTCGAGGGCGTGGGCGTGCAGGCTAGCGGGATGTGGCCTTCGCCGGCCAGCAGGCCCGAGGTGGCATCGAGGCCGATCCATCCGGCGCCCGGCAGGAACACCTCGCACCAGGCATGCAGGTCGGTGAAGTCGACCGTGGTGCCGCTCGGGCCGTCGAGCGCCTTCACGTCGGGCGTGAGCTGGATCAGGTAGCCCGAGACGAAGCGCGCGGCCAGGCCGCAGTGGCGCAGCAGCTGCACCAGCAGCCAGCCCGAGTCGCGGCAGGAACCGCTGCCGTTGGTGAGCGTTTCTTCCGGCGTCTGCACGCCGGGCTCCATGCGGATCAGGTAGTTGACGTCCTGCTGCACCTGCTGGTTGATGCCGACCAGGAAGTCGATGGTGCGCTGTTCCTTGCGGTCGATCTTGTCGAGGTAGGCCGCGAGCAGCGGCGTGGGCTCCTCGGTGACCAGATAGGGCGCGAGCTCCTCGGCCTGCGAGGGCGTGTAGGCGAAAGGAAAGTTCTCGGCCTGCGGCTCGAGGAAGAAGTCGAAGGGGTTGTAGACCGCCATCTCGACCACGAGGTCGACCGTGACCTTGAACTCGCGCGTCTTCTCGGGGAACACGAGCCGCGCCTGGTAGTTGGCGAACGGGTCCTGCATCCAGTTGACGAAGTGATCCGCGGGTTCGACGCGCAGCGAGTACGAGATGACGTTGCTGCGGCAATGCGGTGCCGGGCGCAGCCGGACGACCTGCGGGCCGAGTTGCACCAGGCGGTCGTATTTGTAGTGGGTGACGTGGTGGAGCGCGGCGTGGATGGACATGCGTTTTTGTGTGCAGTACTGGCAGATTGCATCGAAAAGATGTCTCTGGTGAGACGCATACTAGCCCAGAAGACAAAGCAATTAGCGCGCCACGGAGCGTCGTTGGGGGAGGGTTTGCATCATGGTCGCCAAGGGTGTGCGAGACGCATCCGATGCCGTCTCGCGCGCGCGCTGCGCGTTCGTCGCGCTCGCGGCGGCGCTCGCGGGCGTGGCGCTGCAACTGCGGCAGCCGCAGCTGTGGGACGGCATGGCTTACGCGGGCGGACTGCTCGCGGGCATCGCAGGTCTCATCGGGGTTTGGCGCATGCCGCGGCATGCGCGAGTCGCCTGGGTCTGCGCCGTACTGGCCGGCGCGGCGATCGGCGCGGGGCTCGCGGGAGCGCGGGCCACGGTCTATGCGGCGGGCGCGCTCGATCCCGTGCTCGAGGGGCGCGACCTGCAGCTCGTGGGCGTGGTGTCGCAGATGCCGCAGCGCGGCGAGGCTGGAACGCGCTTCCGTTTCGCCGTCGAGTCCGCGCGCTGGGCCGACCCTGCCATGGCCGGATCCCCCGCAGTGCCCGACCGCATCGCGCTCGGCTGGTATGCCGAAGGCGCCAGCCTCTGGAACGACCCGGCCGATGCGTCCGCACCGACGCTCCTGCCCGAGAGCCCGGTGCATGCCGGCGAGCGCTGGCGCCTGACCGTGCGCCTCAAGGCGCCGCACGGCCATCGCAACCCGCATGGCTTCGACAGCGAACTGTGGATGTGGGAGCAGGGCCTGCGTGCCAGCGGCCATGTGCGCCTCGGCGCGCGCGACGAGGCGCCCGCGCGGCTGGGCCTCACGGGGCGGCACCCGATCGAACGCGCGCGCGAGGCCGTGCGCGATGCCATTTTCGAACGCGTGCCCGAGCGCTTTGCCGCGGGAGTGATCGCCGCGCTGGTCACGGGCGACCAGGGCGCGATCGACCGCGAGGGCTGGGACGTCTTCCGCGCCACCGGCGTGGCCCATCTGATGTCGATCTCGGGCCTGCACGTGACCTTGTTCGCGTGGCTTGCCGCGCACATCGTCGGCGCGCTCTGGCGCCGCAGCCCGCGGTTGATGCTGCGCCTGCCGGCGCAGCGCGCGGCACTCGTGGGCGGCGTGCTGCTGGCCACGCTCTATGCGCTGTTCAGCGGCTGGGGCGTGCCTTCGCAGCGCACGGTCTGGATGCTCGCGACCGTCGCGCTGCTGCGCCTCACGGGGCGACGCTGGCCCTGGCCGCACGGCTGGCTGCTGACCGCGGCGGTGGTGGTCGCGCTCGATCCCTGGGCCCTGACGCAGGCCGGCTTCTGGCTCAGCTTCGTCGCGATGGGCGTGCTGTTCGCCACCGACGCGGGCTGGCCCGGCGACACGCGCCCGGGCCTGCGCGCGCGGCTGTGGCGGCTGCTGCGCGAGCAATGGACGATCACGCTGGCGCTCACGCCCTTGAGCCTGCTGCTGTTCCAGCAGGTGTCGCTGGTCGGGCTGGTGGCCAACCTGGTCGCGATTCCCTGGGTCACGCTGGTGATCACGCCGCTGGCGATGCTCGGCGTCGTCGCCGCGCCGCTGTGGGACCTCGCGGCACGCGCGGTGCAGGGGCTCGGGCTGCTGTTGTCATGGCTCGCGGCGCTGCCGTTCACCAGTGTCTCGATGGCCGCGCCGCCGGCGTGGCTGGCCGCCTGCGGCGTGGCGGGCGGCGTGCTGGTCGCGATGCGGCTGCCGTGGTCGCTGCGCGCGCTGGGCCTGCCGCTGCTGCTGCCGGTGCTGCTGTGGCAGCCGCCGCGTCCCGCCCTCGGCGAGTTCGAACTGCTCGCGGCCGACGTCGGCCAGGGCAATGCGGTGCTGGTGCGCACCGCGAACCACAGCCTGCTCTACGACAGCGGCCCGCGCTACAGCCTCGAGAGCGACGCCGGCCAGCGCGTGCTGGTGCCGCTGCTGCGCGCCCTGGGCGAACGGCTCGACCTGCTGGTGCTGAGCCATCGCGACAGCGACCACACCGGGGGCGCGAGCGCCGTGCTCGCGATGCATCCGCACGCCGAGCTGCTGAGCTCGATCGAGGCCGAACATCCGCTGCAGTCGCAACGCCCCGCGCGGCGCTGCGAGGCGGGCCGACGCTGGACCTGGGACGGCGTGGACTTCGAGCTGCTGCATCCGCAAGCCGGCGACTACCTGTTCTTCACGCGGCCCAACGCGGTTTCGTGCGTGCTGCGCATCGGCAACGGCCGCGCGACCGCGCTGCTGGCCGGCGACATCGAGCGGCTGCAGGAGGCCGCGCTGCTCGAGCGCATGCCCGAACGGCTGCGCGCCGACGTGCTGCTGGTGCCGCACCACGGCAGCAAGACCTCGTCGAGCGCGGCCTTCCTCGATGCGGTGCGCCCGCGCATCGGCCTGGTCCAGGCCGGCTACCGCAACCGCTTCGGCCACCCGGTGCCCGAGGTGGCGGCGCGCCATGCCAAGCGTGGCGTGCGCCTGGTCGAGAACGTGCGCTGCGGCGCCGCGCACTGGACCAGCGCCCGCCCGGCCGAGGTGGACTGCGAGCGCGAACGCTCGCCGCGCTACTGGCAGCACCGGCCGGCCGTTGAGGTTAAAACTGTGAACTAGTTGTTAAAAATTTTCCGGACGAACCCTTGCCAGGTCGGGCGCGGCGGCGTCCCATGCGTTGTAGCGAAAGACAACGACGCAGGGGACCCATGAAATCGCATCACCGCCAGGCTTTCTTCCCGCGCTCGCCCGCGGGCACCGCGCCATGACCGCCGCCGTCCCCGCCATCACCAGCAGCCACGTCGGCACCAGCTCCGCCGCGCGGCTCAAGACGCACCGCGACGGCCCGGTGCTGGTGCTGACGCTCAGCAACCCCGGCGCGCGCAACGCGCTCAGTCCCTCGGTCTACCGTGCCGCCGCCAAGGTCATGCGCGACGCCGCGGGCTTTCGCACCGTGCGCGCCATCGTGCTGTGCGGCGAGGGCGAACACTTCAGCGGCGGCGGCGACCTGCGGCGCCTGACCCGGCAGCGCCGGCTGCCGGCCGCCGAGCAGCACGAGCACCTGGCGGCGCTGCACGACTGGATCCTCGCGATCGAGGCGGCGCCGCAGCCGGTCATCGCCGCGGTCGAGGGCGCGGCGGCCGGAGGCGGCTTCTCGCTGGCCCTGGCCTGCGACCTGGTCGTGGCGGCCGAGGACGCGAAGTTCTTCACCTCCTTCGTCAGCATGGGCCTGACGCCCGACGGCGGCGCCACCGACTCGCTGGCCCGCGCGCTGCCGCCGCAGGCCACGCTCGAGCTGCTGCTCGACGACGAGCCCTGCACGGCGCGGCGGCTGCACGGCTGGGGCGTGGTCAACAAGGTGGTGCCGCCCGGCGAGGCCTGCGCGGCGGCGATCGCGTGGGCCCAGCGGCTCGCGCGCGGTCCGTTCGAGGCGCAGGCGCGCACCAAGCAGCTGGTGCACGCGGCGCGCGGGCGCAGCCGGCGCGAGCAGCTCGATGCCGAGCGCGAGTCCTCGGTCGCCAGCCTCTATGGCGAGGAGAGCGGGGAGCGCATCAAGGCCTTCCTGTCGCCGCGCAAGAAACGCGCGGCCGACGCGGAACCTGTTCCCGAAGTGCGCGAATAAATCCGACCGTCGCCTTGGCGGGCTTGGCATCAGGGGTTCTACTGGCCTCGAACTTGCTAAGCTATGGCTCAAGGAGATTGGTCGTTCCATGCACAAATTCGACGAGATGTATGAGCAGCTCCCCTATGCGGGAGCCGCGATCCGGCAGCACTACAAGCGATACGACCAATGGCTAGCGAAGCAACCCGGCGAGGTGATGCGTTCGCGGCGCGAAGAGGCGGAAATGATCTTCCGCCGGGTCGGTATCACCTTCGCCGTGTACGGCGCCAAGGACGAGGACGGCTCGGGCACCGAGCGGCTGATCCCGTTCGACCTGCTGCCCCGGATCATTCCGGCGCACGAGTGGGACAGCATGGAGAAGGGGCTGGTGCAGCGCGTCACGGCGCTCAACCGCTTCCTGCATGACGTCTACCACGACCAGGAAATCATCAAGGCCGGCATCATCCCGGCCGAGCAGATCCTCAACAACGCCCAGTTCCGCCCCGAGATGATGGGCGTGAGCGTGCCGCACAACGTCTACTCGAACATCTCGGGCATCGACATCGTGCGCGCGCCCGACGCCAGCGGCAACGGCGAGTACTACGTGCTCGAGGACAACCTGCGCGTGCCCAGCGGCGTGAGCTACATGCTCGAGAACCGCAAGATGATGATGCGGCTGTTCCCCGAGCTGTTCAACCAGAACCGCATCGCGCCGGTGGCGCACTACCCCGACCTGCTGCTCGAGACCCTGCGCGCCAGCGCGCCGGCCGCGACGGCCGAGCCCACGGTGGTGGTGCTCACGCCCGGCATGTACAACAGCGCCTACTTCGAGCACGCCTTCCTCGCGCAGCAGATGGGCGTCGAGCTGGTCGAGGGGCAGGACCTGTTCGTGCGCGACAACTTCGTCTACATGCGCACCACGCGCGGGCCGAAGCGCGTCGACGTGATCTACCGCCGCGTCGACGACGACTTCCTCGACCCCGAGGTGTTCCGCCCGAGCTCCACGCTCGGCTGCGCGGGCCTGATGCGCGCCTACCGCGACGGCAACGTCGTGATCTGCAATGCCGTGGGCACCGGCGTGGCCGACGACAAGTCGATCTATCCGTACGTGCCGAAGATGATCGAGTTCTACCTCGGCGAGCAGCCGATCCTCAAGAACGTGCCGACCTACATGTGCCGCAACAAGGACGAGCTGCAGTACACGCTCGACAACATGAAGGACCTGGTGGTCAAGGAAGTGCACGGCGCCGGCGGCTACGGCATGCTGATCGGCCCGGCCGCCACGCAGGCCGAGATCGAGGACTTCAAGAAGGCCGTGATCGCCAAGCCCGACGGCTACATCGCCCAGCCCACGCTGAGCCTGTCGACCTCGCCGACCTTCGTCGACGCCGGCATCGCGCCGCGCCACATCGACCTGCGGCCCTTCGTGCTCTCGGGCAGCGAGGTGCAGATGGTGCCCGGCGGCCTCACGCGCGTGGCGCTCAAGGAAGGCTCGCTGGTGGTCAATTCCTCGCAGGGCGGCGGCACCAAGGACACCTGGATCCTCGAGGCCGACCGCACGGCCAAGCCCAAGACGCAGTCCCAGTCGCAGAGCCAGTCGGCCTGAGTGCAAGAAGCCCGGAGAACCACATGCTGTCCCGCACCGCAGACCACCTCTACTGGATGTCCCGCTACACCGAGCGCGCCGAGAACACCGCGCGCATGCTCGACGTCAACTACCAGACCTCGCTGCTGCCGCAGTCGGCCGAGGTCGCCAAGTACGGCTGGCAGGGCGTGCTCTCGATCAGCGAGCTGCTGCCCTCGTACAACCAGAAGTACGACCAGATCGCGCCCAACGAGGTGATGGAGTTCATGGTCAAGGACGAGAGCAATCCGTCCTCGATCGTCTCCTGCCTCAAGGCCGCGCGCGAGAACGCCCGCGCGGTGCGCGGCGCGCTCACCACCGAGGCCTGGGAAACGCAGAACACCACCTGGCTCGAGGTCAACCGCATGCTGCGCGCGGGCGACTTCGAGCGCGACCCCGGCCAGTTCTTCGAATGGGTCAAGTTCCGCTCGCACCTCTCGCGCGGCGTCACGCTGGGCACGATGCTGCAGGACGAGGCCTTCTACTTCTCGCGCCTGGGCACCTTCCTCGAACGCGCCGACAACACGGCGCGGCTGGTCGACGTGAAGTTCCATGCGCTCAACAGCGAGTTCTTCGGTGCCGCCACCGAGGAGGACCAGGAGTACGACTTCTATCACTGGAGCGCGATCCTGCGCAGCGTCTCGGCCTTCGAGGTCTACCGCAAGGTCTACCGCGACGTGATCAAGCCCGAGCGCGTGGCCGAACTGCTGATCCTGCGCGCCGACATGCCGCGCTCGCTGCATGCGAGCCTGGCCGAGGTGGTGGCCAACCTCGCGAAGGTGCAGAACGAGCAGAGCGCCGAAACCCAGCGCCGCGCCGGCAAACTGCTGGCCGACCTGCAGTACGCGCGCGTCGACGAGATCCTCGCGACCGGCCTGCATGCCTACCTCACGCAGTTCCTCGACCGCGTGAACGAACTCGGCGTGCGCATCAGCCAGGACTTCCTGGTACCGGCGCACTGAGCATCGGGCTTCGCGTCCTCGCGATCGACAGCGGCGAATGAACCTCGGGGTCCGTTCGCCACCGCCTCAGCGCTCGAACGACTCCACCGCCACCGGCAGCACGGGCGCCTCCCAGCGGTAGCCGGCGCCGAGCACGTCGCGCTCGGGCCGCTGACCGTTCCAGCGGATGTCGAGCAGGTTCATCAGCGTCCAGCCGGCCCAATCGGCGCGGAACGGTTGCGCCGATTGCTGCGGCGCGTGGCCCGCGAACGGTGTCTGCGGATGGCGCCAGATCACGGTCGGGATGCGGTAGCCCGAGGCGGTCGCGGGGCTGTGGCCCGCGCGGTCGCTGCCATGGCCCACTTCCTGGCCATGGTCCGACAGGTACATCCAGGCGCGGTGCTCCTGCGGCAAGCCCGCGCTGCGCGTCTGCTGCAGCAGCTCGGACACCACGAAGTCGTGATAGAGCAGGGCGGCGTCGTACTCGTGGCGGTAGTGGCGCACCCAGGCCGAGCGGCCGTTCTTCACCAGGCCGGTCTCGACCGCGTCGATGTTGTCGTCGAAGGGATTGGCGTCGGGCGGAAAGCGCAGGCTGTAGTGCGGATGGGCGCCCATCAGGTGCACCACGATCAGCTTGCGTTCGGCGCTGGTGTCGTCCAGCGCTTCCTGCATGCAGTCGAGGATCTCGCCGTCGAGCGAGGCGCTCGCGCGGCCCGGCGTGCGGTTGACCATGTCGACCACGTCGGCGTAGCGCGCATGCTGCTGCTCGATCGCGAGGTCGTCGTGGTTGCTGATCCACCAGACCTTGTAGCCGGCTGCGCGCGCGAGCGCGATCAGGTGCGGCGGGTTCTCGCTCTCGGGCAGGCCGAAGTGGAACATGTTGCGCAGCGCGGGCACGGTGGTGGCATCGACCGACCAGGCGTTGCGCAGCACCTCCATGTGCGCGCCCGCCTGCGCCTTGTGGGCCAGCAGGCGCGGCGTGGTCGGGCGGCCATAGCCGTAGAGCCCCATGTTGTCGCGGTTGATGCTGTCGGTGATTACCAGCACCACGGTCGACGGACCCGCGCGCTCGACCACGGGCGCGATGGCCTTGGCGCGCGCGAGCATCTGCTTGCGCGTGCGTTCCTGGTCGGCCCAGAGGCCGCGCAGCGCATGCACCGACTGCGCCCACTGCGACCAGAAGGCCACCGGGTGCAGCCGGCGCCAGGGCTTGCTGGCATAGCCGACGCAGGCGACCAGCAGCAGCACGGCGATCAGCGCCGTGGCCCAGGCCGGCGGGCGCGTGCGCGGGCCGTCGTTCGCCGCGGCGGCACCGCGCCGCGCGAAGGCCGCCACCAGCAGGGCGGCCGCGGCCGCCGCGCCGCTCCACAGCAGCGCCGAGCGCCAGTGCATCTGCAGGTACTCGCCGCTCTCGCGCGCATTGGTGTTGGCCGCGGCGCTCAGCACCATGGCGCCGTCGGGCGCGGCCTGGTAGGTGTCGAGCAGGTAGGCGCGCAAGGCGCCGTCGAAGGCGAAGGCCAGGGTCCAGGCGCAGGCCAGCACGGTGCGCCAGCGGCGCACGCGCGCGCTGCGCACCGGCCAGGCCAGCCACAGCACCATCGGCAGCGCCAGCACCGCGAGCTGCGCGATGCGACGCCCGTCGTGGCCGAGCACGATCACCGCGAGCAGGGTGGCCGCCACCACGCCGCAGGCGAGCAGGCCGTTGCTGCGCGCGGTATCGGGGGAGGGAATGGCCGGCGCCTGGAGCAGGTCGGGGGCTTGGGCGGGCGGCGGGGTCAAGCGGGGCAGACGAAGGATGGGTCGCGGGCGGATTCTGCCGCTCCGCGCCGGCGTCGCCGGCAGTGCCCCCGCCGCCCGCGAGGACTTCGCCCGTCCCCGAGGAAGGCTACGCGGCCGCGGCGCCCTCGCTGATCTCGCGGCAGTTCATCTGCAATTGCTGGAAGTGCGAGCGCCAGGCGACCGCATCGATCCAGCGATCGAGGTCGAGCTTGAGCCGGACCTCGCGCTCGCCGTCTTCCAGGTGCTGCGCGAGCTTCACGCGCAGGCCGCTGCCGGTGGGCTGGGTGGCGATCTCCACGCTGGTCTCGAGCAGCGGGATCACGATGCGCTGGACCTGGCCGGCCTCGCGGCGCTTCTTGAGCACCACGTGGCAGTCGTCCTGGCTCACGAGCTTGCGGTGCACGGTGCCGCTCGCGGTCGCGCCGAGCGCGAGGTAGCCGTTGAGGGCGCGCAGGTGCTGGTCGCCCGTCATGTGGCGCACGTTCGGCGCATCCTCGCTCGGGTAGCCGTCGGTGCAGCCCGACACGAGCAGGCCGAGGGCGAGCAGCGCGGCCGTGGCGGCCCATGCAAGGGGGCGCGGCACTCGCCGCGCACGGTCGTTTCGATGATTCCTGGGAGGCGGAGGCATCGCGCAAGTATCGACCAGCCATCGATCGGTCGCGGAACTTCTGCGGCGCACGCGGCCCAGAAAGGCTCGCGCCGGCCTCGCCGGCCCTCTGGAAAACCCTTGCGCTCGAGAAAGGAAACCCTCCTCCATGAACGGATTCAGCCGACTGCCCGCACTCCTCCTCGTCATGACCCTGCTGCTCGTCTCGGCCCCGGCCGCATGGGCGCGCGAGATGGTCAGTTCCGCGGTCAAGACGCTCAATCTGCGCAGCGGCCCGGGCGTGGGCAACCCCGCGCACTGGACCGTGACGCACGGCTATCCGTTCCAGGTGCTCCAGCGCAGGGGCGACTGGCTGCAGGTGCGCGACTTCGAGGGCGACCGCGCCTGGGTCTACCGCTCGATGACCAACAAGGTGCCGCACCGCGTGGTGAAGGCGCAGGTGGCGAACCTGCGGCGCGCGCCGGGCGCGCGCAGCCCGATCGTGAAGAAGGCCGGCTACGGCGACGTGCTGCGCACGCTTGAGCGGCGCGGCAAGTGGACCAAGGTGCGCCACGAGGGCGGCGCGGTCGGCTGGGTGGCGACCAGCCTCACCTGGGGCTGGTAGGCCCGGCCCAGGCGCTCAGGCCTGCGTGGCCTGGCGCACCGCGCGCTCCCAGCGCGCCATCGATTCCTCGGCCTGCGCGCGGCCCATGGTGGGCATGAAGCGGCGCTCCACCTTCCACAGCTTGGAGAGCTGGCCGACGTCGCCGTAGACGCCGGTCGACAGTCCCGCGAGGTAGGCCGCGCCGAGCGCGGTGGTCTCGACCACCTCGGGCCGCACCACCGGGATGCCCAGCAGGTCGGCCTGGAACTGCATCAGCAGGTCGTTCACGCTGGCGCCGCCATCGACGCGCAGCTCGGCCACCGGCTTGCCGCCCGCGGCCACCGCGTCGCGGCTCATGGCTTGCAGCAGCGCGGCGCTTTGATAGGCAATGCTCTCGAGCGCGGCGCGCGCGATGTGGGCCACGGTGGTGCCGCGCGTGAGGCCGGTGATGGTGCCGCGCGCGTCGGCGTTCCAGTAGGGCGCGCCCAGGCCGGTGAAGGCCGGCACCATCATCACGCCGCCCGCGTCGGGCACGCTCTCGGCCAGCGACTGCACCTCGGCGCTGCCCTTGATCGCCTTGAGGCCGTCGCGCAGCCACTGCACCACGGCGCCGCCCACGAACACGCTGCCTTCCATCGCGTACTGCGGCTGCGTGCCGGTCTGCGCCGCGCTGGTCACGAGCAGGCCGTTGCTCGAGGGCTGAAAGGCCTCGCCCGTGTGCATCAGCAGGAAGCAGCCGGTGCCGTAGGTGTTCTTGGCCATGCCGGCCTCGAAGCAGGCCTGGCCGAACAGCGCGCTCTGCTGGTCGCCGGCCACGCCGCCCACCGGCAGCGAGCGGCCCAGCAGCGCGGCGTCGGTGTCGACGAAGTGCGAGGCCGAGGGTTGCACCGCCGGCATCAGCGCGGCGGGGATGCGTAGCGCCGCCAGCAGCTCGGCATCCCACTGGTTGCTGTGCACGTTGAACAGCATGGTGCGCGAGGCATTGCTCACGTCGGTCACGTGCTTGCGTCCGCCCGTGAGCTGCCACATCAGCCAGCTGTCGATGGTGCCGAAGGCGAGCTCGCCGCGCTCGGCCTGTTCGCGCGCGCCGGGCACGTTGTCGAGCAGCCAGCGCAGCTTGGTGCCCGAGAAGTAGGCATCGATCACGAGGCCGGTCTTCTCGCGGATGGTGTCGGCCAGGCCCTCCTCGCGCAGCTGCGCGCACAGCGGCTCGGCGCGCCGGTCCTGCCACACGATCGCGTGATGCACCGGCTTGCCCGTCTTGCGGTTCCACAGCACGGTGGTCTCGCGCTGGTTGGTGATGCCGATGGCATGGATGTCCTCGGGCCGCAGCTTCGCCTTGGCGATGACCTCGCGCGCGGTCGCGAGCTGGCTGTCCCAGATCTCGAGCGGGTCGTGCTCGACCCAGCCCGGCTGCGGATAGATCTGTTTGAGTTCCTTCTGCGCGATGGCCACCACGTGGCCGCCGCGGTCGAACACGATGCTGCGCGAGCTGGAGGTGCCCTGGTCGAGGGCGAGCAGGTAGGTGGTCGTCATGCGGGAGTCATTCCTTCGGGGTCTGATGGGGCCGGGCGATCTCGAGCCGCACCTGCGCGTCGCGCAGCAGCGTCGGGAAGGGATCGGGCGGTTCCGCATCGGTGAAGAGGCGGTCGATCTGAGACAGGGTACCGAGCTGGATCATCGCGGGGCGGTTGAACTTGCTCGCGTCGGCCGCGAGCCAGACCTCGCGCGCCTGCGCGATGATGGTCTGCGCCACCTTCACCTCGCGCAGGTCGAAGTCGCGCAGCGAGCCGTCGGACTCGATGCTCGACACGCCGATCAGCGCGATGTCGACCTTGAACTGCCGGATGAAATCGATCGTGGCCTCGCCCACCACGGCGCGGTCGCGCGCGCGCACCGAGCCGCCCGCCACGATCACCTCGCACTGGCTGTTGCCGCTCAGGATGGTCGCCACGTTCAGGTTGTTGGTGATCACGCGCAGGCCGCTGTGGCGCATCAGCGCCTTCGCGATCGCCTCGGTCGTGGTGCCGATGTTGAGGATCAGCGAGCAGTCGTTCGGCACCAGTTCGGCCACGCGCCGCGCGATGCGCGCCTTGCCGTCGGCATGCAGCGTCTCGCGCTGCTGGTAGCCGATGTTCTCGGTGGTCGAGCTCGGCACGCGCACGCCGCCGTGGAAGCGGGTCAGTAGGCCTTCGTCGGCCAGCCGCTGCACGTCGCGCCGCACGGTCTGCAGGGTCACGCCGAGCATGTCGGCGAGCTGTTCGACCGTGACCGAGCCGCGCGCGCGCACGGTGTCGAGGAGATTGATCTGGCGAGGGTTGGAATTCACTGAGTGGGGGCGAAAACGAATGAAAGTAAGCCGAGAGTACGCAAAAAAACACGGGGTGGCCGGTGACCCGGCGTTGGGCGCGTCACTTTATAGAACGAAAAAAAACGAACATCTCTAAGGGAAAACTCGGAGGAAAATCGCGCCATAAGGAACTCAAATGAAAAAAACCGAAAATACAATGGCCGCCTTCGGTGACTTTGGTCACGCATCGAAACAACAAGAGACGGGCGAAAGGACGGGTGGCATTCCAGTGAGCGATCTCTCCCAGAATCCGCCGGCACCGGCCACCGACTGCGATGTGCTGATCGTCGGCGGCGGCATCAACGGCTGCGGCATCGCGCGCGATCTCGCGGGCCGCGGCTGGCGCGTGGTGCTGTGCGAGAAGGACGATCTCGCTTCCCATACCTCCTCGTCGTCGACCAAGCTGATCCACGGCGGGCTGCGCTACCTCGAGTACTACGAGTTCTCGCTGGTGCGCAAGGCGCTGCAGGAGCGCGAGGTGCTGCTCAAGAGCGCGCCGCACATCATGTGGCCGCTGCGCTTCGTGATGCCGCACGACCCCTCGATGCGCCCGGCCTGGATGATCCGCATCGGCCTGTTTCTCTACGACCACCTCGCCAAACGCGAGGTACTGCCGGCCTCGCGCGGCGTGGACCTGCGCACCCATGCCGCGGGCGCGCCGCTCAAGCCGCAGTTCAAGCGCGGCTTCGTCTATTCGGACGGCTGGGTCGACGACGCGCGGCTGGTGGTGCTCAACGCGCTCGATGCGCGCACACGCGGCGCCGAGGTGCTCACGCGCACCCGCTGCGTGCATGCGCGGCGCGAGGCCGACGGCTGGACCGCGGTGCTCGAGGGCCCCGACGGCACGCACCGCACGGTGCGCGCCCGCGCGGTCGTGAATGCCGCCGGGCCCTGGGCCGAATCCTTCCTGCGCGGCGTGGCGAAGCCCTCCAACGGCGAGGCGCTGGCCACCAAGAGCCTGCGGCTCGTGAAGGGCAGCCACATCGTGGTGCCGCGCGTGTTCGCGCACGACCACGCCTACATCTTCCAGAACCCCGACAAGCGGATCATCTTCGCGATCCCCTACCAGGACGACTTCACGCTGATCGGCACCACCGACATCGAGCTGCATGGCGACGATCCGGGCGCGGCGCGCATCGCCGACGAGGAGGTCGAGTACCTCTGCACCCAGGCCAGCCGCTATTTCGAGCAGCCGATCGCGCCGAGCGACGTGGTGTGGACCTACTCGGGCGTGCGCCCGCTGCTCGACGATGCCTCGGGCGATCCGTCGGCGGTCACGCGCGACTACATGCTCGAGTCGAACACCGCCGCCGCGCCGCTGCTGTCGGTGTGGGGCGGCAAGATCACCACCTTCCGCAAGCTGGCCGAGGACGCCGCCGACGAGGTCGGCCGCATGCTGGGCCAGCCGAACAGCCAGCGCCCGGCCTGGACCGAGGGCGCCTTCCTCGCGGGCGGTGACCTGTCGGCCTGGATCGGCGCGGCGCAGCGGCCCGACGGCGATTTCGAACGCTTCCTGGCCGCCGTGCAGCAGCGCTACGGCTGGCTCGACGCCAAGCTCGCGCGCCGGCTCGCGCGTGCCTACGGCGCGCGCATCGGCGAGCTGCTCGGCGATGCGGCATCGATGGCCGACCTCGGCGCCGAGGTGGCGCCCGGCCTGCACGAGCGCGAGCTGCGCTTCCTGCAGCGCGACGAATGGGTGGTGAGCGCCGACGACGTGCTGTGGCGCCGCTCCAAGCTCGGGCTGCGCTACACGCCGCAGCAGCGCCGGCAGGTGGCCGACTGGCTGGATGCGCAGCGCGAGATTCTGGACATGCAAGGGAGGGAAGGCTGATGCAGCTGTCACTGGAGCGCGTGACCAAGAAGGTCGGCGCGCAAACCTGGCTCTACGAGCAGAGCATCGCGCCGAAGAGCGGCGCGGTGACCGTGCTGCTCGGCGCCACGCAGGCCGGCAAGACCAGCCTGATGCGGCTGATGGCCGGCCTCGACACGCCCACCGAGGGCCGCGTGCTGGTCGACGGCCAGGACGTCACCGGCATGCCGGTGCGCGAACGCAACGTGGCGATGGTCTACCAGCAGTTCATCAACTATCCCTCGCTGAAGGTGGCCGACAACATCGCCTCGCCGCTCAAGCTGCGCGGCGAATCGAACATCGACGCGCGCGTGCGCGCGCTGGCCGACAAGCTGTCCATCGGCATGTTCCTCGACCGCTATCCGCAGGAGCTCTCGGGTGGCCAGCAGCAGCGCGTGGCGTTGGCACGCGCGCTGGCCAAGAACGCACCGCTGATGCTGCTCGACGAGCCGCTGGTGAACCTCGACTACAAGCTGCGCGAAGGCCTGCGCGAGGAACTCACGCAACTGTTCGCGGCCGGCGACTCGACCGTGATCTACGCCACCACCGAGCCCGGCGAGGCGCTGCTGCTCGGCGGCCACACCGCGGTGATGGATGCCGGCGAGCTGCTGCAGTACGGCCCGACCGCCGAGGTGTTCCATGCGCCGCAGTCGCTGCGCGTGGCGCGCGCCTTCAGCGATCCGCCGATGAACCTGCTGGCCGGCACCGCCGCCGCGGGCAGCGTGCAACTGGCGCGCGGGCCGGCGCTGGCGCTCGCGCTGCCCGAGTCGGTGGCGGGCACGGTCACCATCGGGCTGCGCGCGAGCGCGCTCGACGTGGAAGCGGGCGAGGGCGACATCGCGCTGCCCGGCACCGTGGAGCTGGCCGAGATCTCGGGCTCCGACACCTTCGTGCACGTGGAGACCGCGGTCGGCGAACTGGTGGCGCAGCTCACCGGCGTGCACCGCTTCGAGCTGGGGGCCTCGATCACGCTGTACTTCAGCGCGGCGCGGGCCTATGTGTTCGATGCCGGCGAGAAGCTGGCGCGCGCGCCGGCATGGCGCAAAGGAAACTGAGATGGCCCGCATCGACCTCGACCTGGCCCACGCCTACCGCCCGAACCCGACGCAGGACAGCGACTATGCGCTGCTGCCGCTCAAGATGAGCTTTCGCGACGGCGGCGCCTACGCCTTGCTCGGCCCCTCGGGCTGCGGCAAGACCACCATGCTGAACATCGTCTCGGGCCTGCTCGTGCCCTCGCAGGGCACGGTCAAGTTCGACGGCCGCGACGTGACGCAGGCCACGCCGCAGGAACGCAACATCGCGCAGGTGTTCCAGTTCCCGGTGATCTACGACACGATGACCGTGGCCGAGAACCTCGCGTTCCCGCTGCGCAACCGCAAGATGCCGGCCGACCAGATCAGGAAGCGCGTCGGCGAGATCGCCGAGATGCTCGACATGAGCGGCCAGCTCAACCAGCGCGCGGCGGGCCTCGCGGCCGATGCCAAGCAGAAGATCTCGCTGGGCCGCGGCCTGGTGCGCAGCGACGTGTCGGCGGTGCTGTTCGACGAGCCGCTGACCGTGATTGACCCGCACCTCAAGTGGCAGCTGCGGCGCAAGCTCAAGCAGATCCACCGCGAACTCAAGCTCACGCTGATCTACGTCACGCACGACCAGGTCGAGGCGCTGACCTTCGCCGAGGAGGTGGTGGTGATGACGCGTGGCAAGGCGGTGCAGGTGGGCAGCGCCGACGCGCTGTTCGAGCGCCCGGCCCACACCTTCGTCGGCCACTTCATCGGCTCGCCGGGCATGAACTTCCTCGCGGCCCGCAGCGCCAACGGCACCATCGAGGTGGCGGGCACGCCGCTGGTGCCCACGCGCGAACTGCCGGCGGGCGAACTCAAGATCGGCATCCGCCCGGAGTACCTGCGGCTGGCCCCGGCCGGTGCCGGCGGCGCCGTGCCCGCGACGGTGGCGCAGGTGCAGGACGTGGGCACCTACACGATGGTGAGCGCCCGTACCGAGGGCGGCGACGGCAGCCCGCTCAAGGTGCGCCTGCATCCCGACGAGCAGCCGCCCGCGGTGGGCGACACCGTGTGGCTGCGCGTGCTGGATGCGCACACCTGCTACTACAAGGACGAGGAGCTGGTCGCATGAACGCCACCAACAAGCCCATCAACCAGAAGGCCTGGTGGCTCGTGCTGCCAGTGCTGATCTGCGTCGCCTTCTCGGCCATCGTGCCGCTGATGACGGTGGTGAACTACTCGGTGCAGGACATCATCTCGCCCGAGCGCCGCGTCTTCGTCGGCACCGAGTGGTTCGCCGCCGTGATGCGCGACGACGAGCTGCACCAGGCGCTGTGGCGCCAGCTCGGCTTCTCGCTCGCGGTGCTGCTGGTCGAGATCCCGCTGGGCATCGCGCTCGCGCTGTCGATGCCGGCCAAGGGCTGGAAGTCCTCGGCCGTGCTGGTGGTGGTGGCGCTCTCGCTGCTGATTCCGTGGAACGTGGTCGGCACCATCTGGCAGATCTACGGCCGCGCTGACATCGGCCTGCTGGGCCACGCGCTGCAGAAGCTCGGCGTGGACTACAACTACACCGGCAGCGCCACCGACGCCTGGCTCACGGTGCTGGTGATGGACGTCTGGCACTGGACGCCGCTGGTGGCGCTGCTGTGCTATGCCGGCCTGCGCTCGATCCCCGACGCCTACTACCAGGCCGCGCGCATCGACGGCGCCAGCAAGTTCGCGGTGTTCCGCTACATCCAGCTGCCCAAGATGCGCGGCGTGCTGATGATCGCGGTGCTGCTGCGCTTCATGGACAGCTTCATGATCTACACCGAGCCCTTCGTGCTGACGGGCGGCGGGCCGGGCAATGCCACCACCTTCCTGAGCCAGTACCTGACGCAGAAGGCCGTGGGCCAGTTCGACCTGGGTCCGGCGGCGGCGTTCTCGCTGATCTATTTCCTCATCATCCTGCTGCTGTGCTTCGTGCTCTACAACTGGATGCAGCGGGTGGGTACGCAAGAGGTGGAGAAAGAGCAATGAACGACAAGCGGTTCCACAAGCGCAGCATCTTTCTGGTGCTGTACATCCTGTTCGCGCTGTTGCCCATCTACTGGATGATCAACATGAGCTTCAAGACGAACGAGGAGATCCTCTCGAGCTTCTCGTTCTTCCCGCAGCAGCTCACCTGGGCCAACTACGCGCGCATCTTCACCGACGAGTCCTGGTACTCGGGCTACATCAACAGCCTGATCTACGTGGCGATCAACACGGTGATCTCGCTGACCGTGGCGCTGCCGGCGGCCTATGCCTTCTCGCGCTACTCGTTCCTCGGCGACAAGCACGTGTTCTTCTGGCTGCTGACGAACCGCATGACGCCGCCCGCGGTGTTCCTGCTGCCCTTCTTCCAGCTCTACAGCACGGTCGGCCTGATGGACACGCACCTGGGCGTGGCGCTCGCGCACCTGCTGTTCAACGTGCCGCTCGCGGTCTGGATCCTCGAAGGCTTCATGAGCGGCATACCGCGCGAGATCGACGAGACGGCCTACATCGACGGCTACTCGTTCCCGCGTTTCTTCCTCACCATCTTCCTGCCGCTGATCAAGGCCGGCGTGGGCGTGGCGGCCTTCTTCTGCTTCATGTTCAGCTGGGTCGAGCTGCTGCTGGCGCGCACGCTCACGAGCGTGAACGCCAAGCCGATCGTGGCGACGATGACGCGCACCGTGAGCGCCTCGGGCATGGACTGGGCGACCCTGGCGGCGGCCGGCGTGCTGACCATCGTGCCGGGCGCGATCGTGATCTGGTTCGTGCGCCACTACATCGCGAAGGGTTTCGCGATGGGCCGCGTCTGAGGAGACAACAGAGATGTTCGACTGGATGGTCTGGACCACCCCGGTGGCCGTTTTCTTCATCTGCATCGTGCTCATGCTGGCCGGCATGACGGTGTGGGAGCTCAAGTCGCCGACCACGCTGCGCCGCGGCTGGCTGCCGATCGCCACCACGCGCGGCGACCGGCTGTTCATCGGGCTGCTGTCGGCCGCCTACGTCAACCTGGCCTTCGTCGGCCTGGCCGACAAGTTCCAGGCCTGGTTCAGCCTCGAGGCCGAGCCCTCGGTCTGGATCAGCTTCGTGCTGTCGATGGCGCTGCTCGCGCTGATCCTGCGCAAGGGCTGAACGCGACACGCCTTCTTCTTTCCACAACGAATCCGGCTCTCCGCCTCCCCGGAGCCGCGATCGACAAAGCCGGGGAAGCAATCAACCGAGGAGACACGTTCATGAAGATGCGCTACACAGCGTTGGCGTTGGCGGCTGCGATGTTCGCCGCGCACGGTGCGTCGGCCGGGGAGGCCGAAGCCAAGAAATGGATCGACAGCGAGTTCCAGCCTTCGACCTTGTCCAAGGACAAGCAGATGGAGGAAATGAAGTGGTTCATCGAGGCCGCGAAGAAGCTGCAGGCCAAGGGCGTGAAGGAGGTGTCGGTCGTTTCCGAAACGCTGACCACCCATGAATACGAATCGAAGACGCTGGCCAAGGCCTTCGAGGAGATCACCGGCATCAAGGTCAAGCACGACCTGATCCAGGAAGGCGACGTGGTCGAGAAGCTGCAGACCTCGATGCAGTCGGGCAAGTCGATCTACGACGGCTGGGTCTCCGACTCTGACCTGATCGGCACCCACTACCGCTACGGCAAGATCATGTCGCTGACCGAGTACATGGGCGGCGCGGGCAAGGAGTTCACCAACCCCGGCCTCGACCTCAAGGACTTCATCGGCACCAGCTTCACGACCGCGCCCGACGGCCAGCTCTACCAACTGCCCGACCAGCAGTTCGCCAACCTCTACTGGTTCCGCGCCGACCTGTTCGCGCGCAAGGACCTGCAGGACAAGTTCAAGGCCAAGTACGGCTACGACCTGGGCGTGCCGCTGAACTGGAGCGCTTATGAAGACATCGCCGAGTTCTTCAGCACCGACGTGAAGACCATCGACGGCAAGCCGATCTATGGCCACATGGACTACGGCAAGAAGGACCCGTCGCTGGGCTGGCGCTTCACCGATGCCTGGCTGTCGATGGCCGGCGCGGCCGACAAGGGCATCCCGAACGGCATGCCGATCGACGAATGGGGCATCCGCGTGGCGGCCGACAAGTGCACGCCGACCGGTGCATCCGTTTCGCGCGGCGGTGCGACCAATTCGCCGGCCGCGGTCTACGCGCTCACCAAGTACATCGACTGGATGAAGAAGTACGCGCCCAAGGAAGCCATGGGCATGACCTTCGGCGAGTCGGGTCCGGTGCCGGCGCAGGGCCAGATCGCGCAGCAGATCTTCTGGTACACGGCCTTCACCGCCGACATGACCAAGAAGGGCTTGCCGGTCGTCAACGAGGACGGCTCGCCCAAGTGGCGCATGGCCCCCGGCCCGAACGGCCCGTACTGGAAGCAGGGCATGCAGAACGGCTACCAGGACGTGGGCTCGTGGACCTTCTTCAAGGGCCACGACGCCAACAAGACGGCCGCGGCCTGGCTCTACGCGCAGTTCATCACCGCCAAGACGACCTCGCTGAAGAAGTCGATCACCGGCCTGACCTTCATCCGCGACAGCGACATCCGCTCGGACTACTTCACGCAGAACGCCAACAAGTACGGCGGCCTGATCGAGTTCTACCGCAGTCCGGCGCGCGTGGCCTGGACCCCGACCGGCACCAACGTGCCCGACTATCCGAAGCTCGCGCAGCTGTGGTGGAAGAACGTGGCCGAGGCCGTGACCGGCGAGAAGACCCCGCAGAAGGCGATGGACAACCTGGCCGACGAGATGGACAACGTGATGGCCCGCCTCGAGCGCGCCGGCATGGCCAAGTGCGCGCCCAAGCTCAATCCCAAGGGCGACCCGGCCAAGTACCTGAGCGACGACCACGCGCCGTGGAAGAAGCTGGCCAACGAGAAGCCCAAGGGCGAGACCATCGACTACAACAAGCTGCTGACGGCCTGGAAGGAAGGCAAGGTTCGCTGATCGGGACGATCGCCCGAACCCTGCCCGAACCTTACCGGAAGGGGCCGTGCCGCGAGGCGCGGTCCCTTTTTGCATGCGCGCCAGGCATGCGGCCCCGGGGCCTACGAGTCCTCGTACGCCGCGCGTCGCCGGTGGGCCGCATCCTTTCGATGCATGACCTATGGCAGATGCGCGATGCCGGGGCATCGCGTACATTCGACGGCCCTTCGAACCGCCCACCCGTGAATTCCAGCTTGTCCAGCCCTTCCGAGGCCGTCGCGCCGCCCACCGCCAAGCGCGTGCTCGTGATCCACTATTCGCAGACCGGCCAGCTCGGCAGCGTCGCCGAGCGGATCGTGGCGCCGCTGCGCGACGACCCGGCGATCGCGGTGCACGTGGAGACGCTGCGGCCGGTGCGGCCCTTTCCGTTCCCCTGGGGCTTCATCCGCTTCTTCGACGCCTTCCCCGAGACCGCGCACATGAAGCCGCCCGCGCTGCAGCCGCTGGCGCTCACGGGCGAGGAGGACTTCGACCTCGTGATCCTGCCCTACCAGGTGTGGTTCCTCGCGCCCTCGCAGCCGATCACGGCCTTCCTCAAGCACCCGGTGGCGGCGCGCCTGCTCCGGGGCAAGCCCGTGGTCACGGTGATCGCCTGCCGCAACATGTGGCACCTCGCGCACGAGAAGCTCAAGGGCCTGCTGGCCGTCATCGATGCGCGGCTGATCGACAACGTGGTGCTGACCGATCCGGGTCCCACGCTCGCCACTTTCTTCACCACCCCGGCCTGGCTGGTCTGGGGCCGCAAGCGCGGCTTCTGGGGCATGCCCGACGCGGGCCTCGAGCCGGGCCAGATCGCGCGCACCGTGCGCTTCGGGCGTGCGCTGCGCGATGCGCTGCACCAGGGGCTCGAGCGCGGCACCGCGCCGCTGCTCGCGGGCCTGGGCGCGGTCAACGCCAATGCGCGGCTCCTGGTCAGCGAGAAGGCCGGCACGCGCAGCTTCTTCCTCTGGGGCAAGCTCTTGATGGCCGCCGGCGGTCCCGGGGCCTGGCAGCGCAAGCCGCTGCTGGTGCTGTACGTGCTGTTCCTGCTCGCGCTGATCGTCACCGTGGTCCCGGTGAGCCTCACGCTGCAGGCGCTGCTGCGCCCTCTGCTGCGAGGGTGGCTGACTAGAATGACCGCCCATTTCGAGTGGCCCTCCGGCTCGGCCACGGACCGTTCCCATCTCTATGACGACTGATGTCTTCCTGACCCGTACCGCCGCCTTCCTGCCTTTTGCTCCGGTCAGCAATGAAGACATCGAAGAAGTCCTGGGCCGCGTCGGCGACCGGGTGTCGCGTGCGCGACGCCTGATCCTGCGCAGCAACGGCATCCAGTCGCGCCACTACGCGATCGACCGCGCGACCGGCCTGCAGGCCATGAGCAATGCCGAGCTCACCGCCGCGGCGATCCGCAACCTGGGCACGCCCGAGGAGCTGGGGCGCATCGACTGCCTCGTCACCGGCACCTCGATGCCCGACCAGCTGATGCCCAACCACGCGGTGATGGTGCACGGCGAGCTCGGCTGGCCGCGGCTCGAGGTGGTGGCCTGCGCGGGCATCTGCCTGGCCGGCGCCACGGCCCTCAAGCACGCCTGGCTCTCGGTGCGCGCGGGCGATGCCGAGCGCGCCGTGGCCACCGGCTCGGAGCTGGCCTCGCCGCTGATGCGCGGCTCGCGCTTCGAGGCCGAGATCGAGCACCGCATCGACCTGCTCGAGACGAATCCCGAGATCGCGTTCGAGAAGGACTTCCTGCGCTGGATGCTGTCGGACGGCGCGGGCGCGGTGCTGCTGGAGCGCGCGCCGCGCGGGCCGCTGTCGCTCAAGGTCAAGTGGATCGATCTCTCGTCGGCCGCGCATGAGCTGCCGGTGTGCATGTATGCCGGCGCCGACCGCAATGCCGACGGCAGCCTCACCGGCTGGGCCCGCACCGCGCCGCGCGACTGGCACCGCGACTCCACCTTCGCGATCAAGCAGGACGTGCGGCTGCTCAACGAGAACATCGTGCGCGCCACGCTCGGCGAGCCGCTCGCGGCCATCGTCGAGAAGCGCGGCCTGCGGCCCGATGACGTCGACTGGTTCCTGCCGCACCTGTCGTCGAGCTACTTCGTGGCGCCGGTGGCGCGCTGCCTCGAGCAGATGGGCTTCGCCATTCCGCGCGAGCGCTGGTTCAGCAACCTGGTGCGCAAGGGCAACACCGGTTCCGCCTCGCCCTACATCATGCTCGACGAGCTGTTCCGATCGGGCCGCATCCGGCCCGGCCACAAGCTCCTGATGTTCGTGCCCGAGAGCGGCCGCTTCTCGAGCGGTTTCATCTACCTCGAAGCCGTCTGACACGAAGCCGATGGCGAAGGAGAGACGCTGACATGGACCTCGACGCAGTTCCCCAGGAAGGCAACGCCACGCTCGCGGGCCACGCCAAGCTGATGTACGCGCGCGATGCGCAGGGCCGCGTGGTCACGACCACCTCGCGCGGCTGGGAGGCCGAGGAGATCGTCACCACCCACGCGGTCGACACGCTGGTGGCGCAGGCCGCAACGGCGCGCGAGCGCGTGGCGCAGGGCCTGGCCTCGCCGCTCGAATACTGGATGTACGACCGCCGCATGGACGTGGCGCTGCTGTCGCAGACCAGCGGCTTCTGGCAATGGCGCGTGCGGCGCCACCTGCAGCCGCGGCACTTCGCGGCGCTCTCCGGGGACCAGCTCGCGCGCTATGCGCAGGCGCTGGGCCTGTCCGTCGCCGCGCTCAAGGAACTGCCATGAATGCCATCGCCGCACCGGTCGCCGACGCCGGCTTCCGCCACAGCCAGGCCGCTCATTGCGAGAGCGGCGTGATCTCGAGCCTGATGCGCCACCACGGCGTGCCCGCGATGACCGAGAGCATGGCGCTGGGCCTGTCCTCGGGCCTCTCGTTCGCCTACCTGCCGTTCATCAAGCTCTCGGGCCTGCCGCTGATCTCCTACCGCATGCCGCCGCGCGCGATGATCAAGGGCCTGCTCGCGCCGATGGCCGCGCGCTTTTGCTTCGAGACCTTCAGAAGCCCCGAGGACGGCCAGCGCCGGCTCGACGCGCTGCTCGCCGACGGCCACCTCGTGGGCCTGCAGACCTCGGTCTACTGGTTGCCGTACTTCCCGCCCAACATGCGCTTCCACTTCAATGCGCACAACCTGCTGGTCTACGGCAAGGAGGGCGACGACTACCTGATCAGCGACCCGGTGTTCGAGGAACCGGTGCGCTGCGCCAGCGCCGACCTGGCGCGCGCGCGCTTCGCGAAGGGCGTGCTCGCGCCCAAGGGGCTCATGTACTACCCGCAGGCGATCGAGCGCAAGGCGGTCGACGCGGGCGCGGTGCGCAAGGCGATCCTGAAGACCGTGCGCAACATGCTCGCGCCGGTGCCCATCGTCGGCGTGCGCGGCATGCGCACCCTGGCCGGCCGCATCGCGAAGCTCGCGCCCGCCGATCCGCGCACCGTGGCCTTCATCGGCCACCTGGTGCGCATGCAGGAGGAGATCGGCACCGGCGGTGCCGGCTTCCGCTTCATCTACGCGGCCTTCCTGCAGGAGGCCGCCGCGCTGCTCGGCAAGCCGCAGCTGCTGCAGATGTCCGACCGCCTCACGGCCATCGGCGACGACTGGCGCGCCTTCGCGCTCAAGGCCGCGCGCATGGTCAAGGGGCGCGAGGCGGTCGATCCGGCGAAGCTCGCGGCGTTGCTGCGCGAGCAGGCGCAGCGCGAGCAAAGCTTCTTCCGCGACCTCAAGGCCGCCGTGTCCTGATGCTCGAACTGCAGGGGCTGAACCACCGCTACCCCCACGCCCAGGCGAACGCGCTCGACGCGGTATCGCTGGCCGTGCCGCGCGGCTGCGTGCTCGGCCTGCTCGGGCCCAACGGCGCGGGCAAGACCACGCTGATCTCGCACCTGTCGGGCGCGCTCGCGGTGCAGTCGGGCCAGATCCGCATCGATGGCGTGCCGCTCGCGCAGGTGCGCGCGCAGGCGCCCACGCGCATCGCGGTGGCGCCGCAGGACCATGCCTTCTACCCGATGCTCACCGTGGCCGAGAACCTGGCCTGCTTCGCCGCCGCGGGCCGGCTCGCGGGCGCGCGCAAGCGCGAGCGCATCGCGGCCTGCCTGGCGTTCGCGCAGCTCGAGGCTTTCGCGGGCACGCGCGCCGAGCGGCTCTCGGGCGGCCTCAAGCGCCGGCTCAACCTCGCGATCGCGCTCTTGCCCGAACCCGAGCTGATGCTGTTCGACGAGCCCACCGTCGGCGTCGATCCGCAATCGCGCGCCTTCGTGCTCGACGCCATCAAGGGCCTGGCGCACGCGGGCGCGGCGGTGATCTATGCCTCGCACTACATGGAGGAGATCGAGGCCATCGCCGACCGCGTGGCGATCCTCGACCATGGCCGGGTGCTGCGCGAGGGCTCGCTCGAGGAACTGCTGTCGAAGAACGCGATGCTGCTCACGCTGGCGGCCGACGGGCTCGATGCGCAGATGCTCTCGCGCTTCGGCACGGTGGAGCAGGGCGGCGTGCACTGGCGCATCCACCTGCATCCGGGCACCGGCCCGGCCCCGGTGCTGGCCGCGCTCGAGGCTGCGGGCATCGAGGTGCGCCATGCCGAGTTCGGCCGCCACGACCTCGAGCAGCTGTTCATGGCGCTCACCCACCGCTCGCTGCGGGACTGACCACCGATGCTCTGGGCCCTCATCCAAAAGGAACTGCTCGCGCTGCGGCGCGACATGCACGGCCTGGCCGCGCTGTTCCTGATGCCGATGATCTTCATCGTGCTGATGTCGCTGACGCTCAAGGACATCTACCGCCCGCCACTGGCCGCGCTGAACTACGCGGTCGACGTGCGCGACAACGGCACGCCCGCGCAGTGGCTGCTGCAGCTGTGGCGCAAGGCCCATGGCGCGCCCGAGCCGCTGGGAGCCGACTGGCAGGCACGGCTGCGCCGCGGCGAGCTCAAGTACGTGATCGTGCTGCAGCCGGGGCTGTCGGACGAGCTCGAATCGGTGGCGCTCTCGACACGCCCCTACATCCAGCTGCTGACCGAGCCCGGCATCGACAGCAACCTGCACAACGCGCTGCGCGCCGAGCTGGTCGGCGCCTCGGGCGAGCTCAAGGCGCGGCTCGCGCTGCAGGTGCCGGGCACCGCGGGGCCGGCGCAGGGCGCGTCGATCCAGGCGCTGGTGCAGGCCGAGCGCTTCGCGAGCAGCGGGCCGCGGCCGACCTCGGTGCAGCAGAACGTGCCGGCCTGGCTGGTGTTCGGCATGTTCTTCGTGGTGGCCTCGCTCTCGAGCCTGCTGGTGCAGGAGCGCGGCTCGGGCGCGCTGGGCCGGCTGCAGAGCCTGGGCGTCTCGCGCGCCATGCTGCTGGCCTCGAAGGCCTTGCCCTATCTCGCGGTGAACGCGGTGCAAGCGCTGCTGATGCTGGCCGCGGGCATCTGGCTGATGCCGCTGATCGGCGGCGATGCGCTCTCGCTCGCGGGCATCGACTGGGGCGCGCTGCTGGTCGCGCTCGGCGCGGTGAGCCTGGCGGCCGTGAGCCTCTCGCTGGCGCTGGCCTGCGCGGTGCGCAGCCATGCGCAGGCCGCCACCATCGGGCCGATGGTCAACGTGCTGATGGCGGCCGCGGGCGGGATCATGGTGCCCAAGTTCGTGATGCCGGGCTTCATGCAGCGGCTGGTCGAACTCTCGCCGATGAACTGGGGCCTCGAGGCCCTGCTGACCGTGCTGCTGCGCGGCGGCGGCGTGGCCGACACGCTGCCGCAGGTCGGGCGGCTGGTGGTGTTCGCGGCCGCCATGTTCGTGCTCGCGGTCTTTCTCTTTCGCAGGCGCACGCCATGAACCTCGTCACTCCCGAATTCATCGCCCGGCTCAAGACGCTGGTGCTCGAGGCCGTCGAGAAGGAGCCGCCGCCCGGCGGCCTGTCGGACGACGAGGCCCTGTTCGGCCCCGAGGCGCGGCTGGACCTCGACTCGCTCGATGCGCTGCAGGTGTCGATGGCGATCCAGCAGGCCTTCGGCGTGCGCATGCCCGACAGCAAGGAGACGCGCCGCGCGCTGAGCTCGGTGGCGCACCTGGCCGAGCACCTGGCCGAGCACCTGCTGCGCGAGCAGAAGGCATGAACGCGCGATGAGGGATGTGTACCTCGGCGGCGTGGGGCTGGCCTGCGCGCTGGGCGACGACCTGGACGCGGCGCTCGCCAGCTTGCGCGCGGGCGGCGTGCGGCCCGTGCCGGTGGCCGTGTCGGCGCAGGCGCAGTGGCCCGTCTACCAGTTGTCGGCGAGCGATGGCGGTTGGGACGAACGCGTGCGCCGGCGCGCGCGCGCGGTGGTGGCGCAGGCCGATCGCGCGGGCGGCGCGGTGTCGCGCGACGCGCCGCTGTTCGTCGCCTCGTCCTCGCTCGACATCGGCCACATGGAGCACGAGAAGGACGACCGCCGGCTCGGCGGCGACCTGCTCGACTTCGCCGAGATCGTGGCCGGCGCGCTCGCCTGGCGCGGCCCGGTCTTCACCGTGTCGACGGCCTGCACCTCGGCGCTCAACGCGATCCTCGCGGCCTCGGACTTGCTGCGCGGCGGCGGGGCCGAGGAGGCGCTGGTGCTCGGCGCCGAGCCCGACAACCGCTTCACCGTGGCGGGCTTCGGCGCGATGCAGCTGCTGTCGCCCGATGGCGCGCGGCCCTTCGGCGCCGGGCGCGACGGGCTGGTGCTCGGCGAGGCCTTCGCGGCGCTGCAGCTGCGCACGCGGCCCGCGCGCTGGCGCATCGCGGGCGGAGCGAACAGGGTCGACGGCAGCAATCCCGCGGGCAACGAGGCGGGCGCGGTGCGCACCGTGTGCGAGGCCGCGCTCGCGCAGGCCGGGCTGCGGCCGCGCGACATCGACCTGGTCAAGGTGCAGGCCGCGGGCAGCCCCGGCAACGACGCCGTGGAGGCGCAGGCGCTGCGCGCGCTGTTCGATCCGCTGCCGCCGCTGGTGTCGTTCAAGACCGCGATCGGCCACACGCTCGGCGCCTCGGGCGCGGCCGAGCTGGCCTTGCTGACCGGCTGCATCGCGCACGGCGCCTGGCCGGTGGCGACGCATGCGCCCGACGAGGCGCTGGGCCTGTCGCTGAGTGCTTCGGCGCCGCGCGGACTGCGGCATGTGCTGTTCAACGTGCTGGGCTTCGGTGGCGGCCATGCGGCGCTGGTGCTCGAGGATGCGGGGGAGGGCGCGCCATGATCGAGGGCTGGCGCGTCGTCGCGCATGTCGGTGCCGATCCCCTACCGGACGACTGGCACGCGCAGCTCGTGCAGCGGCTCGGCTATCGGCCGCGCCGCGTCGGCACCTGGACCGAGCTCGCGATGCATGGCGCGCTGCGCTGCATCGACGCGGCCGGCGAAACCGCGCTGCCCGCCGGTGCGCGCCTGCGCGTCGGCAGCCGGCGCGGGCCCTGGGCCGCGACCTGCACCGGGCTCGAGCAGCTCGATGCGGGGCTCACCATGCCCTTCACCTTCATGCAGAGCCAGCCCGCGCTGGCGCTGGCCGAGGTCGGCCGCTGCCTGGGCTGGCGCGGCGACGGCAGCTTCGTGCTGAACCGCGATGCGGAGCAACTGCTGCGACTGGTGGTGCATGGCGCGGGAGCCGATGGCCTGCTGCTGGGCCAGGTCGAGGAGGCCGGTGGCGCCTTGCCGATGCGCTCGGAATGGTGGCGGCTGCTGCCGGCCTGAGAGACCGGCGGCGTGTTCAGCCCGCGATCGACCGGCGCAGGTTCTCGCGCGCGCGGGCCTCGAGCAGGGCGTGCATGCGCGGCGTGGCGTAGATCGCCTCGCGGTCGAGGAAGCGTTGCAGGATCTCGCGCCGGCGCGGCAGGCGGATCTCGAGCGGCACGAAGGCGTATTCCCGTCCGACCTGCTCTTCGTACTCATCGAAGCGCGCGCGCTCGGCGCCGAGGATCGAGAGGTCGATGTCGATCAGCAATTCGGCATCGCGGCCCTCGGGCACCGCATCGTGGCGCGTGGCCATCACGAGCGCGTGCACGCGCTGCGCCGCGTCCTCGCCGGCCTCGAAGCTGCGCAGCGCCTCGAGCGCCCAGGCGGCGCTGCGTGCCTCGTTGTCGTGCGCATGCACGTCGTAGATCGCGTCATGGAACCACAGCGCGAGCGCCACCTCGCCGGGGCGTTGCGCGGCGGCCTGCTCGCGCTCGAACCAGGCCAGGCATTCGCCGAGGTGCTGCAGCGTGTGGTAGTGGCGCTGCGGCTCGGCGTAGCGGCGCTGCAGCTCGTCGCACAGCGCATCGCGCTCGGGCGTGGCGGGGTGCGCGATGCCGAGCGCGCGCCAAGCGGCGTGCCAGTTGGCCCGCAGGGCCGCGCTCGACAGGGGTGTCATCGCGCGGCCCTCACTGCGGCAGCGGCATCGGTTGCCGCGGCGAGGAGGCGGGCGGCAGCGGTTGCGAGGCCGTCGGCTCGGTCGGCGTCGATTGCAGGGGCAGCGGCATCGGTTGCGCATCGAGCCTCGGCTGCGAGCGCAGCGGCGCGGGGGCCGGCGCGAGTACCGGCTGCGGCGCCGGCGCATAGCCCATCGCCGCCTTGATCTCGTTGCCGAGGTCGAGCACCGACATCGCGTAGTAGCTGCTCCAGTTGTAGCGCGTGATCACGTAGAAGTTGCGCGTGCCCGCCACGTAGGTCGGCGCGGCGTTGGCGCCGTTCTGCAGTTCGATCAGCGCGAGCAGGCCGCGATGGCGCTGGCCCTCGCCGTCGGGCACCGCGCCCGCGGCCACGAAGCTGTCGGCGCTGAAGCTCGGCAGGATGTCGGGCGCCAGCAGGATGTCCTTGCGCAGCCGCGACTCGTCGAAGCGCACCGGGTAGATCGCGGGCATGCCCGGCTGCCAGCCGAAGGCCTTGAAGTAGCTGGCCACCGAGCCGATCACGTCGGCCGTGTTGTTGACCAGGTCGATGCGGCCGTCGCCGTCGAAGTCGACCGCGTACTTGGCGATGCTGCTCGGCATGAACTGCGGCATGCCCATCGCGCCCGCGTAGCTGCCCAGCGGCACCATCGGGTCGTCGGCGGTGCGGCTCTCGGTGCTCAGGAAGCTCTCGAGCTCGCCGCGGAAGAAGGCCTGCCGCTCGGCCGCGCGCGGATGGCCCTGCGGGAAGTCGAAGGCCAGCGTGGCGAGCGCGTCGATGACGCGGAAGTTGCCCATGTTGCGGCCATAGATGGTCTCCACGCCCACGATGCCCACGACGATCTCGGGCGGCACGCCGTAGGTGGCCTCGGCGCGCGCCAGCAGGTCGGCATTGGCGCGCCAGAAGCGTACGCCCGCGGCGATGCGCGTGGCATCGATGAAGCGGCTGCGGTAGACCTGCCAGTTCTTCACCGTGCCCACCGGTCCCGGCAGCATCAGCCGCGGCACGTTGGGCAGGAAGCGCGCACCGCCGATGGTGGCGCGCACCCATTGGCGGTCCAGGCCCCGGCGCGCCGCGACCTCGTCGGCGAAGCGCATCGCGTCGTCGCGCGTGGCGTAGGGCGTGCTGCCGACCACGGCCTTGACCGCGGGGCGGGGCTGGGCCGCGGCCTGCGTGGCGAGCCCGGCGGCACAGGCGGCAAGAAGGGCGAGGGCGGCGGCGCGGACCGGCTGATGCCGCGTGGAAAGGGAGGATCGCATCGGCCAATTGTGCCGCCCGGCCGCGCGAGGGCCGGCGGGCGACACATGTGGTTGCGTTCAGCCGGGTTGCAGCGCGGGCCCGGCCTTGCGCGCGGGCCATGGCAGGCGGCGGAACTCGGCGCGCAGCGCGGCCGGCGTGCCGGGGCCGGCCGGTGCATAGCGCTGGGCCTCGAGCTTCAGCAGCCAGTCGCGCAGCGGTGCGCTTTCATCGATGCCGAAGAAGGCTTCGGCCAGTGCCGCCATCTGGCGCGGCGGCGCGGTGTCGGGCACCGCGAGGCCGGCCTTCGCGAGCCGCGCGCGCGCACGGCCGAGCAGGCGCAGCCAGGGATCGTGCTGGCTGCGTTCCCACAGCGTCCAGAGCGCGCCGACCAGGCTCGCGCCCACCAGCAGGTAGAGCAGCACGTAGGCCAGGTCCTCGAGGCTCGGCGCCTCGAAGCCGATGTTCTTCAGCAGGTCGAGCTGGCGGCTCTGCGTGTAGTTGAGCACCCACTGGTTCCAGCCGTTGTTGACGGCCTCCCAGGTCGCGCGCAGGTTCTGCGCGAAGGTCGGGCTCATCGCGATGACGGCGCCCGCGAACAGACCCGGCGCCTGCACGAGGCGCATCGACTGGCCGACGCGTCCGGGCGCCACCGCGCCGGTGGGATCGACGCGCACCCAGCCCTTGCCGGCCTCCCAGACCTCGGCCCAGGCGTGGGCATCGCTCTGGCGCAGCACCCAGTAGCCGTCGATGCCGTTGAGCTCGCCGCCCTGGTAGCCGGTGACGATGCGTGCCGGCACGTTCATGCCGCGCATCAGCACCACGAAAGCCGAGGCGATGTGCTCGCAGAAGCCTTCCTTGCGGTCGAACCAGAACTCGTCGGCCGTGTTGTCGCCGTAGACGCCGGGCTCGAGCGTGTAGCTGTAGCCGCCGGTGCGCAGCCGCCGCAGCACCGCCTGCACGAGTGCGGGCGTGGCGGCGCCGGCCAGCGCCGGGTCGGCGAGCATCTCGCGCGCGAGCGCCACGGTGCGCGGGTTCGATGCGGGCGGCAGCGCGAGGTAGGCGCGCAGCGTGTTCGCGCTGTTCGCGGGGCCGCTCTCGAAGCGCGTGTAGCTCTGGGCGCGGTAGCGCACCAGGTCCGACAGTGGCCGGTTCACGAACCATTGCAGGTCCGAACTGCCCGTGACCTCGTAGCCCGGCAGTTCGGGCGCGCGTGGCGCGGCGTCGAGCGTCAGCAGCCACGGGCGGTTGCTGGGCTCGAGCGTGACCTCGTAGCCCAGCGGCTCGCCGCTGGTGCGCAGCTCGGAGCCGCCCGCGCCGCGGCGCCAGGACGGCAGCGCGGTCCATTCGCGGCCGTCGAACTGCGCGAGCACCGGGCCGCGGAAGTAGAGCTGGCTCTGCGGCGGCGCGCGGTTGCCGTCGAACTTGATGCGTGCCGCCACGCGCCCGTCGAGCGCGAGTTCGGCGATGGTGCCCACGCGCATCGTGTTCGACAGCCCGCTGCGTCCGGCCATCGCGTCGCCGGGCGTGCCCCACAGCGGCGCGAAGCGCGGGAACAGCAGGAACAGCGCGAACATGATCGGCGCGCCCGCGAGCGCCATCCATCCCGCGGTGCGCGCCGCCTGCGCGAGCGGCGGCCGGCCCACCGGCATGTGGGCGTTGACCAGCGCGGTCAGCAGGCCCAGCAGCGCGAGCAGCATCGTGATGGCGGTGGCGAGCGACTGTGAATAGAAGAAGTTCGTGAGCATCGCGAAGAAGCCCAGGAAGAAGACGACGAAGGCGTCGCGGCGCGCGCGCAGCTCGAGCGTCTTGAGTGCGAGCAGGATCACGATCAGCGTGACGCCGGCGTCGCGGCCCAGCAGGGTGCGGTGGGTGGCGAAGGTGGCGGCGACCGTCACCACGAGCAGGGCGATGCGCCACCAGCGGGAGGGGAGGGGTTTGGATTGGACGGCGAGGGTGCCGCGCCAGATCAGGACTGCTGTGGTGAGGGCGGTGCACCACCAGGGGAGGTGGTCTACCTGGGGGAGGATGATGAGGGCTATGACTGCCAGGAGGAAGAGGGTGTCTCTTGTGTCTCTTGGCAATGTGGCCATCGTTAGCTTCTTCATGAGGTTGGTTTCCTATGAAGGCTGTTGGCCGGGTCTCGCCCCGGCGGGCGAGTCACTTTCTTTTGCTTCGCCAAAAGAAAGTAACCAAAGAAAAG